>JAZQUT010000089.1:0-2139 GCA_045631405.1 Acutalibacteraceae bacterium | reverse complement strand
GATCATAAACGAGGCACCTAAAAAGACTCTTGATAACACAATAAACATCTGATAAGAGGGGTGCGCGTTATCCTTAGCGGAGAACAAGTAATGAATTGCAGCCTCACTGCTGAATGAATTCATGATATGACAACGTCAATTCATTTATAAAAATGAATTGACCGGGAATGCGTCCTATCCGTAGCGGAAGGGGCGCATTTCTTTTTTTAGTGCAGAGTGCAGGGCGCGCGCATCTCTATTCGCCTGACGGCGAGTTATGTTAAATTATATGCAAATACTAAAATCTAAAAATCTTGGTGCTATTGAACAATTAATGTTGGCATAAAAGCGGAGAGTTCAAATCCCGTAAGCACTCCCCCGAAAATATCTTTTTTATAGCCCTTGCACAAAGGGGCTGTCTCAAATGCAAATTTTAGAGCGTTTGAGGCAGCTCTTTTTCTATGCATTGAAGCGAAAATACAGAAGATAAAGAAAAAAAGCCTCAAAATGAGGCAAAAATGAGTATAGCGAAAAGAGGATCGGCAAAATCCTCGTTTTTTTAAATTATACAATTTCGCACAGAATTGGTTTAAGAGGCATTCAAAGCGAACAAATCCAAGCCAATCCTTCCTTTTTTCGTGCGGTTACAAAGTTTTTCAATATTTAATGCAAATGCAAGAAGGAAAAATTGCGTTTCTATGTTCTTCTTTCCGCGTGTCAGAAAGCGCCTAAAACCGTAATCCTCTTTAAGTACACCGAACACACCTTCTACTTGAATAGATCTGTTCATACGAAGAAGTGTTCCTTCTTCACTCGTCAATGCTTCAAGTGCTTTTGGTCTATGTTCAATAATTACTTGGTTTACCTTAACCGTTCTGTAACCGTTTTTAGATTTATGACACTTATCTCTGTGAGGACACCTTCCGCATTTGTCATTGCTGTAATACTTTGTAGAGATAGTATATCCGTTCTCTGTAGTCTTTTTGCTTTCTCTTCTGAACTTGAGTTTTCTTCCGTTAGGGCAAGTATACTCATCTCTCTCCGCATTGTAATCCATATTTTCTACAGTATACGGATTAGCCTTGTAGCTTCTTTTCTTGCTTATCTCGTAATTCTGTGGTTTAATAAAGCAATTTTGTCCGTTCTCTTCAAGATAAAGATAATTCTCGCTGCTTTCGTATCCTGCATCCGCTATTATGTTCTCAAACTTTCTGTTGGTGTGCTTTCTTATTCTGTTCAGAAATGGAATTAAAGTATTTATGTCTGTTCTGTTAGAGAAAGAACCAACGCCTACAATATATTCACTCTCAACACCTATCTGTATATTGTATCCCGGCTTAAGTTGTCCGTTACGCATATAGTCTTCCTTCATATGCATAAACGTTGCATCGGTATCCGTTTTTGAAAAACTGTTTCTGTTACCGAATTTGCCGAGATGTGAGCAGTATTCTGTCTTTTTAGCTATGTATTCCTCTAAAATCTCAATATCTCTCTGTAACTGAGTCTTGTGCTTTCCTTTACCCGAAGCGAATACAAGGTTAACCCATTGTGCTTGCAAACAAAGCTGCTCATAGCTTTCTTCAAGGGATATGTTTTCACTAAAGCCGTACCTTTCCGAAAGCACAGAAAGCAATACTTCTATCTTCTTTTCAAGCTTTGAAAGATTCTTTTCAACAGCACTTTTCCACACAAACGTATACTTGTTTGCGTATGCTTCTATCTTTGTTCCGTCTACAAAAAGGTTCTTGTATTTAACTTCTCCCATTTCATAAAGCTTATTTACGAATTGGTAGAACAAGCCTTCCATGACCTCGGATAATCTCTCATCTTCAAATCTTGAAATTGTTGCGTGACTTGGTGCAGGCTCTCCATTTAATAGCCACATAAAGCGTATATCTGTTTTGCAGGCTTCTGCAATAGCTCTTCCTGAATACAGATGCTTCATATACCCATACACGATTAACTCAAATATTGTGATTGGATTCACTTTTCTCCAACTGCGAAGATATGTGTTGAATAGCTCTGTGTAGTCTAAACTCTCGCAAATTTCTGCGACTTTGAATACAAAATCTCCTTCAGGAATACAAATTCCTAACTCTAACGGTAAAACTACTTGATTTTTCTCTCTCATTGTTGTATAATTATCTCGCTTTCTTGTGG
>JAZQUT010000088.1:0-27885 GCA_045631405.1 Acutalibacteraceae bacterium | reverse complement strand
TCATTTTGAAAAAGCATCCCCCGAATATCTTACTGCTTATGCGGTAATCAATAAATTATTTGCAGAAAAATCTCTTGGAGATTTTGAATATATAAATCGTGAAGATGATGCAGGTGTTGAGAATTTAAGAAAAGCAAAAACCTCTTATCACCCAGAGCATCTCGTCAAAAAATACTATGGAAAAATTTTTTGAAATACGCTTTCCACTTGAAAGCGAGTATGAAAATTTAAAAGCTCTGTGGAAAACTGCTTTTGACGACAGTGAAGAAAACCTCGGTTATTTCTTCAAAAACACAGCTTTACCTGAAAGAATATTAGCAGTTTTTAAAGATGGGAAACCCGTAAGCGCTTTATATATGCTTGAAAGCGAAATTCTCATAAAAGAAAAAGCCTATTCCTCATATTATATCTACGCCGTCTGCACCCACCCCGAATATCGTGGCAGGGGTCTTATGAAGGCTCTTTTTGAAGAGCTCTTCAAGGTGGCAGAGAGCAGGGGATTTGACTATCTTTTCCTTGTACCCGAAGAAGATTATCTTTTCAATATCTATGAAAAGCTTGGTTTTAGAAAAGGTTTTTCATATTCAGAAAGGCTTATTTATAAAAAGAGCTTTCAAAATACTCAGACAATAAAAACTCAAAAGCTTACTTACCCAAAATACAGAGAAATAATTAAAGAAAACAAGAAGAATGTGCCTTTTGCAGTTCTTAAAGAAACTACCTTTAATTCGTTCTTTAACTCAGTAAGTGGTGAGGTTGAGGCTGTTTTTGTTGAAAATGAGGGCTATGCCCTTTTTGAAGAAACGGAAAAGGGTGTAGTGCTCTATGAGCTTTTCGGTAATGAGGATGTGCTTTTGAAGGCAGTCTTTCAGAATACCGAAAAAACTGAAGCTTTATTAAGACAAGCTTCAGATAAAAAAGCTATTCCATACGGAATGTATTATAAAATAAATGATGTTCCCGAAATCAAAAACGGATTTTTCGGAATACCATACTCAAACTGAGAGGTATAACAATGATTTATGTTTTTCTTGCCGATGGCTTTGAAGAGATAGAAGCTCTTGCACCTGTTGATTTTCTTTTAAGAGCAGGTGTTGAGGTTAAAACAGTTGGCGTAAGCAGAAGAGGCTGCAGGGGTGCTCACGGAATAAGCGTTGAGGCTGATATTCTTCCCCGAGAGGTTGAGCTTGATGAAAATGTTCAGGGTATCATTCTTCCCGGTGGTATGCCCGGCGCTGAAAACCTTAACAACAACGAGGATGTTCAGGCAGCAATTGATTTCTGCGCAGAAAACAATAAAATAATCGGCGCTATCTGCGCTGCTCCCTTTATCATAGGCAGAAAGGGTCTTCTTGAAGGCAAAAACGCAACCTGCTTCCCCGGATTTGAAGAGGAGCTTAAGGGCGCAAAGGTCCTTGAGGACGGCGTTGTTATAGATGGCAATATCGTAACTGCTAAGGGCGCAGGCGTTGCCTGGGAATTCGGTGCAGCAATCTGCTCTTTAATAGAAGGAGAAGAAAAAGCACTTCAGATACTCAGAGGTATTCAATGGAGAAAGTGATAGATATACGCCCTATAAAGAAGAAAATGAGAGCCGAAGCAAAGGAAAGCAGACTTTCAATGGACCCTTCAATTAAAAGCTCCCTTGATAAAAAAATCTGCAACAAGCTTCTCAATTTATGGGCAGTAAGAGAAACTGATACATTTTTATGCTATGTGTCAACTGATATTGAGGTAGATACAAAGGAATTTATAAACGCGCTTTTAGCTGCAGGAAAAAGGGTGGCCGTACCTCGCTGCGAGGGTGGACCCGCAGAAATGAATTTCTACTATATAAATTCTCTTGATGACCTTTCCTCAGGCTCCTTCGGTGTGTTAGAGCCTGAATCAGTAAAGGAAAATATGCTTATAGAAAGCGAAAATACAATATGCATCGTGCCTGCGTTTATGTTTGATAAATCGGGCTACCGTCTGGGCTATGGCAAGGGCTATTACGACCGATACCTTTCAAGGTATAAGGGCTCAACAATAGGCATCTGCTATTCTCAGAATATAAAGGACGAATTATTCCACGGCAAATATGACAGAACTGTGGATATGATAGTTACAGAAAAACAGATTATTACCACAAAGGAGTGATTTTGAGTGGCAAAAGATAATTTCAACGATTACGAAGAGCTTTTGAGTATGTTTGAGGACGAAAAGAAAAAGCCTGCAGCTGCACCCACAGATGAAGAGCTTTTGAAGTCCAAAAGACAGAAAAAAATAGACGATTTCAAAATCGATATCAAATCTGACAGTGCCTATGAAAATCCGAATTATAAGGGTGGAGTGTATTTTTCAAATCCCCCTCGCGATATAGATAAGGCTGCTCAGAGAGAGAAAAAAGCCACAGTGCGCAAAAATCAGAAGGGAAAAGCTGTTGTTGAGAAATTCAAGGTTTCTGCTCCTCCCACAACTGCAAAGCAGAATAAGGCAATTGCAGCAAAAAACGCGAGAGTTCAGAAACTTCAGAATACATTCTTCGGTAAATTCCTGACCTCTGAAAAGCTTTCAAGACTTGCTCTTGCAATAGCAATAATCGCTCTTTCAAGTGTGGTTCTTTGCATTTACGGCATCGGTTGCATTAACGATGTTCTTGCAATTGATGTTGAGGATACTGCAATTGAGGTTGAGGTTTCCAAGGGTATGAGTGACAGCGATGTTATTGATGTTCTTGAGGACAATGACCTTATAAAGCACAAGCTTTTCTGTAACCTGTTTATAAAATTCTTCGGTAAGGACGGCGATTATGTTTCAGGTGTTTATACTCTTACACCTAAAATGGGTCTTGAAAAAATGCTTTCAACAATGAAGGCTGATATCACTCTTTCCGAAACCGTAACTCTTACATTCCCTGAGGGCTGGACTATCGATCAGATAGCAGAAAAGCTTGAAGCTAATGAGGTTTGCACAGCTGCAAGCTTTATCAACACTCTTCAGAATGTTGATTTCTCAGAGGACTATGAGTTTATTAAATCCATACCAAATAAGGAAAAACGCTTCAGAGCTCTTGAGGGCTACCTTTATCCCGATACCTATGAATTCTATATAGGTGAAAATGCTTCAAGCGTTGCAAGAAGATTTTTAGATAACTTCCAGAATCGTTGGACTGATGAATATGCAAAGCAGGCAAAGGCAAGAGATCTGAGCCTTGATGAGGTAATCATTATGGCGTCAATTCTTCAGAAGGAGGCTGCTTCAAGTGGTCAGATGCCCGAAATTTCATCTGTTCTTTACAACCGTCTTGACAGACTCGGAACATTCCCTTGGCTTAACTGCGACTCAACCTCAGATTATGTTGTTAAAACAATTAAGCCCACCTTGACCTCTTCAACTGAGGACAGTCAGAAGTATGTTGAGTTTATCAAGAGCTACGATACCTATGATACTGAATGTAAGGGTCTCCCTGTAGGTGCAATTGCTAATCCCGGTGATGCAGCAATAAGAGCAGCTCTTAATCCTGCAGATACAAATTACTACTATTTCTGTCACAACACAGAAACAGGCGATGTTTTCTATGCTAACACTATGAGTGAGCATGAAGCAAATATGAAAAAAGCAGGTTTAAGCTAATGGGGATGTTAAAAAAGCGCAGACCGCATAAAACAAAATAAACCAAGGGGTTCAAACAGGTGTTGGTACCTGTAAGAACCCCTTTAATTTATACAAAAAATTACAAATAGTTAATAATGTAATGTTTTATGCGGTCTGCGCTTTTTTTACATCCCCATATTCTTTTAAATCAATGCACAAATAACTAAATTAGAAAGAAGATAACCTTTTCTCGTCAGAGCAATTCTTTCATTATTATATTCTATCAAGCCTTGCTCCTTCAGGAACGGGGCTTTTTCTTTTATTTTTGTTAAAGGCTTTTCGCCGTAAAGCTCCTTTAATTTATTTAAATCAAGACCTTTTTTCAGCCTTAACTTAAGCATTATGTATTCCTCGGCATCTCCACCCAAATCGTCAAAAACAGCCCTTTCGCCATTGATAAAGCCTTGGGTGTCGCTGTGGAAATAAAATCTCCTTCCCTCAAAGTAAGAATGAGCACCGGGTCCTATTCCAAGGTAGTTTTCCAATTCCCAATACTTTGTGTTGTGACGGCTTTGGAAGCCTTCCTTTGCAAAGTTGGAGATTTCATAATGAATAAAGCCTGCCTTTTCGAGAGCGTCAGCACATTGATTATAAAATTCTATTGTCTTTTCATCGTCGGGGAAATCGTATTTGTCATAGCATTTATAAAAATGAGTGCCTTCCTCGATTTTAAGCATATATGCACTGATATGGGGGACACCGCTTTCGATAACAAAATCAAGGGTTTCCTTAAGGCTTTCCTCGGTCTGATATGGAATACCAAGCATAACATCAAGAGAAATGTTTGTGATGCCGTTAGCCTTTAAAAGCTCTATGACCTCTCTGACCCTATTTTTATCGCTCTGCCTGCCGAGAGCTCTGCGCTCCTTGTCAACGGCAGACTGGAGACCCAAGGAGATTCTGTTAACTCCTGCCTTAAGAAGATAGGGGAGAATAGCCTCGATGTCTGAGTTGGGGTTACATTCAACGGTGATTTCAGCATTGTCAGAAACAGAAAAGCGTTCTCGCGCAGTGGTGATGATTCTGAAAAGCTCCTCGCCCGATAAAACCGACGGCGTACCACCACCGAGATAAAGGGTATCAGCCTTGAAGTTTTTTTTAACAAATTCGCCTACTCTTTTAAGAGTGGTAAGCTCGTCTATAAGCGCGTCAACATAAGGCTCTGCTTCCTCGCTTTTACATCTGTAAGAATAAAAATCACAGTAAGGACATTTTGATTTGCAAAATGGTATATGAATATATATTCCTGACAAATTTCTCGCCTCCTGCAATGGTGGTGGGTTGCCCCGTTCCCTATTTACTTCGTAAAAGTAACACAATTATACAATTATTCATCCTTTTTTTCAACTGCCTCAATTTTTCTTTTTACATATTTATTTCTGCAGCCACCCATTTCCTTGCAGTTGCATTTGTGGTAATAAAGACAACGGATTTTCTTTTTCCCACTTAGAAATGTTAGCTCCTCAATAATAACATTTTTCTCAACTATCGGGCAATATTGTGGGTAAGTAAAGGAATGTCTGTTCATAAGCACCTCTTATAAAATTTATAATTGAAAGTGGAAATTTAAATTCGAAATTCGAAATGAGCTTCGCAAGGAGTAAAAGTGTTGCGAAGCCTATCATCCCTGTTAGCCGTCAGGCTAATAGGGAGGGTGAGCGTTTGTGAGCGCTGCCGGTGGCAGATGCAGCGAACAATAAGCTCTGGGCGCAATAAGGAGTATCGCGAAGTGAAGAGCGAGCGAGACGACTATATTGCAACCGGTTGACCTTGGTGGTGGGTTCCCCGTAAGGATACTCCTTTGTAAAGGTAAAACGAAGCTTCCCCGAAATTTTGCATTCTGCATTCTGAATTTTGCATTTATATAATAATTATGCTCGGTAAGGTGCTTTAATAATCTGTAATAAATTTTATTTTCTGTGAATAAAAATAATTGTATCAGAATACAGGTGGTGAGGAAGTTATCAAAAGCCTAAAATATTCAAGATTAAGAAAAATGAGCGAAAGAGATTTGCTCATAAAGGAAATTGAAAATGTAAGATTTTTAATGAAGCTTGCCTATTTCAAGCTTTCCTCGGCGTGTGACAATGCACTTGTGGAATCGGCAGTGCTTGAGCTTCGTAGCCTTGAGGTCAGACACGCCTATCTGTTGAATAAGCTTAAGGAAGTGGATTGATGCTTTATTTTATCGGAATCGTGATTTTAATCGTCGCCTTAATAATTTTTAAGGTCAGTGGTAATTTTTTGAAGGCTTTTTTTACAAGTGTGCTTGGTGGGGTAGGAGCGCTGTGTGCAGTTTGGGCAGTGAATTTCTTTGTCCCTCTTTCTTTGGGCGTTAATCTGTTTTCTCTTGTCTTCAGCATTCTTTTTTCAGTTCCCGGTGTAATATTTTTGCTGCTTTGTAAAGCGTTTTTGTTCTGAGCTTGTAAAAGCATAAAAAATATCCAAAAAAGACCCGAATATATTATACACTTTTTTGCTTTGTTACAGTTGATTTTAGCGTATTTTTAGTGTAAAATGTATAAAAAATAGTAAAAAACCTCGGTTTTTTAAAAAGTTTTTGGGGGATTTGTATGAATTATAAGCTTACAAAGAAGCAAGCAAAAGAGATGCTTGAAAATAAGCTTCTCCACTTTTTCGGTATCTCAACTGAAAATGCAACCTATGAGCAGTATTATAAAGCAGTTTCAATGATTATTCGCGATATGATGGCTCAGGGCAGAGCAGAGCTTGGTAAAAAAGCAGATGAAGAGGGCAAAAAAAGAGTTTGCTATCTTTCAATGGAATTTTTAATGGGCCGTTCTCTTAAGAACTCCCTTTTTAATCTTAACCTTACTAAAACCTTTGAAAGCGTTCTTAAGGATTACGGAATCAAGCTTGAATCTCTTTATGAGTGCGAGCCTGACGCAGGTCTTGGCAACGGTGGTCTTGGCCGTCTTGCAGCCTGCTATCTTGACGGTCTTGCAACTCAGGGCTACCCTGCAAGAGGCTATTCAATTCTTTATGAATACGGTATCTTCCGTCAGAAGCTTGTTGAGGGCAGACAGACTGAGCTTCCTGATAACTGGCTTCCCGGTGGTGAGGTTTGGCTTCAGCCCCGTGAAAGCAGCGCAGTAGATGTTTGCTTCGAGGGAAACCTTATTGAATCATGGGATAATCAGTATCACCATGTTGAAATTGAAAATGGTAATATTATTCAGGCAGTGCCTTATGATATGTTTGTTGCAGGTAAGGATGGCAAGGGCATCAGCTGTCTTCGTCTCTGGAGCGCAAGAGCACCTGAGTTCGATATGAAATCCTTTAATCAGGGCGACTTTATGCGTTCTATGGAGCGTCAGGCAATGGCAGAGGTTATCAGTAAGGTTCTTTATCCTATGGATAATCATCCCGAGGGAAAATCCTTAAGACTTCGTCAGCAGTATTTCCTTGTTTCTGCATCTGTTCAGGATATTGTCCGTCATCACCTTCGTGAATACGGCACAATTGAAAACCTTCCTGAGAAAATCGCAATTCATATTAACGATACTCATCCCACAATGGCAATTCCCGAGCTTATGAGAATTCTTCTTGACGAATGTGGCTACGGCTGGGATGACGCTTGGAGAATCGTTACAAATACAGTTGCTTATACAAACCACACTGTTATGAGCGAGGCTCTTGAATGCTGGAGCGAGGATCTTGTTAAGAGACTCATTCCCCGTATTTACAATATCATTAAGGAAATTGATAATCGCTTCCGTGCATATGTATGGGAAAGCACCCACGATGCAGACTATGTAGAGCGTACTGCTATTATTTCAGGTGGCGCAGTTCGTATGGCAAACCTTTGCGTTGCAGCAAGCCACAAGGTAAACGGTGTTTCTGCACTTCATAGCCAGATTCTTAAGGACACTCTCTTTAATGATTTCTATAAGCTTACACCCGATAAGTTTACTAATGTTACAAACGGTATTGCTCATCGCCGTTGGCTCTGTCAGGCAAACCCTGCCTTGACTGAATATATCACAGAGCTTTTAGGTAATGATAAATTCGTTTATGATGCAGAGAATCTTTCCAAGCTTGCAGATTTCAAGGATGACGAAGAGGTTCTTAAGAAAATCGGTGAAATCAAAAAGGCTAACAAGGAAGCCTTTGCAAAGCATATTAAGAAAACAACAGGGGTTGAGCTTGATACAAACTCAATCTTTGATGTTCAGGTTAAGCGACTTCACGAGTATAAGCGTCAGCATCTTAACGCTCTCAACATTGTTTCAGAGTACCTTGCTATCAAGGAAAACCCCAATGGCAATTTCGTTCCCAAGACCTATATCTTCGGTGCGAAGGCAGCTCCGGGCTACTTTGTTGCTCAGAGAATTATCAGCTTCATTCTCGCTCTTGGCGAAATGATTGATAAGGATCCCGATGTTAAGGGCAGACTCAAGGTTCTCTATGTTGAGGATTACAATGTAACAAATGCTGAAAGACTTATGCCTGCAGCAGATGTTTCCGAGCAGATTTCTCTCGCAGGTAAGGAAGCAAGTGGTACAGGTAATATGAAGCTTATGATGAACGGCGCTCTTACTATCGGTACTCTTGACGGTGCAAATGTTGAGATTCACGAATCAGTAGGGGACGAGAATATGTTCCTCTTCGGTATGAGAACTCCCGAGGTTAATGAGCTTCGCAGAGCAGGCTATAATCCTCAGAATTATTACAACAATAACCCAGAGCTTCGCAAGGTTCTTGACTTTATTACACACAATGGCATCGACGGCAAGGATTTCTCTGATATTTCAGGTACAATCATACACCACGATCCCTTTATGGTTCTCGCTGATTTCGCAGATTATCAGAGAGCGCAGAAGAAGGTAAGAGAAACCTTCCTCGACGAGAAAAAATGGAATCAGATGTCACTTCTCAATATTGCATATTCAGGCAGATTTGCTGCTGACAGAGCTATTAACGAATACGCTCGAAATATATGGAATACACAAAAAATGTAAGTTATTTTAGCATTTTTAACAAAATTGAAATAAGTCAGTGCATTTGGAAAAAATGCACTTGACTTTTTTCGCTTTTTAGAGTAATCTTAAGATACTGAAAAATAATGTGTTATTGTGTATAACAGTACCACAAAGTTGAAAGGGGTATTATACCAATGAAAAATTCAGATATGAAGGTAATTGCTATAATTCTCAGTATAGCTCTTTTCCTTACAATCGTAACAAGCAACGCAGTTTCCATCGCTTCTGTTGTTTTCCTTGCAAAGGGACAGACAGCAACTGAAGGTACTGTAGGCGACACTGGCGCAACAAACAATGACGCAAACGCAGATGCAAACGCAAACGCAAACACAGGCTCTGACAGCTCAGCTACTGTAGAAACAACAGCTCCTGCAGCTGGCGAAACTCAGGCTCCTGTAGCAGGCGAAACTCAGGCTCCTGCAGCAGGCGAAACTCAGGCTCCTGCAGCTGGCGAAACTCAGGCTCCTGCAGCTGGCGAAACTCAGGCTCCTGCAGCAACAGCTAAAATCGACAAAGAAGCTCTCGCTATGTTCCAGAAGGCTGCTAAAGAAATCAACACAAAGGGTTCAGCAGGCTATTCTTACAAATCATGGCAGGCAATCGAAAGCATCAACGTAGGTGGTAACGATTCTCTTAAGGGTCTTATCGAAGGCTTCCTTACAAAGGAAGAAGATGCTGAAACAAAGGTACAGGCTAAGGGCTCTGAAGATGCAATGCGTCGTATGCCCATCAGTAACTGTTCTGAAAGCACAATCGAAAGCGTAACAAAGAAGGCTTCCGGTTCAAACGTTGTTATCACAATCGTTATGAAGGATGTTACAAACCCTGCAAAGACAGATACAGACGGTCTTAACCTTATGTCAAGAGACTTCCTTTACATGGAAGACGTTCACGAAACAGTTAAAACTGATAGTGCTGTTAAGCTCCTCGTTAAGAGCCTTGACAAGGGTGAAATCACATATGATGATTACACAATCACAGCTACAATGACTAAGGACGGCAAGTTCGTTGAAATCACTCACAGATGTGCTGCTAAGCTCGTTGCTAATGCAAAGCTTATCGTTGGTTCTATCCAGGGTGACGGTGTTCTCGTATTCAACGTTAAATACTGGGATTTCAAATATTAATTTGAGCTACATAAAGCGACTCTCGTAAGAGGGTCGCTTTTTTTCTTTTGCACAACAAAAAGCCATCTCTTTTGTATAATATATAGTATTGACTTTTTGTATTTTTTGGTATAATCTTATAGTGTTAATAAATATGCATTTTTATGCAAATATGAAAGAGGTTTTAAAATGAATAGCAAAGATTTAAAGATTATTGCAGTCATTCTCGCAATCGCACTTGTTTTCACTGTTCTTGCAAGTAATGCAGTTTCAGTTGCTTCTATCGTTTTTCTTGCAAAAAATGATATCGCAGCATCAGCTCCTGCAGCAAACGGTGGTACAACAAGCAATGATGCTAATGTAAACGCAAATGCTGACGCAAACACAGGCACTGATAACTCAGCTACTGTAGAAACAACTGCTCCTGCAGTTAATTCAGGTTCAACAGTAGAAACAACAGCTCCTGCAGCAAACGATGATGCAGGCAATGCTGAAACAACAGCTCCTGCAGCAGACGCTGGTAACAAATCAGACGCTTGGGATAAGGCAAAGGTATATAATTTCTATAAGGATGCAGCTCACAACCTTGCAACAAAGGGTAACGCAGGCTATGACAAAATCGAATGGCAGGTTCTTGAGAACCTTCAGGTAGGTTCTGTTGGTAGCGTTCTTCAGCCCGTTATCGATAGCTTCATGACAACTAAGGAAGAAGCTGAGGTTCAGGTTCAGGCTAAGGGCTCCGATGATGCTAAAAACCGTTTCCCTGACTGTACTCTTACAGACCTTTCAAAGGTTAAGAGCGCAGAAAAGAAGGACCTTGCAAACGGCAACTACGAAATCACAATTATTATGGTTGACGAAGATACTCCCATGAACAAGGAATCAAGCTTCCTTGCAAAGGTTACATCCTCCGTTCTCTTCTGGGAAGATATTGAAGAAACAATCAAGAACGATGTTCCCGTTGTTAGCGCAATCAACAGCCGTTCAGTTAACTACACAGGCTACAAGATTACTGCTGAAATGACTAAGGACGGCAAGTTCGTTAAGCTTGGTCACTATGCAACAGTTATTATCAAGGCAAATGCAAAGATTACAGTATTTACTCTTGATATCGGTGGTACACTCTACAACAACTGCGAATACTCAAACTTCAAATATTAATTTTGACTCAATTTCCCCTTACCACTCGGTAAGGGGATTTTTTGTATAAAAGTAACGCAAAGCGCAAAACTCAAAACGCAAAGTGTCGGGTCTGCGATGCAATTATAAATTTATTCTTTATTATTTTTTCTTTCTTCTTTATTCTTTTACGACTTTTAAAGAATAGATAATAAATAACAAAGAAGAAATAATAAAAGCTTGTGAGGCTTAAAATATTCGGAAGCGAAGCTTCCCATACGCTTAGCACTCAGCACTTAGCACTTTTTATAGCATCCCCAACGCTCCTCACTTTTTATAAGTTGTTGCCTTTTTACTGTGCTTGTGATACAATATAATAAACAATTATGCGGTGAGGTATGAATATGGCATTGTGGGTTTTATTTGGTATATGCTTGTTGGTTGAGGCAGTTTGTACCCCTTGGTACTTAAAAGCGCTCTGGCCTGAAAAATGCACCAAATCCTTGGTTTTGAAAATGATTTGCTCAACTATGTTTGTGAGCATCGGTGTGCTTTCAATGTTTATTGCAGATAACTTTTCGTCTTATGCAATAATAATGCTTGTAGGTCTTGTTTTTGGCTGGATAGGGGACTATTTCCTTCACGCCAAGCCATCCGATGTGTATTTCGTAACAGGATTTGTGAGCTTTCTTATAGGGCACTTTTTCTACATCGGTGCTTATGTAAAGGCGCTGCCAAAGCTTTTCCCTGATTATAAAATGCTCAACGCTCCCGAGCTTATTGTAGGCGCAGTGGTGCTTGTTCTTGCATTTGTAATGCTGAAGCTTACAAAAATGAAAATGACACCGAAAATTGTTGCCTTTGGTATATGGCTTTATTTCATAATTCTCACCTTTATGTTTATTAAGGCATCTGCCTTGGGCTATCACCAGTGGCAAAGTGGCGCAGAGGGGGGCATAATACCCTTTGTTGTTCTGACTCTCGGCTCATTCTTCTTTTTGCTTTCTGATGCATCCCTTGGCGTTATAATGTTTGCAGATCAGAGGAAGAATTACCCCTTGAAGATATTTAATATTGTTACATATTTCTGGGGACAGATAATGCTTGCATCCTCAATTTTATTCATAAATGCCTGAAGGAAGTTTTTCTATGTTTGACAAAGTATTTAACCGAAAAAACACCGGTTCATATAAATGGGATACAACTGTTCCCGAGGGCTTGATTGAAAGGGGTGCGTATCCTCTTTCAGTTGCCGATATGGAGTTTCAGACACCCTCAGAGGTAAGAGAGGCTATAAAGGCTTTTGCTGATAACGGCTTCTTTTGCTATACTGACGGCGACAAGGCTTATCGTGACTGTGTCCGTGAGTTTCTTTCCCGTCGTCACAATTTTCAAATAGAAAATGATTGGATTACCTGCGTCGGTGGCGTGGTTTTTACAATTAATACTGCAATAAGAGCCTTCACCAATGAGGGCGATAAGGTCATAATTCAGTCTCCTGTTTATTATCCCTTTTCAAAATCCATTCTCAATAATAACAGAATTATTGCTGATAATCCTCTCGTTCCTGAGGGGAATGTTTATAAAATGAATTTTGAGGAGCTTGAGGAGCTTGCTTCTCAGGATGATGTTAAGCTGATGCTTCTTTGCAGTCCCCACAATCCCGTAGGCAGAGTGTGGACAAAGGAAGAGCTTAAAAGGGTGGGTGAAATCTGCCTTAAGAATAATGTTGTTCTTGTAAGCGATGAAATCCACTTTGACCTTGTAAGAAAAAATCATCAGCATATTGTAATCAATAATGTTGACGATGCCTTTGCGAAAAATACAGTTATCTGTACAGCAGTAAGCAAAACCTTCAACCTTGCAGGTCTTGGCACCTCTAATATAATTATTGCTGATAAATCCCTGAGAGACAGATTTCAGGCGCAGCTTTCTGCGGATGGCTATAGCTGCATCAACTGCGTTTCCCGTCCTGCAACAATTGCTGCTTATACCCAATGCGATTATTGGGTTGACGGTGTTAATGATTATATTGAAGAGAATATAAGGCTCGTGAATGAGGTTTTGAAGGATATTCCTCAGATAAAAATATACGACTGTCAGGGTACATATTTAATGTGGCTTGATATGAGAGAGCTTGGAATGAACGATGATGAGCTTGATTTGTTCCTTCAGAATGAATGTGGTATCATTCAGGACCCTGGCTTCTGGTTCGGGGAAAACGGAAGAGGCTTTACAAGGCTTAATGTTGCCTGTCCGAGAAGCATTTTAGAAAAATCAATCAATGAATTGAAAATTCAATTATCAAAAAGAGTGTGATAGAAATGAAAAAAATCATATCTGTTATTATATGTGCGATTCTTTTATTCGGTACAGCCTCCGTTTCTGCTTTTGCAGGAAAAGAGGAGAGCACAGAAACAACAGAGTTTGTTTTTGAAATTGATGTAAATGAGCGCTATACCGATATAATTGAAGCTACTGATGACGAAGAGTTTTATGAGCTTTATAGCAACGAGGACGAAATAGAGCAGGCAGAAACCAACAGAAGAATATATATAGCAGTTCTTCTTTCTGTGTTGGTGGTTGCTCTCGTTGTCCTTGCAGTTTCTATTAAAAAGGTTCCCAAGGTAGATGAAATTGATATTTCGGGAAAGAATAAAAAAGGACAAGGTAAATAAGGAATAACCCTTTATGAGAAAGATTTTAAGCAGAACACGAGCTGCCGTTGATGACTATAAAATGATTCAGGACGGCGATAAAATAGCCGTAGGCGTTTCAGGTGGTAAGGACTCCGTAATGCTTCTTAAGGCGTTGTGTGATTTAAAGCGCTTTTATCCTGCAAGCTTTGAAATAGTCGCAATTACCCTTGATATGCGCTTCGATAATCAGGATGGGGATTTTACACCCATTCAGAAGCTTTGCGAGGAATACGGCATTGAATATGTGATTCAGAGAACTGATTTGTACGAAATTATCTTTAATATAAGAAAGGAAGAATGTCCTTGCTCACTTTGTGCCAGAATGAGACGAGGAATTCTCCATGATACTGCAAAGCAGTTAGGCTGCAATAAAATTGCCTTGGGTCATCATCTTGACGATGCAGCAGAAACCTTTATGATGAATCTTCTCATAGAAAGCCGTATTGGCTGTTTTGCGCCTGTAACATACCTTTCAAGGCGAGATATAACTATGATAAGACCTCTCATATATGTTCGCGAGACTGCCGTGGAGCAGGCTGTAGTAAGGCTTAATCTGCCCATTATAGAAAGCAAATGTCCTGCCAACGAAAAGACCAAAAGAGAGGATGCAAAAATCCTCCTGCAGAAGCTTTCTGATGAATATGGCGATGTACCCGAAAGAATAATCGGCGCAATGCAAAGGGCGAGTATTGATCGTTGGAATGTAGAATAAATATAAAATGCAGAATGCAAAATGCAAAATGCAAAATTATTGGGGAAGCTTCGCTTCCAAGCATTATATTATTTATTCATACAACAACCTTTTAGCTTTTAGATTAACTAAACACCACAAAAAAGGATTCAGGACAAAGAGTCTTGAATCCTTAATCTTTTTACAATTGCTGTGCGCAGCACCCGACATTTTGCATTCTGCATTTTGCATTTAAAAAGTCACTCCCCAAGGAGTGACTTTTTTCTTAATATCCAAATTCGTTACCGAAATAACTACTGAAGGGGTCTGTTGTCTGCTCCTGCTGAGGTGTAGCAGTTTCGCCCTTGTCTTCAACAAGCTTAACCTTTGCATCAAATTTAGTGCTTACTGCACCTGAATTGTTAAGTCTGCAAACAGAAAGAGTAATTGTGTCGCCAACATTACTTTTTTCAATAACCTCAAGAAGAACGTCGGTGGAGTCAAGTGCTTTGCCGTTTACTGCAGTAACAATGTCGCCAACCTTGATGCCCTGCTTGGGTAAGTCGCTGTCATCAGTCATAGCTGCAATAACAATTGAGCCGTAGGGAAGGTTGTTCTTCCATGCAATTGCAGAGTAGGTGTAGTCACTTGCAACTGTGTAGTAGGAAATGCCAAGCATGGGTCTGTTTGTAACATAACCGTTTTTAACAAGCTCCTGATAAATCTCAAGCATTGTGTTTGAGGGAACGGAGAAGCCCATACCCTCGTACTCAGTGTCTGTAATCTTTGAGGAGTTGAGACCGATTACCTGACCGAATTCATTAAGAAGAGCACCACCTGAGTTACCGGGGTTAATAGCAGCGTTGTGCTGAATACAGGGAAGGTCATAAGCACTTGCGCTTGAAGCAACAGGTCTGTCAATAGCGCTGATTATACCGTTAGTGAATGAACCGAAGAAAACAGTACCACCGGGATTACCGATTGCGTAAACCTTCTGACCAACATTAAGCTTGTCGGAGTTACCGAAGGTCGCAGCCTTGAAGCCTGTTTTTTCTACTCGGAGAACACCGATATCAGTTTTGGGATCAACACCAACAATAGTAGCATCATATTCCTTGCCGTCAAAGGTCTGAATCTGAACATTTACGCCCTGATCTGCTATAACATGAGCTGCAGTGATGATGTAGGTGTTTTTATCCTTTTTGTCTGCACCGACAATGATACCTGAGCCCTCGCCAACCTTCTGGTTCTGAGCATAAACAATAACGCCAACATTGAATTCCTTTGCTTCCTCATAAATCTGCTCGGGAGTCATAGCACCCTTGCCTGAGTATTCGGAAAATGTATTGGGGGAGTCCTCTGCCTTTGCGTCAGCAGCAGGGATTTTGTTTTTGTCGTTCTTGCTTGAAGAGTTATCGCCCTGCTCGGTTTTAATATCTGAGCCGTTATCCTCTGTGAATGCAAAGCCCATAGCCAGTGATGCAATTACAATGCAAGCGCAAACCAATGCGATAAAGATGTTTCTGCCTGTGTTCTTTTTCTTCTTGGGTGAAGGAGCAGGCATAGAGTAGGGGTTCTGTGGATATCTTGGTGCGTTGCCATACTGATTGTCTGCGTTATAAGGTGCAGGATTGTATTGGGGTTGGCTCTGCTGAGCGTTGTAGGGAGCACTGTATGGCGCAGAATAAGGCTGATTATAGGGTGCGCCATAGCTATTGCCACCGGGAGCAGTACCCATCTGAGATGTGGGCTGCTGAGGTGGTGTTGGTGTGCTTTCGGAAGGTGTGCCTCCGAAGGCGCTGTTAGTGTTGAAATTGTCGTCCATGTGTATTCCTCCGAGAATTATCATTTCGGTAATTTTACCGTAAATCTTGTAAAGCTGTCAGGCTCGCTTTCTACTGTTATAGTGCCACCGTGAAGGTCCACTATGCTTTTTACAAGGAATAATCCTAAGCCTGTGCTCTTAACATCGGTGCTTCGTGATTGGTCAACCTTGTAAAATCTTTCGAAAACCTTGTTTATATCTTTTTTAGGAATTCCCTTTCCACTGTTGGTAACAGAGAAATAGGCGTATTTCTTATCGGTTGCAGTGTTTATGCCGATTTTACCACCCTCGTTGGTGAATTTAACGGCATTATCAACAAGGTTGTAAATAACCTGGTCAATCATAGCACTGTCGCCGTGAACAATAATCTGATTGAGGTCCTCGAAGCCCTCAATTTCGATATTCTTTTTTGATACAAGCTGCTCAAAGCCAAGGAAGGTTGTAACAAGCTTCTGAGAAATGTCAAACTGCTCAATGGTCAAATCAGCGTTACCTGTTTCGATTTTTGAAATGTTAAGCATCATTGTAACCATCTTAGAAAGTCGGTTGATTTCCGAAGATACGATTTCCAGATAATAGCCTTGCTTTTCGGGTGGTATCGTTCCATCAAGAATACCGTTTATAAATCCACCTATTGTAGTCATAGGGGTTTTGAATTCGTGAGAAACATTGGCAACAAAGCTTCGTCTTGAGTTTTCAAGCTGCTCAAGAGAGGTTGCCATTGAATTGAATTTGGTTATTAGCTCAGACAATTCGTCATTAGAACGGATTTCAGGAACTCTGTAGGTGAAATCTCCTGCAGAATAGCATCGGGTTGCACTTTCAAGGTTTCTGATAGGCTTTGCTATTTTTTCAGTCATAATATAAACTGCAATTGTAACAAGAATAAGAGCAAGACCTGCTGAGAAAAGGAACATCCTTAAAACATTTCTTAAATTCTCAACCAAGGCACTCTCAAGAGGAGCAGCAACAACTGCAAAGCCTGTAAAATCGCCGTCTATTGTAATTGGCTCCATTGAAACGGAATGAACGCTGTTGTAAAAGCCGTCCATTGTAGTAAATTCAGAAAAGCCATCCTTTTTCACCTTTTGAACATAAGCCTTTGACAAAACAAGGTTCTGATGCTTTTCGCAGGACTCGCTGTTAAGCTTGAAGCCTGTGAGCATTTCTGCGCAGGCAGCAACAGAGCCGTCCTTACTGCAGATAAAAACATCGTAGCCCGTACAGTCAGCCATAAGGTCAATTGAGTTCAGAAGAATGAGCGCCGAGCCCTCAGGGTTGCGCTCTATTGTAGAGGTTTCAACAAGCTCGGTCATGGTCTGTGAAATCTCTTTGGCATAAAGGGTAGTGGTGTTTCTGTCGTGAGTTCTTAAAAATCCTGATGTGAAAATCATCAGCGCTATTCCGATAAGCATAAAGCTTATAAGCACAATAGCAGAAAAGATTGAAAAGTACTTGAAGAAGAAAGCACCTTTTTTAGAACGGAAGCGTGTCATAGGCGTTATTTGGTTTCAAATTTATAGCCAACGCCCCAAACGGTTTTGAGCTCCCATTTGTCTGAAACGCCCTCAAGCTTTTCTCTTAAGCGCTTAACATGAACATCGACAGTTCTTGAGTCGCCGTAATATTCGAAGCCCCATACCTCGTCAAGAAGCTGGTCACGGGTATAAACTCTGTTGGGATTGCTTGCAAGGTGATAAATCAATTCAAGCTCTTTGGGGGGAGTGTCAATTGCATTTCCGTCAACCTTCAGTTCATAGTTTGTAAGGTTGATTGATAATTTATCAAATGAAACCTCCTTTGGTGCTGCTGTGTTAGTATTCTGACAAGCGCTACGGCGAAGAACTGCTTTAACACGAGCAATAACCTCTTTGGTTTCAAAGGGCTTTGTGATGTAGTCATCAGCGCCCAATTCAAGACCGAGCACCTTGTCAAAGGTTTCGCCCTTGGCAGTAAGCATAATTATAGGAGTCTGTGAGGTTTTACGGATTTCTCTGCAAATCTGCCAGCCGTCCATACCGGGAAGCATAATATCAAGAAGAATAAGGTCGGGCTTTGAGCTCTCAAAGGCCTCCAAGGCCTTGATGCCGTCGGTTACAATATCAGCCTGAAAGCCGTCTTTTTCAAAATAAAGTCTTAAAAGCTCGCAAATGTTGCTATCGTCGTCAACAATAAGTATTCTTTCGTTAGCCATTAAAATTCCTCCTTTGGAACCTTATATTAGGTATTATATAACATAATATAAAAGAATTTATGAACAATTTTTAAAATAACTAAATATTAATAATAAATAATGGCAGAATACTGTGGTTAATTAAGTAAACTGCCATTGTTTTTTATTTTCTTCTGTCTCTTTTTTCTTTTTTGCGCTTTTCCTTTGCTTTTCTCGCTCTCATTTTTTCACTTTCTGTCATATGGCTCTTCTTTTTGGAAATAACCACAACAACAATTATAGCGATTATAAGAAGAACAAGGCAGATAATGGAAGCGATAATAATGATTTCGGTTGCGTTCGCTTTGCTTAATTTGTCAGAGGACTCCTCTGTGGTAGGCTCTGTTTCCTTGCTGCCTGAGGGTACGATGGAAATGATTCCGTCATCATTGATGATATAATCGTAGCCAACAGGAAGTGTCTCGTAGGTTGAATCACTTACGATGTTACCATATTGGTCAACAAGCTGACCCTTCTCGTTTAAGGTGAGAACGCTGTTAAGCAAGGGTGAAGCAGCGTTTCCTAAGTTGTTCATTACATCGGTGAGGGCAGGAGTCTGAAGGGCGTTTGTGCTGCCATTTGCCTGCTCCTCGTTGTTAAGCCCACCTAATGTGGGAATAAGACCTGTAAGGTCGCTGTCAGGAGCAGCAGTGCCACCCTGATGAACATTTACCTTGTAAATGCTTGTTTTAAGTTTTTTGCCTGAGCCATAGGTAGAAACAATTGTGATGGTTTCCTTTTCTCTTCCTGCAAGCTCAACAACTGCATAAGAGCCACCGGTTACATCAACACCGTTTATGGAAATTTTAACACCACTACTGTTTATGGGGTTGGGGTTAACTGAAATATTGCTTCTGATGTTGTCAAGATGAATGTCGTATTCGTAAATATCCGAATAAAATTCGTTTTCCAGATTGAAGCGAGTTGTTTTGAGAAGAACTAATTTGAAGCACTCCTCATAGCTATATTTAGTTGAAGAAATTGTAACCTTTGCATCCTCGTATGCCATACGCTGAAGAATGTAATAGGGAGCAGTTTTCTGGTCCAAGGCCTTTTTGAAGGCTGCAGGATCAATAGTAACGGAATATTGCTTGCCCATCATTGCAGCAAGATATTTGTGGCGTATTTCCTCGGTGGTTGCAGTTTCTGAATCAATTGCAATACCTGCAGTACGGATTGTCATAATGGCAACTCGTCTGAAAACCTCTTCTCTTGAAAGAGTAGGGATTTCAAGAGGGGAGATGTAGCCCTGAGTGTATAAAGCCATCAAGGATGTGTAGTATATGTAATCCTCAAGATTGCCAACAGAAGCCTTGCCGAAGAATTTAAGAACGAAATCAGTCAGCTGAGAGCTTTCGCCTGAAAGACCCATAAGGTACATAACAGTAGCTTCCTCAAGAGTAGTGCCCTCAGGAATATTTAATCTTTCGCCCTTGATAACATAATAGAAGTCGTTTTTCATAAGAGCGTACAGAGCGCTTATCATAAGCTTCTTGTCAGGGTCGGCTTCATCCTCTGCTGTGATGATAATACCGTGCTCTCGTAACCACTCAGCCTTTGATTTGTCGCTTGTTTCGGGATTTGCGATAATATCAAGAGCGCCAATCTGCTCGAGAAGATAAAGGTAAGCAGCTCTCTGTGAGTCGTCATCAAGAGTGTAAAGCTCAATATATTCTTCAACAGTAGCCTTGAAATTAGGAGCGTCTGTTGTGTAGGGGTAAGTGCAGACGGGAATCAGCACCTCTTCCTTGAAAAGACCGTTTGAGGAGAGCATATCCTCCTTGATTGTCAATTGGCGAAGCCATGAGGGGTCAGTCTCTTCGTATTTGTATTGGGTGTTGACACCGATGTTTGATGTGTCAATTGTAGGTGCAAATTCTCTTGCAAAAGCAGACGGACAAGAAATAGCCAATGCCATAATAACAGCAATAGCTGATAAAAGCCTTCTTGTAAGCTTTTTCATTTGTATCGTCTCCTTTCTTGAAATGGGGATTTGCAACTTTTGAATTATACCAAATTTACCCTATAAGGTCAATGAATTATTTGTTAACTGAAAATGAAAATACTGTTGTGGTTTTGTATTCCTCACCTGCGTCATAAACGCATTTGCACCATTCGGGGTGGTTGGGGGAATCGGGGAAAACCTGAGTTTCGTAGCAGAAGGCAGTTCTGAAATGAACGGGAAGTCCTGCCTTTCCGATAAGAGTGCCGTCAAGGAAATTACCTGTATAAAGCTGAATACCGGGTAAATCAGTTTTTACATCCATTCTGATGCCACTCTTGTCGCCGATTGCAGATGCAGCGAATTTTAATGTACCGTCAAAATCCTTGATGCAGAAATTGTGGTCGTAGCCATTACCGTTTTTAAGCTGAATGTGATCCTCGTTGATATCTCTGCCAATGGTCTTGGGAGAGGTGAAATCAAAGGGCGTGCCTTCAACAGAGGGAAGCTCGCCTGTGGGGATGCTGATTTCATCAATGGGAGTATAACGGTCTGCGTTGATAGTTAAAATATGGTTAAGAACATCTCCGCTGTCAAAGCCGTTAAGGTTGAAGAAGGCGTGATTTGTAAGGTTGATTACAGTCTTTTTGTCGGAAACTGCCTTGTAGTCGAGCACAAGCTCGTCAGAGTCAGTAAAGGTGTATGTAACCTCTACATCAACATTACCGGGGAAGCCCTCGCGACCGTCAGGACTGTGATATGTGAATTTAACAGCATTGTCGCTAATGATTTCACCGTTCCAGATTTCAGAGGAATATTCTGCACCACCGTGAAGAGAGGTGATCCCCTTTTCGTTGAGGGTTACATTGTATTGAGTGCCGTCAATGGAGAATTTACCATCCTTGATTCTGTTAGCATACTGACCAACAATAACACCCTGATAGTCGCCCTGAGTGAGATGGTCCTCAAGAGTGTCAAAGCCGATAAGAATGTCGATTAAATCACCATTTTTGTCCTTTATAAAAAGCTTGTCAAGGGTAGCTCCCTTTTCAATAAGCTGCGCCTTTAATCCGTTTTTATTTTCAATAATGAAGGCATTAACCTCTTTGCTATTGGTAACGCCATAAATGCTCTTTGTAACAGACATTTCTATACCTCCAAACAAGTATTTCACTAGTATATTAATATACTATAATAGTACATATAAAGTCAAGGCGATTTGCCATAAAGGAATAATTTTACATAAAATTAGCAAATGCTTAACAAATCGATTTGATTATTGTGGCAGTATATGGTATAATAAATCGGTTGAATTGTATTGAAAGGAGATGTTGTCTGTGGAGCTTATTGCTGCTATTGCCCCTGTGCTTAGATATCTGATGCTTGGCATAGCTCTTTTTGTTGTAATCAGAATGCTGGTGGCACTTTTCTGCAAGAGGACAACTGACCCTGTGAGAGCAAAGCTTGTAAATTCAATAACAGGAGAGGGACTTAATCTCTATGACAGAGAGGTGTCTCTCGGACGAAATAAAAAATGTGATATTGTCCTGCCCTTTGAGACAATTTCCCGTCTTCACGCAGTTATTGCATATCGTAACAAGGGCTTCGTTATTTTTGATACCTTCTCCAAAACCGGTGTTACAGTAAATGGCGAAAAAATAAATGGTAAAAGCCATATTTATGATGGTGATGTTATCGGAATGGGTGGACTTGAATACACCCTTACAGAAGCGAAATATAAATATATCAAGGATAAGAGTGGTGCTGCAGGACGAGCCTCCTACGGCGTAATTCTTATTTTACTTGCTGTATTCAATATTCTTTCAATGATGTTGAATCTTTTCCCGAAGGGTGAGCTTAAGCCTGAAATTCTGATTGTTTATCTTGGCTTTATTGCTTTGCAGTGGGTTTATTTTGCCTTTGCCTCATTTGTGATGCGAATAAATAATTTTGAACTTGAAATGATAGGCTTTATGTTTGCATCGGTTGGTCTTGCCATAGTTGGCAGTATGTACCCCGATACAGTATTGAAGCAGTTTCTTGCAATTGTTTTAGGTGTGATTTTATACTGCGCCCTTCTTATGTTTATGAGACATATAAGCACAGTTAAAACTCTTCGTTGGATGGTTGCGATCTGCGCTGTGGGGCTTCTTGGAGTTACCCTTGTGTTAGCAGAGCCTACCAATGGTGCATTGAGCTGGCTTTCCTTGGGTGGAATATCAATTCAGCCCTCTGAGCTTGTGAAGGTTGCCTTCATTTTTGCAGGTGCTGTAACACTTGAAAAGCTTCAGTCTATAAGACATCTGACTATGTATATCGTTTTTGCAGCAATCTGCGTGGGAGAGCTTTTCCTGATGTATGATTTCGGTGCAGCCTTAATCTTTTTCTTTACCTTTATAGTAATCGCATTTATGCGCTCGGGAGATGTGAGAACCCTTGTTCTCATCTGTATGGTCGCAGCCTTGGGCGCAGGCCTGATTCTTGTGTTCAAGCCCTATGTTGCAAGCCGTTTTTCAACCTATCTTCATGTTTGGGAATATATGGATGAGGGTGGCTTCCAACAGACTCGAACCCTTATATATACTGCATCGGGAGGACTTTTTGGTCTTGGTCTTGGCAAGGGTCAGCTTCGTAATATTTTCGCTGCTGCAGAGGACCTTGTTTTCGGCGTGGTGTGCGAGGAATTTGGTATGATTATGGGCTTTTTAATCCCCGTGACCTATTGTGTTATTGCCGTGTGGGCAGTAGTAAATTCAGGCAAAGCAAAGTCAACCTTTTATTCTATTGTTGGCGTTGCTGCAAGTGCTATGATGCTTTTCCAGACAATGCTCAATGTCTTTGGTATAACCGACCTTTTACCTCTTACGGGTGTTACCTTACCCTTTGTGAGTAAGGGTGGCTCAAGTGTAATAAGCTGCTTCTGTCTTCTTGCCTTTATTAAGGCAATTGACACAAGGACCTATGCAAGCTTCAAGCCCGATACCAAAAGACCTGAGAAAGCAGCAAAAGCGCAAAAATCTCCTAAAAATCAAAGGGGAGGTGCAGGCGTATGAAAATGACCTCAAGAAGAAGCCTTGTGGTGCTTCTTTTAGTTGTTGCAGTTGTAGCAGGCTTAGGCTTTTTGGGCTATAAGCTTGCAGTGAATGGCGAGAATTGGGCAACCCTTCGCGCCAATGAGCATTTAACCGAGGACGGTAGCTTTATTGCTGCAGGTCATATAACTGACAGAAATGGTGAAATCCTCGCCAAAACAGAAAATAACGAAAGAGTCTATAACGATTCCGAAAGAATAAGACGCGCAACCCTTCATATTGTAGGGGATACAGAGGGCTATATCTCCTCAGGCGTTCAGACTGCCTATAAAACTCAGCTGATAGGCTATAACCCTGTAACAGGACTCCATTCCCTTATTAAAAATGGCAGAGGTAATGATGTTAAGCTGACTCTTGATAGCGAGCTTTGTGCTGTGGCTTATGATAAGCTTAACGGCAGAAAGGGTGTTGTTGCAGCCTATAACTACAAAACAGGTGAGCTTCTCTGCTCCGTTTCAAGTGGTAACTACGATATCCGTAATAAGCCAAGTGCAGAGGAGATTGCAGAAAACAAAAACGGACAGTATGACGGCATTTATATGAATCGTCTCATTGACGGGCTTTATACCCCTGGCTCAACCTTTAAAATTGTTACTGCTGCAAGTGCTATTGAAAATAAAAAGGATATAAACGATTGGGAATATATCTGTCAGGGCGAAACCACCATTGATGGTGTTAAGGTTACCTGCCCTCGTTCACATGGAAGGCTCAGCTTTAAAACAGCCTTTTCCAATTCCTGTAACTGTGCTTTTGCAGAATTGAGTGCAGAGCTTGGTGGTAAAAAAATAACATCAACTGCTAATAAATTCGGCTTTGGTGAAAGCTTTTCCTTTGGTAAGGGACAGACAGAAAAAAGCAGAATTGATTTAAGCGATGCTGAAAAAGGTGACATCGCTTGGGCAGGGGTAGGGCAGTACACAACCCTTGTGAACCCTTATCATATGCTCTCTCTCGTTGGTAGTATTGCCAATGACGGTACGGCAGTTTTGCCCTATGCAGTTTCAACGGTAGCAACTCCCGAGGGTAGAGTGATTGAGGAAGCTGTGGCAGAAAGCAGAGAAGCAATTTTACCTGAGACTGCCAAAAAGCTTAAGGAAATGATGCGCTTTACTGTTGAGGATAACTATGGAGACTGGCGCTTTAAGGGTCTTGAGATGTGTGGTAAAACAGGTACTGCAGAAATTTCAGACGAGGAGGAGCCACATTCTTGGTTCGTAGGCTTCTCAGAAAATCCCTCCTGTCCCGTTGCAATAGTGGTGGTTGTTGAAAACGGAGGATGGGGCTCATCTGCAGCGCTTCCGATTGCCTCCTCTGTAATGGAAAGCGCATATAAAAGCCTGTCATAATTTACAGATTTTTCAAGATTAATTTTGTTGACTTGTTGCTCTATATATAGTAAAATAATAGTTCAGTGAATTTATAAAAATATATAAAATCCGAAAGGTTGAAATAAATGAGCTTTATAGAATTTGATTCCGTTTACAAAAGATACAAAATGGGCGAGATTGTTATCAATGCTGCCGATGGCGTTACCTTCAATGTTGAGCAGGGTGAGTTCTGCGTAATTGTCGGTGCCAGTGGTGCAGGTAAAACAACCGTCCTTAATATTCTTGGTGGTATGGATGACTGTGATGACGGTAAGGTGCGCGTTGCAGGTGACCTTATCAACGAATATGACAGCAAGCGCCTTATTGAATACAGACGCTATGATGTAGGCTTCGTTTTTCAGTTCTATAACCTTGTTCCCAACCTTACTGCTCTTGAAAATGTTGAGCTTGCAACTCAGATAGGCAGTAAAGCTCTTAATCCTGCAAAGGTGCTTGAAAGAGTTGGTCTTGGCGAAAGACTTAATAACTTCCCTGCACAGCTTTCAGGTGGTGAGCAGCAGCGTGTTTCTATTGCGCGAGCTCTTGCAAAAAACCCCAAGCTTCTTTTGTGCGACGAGCCTACAGGTGCTCTTGACTATAACACAGGTAAGCAGATTCTTAAGCTCCTTCAGGACACAAGCCGTGAAACAGGTATGACAGTTATCGTTATTACCCATAACTCTGCTATTACTCCTATGGCAGACAGAGTTATCTCTATGAAGAGTGGCCGTGTTGTAAGCATGGAGGTTAATGAAAATCCCGTATCTGTTGCAGATATTGAGTGGTAAACGCAAACTGAAAGGAAAGTAAGAAAGAATGACAAAATCTTATGTTACAGACAGCTTGCGCTCGATAAAGCGAACCTTCAGTCGCTTTGTTTCAATTGTCGCAATTGTTGCAATGGGTAGTGGCTTGTTCTGTGGTTTAAATGCAGTCGGACCTGATATGAAGGAAACTGCAAACGAATATTATTATCAATATAACCTTATGGATTTGCGCCTTCAGTCCTATATCGGTCTTTACGAGGAGGACCTTGAGCAAATCCGTAATATAGAGGGCGTCAAGGCCGTTCAGGGTGCAAAGTTTGTTGACGGCTATGTTCAGACCTATTCTCAGGAAAACGAAGAATATGAGGGTATTGTTGATATCGACGGCTCTGAGCTTACAGTTCGAGTTATGGGCGTTGACCTTGATAAAGCCATAGAGTTTTATGACGGCAACGATAACCCTGACTATATCAACCGTCTTAAGCTTGTTGAGGGTCGTTACCCTGAGGCAGATAATGAATGTGTTATCACCTGTAGTGGTCTTACAACCCCCGAGCAGTTCAAGGTTGGCGAAACCATTAAGGTTATCGGTGACGGTGAGGAAATTACATATTCTCTTAAATATAACACCTTCAATGTTGTTGGTATCGTTCAGACTCCCTATTGGGTTTCCTATGAGCGAGGCGTTACAACTGCAGGTAGTGGTAAATTAGGCGACTTCGTTTATGTTACCAACAATGCCTTTACAGATAAGATTAACTATTACAGCGAGGCTTATGTTACTCTTGAGGGCGCAGACGAGTTTGAAGCATACACAGAAGAGTATGATGAGTTTGTAGCAGAAATGCGTCAGAAAATCGCTGAAGAAAGCGAGCCTATTGCAGCTGCAAGACGCGCTCAGCTTAAAATCGGACTTAAGCAGAAGCTTAATAACGCTAAGGTTCAGATTGAACAGGCAGAGAGTACTATTGGTACAAAGCTCAAAGAGGGTAAGGAGCAGCTTGATAATCTTTATGAATTAGAGCGTGACGGCGAAAAGATGCTTGAAGAGGCTCAGAAGACTCTTGATGAAGAGTACAAGAACGCTCAGGCTCAGCTTGATACAGGTAATACTCAGTATATGGCAGCAGTTAATGAGTACAATGAAAAATACACAACTGTTGCAAATAAAAAGGTCGAGCTCGCAAACAAAAAGAGCGAGTATAATACCAAAAGAATGGAAGCAGATAATGCTAAGGGTCAGCTTGCAGAGGCTCAGACAAAGCTTTCCTTGGCAGAGGCTGAAATAAAAATTACAGAAAGCCTTATTACAAGCACTCAGTCAACACTCGAAACCTTGCAGGCTAATCAGAATGTTTCTCAGGATGACTTGCATCTTGATCAGATTGCAAATCGCCTTGAAGAAACCAACCCCGAGCTTGCAAAGATTCTTCTTTCTGCTTCAAACCTTACTGCTCAGGGTATGGCAGCAGATGCCATTGTTGAGGTTGAGCAGCTTATGGATCAGTATCAGACTGAGCTTGCAGTTGCAAAGCAGCAGAAGGATGCAGGTCAGAAGGAGTACGATGCCAAAAAGGCAGAGTATGATGCTGCAGATGCTCAGCTTAACAGCGCAAAGAAGCAGCTTGACGAGGCTGAGGTTCAGCTTGCTGATGCTGAAAGACAGCTTGAGGAATTTAAAAATCAGATTGAGGCAAGTGGTGATAAGCTTCAGTACGGCTCAATCGAGGCTCAGACTAAATATATGGCAGCTCAGGCAGAGCTTGCATTGAGAACCACTCAGTATCAGAATATTCAGGCAACAATCGAAAAAGCAGAAAAAACATATAAAGAGGCAGAAGAGGAAATTAATGCTCAGATCGGTTCTGTTAAAACAGAGTACGAAAAGGGACTGAATCTTCTCCGTAATATTGAGGACAGCGTTGGCTGGTCTGTTTATACCCGACATGATTCACCCGGTTACACGGGCTATGGTCAGGCAGCAGATAATATGGTTCGCCTTGCCTATATTTTCCCAACCTTCTTCTTTATAGTTTCAACTCTCGTTTGTCTTACAACAATGACAAGAATGGTTGAAGAGGAAAGAACTCAGCTTGGTACTCTTAAGGCTCTTGGCTATTCCGATAAAATGATTTCAGGAAAATACCTTCTTTATTCTGCCGTTGCAAGCTTTATCGGTGTTGTTCTTGGTACTGTAATCGGCTCTATCGGTGTTCCGTTGGCAGTCTGTGGTGCATGGGGCATTATGTATGAAATGCCCGAAACCATTCTTCAGTTTATGCCGTTGTATATTATTCTTGGCGTTGTTATCGCTATTGGCTCAACAGTTCTTGCAGCATACCTTGCCTGCAGAAAAGAATTGGCAACAGTTCCTGCAGTTCTTATGAGACCCAAGCCTCCCAAAGCAGGTAAGAGAGTGTTCCTTGAAAATATCAGCAGTATATGGA
>JAZQUT010000087.1:0-1266 GCA_045631405.1 Acutalibacteraceae bacterium | reverse complement strand
AGTGTGAATTCGGTGGTGACAGATGCTTCGGCATCGTGGCAAATATGGACTTTATCCTTGTATGCACCTATGAAGAAAATGGCGAAAACCCTGAATTAGTTATGTATAAAAAGAGATAATAAATCAGAAGCAACAGTATTTCACTGTTGCTTTTTGTTTGCCATAATGATACAATATTGTAGATATTTAAGATGAGGTATGTTTATGAAGATATTAAAGTTATTTCCGGGAATTATTTTATCCGCTATAATTGCTGTTTTTGCAATGTGGGTTGAAAGCCTGCTCCCTATTCACTTAATCGGCTCTGCAGTTATTGCTATGTTTGTTGGTATGTTTTTGAACAAAGTCATTTCAAAAACAACTATTTTTGCAGGTGGAATTAAATTCACATCAAAGAAGCTTCTCAAATTTGCTATTATACTTTTGGGATTGTCACTTAACATTACAACTGTTTTGCAGGTTGGAAGAATGTCACTTACTGTTATGATTTTCACCTTACTCACCTGCTTTGGTGGTGGATACTTTATCGGCAGAGCATTGGGTCTTAACTGGAAACTTTCAAACCTTATTTCAGCAGGTACAGGAATTTGTGGTGGTTCGGCAATAGCAGCTATTTCTTCTGTAATTGATGCCGATGACGATGATGTTGCTTATGCTATGTCTGCAACATTCCTTTTTGATATGGCAATGATTGTTCTTTTCCCTATTATGGGCAGAGCACTTGGAATGACTGACGAAGCTTTTGGTATCTGGGCAGGTACAGCTGTTAACGACACATCATCCGTTGTTGCTACCGGTTACGCTTTTTCAGAGGCTGCAGGTGATTTTGCAACTATGGTAAAGCTCACAAGAACTCTTTCGATTATTCCTACTGTTATAGCTTTTGCATTTATTCAGCTTCGTCTTAAAAAGAAGGAAGCAGAAAAGAACAGTGAAAATGCAGACGGCTTAAAAGCAAATTTCAGCATCAAAAAAATATTCCCTTGGTTTATCCTTGGATTTGTTGCAATGTCAGTTGTTGCAAGTATTTTCACCGTCCCTGCAGAGCTTGTTTCAGGCACAAAGGCTGTAAGCAAATTCTTTATGGTAAGCGCTCTTGCAGCAATCGGACTCAACACTTCATTCTCAAGCTTCAAGAAATCCGGAATCCGCCCTATGATTCACGGATTTATCATTTCAGCACTCGTTGTCATAGTTGCATTGCTTGTTGAAATGGCAATGGGAATTGTGTAAAAATATCATAAACACTTATGAGCAACAGTATTT
>JAZQUT010000086.1:0-1019 GCA_045631405.1 Acutalibacteraceae bacterium | reverse complement strand
AGATGTTGTCTTGCTTGAGGGGATTCGTTTGGCAGATGTGTCCGAAGGTATATATTTCTTAAATGCGGCTCCGCTAAATTTGGAGGGTGCAGACGGTTCACCGTGCAGAGCGGTGTTGATAGATACTGAGAGATAAATTCCAATTTGACGAACAGTTATGCAAATTTGAATTTGGCGGACGGTAATCCATTTCTTTTAAAAAGGTATTGACTCTCACGTTCCGTTATAGTGTATGATCTCCTTGTGAGGTGATAAAATTGAAAATGCAGATTAAAGAATTTGCCGATTTTACTGGTGTAAGTGTGCGCACACTGCATTATTACGATGAAATAGGATTGTTGCGGCCTGCCCTTGTTGACAGGGCTACCGGCTATCGTTTTTACGATGAAAACTCTCTTCTTCGTATGCAAGAAATTCTGTTTTACCGCGAACTCGACCTTTCCTTAAAAAGCATTGGTGAGATTTTGTCATCCCCGAATTATGACAAAAGCAAGGCACTCAATGAGCAAAAACAACTTCTTACACTCAAAAAAGAACGGTTAGAGAGGTTGATTTCTGCGATAGACGGTGCCGTGAAAGGAGAAAATGTTATGAAAGCATTTGACAACAGCGAATTCGAAAAGCATAAGGCTGAAGCTAGAGAAAAATGGGGCAAAACAGACGCATACAAAGAACATGCAGAACGGACTAAGAACTACTCCAAACAGAAGTGGAATAACCTTGCCGAGGGAATGGACCATATTATGGCAGAGTTTGCTCTTTGCATGAGAAAGGGCGAAAGTACTGATTCCACCGAAGCACAAAACCTTGTAAAAATGCTGCAGAACCATATCACCGAGAATTACTATGTCTGTACGCATGAAATTTTGGCAGGTCACGGTCAGATGTATGTAGCAGACGAGCGATTCAGGAATAATATTGATAAACATGCTGACGGCACTGCTACGTTTAGCTGTGAAGCAATTGCGGTGTATTGCAGTAAGTAAATTCCAATATGTCGAATAGATAAATGGCGCACT
>JAZQUT010000085.1:0-5157 GCA_045631405.1 Acutalibacteraceae bacterium | reverse complement strand
GCTACGATCCGACTTGTCGCGGTAAAACAGCCAAACAGGGCCTAGACACCCACGGGGGTATATTTTGCCACCGTACCCCTTGCCGCAACCGTTCATAATCTGTTCATAAATAACACAATGTACCACCCTAGCTTTTTATTTTCTTTCTTCTCTTTGTCGTGCAAGTCTTAACAAATAATTTTTATCAATCAAATTATTGTCTGCTTGCTTATGATGGTGGGTGCATAAACAAATCAGATTGTAATTATCTAAAAGCAAAGTTTCATTCTCTGAAAGCTTTGTTATGTGATGTACTTCCAAAGAATCAAAGGTTATCTCCCCTTGATCCCGGCACACTTCGCATAAGTGGTTAGCTCTTTCTCTTATCTCTTTGCTTTTCTCTTTCCAACTGTTTGTACTTCTTAGTTTGCGCTCATTGCCCCCAAAGGCTATGCGCTTGCCCTGACACATATATCTTGAATCATGTATTTTGCCACAAACAGAACAACTCTTATACATATATAACCAATTCAAAAAGGCCGCTTATCTTGGAGAAAAACACAAAGAGCAGATAAACGGCCTTATGTATAATCGGTGTCAATGTGCCGCCCAACGCCTGAAATGAAAGACAACGCACCGACAACCGCCCCAACCAATGCCCCTGATATAATATGTTTTAATAATCTTCTATACATAAAAAAGCATGCTCAACGTGTTATAACCTGCAATACCATCAACAATAAGACCGGTTTTCTTTTGGAACTGTTCAACCGCCTTTTTAGTCTTTGGCCCATAAAGGCCATCAATGCCACCCACGTTGTAACCCATTTCAGTCAGCCGGCTTTGTACCCATTTAACAACAGCGCCCTTTGATCCGACATTCTGCCCGTTTGCATGAAGCAATATCTTTTTTCGCGCCGCCTGGGTCTTGGGTCCGTCAATACCATCAACCACCAAAGGCGGCTCGGCGTAACCGTCTGCATTTGCTGCCGCTTGGAAGTCTTTTATATTTATGTTGGGCACCGTGGGATTTTCTGCCGGTCTGCATTCTTCATCATCATACCAATTATCCATATCAACGTTACCGGCTATACCGTCAACCTTGCCTTTGGAGCTATATTGCCAAATTGCAACCTTGCCTTCTTTGTTTGCCGGCAATTTATTCGACCAATACGCATACCATATTTTCAAGCCTGGTATGGCCTGCTTTATAACGTCAACATCAAGATAATTGTTCCAATAGTCTTGATTTAAGTATAAAACCGGGATAAAATCTGCATCTTGGACCCTTTGCAGAAAAGCAACCGCAAAAGCCGTGGCCTTTTGCTTGTCTATGCTCACATTGTTCTTTCTTGCATAATTTACAGAATCATACTCAAAATCGTAAGCAATTATGCACTTATCCCAATATTTTTTAGCGTGGGCAACGGCATAAGCCCCCTCGTTTGACGCATCAACGGTTGACAAGGCATAAGAAAACCAATAAATACCACCCGGAATAGATAAATTATTCATAGCGGTTGCATTGTCGTTATACTTCGGATCGGTGTTATTGCGGCCCCATCCAGCACGCAAAATAACCCGTTCAACGCCGCTATTTCTAACGGCTTTCATATTTACGACACCTTGCCAAGATGATATATCAATTGCTTTCTTCATCATTTGCCCTCTAGATCGGCTAGGCGGTGATTGCAAACCTTTATCTGTTCATCAATAACCGCTCCATGTTCCTCAAGCTTAAAAACTCTCTCTATCAGGTTATTATGCTTTTTAACCTGTTCTTCAAGCCGGTCTATTCTGTACCCTGTCAGCTTTCCACTTGCGACAATGCCGCCCAACGTGCCGAAAAGCGTACCGGCCAATGAAATTATTGCAACAATAACTGTTTCTGTCATTTTTCCACCTCTGGCAACCCTGCAAGGCTCATTAAGATAGATAAAATGCCCGCAAGCACTGAAGCAGATAAAACAGCTATCCAATTAACGTCTGACATAACAACAGCCGTTCCAATGGTTGCAATGGCTGTTTGTGCCGTTGTTCTCAGTGCTCTAATTCCTGCTGCAATGAACCATTCTTTTGTAAATATCTTTTTCATAACTCCCCCAAATAAAAAGGGCTGCTATGCAGCCCTAAAAACGTGGTATGGTTGATATGGAGAACAAGGCATTCTCATTGCGCTATCTCACGTTGTAATTGTATCACATTATGTGTCGCATATTGTCGCATCTTTTCGCAATTCTCTGTAAATCTGCTTTAATATGCGGTATATCTGACTCCGTGAATAGTTTGTTATCCTTGCAACCCTGCCGATATTGTACCCCTCAATAATCCTTAAAACATATACCCTATCATGCTTTTGTTTTGACTTTCTCAGCTCATCTTCCTTGATTGTGAGAAGCATTCCCCAATCCTTCAGATATTGCCGGTATTTACTCAACTTCTCGTCAAGGCCTTCATCCTCAACCTTTTCCATGTACTTTTCAAGCGGGTTTTGGTCTATGCTGTTCATAACAGGGTCTTTATCATATCTGATAGCGCTGGGCATTGTCATTGTCAGCAAGCGTTCTTTCTCAAGCAGCACATTTGCAAATAACCCCTGCAATCTGTTGTATCTTTCCTTTATTCGCTCATACTCAACGTATTTTTCCATCATACACCCCCTGTGAACTTGTTGCCTTTTTTGCTGTGTTCCTTTTCCTCTATCCAATGCCTAACGTCAATATTAAGCAATTCAAAGCAATTCTGCCGGATATCCCATCCTTCTTGTGTTGATCTGTTCCAAAGGTCCTGAACATCAGCCAATATTCCCTCGATATCTTCAACGCTCATGTCTGTTTTATCGTAAAGAGTCAATGCAAAGCTTGCAATCAGGTTGGGTGCCACATGCGTTGCATAATGATAAGCTGTCATGCGGTCTTTGGTCCTGTTTCCTCCGTGAAATTTACTTGCCATCATCAACGCCCTCGCTTTCTATGTATGTTTTTAATAATTTGAGCATCCTTGCCATGTTCTTGACTTCCGCTTTCTTCATTTTGACCAATAGTGTTTCTTCGTTTTCATCTCTCATGTATCTTGCCGCATAATGAAACTTTTTATAATATTCATCAATCAATTTACTGTCCATCATCTGCCCCTTTCTTAATGATGATTAAGAGAAATAGGGCAAGCCATTCAATGTTAAATACTAGCAGCGATATTACCATCAGGCCCATTTCTAACTTTTCCATATTCTTGCAACCTTTTATATCTTCCTTTTGTATCAATAACCGCAACTATCAATGAATGGGGAACTTCTCCATATTGCCCTATTACTCCATTTTTGCCCACTGACTTAATATCAGTAAATAAATAAGCCTCCACACCTTTCTCAATCCTATAAATAATCTTATCGCCTATATTCATATTTTCACCCTCCTTTTGGAATAATCGTATCATTCCTCAAAGGGTTTCAGGAAGTTTCAGTTAGTTTCGGCCTTGTTCCACTTATTGAACACTAAACCACATCCGGGTTATGCTTGCAGCTTGCGCATAGATCGGAACCATCACAAGTATAATTATTCTGCCTGTCGTAGTGCTCACAACATCCAGACTCTTTCCTATATCCGCAAGGTTCCAAGCCGCCTGCATTTATCTTGTAAGCTCTAACCGCCGCAATTGCTGTATCTCTGGCCTTTTCAACCTCATCAGCTTCATTTGTATATCCTTTGTTTCTGGCATACCCCGCATAATCATTAAAAAGGTGATTTATCCACCAAATTACATTCTTTTTGTCTATCTCTATCATTCCTTATCCCTCACTTTCTGCCCCTGTCGGGCTTATTCCTGTGTATTCCTCTTCTAACCATTTGTTATAAGGGCAACTATCACAAGTAGTATATAAAGGACATTCTATATCTTCTGGCATATAACACATTTTAGTATTAGCTTTAAACCCAAACACTTCTTCAAACTTTTCTGCGTTTGTCATTCTTCACCCTCCTTGACCGGCTCCAAGTCCTTCACCACTCCCATGGCTACCATCAAGCCAAGTATCACGTCAGGCTTGTCAACGGTCTCCATCTTGTCATATATCGCATCAAGTACCACCTGCTTATCTACCAATTCTCTCATTTTTCAACCCTCCTTAATAACTGAAGTAATGACCGCCGTGTTTATAGGCCGGTGCTCCAATATAACCGCTTGCCGCAAAATACATGATCTGTGTATCTGTCCGGTGCTCAAGCTCCATCCAACAGGCTTGGTAGGTTTCTTCGCTTGGTACCGTGTTACTCATGGCCGTGGGATAGACCGCAAATTGGTTTTTTTGCGCTATCACTGATTCAATGTCATCAGGCCACAAGTCATCATTTACCCTATTAAGGATCACATCAACCACAAGCCTCTTGCCAAGCATATCTTGGTTGCCTGCTTCGGCCTCAACGCACTTGGCCAACATCAAGAACGTGTCACGGTCTATTGTTGCCTCGGTTGTATATGTCAAGGGTTCTTCTAGGCTTTCAATGGTGCTGCCTATCTGCAAGCAAGCACTTGTCAAAATAGCTTTAATGATAAAAGCCAATATTTTACTTTTCACTTCTTCACCTCCAACGCTTTTTTTAACAGCTCAAAGGAATCATCATAATCATCATCAATGAGCGGTTCACTTTTTCTCTCTTTCTTTATATTCTTATATATTCTTGTTTGTGGTTCGTTGCTGTCCTTGTTGGTGTCCTCTTTGGTGTCCTCTTTGCTGTCCTTGTCACTGTCCCGCTGACCTTGATAAACCTCATAATTTACAATGGTTAGAAGTGTCCTATTGTGATCACTTTGCTTGATAATCATGCCCTCGCTTTCAAGCAAAGATAAAAACCTTTCTGTCCGGTTCTTGCTCCAATTCCACATTTGAGCAAGCTTGCGGATGCTTGTTATCCTTTGCCCCGCCCTGATCGTTATGAGTTGACCGTTAAACATGACTTTTTTTTCTTCATGGTTTGCCAAAAGTAAAAGGTCAACCCATGCGCTTCTCTTGTTGGCCGGTTCATCATCCCACAACAGGCAATCCATGATCTTTCTATGTAGCTTTATCCAACCACTAGCCATAATCACTCCCCCAACAAGTCAAATATTGTGGTCTGCCCTTCTATCTGTTCTTTATCAGGAATATAATTCACATTGCACATTTGCTCTTTTGCTTTCCGG
>JAZQUT010000084.1:0-82211 GCA_045631405.1 Acutalibacteraceae bacterium | reverse complement strand
TATAATGATTGTAATTTGTCGAAACGCAGTCGCGTTTCGCAAAAGCCGATTTTATCGGCTTTTAGCAAAATTGTTTTTTATAAATACAATTTTGCATTACACTCATTGAAAGGATTATAGTCGAATTTTCGTAGAAAATTCGATACCAAATCATAATTTGGTATCGAAACAGTGTAATTTTACACTGTTTCGACTAACTATAATCGTTATAATTTGGAAAAAGGGAGTTGATTTCTCCCTTTTTCTTTTTTTATAAAATTTACAAGTGTATATATTATTTATTCTTGAAGATAAGATGTATATGTGTTATTATTTTTAATGGTTATATATGTTAATTTGAGATTTTTGTTTTTATTTTAAATAATCTTGTAACGGAAAAAAGGTTTTCGTCAGAAAGGAATATGAAAAATGCCTAAAAAACAAAAGAAATTCGCTGATGACGGCTGGGCTGTGTGGATAGACGGCGAGGATACAAGTACAGTCTATATAAACGATTGGTTGAATCCTAAGGGCAAAAGCTATGTAGATATGGCAGTTCGTGTACGAGGTGCGCAATCAAGCCGTTCTTTATATGTATATGTTCCCTTTGATGTTTCCTCTGAAGAAATTGAAGATGTGTCATTGTTTTTCAATGATACAAAAATTCTTCAGGCAACCTTCAGCGCTGCTTGTATTGTGGATTTCAAGAAAAATAAACACGCATCAGAAATTGCATATAACGGAAAGACAGTTGATATAGTGCATATAAGCACCCTGCCTTATGAGACTGCTTCATTAGCTGATGGTACGCTTATCACTATTGATTTGGAAAAATTACAGCCGTTTCTTGATAATGATGAGGTTTATTTTATCTGGCGTATGCCTCACAAAACCCTCGATGCTATTTTTAAGACTCGTGTTGATGTTGGCAATGTAATAGACCGATTGAGAGATTTAATCACAACTCCTGTTGTGTCTGAGAAATACGGCTATTCCATTCGTGTTAATGAAGCGAGACTCTTGCCTGAGGAAATTACACGAATTGGCGCATTCCACCGTCAGAAATTAAAGAAGGCTGTTGTTACACTTTCTATTGATGAAAATTATGAGCTTAATGACGGAGGCTGCTACCGTATTCGTCGTCTGGAAGAGAATTTATATAAGGGTTATCTTCCTGAGGATTATAACTGCGAGGATGTTATTACATATCAATGGAATCAAAATCGCGAAAATAATCAGCAGGGACAGTTCAATTTCTATTACAACCTCTCTAAAAATTCTGTAAGCAAAAGCAGTATGTTTTTATATATGATTCTGCTTTTGGCTGTTGGTGTTTTTGGCGATCTTGTTTCCGGTCTGGTGCAGAAATTGATAGAAATGTTTATATAAGGTGGTGCCTTGGTGAGACTAATTATTCCAATTTTACTTAACTGTGCGCTTGTTTTTGCAGTATATTTTGCTGATAAGCACACGCCTGTAAAAAAATTGCCCTATATGACCAAGCAGATTATTATCGGTATTTTGTTTGGCGGCGTTTCAGCCTTTGCGTCCAGCTATGGCGTGGAGCTACTCGGAACAACAGTTAATGTCCGTGATGCTGCACCCTTGTGTGCAGGACTTATTTTCGGCGCACCTGCAGGTATTATATCAGGTCTTATAGGTGGTCTTTATCGTTGGTTTTCTGTTTATTGGGGCGCCGGTGTATATACACAGCTTGCTTGTAGCATTGCAACTATTCTTGCAGGCTTTATGGCTGCAGGACTCAGAAAGCTGATGTTTGATAATAAGAAGCCTACATGGGGCTACGGTATTTGTATTGCCGTTGTTTGTGAGGTTGTTCATATGATTCTCATTTTCCTCACAAATATGGATGACTCTGCCTATGCCTTCGAATTCGTTAAGGGTGCAACTCTTCCAATGATTCTTGGAAATGGTATTGCTGTGGGCGTAGCGATTATTATTGTTTCGCTTTTGAACCATGAAAACTTTACCAGAAAAAAAGGCAACGAGAGAATTGCCAATACCTTTCAGCGTTGGCTCCTTTTATGTATTGTTATTGCATATTTGGTTACAAGTACATTCACATTCATTCTTCAGAATGGAATGGCTAACATTGAAACTCAAGAGATTTTCACTGCTGCAATAAACGATGTTGAAGCAGATATTATAGGCAAATCAAATGCGCAGCTTCTTAGCATTGCAGAAAATGTAAAGAAGGATTACGAAAAAAATCCTGATGCAGTATTGCAGGAGCTTGCAGATAAATATGACATCAAAGAGATTAATGTTGTTAATCGTGAGGGCCTTATTATAGATTCCACAGAGCAGGATGTCATAAACAACTACGATATGAACAGTAAGGAGCAATCTAAGGAATTTGTTGATACACTTAAAGAACAGGATTCCTTTGTTCAGGAATACACTCCAAGAGGCAAGGATGAAGCTGTATGGAGAAAATACGCTGCTATCAATCTGAAAAACGGTGACTTTATTCAGGTGGGATATGATGCCGAGCAGTTCCACGAGATGCTCAACGAGTTCGTGGTTGATGTTACAAAAAATCGCCATGTAGGCACAGGTGGCTTCGTTGCTGTTTGCGATAACAAGCTTTCTTTAGTAATTGATAATGATTATTCAGGTGTTCATATTTCCACAATAGGAATCGACCCACCCGAAGAAATGAAAAAAGGCAAAACTGCTACTGCTCTTTATTATGCTGATATTGTAGATGGTAAAACAGATGCAATCATGGAGTATATGTATGTGTTTAAGTTCGTAGAGGGCTATTGCATTGTTGCAGCTATGCCTGAGGCTGAAGCGATGTTTATGCGTGATGCCTCACTTTATACAAGCATCTTTATGCAGGTGCTTATCTTTGCAGCCTTGTTTGTGTTTATCTACATATTAATAAAGAAGGTTATTATCAATAACCTGAAAAAAATCAATGACACACTCGGAAGAATTACAGAGGGTGACCTTAATGTAACCGTTGATGTTCGTTCAAATGAAGAATTTTCTTCACTTTCTGATGACATTAACTCAACAGTTTCCACCCTGAAGCGCTATATTTCAGAGGCTGCAGCCCGTATTGACAAGGAGCTTGAATATGCTAAGCAGATTCAGCTTTCAGCTCTGCCCACAAATTTCCCTGACGGCGAGGATTATAGCATATATGCAGAAATGATTGCTGCCAAAGAGGTTGGTGGAGATTTCTATGATTTCTATAAGCTGGGCGACACAACCGTGGCATTCCTTGCTGCTGATGTTTCAGGTAAAGGAATTCCTGCAGCCATGTTTATGATGACGGCCAAAACCATTATCAAGGACCTGGCTGAGAGTGGTATGGCAGTAAACGATATTTTCACAAGAGCAAATGAAAAGCTTTGCGAAAACAATGAATCAGGTATGTTTGTTACTGCATGGATGGGTATTCTTGACTTGACCACAGGTAATGTGCAATTCGCCAATGCAGGACATAATCCTCCACTTCTCAAGCGTGCTGACGGTAGCTTCGAATATCTTAAAACCCGTGCAGGCTTTGTTCTTGCAGGTATGGAGGGCGTTCGTTACCGTGCAGGGGAAATCACGCTTAATAAGGGCGACAGATTGTTCTTATATACAGATGGTGTTCCCGAGGCAACAAACATAGAAAACAAGCTTTATGGTGAAGACAGGCTCTTAAGCTTTATGAATCAGAACGCTTCCGTGGAAGCTACAGGGCTGCTGCCTGCTTTAAAGGAAAATATCGATAAATTTGTAGGTGAAGCGCCTCAGTTTGACGATATTACAATGCTTATGCTTGATTACAAGTCCGGAAAAGAAGGGGAGAGTATGACAGAAAAAAGCTTTCCTGCAAAAACAGAGGCGTTAAACGATGTGCTTGGCTTTGTTGAGGAGACTCTTGAGAGCTTTGAATGCCCGATGAAAACTCAGATGGCAATTTGCGTTGCCATTGAAGAGGTGTTCGTTAATGTTGCACACTACGCTTATCCTGACAGCGAAGGCGATATGACTCTTTCTATTGGCTTCGGCGAAGAGAATCGTGAAATAACCTTCGTTATGAAGGATAAGGGTGTTCCCTTTGATCCTCTTAAGAAGCCTGATCCTGATGTAACCCTTTCAGCTGATGATCGTGAAATCGGTGGACTTGGAATCTTTATTACAAAGAAAACCATGGATTCCCTCAGCTATGCCTATGAAAACGGCGAAAATATTCTGACTATGACTAAAAAGATATAAAGGAGATTTACTGATATGACTATCGAAATCAAGAAAAATGCAGAAGAAACCATTATCGAGATCGAAGGAAGACTCGATACTATTACAGCTCCCACTCTTGACAAAACCATTAATGAGGATATCGGAGAAACAAAAAATCTTGTTCTTGATGTAAAGGGTATGGAGTATATCTCCAGCGCAGGTCTTCGTGTTATTCTCAGCGCACAGAAGAAAATGCAGAAGCTTGGCTCTATGAAGGTAATAAATGTTTGCGCAGAGGTTATGGAAATTTTTGAAATGACAGGCTTTGCTGATATTCTGGTGATTGAATAATGGAGCTTGTAAGTGAAGCAATCGCATTCGCAGTAAAGGCTCACGACGGAATGCGACGCAAAAAAAGTGATGCTCCTTACATTCTGCATCCTATGGAGGCTGCAGTAATTGTCGGCACAATGACAGATGATCAGAATCTGATTGCTGCAGCTGCTCTTCACGATGTTGTTGAGGATGCAGGGATTTCCATTGAAGAGATTGAAGCGAAATTCGGAAAGCGTGTGCGAGAGCTTGTGGAGTCTGAAACAGAAAACAAGCGAGAGGATATACCTGCTTCAGAGACCTGGCGAATTCGCAAGGAGGAATCTCTGAATGTTCTTAAAAATACAGACGATGTAGCTGTGCTTATGGTATGGTTAGGGGATAAGCTTGCAAATATGCGTTCATTCTATCGGGATTTCAAGGTAGAAGGAAGCGCTATGTGGCAGCGCTTTAATCAGAAGGATGTAAATGAGCAGGCGTGGTATTATCGCTCAATTGCAGAATTGACCAAGGCATTGTCTGAGGAATCGGCTTGGATTGAATATAATGCGCTTACAGAGCTTGTATTTGGAGAGGTAGAATAAATAATGAATGTTACATATCGCATAGACAAGGATATCTTGTATATTGCAGTAGAAGGTAGAATTGATGCTTCCAATGCAGCTGAAGCAGAAGAGAAAATTTTAAATATAAAAAACGAAAATCCAGACAAGCATATTGTTGTTGATGCAGATAAATTGGAATACATTTCATCTGCAGGTCTGCGTGTAGTTTTAAGGCTCAGAAAGGAAGAGCCTCAGCTTGCCGTTATTAATGTTGCAGCAGATGTTTATGAGGTCTTTGATATGACAGGCTTCACCGATATGGTTACAATTGAAAAGGCTTATCGCAGAATGAGCGTTGAGGGCTGCGAATTTATTGCAAAGGGCGCTAACGGTGCAGTTTATCGTTATGACGATGAAACCATTCTTAAAACATATTTTGCCAAGGACGCTCTTCCTGAAATCAAGCAGGAGCGCGAAAATGCAAGACGTGCATTTGTTCTCGGGATTAATACTGCCATTCCTTATGGTATTGTCCGTGTGGGTGACAGCTATGGTACTGTTACAGAGCTTTTAAATGCCGTAAGCGTAACAAAGCTTATCCGTAACAATCCTGATGATATGACCGAGGCTGCAAAATATTATATTGATATGCTTAAAAGCATCCACGCTATCGAGGTTAAGGATGGCGAGGTTCCCGATATGAAGGAGACTGCTCTCAATTGGGCAGAGTTTGTATCAAAGCATATACCCGAGGAGCAGGGTGAAAAGCTTTGCAATTTGGTTAAGGCTGTGCCCAAGCAGAATACATTGATGCACGGTGACTATCACACCAATAACATTATGGTTCAGAATGGCGAGCCTCTTCTTATTGATATGGACACACTTTGTATGGGTCATCCTGTGTTTGAGCTTGGTTCTATGTTCAACGCCTTTGTCGGATATTCTGAGCTCGACCATCAGGTGACAATGGATTTCTTCGGCTATACTCATGAAGCAGCAGAAAAATTCTGGGATATGTCTCTTAAAATGTATCTCGGAACTGATGACGAGAATGTTATCAACAGCGTAAAGGAAAAGGCTATGATTATCGGCTATACCCGTATGATGCGCCGTTCTATCCGTCGTCCTGAGGAAGCAGACAGTGCTGCAAAAGTTGCACATTGCAAGGAAATGCTCGCACAGCTTTTAGATAAGGTTGATACATTGACATTTTAATTGGTTCAAATAAATAAAAAACAGAGATGCGAAATGCATCTCTGTTTTTGTTTGGTGCGGGTGACAGGATCTGGATGACACGCCGTAAACCCAGTAGAATCAAGGGTTCTCGGCTTTTTGATTTTCCGCTTTTTCATCTATCTGCATGATAATATGGAAAAATGAGTTTGTCAAGATAATATTGGCAAGTATCTTTAACTTCAGATGACTTGCTTACTATCTTGCGTACTCATTAAAAACCGAACTACAAAATTTTCACTGCATAATTCAAAGAATAAGAGTAACCGTACTTTGTAATTATTGCTTTTTAAAAAGCATAGTGATATAATCAAGAAAAATGCCGGTGGTGATATATTTTGAATTTATTACATATGAAATATGCCGTTGAGGTTGCAAGGCTGGGCTCTTTGGGTAAAGCATCTGAAACCTTGCTTATTGCAACTCCTAATATCAGCCGTTCCATAAAGGAGTTAGAAAGTGACCTTGGTATATCTATTTTTGAACGAACCACCAAAGGAATGGAGCTTACTCCTGACGGAGAGCAGTTCATAAACTTTGCCAAAAGAATTCTCGGTCAGATTGAGCAGGTTGAGGCTTTCTATAAAAAAGGCACAGCTAAAAAACAGGAGTTTTCTATTTCTGTTCCCAGAGCTTGTTATATATCCGAAGCCTTTGCAGAATTTTCAAAATCACTGACCGGTGATGCGGCAGAAATATTCTATAAAGAAACCAATTCCCAACGAACTATTCGCAATATGCTTGAGCATGATTATAAATTAGGTATAATCCGCTATGCCGAAAACTATGACAGATATTTTAAATCTATGCTTGAAGAAAAAGGTTTTCAGTATGAATTGGTAACGGAATTTACTTATTCTCTTTTGATGAGTGCAGATAATCCTCTCGCTGAAAAAGAAAATATTACCCTTGATGATTTAAAGAGCTATATCGAAATTGCTCATGCAGACCCTTATGTTCCCTCAATGCCTCTTTCAAAGGTTGTTAAGGAAGAGCTTTCAGATAACATAAATCGCAGAATTTATATTTTTGAAAGAGCAAGTCAGTTTGATTTGCTATCTATGAATCCCGAAACATTTATGTGGGTATCTCCTGCACCTGAAACTCTTCTCAAACGCTATAATTTAGTTCAAAAGAAATGCGCAGATAACAAAAAGGTGTATAAGGATGTTCTGATTTATAAGGAAGGCTATAAGCTGACAAAGCTTGATCGTCAGTTTATTACGGCTTTGTGTGAATCAAAAAGAAAGCATATTTAGGATAAAAAACCAACTTGGACATTTTATGTTCGAGTAGGTTTTTTATTGCTTTTATGCCAATTGTTAGGCGATTCGGATCGGTGTTATCATTTTTGATAATACTGCTTATCTGTATTAAGAATTCCATAATCCTGCAAAGGTTGTTAAAATAATAACGAAGTTTGCGGATGGGTACGCCCAAGGCGTATCAGGTCCGAATTTAATCAGGTATATTTTTTAGGAGGATATAATGGACATGAACTACGAAATTGTTGATTGCGTTGAAAAGCTTCAGGAAGCTATTGAGCGCACAAGAGAGGCACAGAAAAAGTTTGCTACCTACACACAGGAGCAGGTAGATAAAATTTTCCTTGCAGCAGCATCTGCTGCAAACAAGGCAAGACTCCCTCTTGCAAAAATGGCTGTTGAAGAAACAGGTATGGGTATTGTTGAAGATAAGGTTATTAAGAATAACTACGCTTCAGAATATATCTACAATGCTTATAAAGATGCTAAAACTTGCGGTATTATCGAAGAAGATAAAGCATTCGGTACAAAAAAGATTGCAGAACCCATCGGTGTTGTTGCAGCTGTTATTCCTACAACTAACCCTACATCAACTGCAATTTTTAAATGTCTTCTTGCTCTTAAGACAAGAAATGCTATCATTATCTCTCCCCACCCCAGAGCAAAGAACTGCACAATCGCGGCTGCAAAGCTTGTTCTTGAAGCTGCAGTTGAAGCAGGTGCTCCCGAAGGAATTATCGACTGGATTGACGTTCCTTCTCTTGAAATGACAAACACTGTAATGAAGGAATCAGACATCATCCTTGCAACAGGTGGTCCCGGTATGGTTAAGGCAGCTTATTCCAGTGGCAAGCCTGCTCTTGGTGTTGGCGCAGGTAACACTCCTGCAATCATCGATGATTCTGCAGATATTCTTCTTGCTGTTAACTCAATCATTCATTCAAAAACATTTGACAACGGTATGATTTGCGCTTCTGAGCAGTCAGTTATCGTTCTTGAAAATATTTACGATGCAGTTAAGACAGAGTTTGCAAGCCGTGGCTGCTACTTCCTTAACGAAGCAGAAACAGAAAAAGTAAGAAAAACAATTATCATCAACGGCGCTCTTAATGCAAAAATCGTTGGTCAGCCTGCTGCAAAAATTGCAGAGCTTTCAGGTGTAACAGTTCCCGAAGGAACAAAGATCCTTATCGGTGAGGTTGAAAGCGTTGATATCAGTGAGGAATTCGCTCACGAAAAGCTTTCTCCCGTTCTTGCTATGTATAAAGCAAAATCCTTTGAGGAGGCTCTTGATAAGGCTGAGGTTCTCGTTGCAGATGGTGGTTACGGTCACACTTCTTCTGTATATCTTAACGAAGTAACTGAAACCGAAAAGATCAATGAATTTGCTGCAAGAATGAAAACTTGCCGTATTCTTGTTAACACACCTTCATCACACGGTGGTATCGGTGACCTTTACAACTTCAAGCTCGCTCCCTCACTTACTCTTGGTTGCGGTTCCTGGGGCGGTAACTCAGTTTCCGAAAACGTTGGTGTTAAACACCTTTTAAATATCAAAACAGTTGCAGAAAGAAGGGAAAATATGCTTTGGTTCCGTGCACCCGAAAAGGTTTATATCAAGAAAGGATGTCTCCCTGTTGCTCTTGATGAGCTTCGCACAGTTCGTGGCGCAAAGAAAGCATTCATCGTAACAGATACCTTCCTTTATGAAAATGGTTATACAAAACCCATTACAGATAAGCTTGACGAAATGGGTATTGCTCACACAACATTCTTTGATGTTCAGCCCGACCCCACTCTTAAAAATGCAAAGAGCGGTGCAGAACAGATGGCTGCATTCAAGCCTGATACAATCATCGCTCTCGGTGGTGGTTCTGCAATGGACGCTGCAAAGATTATGTGGGTTCTTTACGAACATCCCGAAGCAGACTTCATGGATATGGCAATGCGCTTCATTGATATCCGTAAGAGAGTTTATACATTCCCCAAAATGGGCGAAAAAGCATACTTTATTGCTGTTCCCACATCAGCAGGTACAGGCTCTGAGGTAACACCCTTCGCAGTTATCACAGACGAGCAGACAGGTGTTAAATATCCTCTTGCTGACTATGAGCTTCTTCCCAATATGGCAATTATTGATACTGATTTCCATATGTCAGCTCCCAAGGGTCTTACAGCTGCATCAGGTATTGACGCTGTAACTCACGCTGTTGAAGCTTATGTTGCTATGCTTGCAACAGACTATACAGATGGTCTTGCACTCCAGGCTCTCAAAAATATTTTCAAATATCTTCCTCGCGCTTATGAAAACGGTCAGACAGATGTCGAAGCAAGAGAAAAAATGGCAAACGCTGCAACAATGGCAGGTATGGCATTTGCAAATGCATTCCTTGGTATCTGTCACTCAATGGCACATAAACTCGGTGCTTTCCACCACCTTCCTCACGGCGTTGCAAACGCACTTATGATTGAAGAGGTTATCCGCTTCAATGCATGTGAAGCACCTGCAAAAATGGGTACATTCTCACAGTATGACCATCCTCACACTCTTGCTCGCTATGCTGAAATCGCAGATTATCTTGGTCTTGGTGGTACAACAGATACCGAAAAGATGGAAAATCTTATTAAGGCAATCAACGACCTTAAAGCAACAGTTGGTATCAAGGAAACAATCAAAGATTATGGCATCGATGAAAAAGTATTCCTTGACAACCTTGATGAAATGGTTGAACAGGCATTCGATGACCAGTGCACAGGCGCTAACCCCCGTTATCCTCTTATGAGCGAGCTTAAGGAAATGTATCTCAATGCTTACTACGGCAAACATTTCGTAGAAAAAGCAAAGCCCACTGCAGCAGATGTAGCGACAGGTATGGCTGCAAACGCAGTTAAAACACCCTATACAAAAGGCAAAAAAGCGTAAGAGAGAGGAGAAACAGAAATGAAACTTGATAGAGTTATTGCAGTAAGAAATAATAAAACTATTTACCGTGATGGTGATAAATGCGTTAAGGTTTTTGATGCGGATTATTCAAAATCAGATGTTCTTAACGAGGCATTGAATCAGGCAAGAATTGAAGAAACCGGTCTTAATATTCCTAAAATTGTTGAAGTAACAATGGTTGAAGGCAAATGGGCTATCGTTTCAGAATTTATCAAGGGTAAAACTCTTCAGCAGCTTATGGATGAGGATGTTGAAAAGAAGGATGAGTATATTGAAATGCTCGTTGACATTCAGCTTGATGTTCATTCAAAGGTTTGCCCTCTTCTTAATAAGCTTAAGGATAAAATGAATCGCAAAATCAGCGCTTCTGAGCTTGATGCTACAACACGCTATGACCTTCACACAAGACTTGAGGGTATGCCCAAGCACAACAAGGTTTGCCACGGTGACTTTAACCCTTCAAACATAATTATTGCCGAAGACGGCACAGCATATATCCTTGACTGGTCACATGCTACTCAGGGTAATGCTTCAGCAGACGCAGCAAGAACATATCTTCTTTTCTGGCTCAATGGCGATATTGAGGGCGCAAAGAAATATCTCGATTTGTTCTGCCAAAAGAGCAATACTGCAAAGCAGTATGTTCAGAAATGGATGCCCATCGTTGCTGCTTCTCAGTCAGTTAAAGGCAACGAGAAAGAAAGAGAATTCCTTCTTTCATGGGTAAATGTTGTTGATTACGAATAATCGGATAAGGAGTTAAAGAAATGAAAGTTACAGTTTGTATCGGTAGTTCCTGCCATATTAAAGGTTCTCGTCAGGTTGTTGAACAGCTTCAGTACCTTATTAAAGAAAATAATTTAGGAGATAAAGTAGAATTAGGCGGCACATTTTGTATGGGCAACTGCCAGCAGGGAGTTTGCGTAACTGTTGATGACGCTTTCTTCTCAGTAACACCCGAAACAGTTGAAGAGTTTTTCAACGATAATGTAAAAGGAAAAATATAAAAGATGATAATTCAGGTTTGTGTAGGCAGCTCTTGCCACTTAAAAGGTTCTGCAGAAATTGTTGAGCTTTTTCAGAAAGCCGTTGAAGAAAATCATTTAGAAAACGAAATAACACTTGCCGGTAGCTTTTGTATCGGCAAGTGTAATCGTGTGGGCGTAACTGTTCAGGTAGATGATGATATTCATATAGGTATAACAAAGGAAAATTTCAAAGAGTTTTTTAACAATAATGTTTTAAATAAATTCTAAATACTTAAGGGGTGTGAAATCTAATGCCCAATTGTTTAACATTAAAAAAATCCAACTGTAAAAACTGCTACAAATGTATTCGTCATTGTCCTGTTAAGGCTATTCGTTTCTCGGGAAATCAGGCTCATATTATCGGCAACGAGTGTATTCTTTGTGGTCAATGCTTTGTTGTTTGCCCTCAGAATGCAAAAGAAATTGTCGATGAAACCGAAAAAGTAAAAGTATTTTTACAGGCAAGGGAAAAGGTTATAGTAAGCCTTGCTCCCTCTTTTGTTGCAAACTATGATAACATTGGTATAAATTCAATGAGAAAAGCTCTTCAGAAAATGGGCTTTTATGATGTTGAAGAAACTGCTATCGGTGCCACAATTGTTAAAAATGAATATGAGAGAATGTTAAAAGAGGAGGATAGAGATATTATTATCTCATCTTGCTGTCATTCCATAAATCTTCTTATTCAGAAATATTTTCCTGCAGAGCTTGAGTATCTTGCAGATGTGGTTTCTCCTATGCAGGCACATTGTATGGACATTAAAAAACGCCATCCTGATGCTAAAACAGTTTTCATCGGACCTTGCGTTGCGAAAAAAGACGAGGCTGAGCATTATGAAGGCATTGTTGATGCCGTTCTTACCTTTGAGGAGCTTACAACATGGCTTAAAGCAGAAAATATTGAGCTTGAGCCTGAGCGTGATAATACTGATTTCTCCCGCGCTCGCTTTTTCCCTACAACAGGTGGTGTGCTAAAAACTATGGCTCAGGACCAGCCGGGATATACATATATTGCTCTTGACGGAGTTGAAAACTGCGTTGCAGCCCTCAAGGATATCGAAAACGGTAAGGTTCATAAATGCTTTATTGAGATGTCTGCTTGTGTAGGTAGCTGTATGGGTGGTCCGGTTATGGAAAAATATCACCATACTGCAACAATTGAGGATTATATAACAATTGCAAATTATGCAGGTAAAAAGGATTTTGAGGTTTCTCAGCCTACATCCTTTGAGCTTAAAAAGCAGTTTGAATATATTGAGCACAGATACCCTCAGCCAACTGAGGCGGAAATCAACAGCGTTCTTCGTCAGATGGGCAAATTCAAGCCTGCTCACGAGCTTAATTGCGGTTCTTGCGGTTATAATACCTGCCGTGAAAAAGCTGCAGCTATCTGTCAGGGTAAGGCAGAGATATCAATGTGTCTTCCCTTCCTTAAGGACAAGGCAGAAAGCTTTTCCGATACTATTGTTAACAGCTCGCCTAACGGTTTTATTGTACTTAATGAAAACTTAGAGGTTCAGCAGATTAACAGAGCTGCAAGAGAGATTATGAATATTCGTTATGCTTCCGATATTCTCGGTGATAATGTTATCCGTATTCTTGATCCGTCTGTTTTTGAATCTGTTCTCAAGACCGGTAGAGGCGTAAGCGACCAGAGAGTTTATCTTGCTGAATACAAGAGATATGTTGAGCAGACTGTTGTTTATGACAGAGATTCCCATCTTCTTATAGGCATTATGAGAGATGTTACTGCAGAAGAAGAGCAGAGAGAAAGAAAAGAGAATATCAGCCGTCAGACAATTGAGGTTGCCGATAAGGTTGTTGACAAGCAGATGCGAATTGTTCAGGAAATTGCTTCACTCTTAGGTGAAACTGCAGCAGAAACAAAAATCGCGCTTGCTAAATTGAAGGAGTCGATTTCTGATGAATGATTTATGTGCAGATATCGGGTATAAAAGTATAAATCACTATGGTGAACAGCTTTGTGGAGACCATATTGATATTGTGGAGCCTGATGATGATTCAACTGTTGTTGTTCTATCAGACGGACTTGGTAGCGGCGTTAAAGCGAGCATTCTTTCAACTCTTACCTCTAAAATTATTTCAACAATGCTTGCAGAGGGGCTTTCTCTTGAAGAATGTGTTGAAACAATTGCTGCAACTCTTCCTGTATGCTCAGTGAGAGGCGTTGCTTATTCAACCTTTACAATTATTCATTTGAAGAATAATGAAACTGCTGAGATAATTCAGTACGATAACCCTCACACAATTATAATAAGAAATGATAAAAATTGGGATTACCCGAAAACTGAAATGAATATAGGTGGAAAGAAAATTTTTAAATCCGTCATTCAGCTTCAGGAAAATGATATTTTTATTGCTATGAGTGATGGCTGCCCTCATGCAGGAATAGGTACTGCATATAACTTCGGCTGGAAGCGTGAGGATATTGCAAGCTTTCTTGAAACTCTTGCACCCGTAGGCTATACTGCAAAGAATTTATCAACAATGCTTATAGATGAATGCGATAAGCTTTATGGTCATAAGCCCGGTGACGATGCAACTGCTTGCGTTGTTAAAATCCGTAAGAGAGTTCCTATGAATATGCTTTTCGGACCACCATCAAACAGAGATGATGCAGACAGAATGATGAGTCTTTTCTTCTCAAAGGAGGGCAAGCACATAATCTGTGGTGGAACCACATCATCTATTGCTTCCAAATTCTTAAGAAAGCCATTGAAGCCATCTCTGAATTTTGAGAGCAGTGATGTTCCGCCTATTGCAGAAATCGAGGGTGTTGACCTTGTTACAGAGGGCGTTATTACTGTTAACAGAGTTGTTGAATATGCTCAGGATTATTTAGGTGAAAACAAGTACTATGAGCATTGGAGCTTCAAAAAGGACGGCGCTTCTCTTATAAGTCGTTTGCTTTTCGAGGAAGCAACAGATATAAACTTCTATGTTGGCAGAGCAATTAACCCTGCCCACCAAAACCCCGACCTTCCCATAAACTTCAATATTAAAATGAATCTTGTGGAAGAGCTTTCAAAGAGTTTAAAGCAAATGGGTAAACGAATTAAAGTGAGTTATTTCTAAATTGACGAAATCCGTGTTTGAAAACTATTGCGGATTATATTCGTCGGCTTAAGGTGATGTCATAAAATGGATTTAATCTTCGATACAAAGGTTCAATACCTTAAATACAGAGTTTTGTGTCAGGTAGCGCGTGAAGCTTGGAACGACACTCTTCTGCAGAATCTTATCGATATTCCGCAGAAAATTGTTCCCGGTAAAACATCAACAATGCGCTGCTGTGTATACAAGGAGCGTGCAATCCTTGGTGAAAGAGTAAAGCTGGCAATGGGTGGCGATAAGGATAACCCTAATGTCATTGAGGTTATTGATATTGCTTGCGACGAATGTCCTGCTGCAGGCTACGAGGTTTCTGATTCCTGCCGAGGATGTCTTGCTCACAGATGTAAAACTGTCTGCAAGCGTGGTGCGATTTCTTTTGACCATAACCATGTTGCGCATATTGATAAATCAAAATGTGTTGAATGCGGTGCTTGCGCAAAGGTTTGTCCCTTTTCTGCAATTGTTAATCGCAAGAGACCCTGTCAGATTGCATGTAAGGTTAAGGCAATTTCAATCAATGAGGACAACGCTGCTAAAATTGATAATGGCAAATGTATTCAGTGTGGTGCCTGCGTTTATCAATGTCCCTTCGGTGCAATAAGTGATAAGTCATATATTCTCAATGTTGTAGACCTTATTAAAAAGAGTCAGAACAATGAGAACTATAAGGTTTATGCTGTTGTGGCACCATCTGTTTCAAGCCAGTTTACCTATGCTAAGCTGGGACAGGTAATCTCAGGACTTAAGGCTCTCGGCTTTTATACAGTTGTTGAAGCGGCTTTAGGTGCAGATATGGTTGCTATGAGCGAGGCTAAGGAATTAACTGAAAGGGATTTCCTTACAAGCTCCTGCTGTCCTGCATTTGTGCAGTATATCAAAGCATCATTTCCTGCTCTTGTGCCACATATTTCCCATAATCTTTCACCTATGGCTGTGCTTGCAAAGTATATTAAAGAAACAAGCGAAGGTGCAAAGGTTGTGTTTATAGGACCTTGTACTGCTAAGAAGGCAGAGGCTCAGCTTGACAGCGTAAAGCCTTATGTTGATGCGGTGCTTACCTTTGAGGAGCTTCAGGCACTCTTCGACAGCAAGGATGTTGATATTACTGCTCTTCCTGAGGATGTTCTCGACAATGCTTCATATTTCGGCAGGATTTTTGCTCGCTCAGGCGGTCTTTCTGATGCAGTTGTTCAGGCTCTTGCAGAGCAGAATATTGATTTCAAGGTCAAGTCTGCTGTTTGCGATGGTATTGAAGAATGCAGAGTTGCACTTCTTAAGAAAAGCAAAAATGCACTTGATGCAAACTTCATTGAAGGTATGGCTTGCGTTGGTGGTTGTATCGGTGGTGCAGGTTGCCTTACCCACGGTGAAAAGAACAAAGCAGAGGTTGATAAATACGGACGAGAAGCTTTTGAAAAAACTATCTCCGATGCAATTTCTGTTTTAAAATAAATTTCAATCCTTCATTCAATAAGACACTCTCCCTCGACAACGTAACTGTCGGGGGAGAGTATCTTATTATAGAAATTAATAAATTGTCGTTTTTTTATGGCGTTGCATAAAATTTTATCCTGATATAACAGAATTCTGTGGTTGAGTGTAATTAACAAAAACTATAATATTAGTCATATTTGCCTGCATATTCTACTGCTTTGTCTAGTTAATAAATACTATAAACTTAGTAGTAATTAAAATTGGCAGATGCATAACTTTAGGTTATGCACCTGCTTTTTTGTTGTGATTACTTTTTCTTTACTAATAAAAAATGCCCAAAGCCTTGATACATAAGGCTTTGAGCGATGGTGCGGGTGACAGGACTTGATGGGCTCTGCCCATCATTCGCTACGCGAACGCCCGATTGTGTTCGGCTTCGCCGAGAGGCAGGTTCAAGTCCTTATTACTCTAATATATAAAAACAGAAACCCGAACAAATCGGATTTCTGTTTTTTGGTGCGGGTGACAGGACTTGAACCTGCACGGGGGTGCCACCAGAACCTAAATCTGGCGCGTCTGCCAATTCCGCCACACCCGCATATTAAGTTAAGAAGTAAGAGTGAAGAGTGAAGAGGTGGGGGAGCTACACTCTCTAACTCTGTTTAAAGTATTTATTATTGTTTACTATTCCTCTGACTTATGAAATTGTAGCACAAGGAGGAGGGAAATGCAAGAGGGTTTTAATATAGGTGTTTCATGATTCCTTCGTTTCTTGTTGTAAATTGAAAATTACTATGCTAAAATAAATTCAATAATCTCACAAAGAGGTGCTTTTGTATGAAAAAATTTGTGCAGGTAGGATGTGGAATCCGAGGCATAGAGGGGTATGCAGAGCCTATACTCAAGGAGTTTAAGGAGCATATTCAATTATGTGGTGTTTATGACATCAATCCCAAAAGAGCTGCTCTTGTAAGCGAATTCGGTGGTGTTGATGTTCCTGTTTACGATGATTTTGATGAAATGCTTCGTTCAGTTAAGCCCGATACTGTTATTGTAACAACTAAGGACTGTATGCACGATTTTTATGTTATAAAGGCACTTGAGGCAGGCTGTGATGTTATTGTTGAAAAGCCAATGACAACTACCTTTGAAAAAGCAAATGCAATCAAGGAGGCTGAAAAGAAATCAGGTAAAACAGTAACTGTTGTTTTCAATCTTCGCTATCTTCCAATTTTTGCAAAGCTTAAGGAATTGCTGAAAAGTGGCGTTGTAGGCGAAATTCTCAGTGTTCACTATGAATGGCTTCTGGATACTCAGCACGGCGCAGATTATTTCAGACGCTGGCACAGAATAAGAGAAAATTCAGGCTCTCTTCTTGTTCATAAATCCACCCACCATTTTGATTTGGTTAATTGGTTTTTGGAGGATGATCCTGTTGCAGTAAATGCCTTTGGCACAAGACGCTTTTACGGTCCCACAAGAGAGAATCGCTCCGAGAGATGTCTCACCTGTCAGTATAAGAATGCCTGTGAGTTTTATCTTGATATAAATCAACCACCTATGGACAAGCTTTATCTTGCCTGCGAGGATGTTGACGGCTATTACAGAGACAGATGTATTTTCTCCGAGGAAATCGACATCGAGGATACTGTCAGCGTTAATGTTCTTTATAAAAAAGGCGCTGTTATGAGCTATTCTCTTACAACTCACTCTCCCTACGAGGGCTTTAAAATTGCCTTTAATGGTACAGATGGCCGACTTGAATTCTGCAAAATAGATGGCAGATATGAAGAGTTGGGCAAGGGTCTTGACAATGTTATCACAATTTTTAACCGTAAGGGTGAAAGAATTGTTATGAGCGAGCCCAAGGACCTGCCAGGTGGTCACGGCGGTGCTGATGAGAAAATCAGAGAAAATCTTTTTATCGGCTGCAAGGATGACCCCTTGGGTCAAATGGCAGATGTCCGTGCAGGTATGATGTCAATCGGTATTGGTATGGCTGCTAACATTTCTATGAAGGAAAACAGAAGAGTTTATCTCAGCGAATTTTACGATGAGCTTAAATAATTTTCGTTTTTTGTGATGTGTTTAGAAAATATCCCCCACAGAGAAATAATTTCTCTGTGGGGGATTGGCATTGTTAAGCGTTATTTGATTTTAACACTCTTTACATCACTCCAGGAGCTGTAAACAGTTCCACTATCGGTTTTCTTATAAGCGCGAACCTTGAAATAATAGTTTTTCTTGCTTGTAAGCTTTGATTTTGAAGCTGTTAGAATATCTGTCTTATAGCTGGACACTTTCTTGTAGCTGCCATCCTTTTTGGTTGAATAATAAACCTGATAACCACTTTCACCTGTTACATTGGACCAAGTGATATTGGCTTTGCCCTTTGTGGTTGAGGAGAGGCTTGTTATTTTGGGCTTTGAGCATTTTGTTGCAGTTTCGAAAGTCTTTGAATAGCTGCCCCAGATAGTGCCGTCGTCCTTCGTATAAGCCCTTACCTTGAATTTGTATTTTGTTCCGGGTTTAAGATTTGAAACCTTATATGATGTGCCTTTAGTTACGGAGGCTATATGCTTATATTCCTTTGTTTTTGAATTATACTGATAAACTCTATAGCCTGAAGCACCGGAAACCTTACTCCATTTCAATGTAATGGACTTGGTGGTCTGGGTGGCAGTAAGCTTGGAAACTCTTTCGGGTTTGATTGTAAAGGTAAGGGATTTACTACCTTCGTATTTACCCTTGAAGATAACCTTAACAGTATATTTACCCGGTGCATTTCTTCCATCTTCGTATTTTACTACATAGTCAACACCTTTTTTGAGTGTTTTGCCCTTTGTAGTTTTTACTGTAACAGATGGAGTTCTTACTGCACCTGTATCAGTATATTCAGTTGTTGAAAGCTTAACTGTTTTGGGAGAATAGATTGTTGTAGATTTTGTTTTGCCACAGGTAGTACATACTGATTCGAGTTTACCATTTTTGCTGAAGGTCGCAGGAGTAATGGTAGATTCTTCATAAGTATGAGTGTGCTTGGTTAAATCAATTGTAAACTGACTCAGCGGTGAGCCATAGCAACCCTTTTCCACTGAATAATAACGGACAGTAAGAGTTTTACCGTCATTTGAGAAATAGAACATAGCAACCATACCGGTTGAGCCATTGTTAAGGTCAACATACTGTGCGTCAATGAGCATCTGGGTTACAATGTTTCCGTTTTCGCCTTTATCCTGACGGTAAACTATATGCTGCCAGGGATCGTGGCCTGAAAGAACCATAAGAACATTGTCGTGCTTGGAGAAGCATTTTTTCCACATATCGTCACCATTCTGAGCATTGGTATAACCACTGTAATATGTGGGTGGGTAACAGTCGTTATCATCAATTGTGGTGCCGTCACGATACATATATGCATGAGTTACTGCGATAACCTTATGATTAGGATGAGCCTCGATAACCTTGTTTGCCCATTCAAGAGTTTTTTCGTTGGGGGCAAAGTCAAGTGTCATAATAAGGTAATCGGTGCCCTGAATATTGAAATAACGATAAGAGTTTGTTAAATCGCCCTGAACATCTCCACCCTCGGGGATATCTTCCTCTCGTGTTACATAAATAACTGTACCGTCTTCTAATGTTTTCTTAATAAGACCGGGTTGATTTATGTCAGTAAGAGAAACTGTGCCCTCGTTCATCATACCATTAACAGTTGTTTCATAATAGCCATTATGCAGATTTCTGTTAAAGTCATCCCAGTCATCGTGGTTGCCTCGGGTGAGGGCATAGGGGATAACGCCGTTTAATTTGCTGATATAATTGTTTGCATTTTCCCATTCGGTATCGGTGCTATCGTCAGTAATATCACCTAAGCCGATAACATATTCGATTTTTTGGTCTTCCTTGTTAGCTATAAGCCAATCATAGATTGCTTCCATTGCATCGGGGTCCTTCTCGTTCATTGTTTGAGTGTCACCGATAACTGCAAAGGAATATTCATAGTCGCCAATGGGAGCAACATCCTTTTCGCTTTGCCAGAAAACCATATGCTCAAGGTTGTTACCTGTAGTGGAAAGGTCCTGCATCATACATTCCTTGCAAAGATTGAAATCGTATGCTGCTAACAGTTTAGCATCAGTATAATCTATTCCGTTTGTGAAATCCTTTTTGATTTCCTTTGCTGACCTTACATCAGACCAAACTGATAAATCATACATTGTGCCTTTGAAATAGGTTGCGTTACCATTCCTGTGGTCGCCACCTATAACAGCCTTGTGCTTTTCCTCAAAGGAGGTAAAGGATGAAAGCTTAAGAGTTTGCTCCAGCTTTCCGTTTACATAGCAAAGAGCTTTTTTGTTTGAACGGTCAATTACTAACGAAAGGTGTACCTTTTCACCTGTTGCAACATTAACATTTTTGAAAACATAAACAGATTGTTTGGAATAATCTGCTTTATCACGGATTGCAATACGGGGATTACCTGATTTGTTTAATGAGAAAACAAGTGCAGGGTCAAAGGTTCCGTCGCTACCTAAAAGAGTGGTTGTGCCTGTAAGGTCCTTTTGTTCAACAGAGAATGTGGATTCAAAGGTGACGGGCATACTGTCATATTTACGGCTTAAGGTGTATTGTTCATCTGTGCTGAAGGTTAAGCCCTTTCCACCATTGTAGCAGGGAAGACAGTCTGTAACAGTAACCTTAACAGTTGCTTTATGGTTTCCGTTGATAACTGTAATTGTTGCATTGCCTTCTTTTACGGCTGTGATTTTTCCCTTGGAAACTGTGGCAACAGAGCTATCACTTGTTTTCCAGGTAAGATTGTTTTTGCCTGAGTAGGTAGCAGTTACCTTATAAGAATCACCGGGCTCAAGAGCCAGATTATGAGTGTCAACCATAAGGTCGTTATCAATCATACCATAGGAATACTTTTCACCGAAGATGTTATAGAAATTTCCACCACTTTCATCGGTTTCGTTTATAACAAGAAGTGAGTTGGTACGATAATTGAAAGCTATCATATAGAAGTTACAGGAGGTCATAAGAGATACTCTGTGACGCTTTCCGTTTTCTTCATAGCTGAATAAAAAGTCTTTGGCGTGAACGTTGGCACCACTCTTTATGCTACGATAACCGATTTCGCTGCCAAGACCAAGCTTCTCAATTGCTTCAGTGTCAAAGCCTGTAACTCGCATTGAGATTTTGTTTTTGGGGTTGGGGTTGTTGCAGAAAGCTTGTTCAAACATATCTGACAATCTTTCACCAACTAGGCAATTGCCATAACCATATTCATTCCAGATAACTTCAACATAATCTTTGGATTCAGGAAGCTTTTCTGCATATTTACAAATTGGGTTCGCAACTGCATCCCAAGCATCTCCGGCCCCACCGAAGGGAGTGAAATAAAGCTCGAAAACAGGGTCGTTTTTGCCTCCGAGATAAACGATCTGTTTATCTTTCGGAATTTCGCTTTCTCTACCACTGTTAATAAGTGCAATTTGCTCTTCGTTAGCCTGGTTAACGTATTTACGAAGTTCAAACATACCTTCTTGTCTGCGATAGTCGTACATCAGGCGCATATAGTTGTAGGTTACGCGATAAAGCTCGCTATGGTCAGAAATGATAACGCCGGACTGAGCGCAGTTGTTACCATTAGCACCGATGTAGTTGTTTTCATCGAGATTTGCGCTACTGAAGAAAATAGCATCCTTATGCTCTGAACCATCAGTTGCAAGATAATGAGAAACTGTTGCACTCTTAACATGCTGCATATCTGAGGTTTTGTCATCTATTGTCCAGCCTACCTTTGTATAGTCAAAGAAGTCAGAAACCTTTTTGCCAGGTGCATAAGCATCATAGCAATCTGTTTCAAGAGCCTTTGAGAAATATGTGTAATGGTCAAGGTTAGACCTTGTTTTAAGAGATTTTGTACTTGGATTATACTGCTTTACACCATAGGAATTAAGCTGGTTTACCATTGTGACCTCAATACCCATTCTTGCTGCCTCTGTAAGCATATAAGAAATACGAACGAAGCCGTGCTCATCATAGTTTGTGCCGTAGAGAGAGCGCATATATCCATAGTATTTACTTGTAGGAATAACGCAAACTGCTGCAGTCACAGATGTTCTGTAAGAGGAAAATGTGATTTTAACATCTTCGTCGGGATGCTTGCGCTTATACTGAATACATTGGTAAATCAGAAGACCCATACCATTGTTGGGGTCACAAAGAGATTCATTGGTAAGTCTGTAAAATGCTTCGGCAGTTACTGTTTTACCATTGATGTTAGCGTAGGTTGTTGAGCCTAAGCCCTGAAAATTTTCAGGGTTGTTGGCTACGGGCATTTTATCATAATATTTAGAAATTGAATGAGTATTATTTTTTTTAATATTCTTTTCAATTTCAGGCAAAACCGAATCGAAGAAGGGTAAATCCTGATTTGTTTCACCTATATAGTAGTTGGAAACAAATGGGTCAGTTTCGCTTGGAAATATGCTTGCTGCAAGAGAGGTTGCAGGGAGAATACCAAGCAGAATAACGCCTACAAGGAGGCAACTTATAATTGATTTAACTATTTTCATTTTATCACCTCATCATTATGGCATAGCTGAATAATCAAATTCTACGCTGGTTTTGTTGCCTGCAACATCGCTGTACCATGCTGCGCTACTGCTGTGAGTAGTATAGATTTTCGGGGGATTTGTATAGTTACTGTTATACAAATATGCAAAATTACCGTTTGCAGCAGAGTTACCGTTTGTAGTTACTGTACCTGTAAGATAAAGTCTTGAGAAATTTGATGTCAGATAAATAACGGCACCATTTTGTGTGGTTTTATTGTTGGTTGCAGTGATTGAATCAATTTTCGCTGCACTGCTTGTTCTTATTTCAATTGCAGCACCTGTTGTTTTACAGGTGTTTTCGTTGAATGTACAGTTTGTGAATACTATTTTAAGTTCGGTTGGGTCTGTTGCACTTGTTTGGTTAGCGTTCTGGATTTCAACTGCACCGCCACCAGCGCCTAATGCAGAGTTTTTCTCAAAGATACAATCGCTTACGTTGATAACAAGTGTTGCGCTTGCGGTATCTGTGGAAATTGCGCCACCCTTTGTTGATGCTGTATTGTTTCTGAAGGTTGTTCCGGTTACAAGAAGTGTTGTACCTGCTTTTTCTTCCTCTGTTGTATCAGCAACTAATATTGCGCCACCTTCGCCACCAGTTGCAGTGTTTGCATCAAAGATAGCTTTATCAATTGTAAGCTTAGCGCCACCATCAATGTAAGCCGCGCCACCTGTAAGAGCAGAGTTGCCTTCAAATACTGTGTTTTCAGCTACATTGATTTTTGATTTGTTTTCTGTAAAGATAGCACCGCCTTTTTCACTTGCGATGTTGTTCTTTATGGTACAGCCTATAATAGTAAGTTCGCCTGTACCTGCTACATTGATTGCAGCACCTTTTTTAGCGGTGTTGCCTTCAATAACGGTGTTTGTTATTGATGATTTTCCACTTGAACGGAAGTCAATAGCACCAGCAAAGGATTTTGCTGAGTTGTTGCTCAAGTTGGAGTTGGAAATATTCAACTTTGCACTACCGCTTGCATAGATAACGCCACCATTGTTGTTGTGGTTGCCTGTTGCGGTAAGAGCGTTGATTGTAAGTGAACCTGCACCTGTAATATAAATTACGCCGCTTCCGTCTGATGTTGCTACATTGTTTGTAACAGTTATATCGTCAAGTACACATGTGCCACCATCACGGAAGTAAAGGGCTACACCTGTAATACCTGCGTTGTTGTTAATAACTGATTTACCGTTTATTGTAACATTTGTACCGGGAGCGCTAACTGCACCACCATAGTAACCTGTTGAGTTTTCTTCAAGGGTTACACTTGTAAGTGTTAAGGAGTTGCTGTAGCCTGCATAGATAGCACCGCCACCATCGGAGGTTGTTGTACCTGATGCGGAGTTTTTCTTTAGGACAGTACCGTTAAGAGTAACCTCACAAGCTGTTCTTTCGCTGATAGCACCACCTGCAATAGCAGAGTTCTCCTCGAAGAGACCGCCTGTTACATTAAGAATACCGGAGTTCTTTGTGCCATCCGCGTTGCTTGTATATGATACATATATAGCACCACCATGGTTCTGAGAGGTATTCTTTGTAAGTGTTGTATCGCCTGTAATTGTAACTGTGCCTGCGGTGTTGATAATCGCACCGCCGTTACCATTTGAACCATTTGCGTCTTTTCCTGCTTTGTTTTCTGTGAAAACAGAATCAGCAATATTAAGAATACCGGTAGTGTTCTGGATTGCACCGCCGAGATATGAATAGTTTTTGCTGAATGTAGAATTGGTAATATCGGCATTTGAGGAGTAAAGGCTTATTGCGCCACCGGATGTTGCAACATTTTCGGTAAATGTTGCATTATCAATTGTGAGCGCTGATTTAGTTGTAGCGTAAACTACACCACCTGTTTTAGTTGTGTTTCCAGAGAATGCACCGCCGTTGATAATTACATCTGAATCTGCTGCATCAACTACACCACCGAAATCTGAAGCAGTGTTATTGGTTGCGGTTACATTGTTAAGAGTTAAATTACCATAACCTACATAGATAGCACCGCCACCTTCGCCATTGCCATCATTTTTATCTGCATAGCCTGATACACTATTTTCAGTAAAGGTTGTTCCGTTAAATATTGCTTCGCATCCTGTACGGATACTTGCTGCACCACCGCCAAGAGCAGTGTTTTTGGTGAATGAACCGCCTGTCATTTCAAAGAAGCCGTTTACATTTTCTGTTGCACCTTCGGGCTTAGTATAAGTTACATAAACTCCGCCTGCGTGATTTGTTGCAGTGTTTTCATTGAATTCGCAGTTGTTGATTGCAGTAACCTTTGAACCAACAACGTCGACAGCACCACCGTTGCTATTAGCACTATTGCTGTTGAATTTAACATTATCAAGAGTTACTGTTGACTGATTGAGATATAATGCACCACCATTTGAATTTGCATGGTTGTTATGGAAGTTGATGTCTTTGATAGTAGCAGTACTTTCTGATGTATAAATTGCACCACCGCTACCGGTTGCACTGTTGTTGTTTATCTCACAGGGGTTAACTATTAAATTACCCTTTAATGAGTATGCAACTGCACCATTCTTTGCAGTGTTACCTGTGAATGTGCCACCATTAAAGGTTACTGTTGCACTATCAAAGTAAATTACACCACCATTTGTTGCATTGTTTTCTGTAACTGTGCAATCATTAAGTTTTATTACTGTGTTTGCATTACTACAATAAATAACGCCACCCTGATAAGCTTTGTTCTTAGTTGCAGTAACATTTGTCATGTTGAGTGTGCTGTTGTTAACATAAACAACACCGTTACCGTCTGAAACAGTATCTGTGATTTCAATATTATCAAGGTTTGCAGTTGTTATGTTTTTGAAGTAGAGAGCAGCACCTGTTGCACCCTGAGAATTTTTGATAACTGTGTTTTCGTTTATTGTAACCTGAGCCTTTGAGGTATAAATTGCGCCGCCGTAGTAGTCACTCTTGTTGCCGTCAAGCACACAGTTGCTGACTTTAAGTGAACCACCATTCTGATAAAGAGCGCCACCACCGATGGCTGAATTGTAATCGGTGTTTTCGTAAACAGATTCATTTCCGCTTAAAGTAGCATTGGTAATTGTAACATCTGAGGTTGATGTTGCGAAAAGCACACCACCAGAGAAGGTTTTATTGTTTGTGAATGTACCACCGTTGATAACAACAGTTGAACCTGCTGAATCAACAAAGCCACCGAAATCGGATGCACTGTTATCAGTTGCAGTTACATCTGTAAGATTTAATTTACCATATCCTACATAGATAGCGCCGCCACCTTCGCCGTCACCATCGTTTTTATCTGCATAACCTGCTACGCTGTTGCCAACGAATTCACCGCCATTGATGTTTGCTTCGCAGCTTGAACGGATGCTGATAGCACCACCGGCTAAAGCAGAGTTGTTTTTAAAGGAAACGTCAGTAAGGTTAAGAACTGCACCTTGTTTGGTGTTGTCGGTAAGAGTTTTGTAAGTAAGGTAGAATGCACCACCGTGATTATCAGCGCTATTATCGTTGAATTCACAGCTTGAATCAAGGGTGAGCTCGCTGACACCAAGATAAACAGCACCTGCATGGTTTTCGGCGTGGTTGGCTGTGAAGTCAACGTTATCATAGGTTACGTTAGCTTCATATAAATAATGGGCACCACCATTACCACCGCTACCCTTAGCATTAAGCTTTGCAGTGTTTGAATTGAACTTGATGTTCTTTAAATCAACAGTTACATTTGCTGATGTGTACATAGCGCCACCAAGGTTAGCACTGTTTTCGTTGAATTCACAGTTAGTCATATCAACCTTTGAGTTGCTTTGGATTGCAATTGCACCTGCGTTAGCATCTGCACTGTTTTTGTTGAAGGTACAGCCATCAATTACAGCTTCGCTCTTTCTTGTAATGTAGAGCGCACCACCATTACCATTGGCAGTTTCGAGAGAGTTTGCTTTATTCTCTTCGAATTTGCAGTTGGTGATTGTTGCGTATGTTCCCAATCCTGTACTGGAAACAGAATCGGATGCGCTTAAGATTACTGCACCGCCAAGGTTACCGCTGTTTTTGTTGAATTCGCAGTCTGTAAGAGTTAAAAGACGGCGAGTAAATTCAGCTTTTGTATAGTAGTGGTAAATAGCACCACCGCTATTCACACAAGAGTTTCCTTCAAACAATGTATCTGAAATTGTAAGGGGACCTGCAGTATAAATAGCACCACCGCTTGTTTTACTGCTGTTGTTTATGAATTCGGTATCGCCGTAAATAATAATAGGACTGCTTGTGTTTGAGTAAAGTGCTCCACCGGTTCTGATACAGTGGTTGTCCTTGAAGAGCATTGTTTCGCCTTCACCCTCGCTACCGATAAATAAGTCGGCTGCCATTGTTGAGGATGTAGCAACTGCACCACCATAATAGTGAGCAGTATTTTCGGAAATAGTACCTGAAACAAGATATGATACTCTGTCGGTATAGTAACCGCCGCCGCGAAGAGCTTCGTTGTTTGAGATAGTACCGCCGTACATATAGAACAAGCCACGGTTGTAAACACCACCGCCACAACCATTTGTTTCGTACGAGGTTTTTGTACCATCCTCGTTTTTAACGATGGTATGCTCTGTTGAAACGCGGTTGTTGTCAATAAGACCGCCGTACATATATACGGTTGAGTTGATGTTTAAGATACCTGCGCCACCTGCTTTTTCAGCAGTTGAATCGCTGATATAATCACTGAATTTGAAAGCTCTTTCGTTACCTGTTTTATTATTGTTGATGATGCTTACACCATCATATAAGTTAAGGGTTGAGCTTTCGCAAACGAATACAGCACTACCTTTTACATCTGCGGTTACATTATCTCTGTTACCGTCAATTGTAAGCATACCGTTTCCGCCGCCTAAGGTTAATTTAGCTTCGCGGTGGAGAGATGTAGCACTCTTACCATCTTTTGTAACACCGACTACGAACATATCGCCTGTGTAGTCGGGGGCACGGGTGATGGTATGGTTTCCGTCTGAATATATTGTAGTGTTATAGGAGATGAAAACAGGTTTGTTTAAAACAATATCTGATGTGATTACAATAGTTTCAACACCCGCATTGGTGCGATTGATAAGCTGTTGTAATGTATTAGTGCCATCAAGACCCCAAACGGCATTGATGGTAACATTTTTATCAATTGTTCCTTCAATGGGGAAGTCGTTGCCGTTTGTATCTTTAAATCCGTCAAAGGTGTAACCATCTTTAGAAGGATAGTCAAGCTTATACTTTCCGCTCTTGGGTACACCAAATTTATAACTGTCTGATGCGCCGAGTTTTACAGTAATATAATAAACTGCTGGAAGTTTAGCAATAGAGCGGTCGTTGTAATAGCTACATTTACTGCAGAATCTTCTTTCGATACCCTCTTTTTCTGCGGTTGCTTCTCTGTAAATTTCCCAAGCACCCATTTTGTGAGTTGAGGAAAGGGTAGCAGAGTTGGTTTTCACTGTGTTGCCATATTTATCTTCAACTACACAATAAATTTTTCTGTCATCTCTCTTAGAGCTCATTTCAACAGAATAGTAGTTTTTGGTGAAGGTTTTAGTTCTTGAGTAGGAAGATTTGATGGTATCCTTATAGTACCATTTGTATTTAAGACCTTTACCACTTGCAGTAAAGCTTACCTTTGCAGTTTCGCCATTGTGAACGCTGACTGAAGAAGGCTGCTTTGTGATTTTTAATACTGCACCCTTGAACAAGGTTACAACATCAGTTTTAACTGAGTTGCCGTATTTGTCCTTGATTACGCAATATACCTGACGGCCTTTGCGCTGGTTGCTCATAGTTACTGAATAGCTATTGGACTTGAATGATTTTGTACGGGTGAATTTGCTGTCACCTGCATTTTTGTAATACCAATAGTATTTAAGTCCGTCACCGCTAACAGTAAAGCTGACCTTTGCAGTTTTGCCATTTGCAGCAGCAACAGATACGGGCTGCTTTGTAATCTTTAAAGGAGTACCCATATAAAGAGTTACAACATCAGTTTTAACTGATTTGCCGTATTTATCTTTAACCACGCAGTAAACCTTACGTCCGCTACGTGCCTTACTCATTGCTACTGAATAAGAGTTTGATTTGAATGATGTTGTGCGGGTGTATTTTTTGTCACCTGCATTTTTGTAATACCAATAGTATTTCAAGCCGTCACCAACAGCAGAAAAAGTAATTTTCGCAGTTTTACCTTTCTTTGCGGTAACAGAAGAAGGCTGCTTTGTAATTTTTAAAGCAGTTTTCTTGGTTGCTCTGGCATTTGTCATCTTAGCGCTGCTTTCTACGTAAACTGCGCTGTCTTGTGAAATGCCTGTAGTCAATGCATAAGCGAATGGACTTGCACTGAATACAAATAGAATTGCAATTACACATGCAAGAATTCTGAGTCGCCAATTCTTAACCATAGTATCTCTCCTTTTTGACTTTTTTTCTGTCATTTATAAAGCTTTCGAATGAGTACGAAAGATCATCTTATATTATACTATAATAAATAAAGTGTTTCAAGCAAATTCGAAAGGCGTTTTTTTGTGCAGAAAAACGAAAAGATATATAAGTTGAACAAAAAGCTTTGCTCGTTTTTGTTTTATATAAAAAGTAATGTTTATAAATATTTATTTTGCTAAAATTTTACAAAAAACTTTTAATTTGGTGCTCATTTTTTCTTGACTATTGGTGCGGTTTTTATTATAATATACGAGATGATGTGTTATTTTATTAATAATGCACTATCCGTATGATATGATAATCGTTTTGTTATTTATATTTTTATATATTTTTCTTAATAAATATTCTGAAAATTACATAGTTTTTAAGCTTTAGTGTATAATTTTTGCATATTTATTAGCCATTTTTATATTTTTTAATATAGATATGTCCCGCACGAATGTGAATTCCTGCGACAAAACCTTTATTATAAGCGATATTTGGATTTTTATTTCTTTATCGCAATTCTTATGACGGAAAGTGCCTAGCATTTTTCGTCTTTTTCTTTTTTTATTTTAATTTATTTATGAAAGGAGTTCCGTAAAATGGGTCTCGGATTAGCAATAGGACTTATTGTTGCTGCTGCCGTAGTATTCGGCGTTGTAGGCTTTGTTGCCGGTGGCGCTCACCGTAAAAAGGTTGCAGAGGCTGCTATTGGATCTGCTACAGAGGAAGCTGCCAGAATTGTTAACAATGCAATGACAGAGGCAGAGCAGAAAAAGAAGGAATCTATCCTTGAAGCCAAGGATGAAATCCACAAATTAAGAAGCGAAACTGAACAGGATCTTCGTGAAAGAAGAGCTGAGGTTCAGCGTCAGGAAAGAAGACTTATTCAGAAGGAAGAAAGTCTTGACAAGAAAATTGAAAACCAGGAAAAGAAGGAGGAGGCTTTAGCTCAGAAGGTTAAGGACCTTGAGGCTAAAGAGGCTGAGGTTGAGTCTCTTAAAAAGAGTCAGCTTGAAATCCTTGAAAGAATTTCCGGTTACACTAAGGAGCAGGCTAAAGAGGTTATTCTTAAAACTCTTGAGGAACAACTTACTCACGAAAAGGCTGCTAAGATATTTGAATATGAGCAGCAGGTTAAGGATGATATGGATAAGCTTGCAGGTGAGATTATCTCCGGTGCAATTCAGCGTTGCGCTGCTGACCACGCTGCAGAGGCTACAGTTTCTGTTGTTACTATTCCCAATGACGAAATGAAGGGTCGTATCATCGGCCGTGAGGGTAGAAATATCAGAACAATTGAAACAATTACAGGCGTTGACCTTATCATTGACGATACTCCCGAGGCTATTACAGTTTCATGCTTTGAGCCTGTAAGAAGAGAAATCGCAAGACTTACTCTTGAAAAGCTCGTTTCTGACGGCAGAATTCATCCTGCTCGTGTTGAAGAAATGTATGAAAAATCAAAGCGTGAGGTTGAGCAGACTATCAAGCAGACCGGTGAAAAGGCTGTTATTGATGCAGGCGTTAACGGTCTTCACGGTGAGCTCGTTAAGCTTCTTGGTAAGCTCAAATATCGTACCAGCTACGGACAGAATGTTCTTAATCACTCTCTCGAGGTTTCTTACCTTGCAGGTCTTATGGCTGCTGAAATGGGTGCAGATGTTAAGCTCGCAAAGCGTGCAGGTCTTCTTCACGATATAGGTAAGGCTCTTGACCACGAAAAAGAGGGTACTCACATCGAGCTCGGTGTTGAGGTTGCTAAAAAGAACAGAGAAAACGAACAGGTTATTCACGCTATTCAGGCTCACCACGGTGATGTTGAAGCAAAAACTGTTATCGCTTGTCTTGTTCAGGCAGCAGATGCTATTTCCGCTGCTCGTCCCGGTGCAAGACGCGAAAACATCGAATCCTACATTCAGCGTCTTCAGAAGCTTGAGGAAATTACAAACTCCTTCCCCGGTGTTGATAACTCATTCGCTATTCAGGCAGGTCGTGAGGTTCGCATTATGGTTAAGCCCGATGCAGTTACTGATGACCAGATGGTTCTTCTTGCAAGAGATATTGTTAAGAAAATCGAAAACGAGCTTGAATATCCCGGTCAGATTAAGGTTAATGTAATCAGAGAAAGCAGAGCTATTGAGTTCGCTAAATAATTAAATGAATTTAAATCGCGAAACCCTTCCTTTTGGTGAGTTTCGCGATTTGCAATATTTTTTAATCTATATATAGAAACGATGGTAAAGCTATGCGCTTACTTTTTTTAGGTGATGTTGTAGGTCAGGGTGGCTGCGAGTTTTTAATGAAGAAGCTTCCTGACTATAAAAGACAAAACAATATTGATGTGTGTATTGCCAATGGTGAAAATTCTGCTCAGGGAAATGGTGTAACACCAAAATCCTGCGATATGGTATTTTCAAGTGGAGTTGATTTTATAACTCTTGGCAATCATACCTTCAAAAGACCTGAAATAATGGAATATCTTGATAAAAATATTCCTGTTATCAGACCCTATAATTTCCCCAAGGGTGCTCCCGGTAAGGGTGTGGGCATAATTGATAAGGGCAGATTCCGTGTTGCAGTAATCAATTTGCAGGGCACAGTTTATTCTGAGCCTCTTGCAAATCCCTTCTGGGAAATTGACAAGGCTCTTGAAGAAACTGACGGATGTAAAACAATAATCGTTGATTTCCACGCAGAAGCAACTGCAGAAAAAAGAGCAATGGGCTTTTATCTTGACGGAAGAGTTACTGCTCTTGTTGGTACTCATACCCATGTGCAGACTGCAGATGAGCAGATTTTACCTAAGGGCACAGCCTATATCACAGATTTGGGGATGTGTGGTCCTGTTCAGTCAGTTCTCGGCATTGAGCCTGAGCTTACTATAAGAAAATTCAAAAGCAATCTTCCTGTAAGGTTTGAAAATGCCAAGGGAGAATATTCCCTGGATGGTTGCCTCATTGATATTGACGAGAAAACAGGTAAAGCTAAATCAATAGAAAGGGTGAATATAAGATGAGAAAATTTATTTCGATACTTCTTATTCTCGCTCTTTTGCTTGCTTTTTGCTCCTGTGGCGATAATAACAACGGTGAGGAAGCGACAACTGAAGAAAGCTATGTTTTGCCCACTCCTGTTGTTACCTCAAATATTTCCTTGCCTTATACAAGTGCAGCAGGCTTCAATCCCTATAAAACAGAAAGCTCTCTTAACAGAGATTTGCTTCCTGTGCTGTACGAAAGCCTTTTTGTTGCAACGGACAACGGAAGGGGAAGAGCTCAGCTTGCAGCAAGTGGCGAGATTGATGGTAAAACCGTTACAGTAAAGCTTCTTCAGGGAGTTAAATTCAGCGACGGAGGAGAGCTTATTTCCTCTCATATTAAGGCATCCTACGAGAAAGCCAAAAGCAGCGACTTTTATAAGGCTCAGCTTTCTAATATAAGCTCGATAACCCTTATTGATAATTTTACAATAAAATTCACCTTGGAAAGTGCAGACCCAATGGCTTTGAATACATTGGATTTCCCGATTACCAAGAGCAATGACGGGTCATATATCGGAACAGGGAAATATACCGTTGAAAAGGCCAATGGTACAACCTATCTTCAGGTTAATAAAAATCACAAGGACTATAAAAAGGCTTGGAATGAGAAAATCGGTCTTTATGATATGGCAGGTATTTCAAGTCCTATTTATCCCTTTAAGGCTAATAAAATCAGCGTTTATAAAAACAACTTGGGCTCTGAGGAGTATGTGAACCTTTCTTCAGAAACTGTTTCTGTTGGTTTGGATAATTTAGTTTATGTCGGCGTTAACTCCCAATGGGCAGGAACTGTTACATCAATTGACTGGGTTCGTCAGGCAGTTAATATCGGTATTGACAGAAGCATAATCGCCTCAGCCTCATTCTTGGGTCAGGGTACTGCTACCGTAACACCCTTTAAGAAAGGCTATTATGAGCTAGAGAATATAGAGCTTATTGGCGAGGGTGGTAGTTTTGAAAAGGCAATCGACATTCTTGAACGCCACGGCTATGACAGCGTGAATTCAGAGGGCGTGCGTTCAAATGGCTCAACCTCCTTAAGAGTTGATGTTCTGGTTTGTACAGAAAATCCCTATAAGCTCACAGTTGCTGAAAATTTCAAGGCGCAGCTTGAGAAATTGGGCTTTGGGGTTAAGCTGAGAGAATATGAGAAAAGCGAGGATTTCCTTCTCGCTCTGGAGGAGGGCCATTATAGCTTCTATATAGGAGAGGCGAAGCTTACAAACAATTGTGAGCTTTCAGAGTTTTTTTCAGAGGATGGTAAGCTTAATTATGGAATAAAACAGGAATGCTTTGAAATCTATTCAATGCTTAAAAGTGGCGAAAGCAGCACAAAGGTTTTTGTTGAAAATTTCAGCGCCAATGTACCTTTCCTTCCTCTCTTTTACAGAAAAGCAGTTGTGTCAATAAATCCTAATATAACAGGTGTTGGTGACGAGAATAACCTTTATTCCTCTGTTTCCGACTGGGAAATGCCAAAAGAACAGTAAAATAGCACTTGTATTTAAGCCTATAATAATATATAATTATTAGTTGTATAAAAGATATTTCTTTATAAAAGGAGTTGTCAGAATGGATCCTATTAAAGTGGATTTCTCCGGTAAGGGCAGACCTAAAGAGGTTGTCATTCCTCCGGACAAAAAAGTTCTCAAAATTATAATCAGCCTTATTGTAACAATCATCGGTGGTGCAGTTGCTTACTATATGATGCTTCCTGCATTAAACTTCAAATCTCTTGATTTTTACTACTTTATTGCAGTTGTTATCGCAATTTATGTTGGTATGATTTTCCTTACCTCAAAGGCATTCATCAAGCCCGAATACATTACCTATGTTAAAAGACAGAGCATTGTTCCTGTTGCAATAGGTCTTGTGTTTGCTCTTGTTTTAGGTATCGGTTACCTTACATCTGCTGCTCTCTTCCGAGCAAGAGATTACAGCGAGATTATCGAGGTTAAAACTGAGGATTTCGGTGAGAACGAAGATAGTATCACAACTATCACAAGCCTTAAGGATTTCAGCAGCGTTCCTATGATTGATAAGGATGTTGCTCTCAACCTTGCTAACAAAAAGCTTGGTGACCTTTCTGACTGGGTTTCTCAGTTTGTTATTGACGAGGCTTATTCAACTCAGATAAACTATGAGGGTAATCCTTACAGAATCTTCCCTCTTAAATACGGCGATGTTTTCAAATGGTTTAAGAATACCCGTGATGGTCTTCCTGCTTATCTTGCAGTTAATATGTACACTCAGGAAGCAAATGCCGTTGTTCTTCAGGATATGAACCTTCCTAACATCAAGGTTTCAACAAGCGAGTATTTCAACGAGAAGCTTGCTCGTGTGCTTCGCTTCTATGCTCCCACATATATGTACGGCACACCCTCTCTTGAAATTGACGAGAACGGACATCCTTGGTGGGTTTGCGAGGTAGTTGACAAAACTGTTGGTCTTATCGGTGGTACCGATGTTATCGGTGTTGTTCTTGTTGATGCTTGCGACAAAACAAATATCAAGGAATATACACTCGAGCAGATTAAGACTGATGAAGAAATTCAGTGGATTGACCAGATTTATTCTGATGACCTTCTTGTTCAGCAGTATAATTACTACGGTAAATATTCAGGTGGTTTCATCAACGGCTATATCGGTCAGAGCGGCGTTGTTTCAACAACAATGGGCTCCAGCTATATTGCAAGTGGTGACGACGTTTGGCTTTACACAGGTGTTACATCTGTTACAAATGACGACTCTATTGTAGGCTTTGCTATTATCAATCAGCGTACAAAGGAAGCTGTGTTCCAGAGAATTTCAGGTACAACAGAAAAGGGTGCTCAGACCTCTGCTGAGGGTATCGTTTCCGATAAGGGTTGGAAAGCAACCTTCCCCGTTCTTCTTAACCTTGATGGTGAAGCAACCTACTTTATGGCACTTAAGGACAACGATGTTGTTAAGAGCTATGCAATGGTAAGCGTTGAGCGTGTTCAGGACGCTGTAAGAAGCGAAGACGATGCTAACCCCGACCTTGAAGCTTGTCTTAAATCCTATGTTTCAAAGGTTAAATCAAGCACAAAGAAGGTTCTTGAAATCACTTATGATGCAATTCTTCCTGATGCATTAACAGGTGGCGAAGCTACAAACAACGAAAGCTCTGAAAACAAAGAGCCTGCAAAGCTTGAAAGCGTAACAGGTGTTATTACTGACATCCGTTCAGCAGTTGTTAACGGAAACAGCATTTACTATATTGCTCTTGACGGCAACAAGACTTACTATTCAATTTCTGCTTCTGACGATGATTCTGTTGTAATCCTCAACACAGGCGACAAAGTTAAAATTTCTTATAAGTCTGCAGAAGGTAACATTATTACAGCTAAATCTGTTGAAAGATAATTAGAGGCAGTTAAAAAGCGCAGACCGCATAAAACTACAAAAGATAAGGGCTTTGACAGGTTAACCAACCTGTTAAAGCCCTTAAAAATATTCCAAAATCATAAATATCATAAAAAGTAGCGTTTTATGCTACAAACAAACCTCGCCACTCGACGTACCTTTGTACGCCTTCGGGCAAGTCCCGATAAGCCTGAAGACTTATCGGGACTCGGTTTGTTCGTTCTGCATCTTTTTCCCAAGCCCCTAATAAAAAGGACTGTAAAAAACTAATCGTTTTTTACAGTCCTATACTTTTCATGTTTCTAATTGTTTCTGGTTCTGAATCGGTATGGGTCTGTGCTTTGCAGTATATTCGGAAACATCAATTTTTATAACTGCAACTGCGCTTACCATTCTTTCGTTAAACTGAAAATCGCGACCTGTCTGAGATTTCATAAATATTGAAAGACCTGCCATTTTCTCCTCGGGATTTTCAAGAATTTCTGCAACACCCTTACCCATAACGGAAGAGTAAGATGTTCCGTATTGACAAGCAATATTACCACCTGAAAAAGCTGTTATGCCACTTTCTATTGAAAAGAAAACCTTTGGGTTAGCTCTCATTAAATCAAGCTTTTTGCCCTCGGTTGCACCGTGCATATAAATGGTAAGCTTGCCATCTTCCATTGTGAAACCATAGTTCATAGGAACAACATAAGGCTCGTCACCATCAACAAGACCGATATGTATAATGTTCTCTTTTTCAAGAATTTTTATGATTTCTTCTATATCTGTAATTTCACGCTCACGGCGTGTAAGACCTTGTACCATAATTATTTTCCTTTCTTGTGCAAGAGTGCAACACTCTCCACATGGTGCGTTCTTGGAAACATATCTACGGGTGTAACCTCTTGTACTACATAACCCAAATCTAAAAGCCTTGCACAATCTCTTGCCAATGTTGCAGGGTCGCAGGAAACATATACGATTTTGTCGGGATTAATTTCTGCAACTGTTTTTAAAAGGTCCTCTGCACAGCCCTTTCTTGGTGGGTCAAGAATAACAGTGTCGGGCTTGATGCCCTCGTTTTTAAGCTCCTCTGCTGCAACGCTTGCATCACCACAAATGAAGCGCGCGTTGTTAATATCATTGAGCTTCGCGTTCTCCTTTGCATCCTCAATTGCCTCGGGGATGATTTCAACACCAACCAATTCTTTAACAGAATTTGCCATTGAAAGACCTATTGTACCTGTACCACAGTAAAGGTCAAGAATTGTCTGGTCAGGGGTGGGTGCAACATATTCTGCGGCTTTTTTATAAAGCAGCTCTGCACCGTTTCTGTTTACCTGATAGAAAGAAAGGGGAGAAAGCTTGATTTTCACACCACAGAGAATGTCGGTAATATAGCCGTCACCATAAAGATTTTCGCATTTTTCACCGAGAACAACATTGGTCTTTTCTCGGTTGATGTTAACAACCAAGGTCTTGAAGCCGTCAATTTCTTTAAGGGCTTCCAAAAGCTCCTCGCTGTTGGGAAGAGAAACGCCGTTGATTACGGCGCAAACCATAATTTCGCCTGTTGCAAAGGCTTTTCTCAGATATATATGGCGAAGAAGACCGATGCCGATTTCCTCGTTATAAACTGTAATATTATTTTCGTTAATCCAAGCCTTGAAGATTTCAATGATTTTTGTAAAATCCTCAGGCTGTAAAAGACAGTCTCCACCGTCAATAACACGGTGGCTTTTTTTAGCATAAAATCCGATATTGAGAATACCGTTTTCTCGTCTTACGGGGTACTGAGCCTTGTTGCGATAACGAGTGGTTTCAGGAGATGAAATGATAGGCTTGAATTCAGGGGAGAGACCACCGATTCTTTTAAAGGCATCCTCTACCTTCTGTGCCTTGTATTTCAATTCCTCTTCGTATTTGATATGACCGAAGGAGCAACCACCACAGCTTTTAAAGGCATCACATTCGGGCTCAATTCTGCTTTTGGAGGGCTTGATTATTTTCATAGCTTTACCGATAGCATAGGTTTTCTTTGCCTTGATAATATGGCAGAGAATTTCGTCACCAACGGCAGTATTTTCGACGAAAATTGCTTGTCCGTCGAATTTACCAACACCACCACCCTCGGAGGTGTAGCCGGTTATATTCAATTTAAATTCGTCGTTTTTGTTAACCATTAGTTATTTCCTCAATAGCAGTTTTGTATTCTTCAAAGGTCAGAAATGTGTTCAGTATCTGCACAAGTGCATTTGATGTGAGCCTTTCGGGTAAGTCAAGGTGCTTGAGAAGCTTTTTTCTCAAGGCATCGCTGTCGGGCTTGCCTGAAAGTCCGTCCTCATATAAATCGAGCTTGGTGATTTCTCTGCGTTCTGTTTTTTCGCTTTCCTCGCAGAGAACACCCGCTTTTTCGAGAGCGTCAATTATAACCTGAACCTTTACGCCCTCAACACCCAACTTGCCTTCCTTGGAGGCCTCGGTCTTTCTCTTTTCCTTGCCGAAAATGTCGGGAATATAGGCGTGCTTGATTTGCTCTGCAGGAACAATTCCTCTGATAAAGGAACGGATTTTAAAGCCTGCAGAGTCACTGTCTGTAAGAATTAAAAGACCCTTGGTTTCAGCAAGTCTTCTTATAAGCCTCTGCTTTTCCTTATTATTGAAAATGCCGAAGCCGTCTGTTTCTATAATCACGCCGTCAACTATAGAGGAGAGTTTGATTTTATCATAGCGACCCTCGACAATGACAACTCTGTCAATTTTTATCATTAGACTCTCAACAACCTTAAAATAAGCTCTTCAAGTACGATTCTGCCGTCCTCATTTGTGGATTTCAGGCGACGGTCTGTGTCTGAAAGAATGTTAAGTGCATTCTTAAGCTGAGTTACGGAGTAATTTGCACCGTCACGGGCAGCATTGTCAAGAATGAAGCCCTTGCCCTTATAGGTTGAGGGGAAAGCATCTCCGAGAGCAGTGTAGGAAACGCCCTTCTCTTTGGCAGCCTTGACTCTGTACATATCAACAAATGCCCTTGAAAGCACACCTAAAATCATAACAGGCTCTTCACGGAGCTTGAAAAGATTTGCGAGGGTTTCAAATGCCTGATCGGCTTCACCTCTTGCTATCATTCTTGAAAGGTTGAAGATTTTTGCTTCAACGCTGACAATAACAGTTTCGTCAATGTGCTTTCTTGTGATTTCTCCTGAGCCTGCAAAGGCACATACCTTGTTAAGCTCGTTCTGAAGAGTACTCATATCCTCTCCCACAAGGTTAATCATATAGCCTGCAGTCTCTCGTGAAAGGGTGCACTCCTTTTTCGCTGCAGAGGTCACAAGGAGCTTTTCAAGAGCTGAGCGAGTACGCTTATCAATTTTAGCGCTTGCGCCGATTTCCTCAAAGGTTTTAACAATTTTTACCCATTTATTGTTTTTCTCGTCAACCTCAATGGTGTCCATCCAGAAAATAAGAATTGAGGTTTCGGGAATATCTGCAAGAATTGTAGAAAGCTCTTCGTCTATCTTTCCTCTGTCACCTACATATGTGTTCAAGGGGAAATCCTTAACAAGAGTGCAGGTGTAGTTGTCCATCATTGGAAATGAGGTTGTACAGTCATAAATCTCATTAAGATTTGTGTCCTTGCCGTCTAATTTCTTAAGGTTGAAATCGGCAAAATCCTTGCTTACGGATTTATTGCAAATCTGATTTGCATAAAACTGCTTTAAATAACCCTCGTTACCGTAAAGGAGATAAAGGTTACTGAATTCACCGCTTTTTATTTGTTTTTTGAGGGTTTCTTCGTTTAAAAGCATTGTTTTACTCCTTTACAAAATTATTTTTATGTCACCGTCTTCTGCAGTGGTGTAGAAGTTTTTCGTCTGATTTTTTAGTGTAGAAAGATTATTGTTTAATATAATCTCACTATCGCTGCTGATAATCACGGCATCAACATCCTCGGGCAAGGCTTGTGATGTGTATTCTGTCAAAATAAGAATATCGGGCTTGCCGTGGGTTTTAAAAAGTGAGGGTAAGTCGCTATTGTCGCCGTAAGAAATGTAAACTGTCTTTACACTACTCTTTATTATAACACAAGAGGCAGGGTATGTGTCAACAATATGGACAGTAATTTCCTTGTTAAAGTTATAGGTATATGAATTTGCGATTATTGTATTTTCGGGTAGCTCAGCTTCTGCTAAGCTATTTTTCACAGCTTCGCTTATAACAGTTGCTTTGGGCTTGCGTTCACCCAAATCAGCTGTTACGGTGTTGGTGGTTGTATCAGCCTCGCCTACAAAAAGGAAATCAAAGCTTTCGCAATTGGCTTTTGGCAGATACTGAAGCCTTATGCTGCTATCAGAAGCACCACAATTAAAGTGAGCATATTTAAGACCCTGACGAAGAGTTACATTAGCACCGGTTCCTACATCTGTAATGCAGAGGGTAGCAGGTGCCAGGCTTGTGCAGGGTAAAATGATACTGAATGAGAAAATCAAAGCACATAAGGCTGTTGTGAATATGCTTGTTGATTTTCTTCGTGGAGTCTTAAATCTGATAAATGTAAAGGCTGAAATAATAGTGATTATAATAGCGCCCAAAAGGAAATATTCCTTATGTATAGGCAGGGTGGAAAATCTGAAATCAGCCAGAAAATCTGCAATACCTGTTACAAAATCTGCAAAAACGCCAGAGATTTTAAAGATAAATATAGATGCTACCTGTGGAATATTAAATGGTATAAAAGAAATTAAGGCTGCAATAACTGATGTGAGCAGGCTCCAGAATGCAGGCTTAACGCAAATTAAGTTGGCTATGGGAGAAAGAGTACTGAATACACCGAAGAAATATGCTGAAAAGGGGAGAGTGAAAAGACCTGCAAAGGCAGAGGTAAGGACGCTATTGAGCAGATAATCAATAATACTCTTAAGTTTTTTGCTTTCAACCTTGATTTTGATTTTTGAAATTACATATATTGAGCACATTACACCTGCAGTAGCAGAAACTGAAAGAAGAAAGCTTGCTGAGGTGATTATATAAGGATTCTGCAAAACGAGAATTGCAACGGCAAAGCCTAATGAGTTAAGAGGGTCCTGCCGTTCGTTGAAAAATGGTGCTAAAAGAAAAACTGCCATCATAATTGAAGCTCTCATAACTGATGGAGTGAAGGCAGAAACAATGCATAATAAAACAAGGAACAAAAGGCAGAAGAGGTTTCGTGTTTTCTCTTTTACTTTTAAAAGCTTTAAAAATGCAATAATATAGCCACACCAAGCACTTGTGTGAAGACCCGAAACTGCAAGCAGATGAGCAATTCCTGTTGCACGGAAATCATTTGTGATGTCCGAGTCTATTCCAGTTTTGTCGCCAAAGAGCATACCCGAAATCAGCCCTGCGTTATATTCGGAAAGATAAGAGCTGATTTGCTCGGTGATAATCTCCTTTAATCTTAAGCAGAAATAATAGGGGGTCTTTTCCCCATCCCAAAGGTAATTGGCATATTTGACTTTGGCTTCAAGAATGATGTTGTCGCCTAAGGAGCTTGGGTCGGGCTTGTTGTATTCGTTACGTACAACTGTCAGCTTTGTGCTGGGAAGTGATATGTAATCATAGAGCTTTAAATCTATGCTGTCTTCATTGTTGAGGGAAACCTGAATTTTTATTGATTTGTCAGAGCTTCCGATTTTATCGGTTTTCAAAATAAATTTTGTGCCGTAGGCTGTTTCTTGAGGCGTAGTAATGATTTTGCCTGAAACATCAGCAGTTGTGTTATCAAGCCTTGTTGCAGGAACGATTTTTGAAAAATGATAGGCTGAGAAAAATATACAGCTAAGAAATACAGAAATGCAAATAGTTGGGATTATGATTTTATCTCTTAAATTAAATCGTTTTATCAAATAAATAATAAAGACCGATACTGCGCCCAGAAGCAGAAGGGGGAGCGCGCTTATTCCAAAAAGAACAAGAAAGGTAGCGCTCAGCCCAATTGCTGTACCTGAAACGAGCATCGGTCTTTTCATAGTTTTACCTCTTTAAAACTCAGCCTGCAGGCCAAGTGAATTTTCTGCCGGACATAAGGTGGAAATGAATGTGCTTAACGGTCTGTCCACCGTCCTCACCACAGTTGTTAACAACTCGGAAGCCACCGTCCATTTTAAGCTCCTTGGAAAGCTTTGCAATAACCTCAAAGATATGAGAAATTACTGCGCTATTTTCTTCAGTTACATCTGCAGCAGAAGAAATATGAGCCTTAGGAATTACGAGAATGTGTGTGGGTGCCTGAGGCTCAAGGTCGTTGAAGGCAACAACTGTGTCATCCTCGTAAACCTTTGTTGCAGGGATTTCACCATTAGCGATTTTACAAAAAATACAGTCCATAAAATATTCTCCTTATTTTACGAAGGTTTTAACAATTTCTTCAGCAGCCTTAAGTGCATCGGGAATCTTTGCGATTTCCTTACCACCTGCCATAGCTGAATCGGGCTTGCCGCCACCTGCACCACCTGCAACCTTAGCAACCTCTCTTACGATGTTGCCTGCATGAGCGCCCTTAGCGATAGCATCCTTTCCACAGTAACAGCCGAAGGAGCAGGTGCCCTTTTCATTCTGCTCAGCTGCAAGAATAACGATGATGTTTTCGCCCTTGTCCTTAGAGGAGTCAAGCATTGAGCGAAGCTCCTTAGCATCAGCCTCACCAAGAGCAGCAGTGATAAGCTTAACGCCGTTGATTTCAATAAAGTTATCGAAAAGCTCGCCTGCTTTAGCCTTAGCAATTTCTGCCTTAAGGTCAGAGAGCTCTTTCTCCTTGTCCTTAAGCTCGTTAGCAACTGCAGCTGCCTTGTTGCAAAGATCGTTTACATTTGCAAGCTTGAGAGCGTTAGCTGTATCGTGAATAAGCTTTTCCTGCTTGTCAAGGTGAGCAAGAACTCCAAGTCCTGTTACACCCTCAATTCTTCTTACACCTGCAGCAACAGATGATTCGGAAATAATACGGAAAAGACCGATGTTACCTGTATTTGAAACATGAGTACCACCACAAAGCTCTGTTGAGAAATCTCCTGCAGAAACAACACGAACTGTATCGCCGTATTTTTCACCGAAGAGAGCCATTGCGCCTTTTTTCTTTGCATCATCAATGCTCATTTCCTCTGTAACAACAGGAAGAGCAGAAAGTATGATTTCATTTACTCTGTTTTCGATTTTTACGATTTCATCTGCAGTAAGAGCTGAGAAATGAGAGAAGTCAAAACGAACTGCGTTATCGTTAACAAGCTGACCTGCCTGCTCAACATGGGTGCCGAGAGCTTCACGGAGAGCTGCCTGAAGAAGGTGAGCAGCGGTGTGGTTTCTCATAATAGCCTGACGGCGAGATTTGTTTACCTGACCGTTTACTGTGTCGCCAAGGTTGATAGCGTCGCCTTCGGTAAGTGTACCGTGATGAAGAATTACGCCCTCTGCAGTTTTTGTTGTATTGGTAACTGTGAAAACAGAGCCGTTAACAGTAAGTGTACCTGTGTCTCCAACCTGACCACCACTTTCTGCATAGAAAGCAGATTTATCAAGAACGATAACTGCATCTGTATCAATGCCGATAAAGTCAACCTTTTCACCGTTTGCAGCGATAGCAAGAACCTTGCCGTCCTGCTCTGTACCTGCATAGCCTGAGAACTCTGTTGCGTCACATTCCTTGAAGGAAATGTCAGAAGATTTCCAACCCTCTGTGCCTGCAACCTTACGGGAGGATTTAGCAAGAGCCTTAGCATCTGCAAGATATTTTTCAAATTCCTCGTTGTTAACTGTGTAGCCATTTTCTTCAGCAATTTCACGAGTTAAGTCAATAGGGAAGCCGTATGTGTCCTGAAGCTTGAATGCATCTGCACCTGAAAGAACTGTGCCTTCAGTTTTCTTGATCATTTCGTTGAGAAGCTCAAGACCACTGTCAATGGTTTTGTAGAAGCTGTTTTCTTCCATTGAAATAACCTTGATGATATAATCCTGCTTTTCACGAAGAACGGGATAAGCATTTTCATTTTCTTTAATAACAGTTTCGCAAACCTCTGCAAGGAAGGGTCTGTCGATACCTAAAAGTCTGCCGTGACGAGCAGCTCTTCTGAGAAGTCGGCGAAGAACATAGCCTCTGCCAACATTTGAGGGGATAACACCGTCGCCAATCATAAATGATGTTGAACGGATGTGGTCTGTGATAACACGAAGAGAAATATCGCTTTTTTCGTTTTCGTGGTATTTAACGCCTGCGATTTCCATTATGTGCTTCATAATGTTCTGAACTGTGTCAACCTCGAAGATGTTGTTAACATCCTGAGCGATGCAAGCAAGTCTTTCAAGACCCATGCCTGTGTCAATGTTGGGGTTTGCAAGAGGTGTGTAGTTGTTCTTGCCGTCGTTTTCAAACTGTGTGAAAACAAGGTTCCAGAATTCAACATAACGGTCACATTCGCAGCCAACCTTACAGTCAGGGCTGCCACAGCCATATTTTTCGCCACGGTCATAGTAAAGCTCTGAGCAAGGACCACAGGGACCCTGACCATGCTCCCAGAAGTTGTCTTCTTTACCGAAGCGTACCATATGATCAGGCTTTACGCCAACATCCTTTGTCCAGATGTCATAAGCCTCGTCATCCTCAAGATAAACGCTGCAGTAGATTTTATCGGGATCCATTTCCATAACCTGAGTACAGAACTCCCAAGCCCACGGAATAACCTCTTTTTTGAAATAATCACCGAAGGAGAAGTTACCGAGCATTTCAAAGTAAGTACCATGACGAGCAGTGATACCAACTCTTTCAATATCGGGTGTACGAATACATTTCTGACAGGTTGTAACTCTCTTTCTTGGGGGAGTTTCCTCGCCTGTAAAGTATTTTTTCATAGGTGTCATACCTGCATTGATAAGAAGAATACTCTTATCTCCCTGAGGTACAAGAGGGAAGCTGGGAAGTCTTAAATGGTCCTTTGATTCAAAGAAATTAAGATATTTTTCTCTTAATTCGTTAAGGCCTGTCCATTCCATTGTTTTATTCACTCCAAACAAAATAAAATTATTTACCTTAGTTAGCCCTCTTTTTTGCTTTAGCAAAAAGGAGGGGGGACCGCGTTAGCGGTGGGTGGTACTTAAAAATGCAAAATTTAAAATGCAAAATTTTGGGTGCTGCGCACGGCAATTTTATAGTCGGCTTGCCCCGACACTTTGCGTTTTGCGCTTTGCACTTTGCACTAAATAAAAAAGCGCGCTTTTTTTACAATACGGGACGGAATAACCGCGGTACCACCCGAATTGTGCAAAACGCACCACTCAATTTGACGGTTAACGCCCGTCAACGTACTGTTTTCAGTAAGACTCCACAAGTAGCAAATTTAAAGGACGGTAAGAAACTTTCAGCAACCGTTTCCTCTCTGAATACCGTGTCAGTAAATCATCTTGTATCAATGTCATATAAAATATATACAATTGTATTATAATGAAATTGTGAAGAATGTCAAGCATAATTTTAAATGCAAAATGCAAAGTGCAAAATGCAAAATTTCGGGACCTGCGGTCGGCATTATAAAGCTTTGTAGGTTTTTACTTGCTTTTCTTCGGTGTATTTTCGTGCTCTGACGCTTTGCGTTTTGAGTTTTGAGTTCTGCGTTTAAAATTCTTCTTGACATATTGTGGCAAAGATGTTATAATCCGTAACTGTTGTGGTATGTCCGCACATAATATTTCCTTGCTCTCAAATAGATTAGTGAGAGCCGGAGTCCATGAGGAGGTGCAAACGATGTCAAATAGTTACGAGACAATTATCGTCTATTCACTCGCTAAAGGCGAAGAAGCAGCAAAAGAGCTTCACGCAAAATTCGAGGCGATGATGGCAGCGAACGGTACAGTTGACAGCGTTGACGAATGGGGTAAGCGTAAGCTTGCATACCTTATCAACGATGAAGACAACGGTTACTATGTTCTTTACAACTACACTTGTGATACTGATTTCCCTGCTGAGCTCAGCCGTGTTCTCAAAATCACTGATGGTGTTCTTCGTTCTTTGGTTATTAAAAAGTAAGAGGTGTGAAAGATGCTTAATTGTGCAGTTATAATGGGTCGTCTTACAGCTGACCCCGAGCTTCGCCAGACTCCCTCTGGTGTTTCTGTTACAAGATTTACTGTTGCAGTTGACAGAGGCTATGTTAAAGCAGGCGAAGAAAGAAAAGCAGATTTTATTAATGTTGTTGCTTGGAGACAAACAGCAGAATTCGTTTCAAGATATTTCCAGAAGGGCTCAATGATTGCCGTTCAGGGTTCTATTCAGACAGGTTCCTATGAAAAGGATGGCGTTAAACGCTATACTGTAGAAATCAGCGCTGATAATGTTAGCTTCTGCGGTTCAAAGAGTGAGACCGGAACAAGCGGTGCACCCTCTGCAACAGTTCCCACAGCTGCACCGTCTTTCTCCAATGGTGGCATCAATGATTTCGCAGCAATGGCTGACGATGATGACTTACCATTCTAATTCTAACAGGAGGTAAATTTACAATGGCATACGATAAAAACGATCGCCGTCCCAACAAAAGAGGCCGCAAAAAAGTTTGCGCTTTCTGCGTTGAGAAGGTAGAAAAAATTGATTACAAAGATACAGCTAAGCTTGGCAGATACACATCTGACAGAGCTAAGATCCTTCCTCGCCGTGTAACCGGTACTTGCGCTTATCATCAGAGAGAGCTTACTACCGCTATCAAGAGAGCAAGACAGATTGCCCTCCTTCCCTACACAGCTGATTGATTTCAAAGAGTGTCGATTTATCGACACTCTTATTTTTTATTCGTTAAATAAAAGTTACATTTTGTCGAAGGGGTTGAAAGGGAAGAGGTCTTGTGGTATCATATAGATACATAAATTTGTTTGTTAGGACTTTTAATATATGAAAAAAATCAGACACTCTTTCTTTGTTGTGGTGTTTTTGTGCGCAGTTCACGCTCTTTTATGCGTTGCGTATAACTACACATATTTTTCAACTGAATTTAATTTTCAGGAAAGATTCCAAGGCGTTTTATTCTGGGTAATGCTTATGGCAGCCTTCCTTGCAGGCCCCTTCGTTTATTATGTTGCAGGGCGTTTGTGTAAGAAAAAGGGTAGTAAAAAGCTTATTCTTGTTTCGTTACTCGTAATGAATATCGCAGTAAGCATTTTAGGTATCGTTTCATTTTTCTCAGATTATCTCCTTGAAACATACCGTATTGTAAATGCACCGTCATATCTTTATTATTCTCTTTTTGCAGACGGTGTAATGTATCTTGCAGTTCCTGCAATGATAGTTTCTTCCTTGTTTCCTGTATTCTTCTTTAAAATCGGTTATGTTAATAAGCCGAGAACAAACAATGAGATTAAGATGGAAGATATTGAAATAAAAGAAGAAAAAGAATTATAATAAAAAATTACCGACAGTATCGTTGTTGATACTGTCGGTTTTTTTGTTTGTTAGATAGTTCCGTCATAAAATGCTGTTTTGAACCACACATCCTCAACCTCGAATTCCTTCTGGTCAAGGTAGTTAAGAATTTCTGCATCACTCTGAAAATCAAATTTTAATTTATAGGAATACAAAAACTGTTTTTTGTAATTGCCGAAGCTTTTGTTCTGAGCGTTTGTTCCATATTTGCCGTCACCCAAAAGGGGATGACCAAGATAGGAGAAATGAGCTCTGATCTGATGGGTTCTGCCTGTTAAAAGCTCAACCTCTAAAAGCGAAAGCCCGTTCTTGTAGCCTAATACCTTATACTTGGTGGAAATATGCTTGGTTTTGTCGTTCCCTTTGTCGCTGACATAAACTCTGTTCTGCTTTTCGTTCTTTTCAAGGTAGCCCTCGATTAGACCACTTTCATTTTTAAGCTTGCCGATTACAACACAGAGATAAAGCTTGTGCATTTCACGGTTTTTAAGCTTTTCGTTAAGAATACGAAGGCTTTCTGCATTTTTTGCACCGATAATAATACCACTTGTGTTACGGTCAATTCGGTTTACAAGAGCAGGGGCGAATGAGCTTTCCTCGTCGGGCTTGTAATCGCCTTTTTCGTAAAGGTAGCGCTTAACTCTTGTGATAGCAGTATCGGTATAATTGTCATCGTCGGGATGAGAAAGAAGACCTGTGGGCTTATCAATGAGAATTATGTTTTCGTCCTCATAAACAATATTAAGGCTTTTTCCTGCATTGAGGAAATCGTATTTAGGCTTTGTTACCTCAAAGAATTCGTCATTAATATACATTGAAACAAGGTCGTTTTCCTTAAGTCTGTAAGAAATTTCTGACCTTTTGTTATTAACCTTGATTCTTTTGCTTCTTATGTATTTGTACATAAGCGACTGAGGGAGCAGAGGCACGGATTTTGTAATATACTTATCAAGCCTCTGACCTGCATCATTTTTGTTTATATAAAATTCTTTCACTTTGTTTTTAACTCCGCTGCGATTTTTTCAAGCTTTTTGAAGCGTCTGCTGACTGCAGAGCGTGAAAGCTCAGGGTTCATCATTTTACCAAGCTCGTCAAGGGATATGTCAGGATTTTCAAGTCTTAATGAGCAAAGCTCCTCTAAATCCTTTGTCATATCAGAAAGCTTTATTTTAGAAAGGATTTCTTCGATAATAGCAACCTGCTTCAAGCCTGCTTCAATTGAACGGCTGAGATTAGCAGATTCAAAGTTTGAACGACGGTTGATCTGATTCTTTATGTCTTTCATAGCACGGGTCTGCATAACCTCGAGGAAGGCGTTGTTTGCACCCATTGTGCCGATATAATCTTCGATAGATTCTGCTTCCTTTGAGTAAACAACGAAGCTGTTGCTTCTTATGATTTTTTTGCAGCGAAGACCAAGGTCGCCGATAATCTGCATTAAATCATCGCAAAGCCTTGCTTTAGCAATGCTGAATTCAATGTGGTAATCCTTCTGTGGATCTGTAACACTTCCACAAACAAGAAAAGCGCCTCTTAAAAATGCCTTTGAGCAGCAATCCTCATTTGTCTGCTCAAGGTTTGAGAGGTTAATCCTCAAGGCGATTTCTTTGCCTGTATAGCCGAAGTATTCTAAAATTTTAAGTCTGTCTGCTCTTGTGGGAATATTTATTTTATAGTTTCCTGCCTTTGAGCAGGTAAGCTCAGGAGTGACGCCTGTAAGGTCACGGATGCTTGTGCAATAATGCTCGGCAACTGCCTGAATTTCTGTCATAAGAGAAATTTCTGAAATGGAAAATGCTCTGCCGAAAATGAGCATACCGAAAGCCTCCGCCTTTGAACAGCAGGCGGAGGGAATAAGCTCGGTTAATTCTGTTTTAAGGTCTGATGAAAAGGACATAATTACCTCAGGATAATAACTTCCGGTTCTAATGTGACACCGGTTTCTTTTTTTACTGTTTCTTGTGTAAGCTCTATAAGCTCAACAATATCTTTTGCTGTTGCGTTATTCTTATTGATAAGAAAGCCGGCGTGCTTTTCGCTGATTTGCGCACCACCCAAGGACTTACCCTTGAAGCCAACCTGCTCGATAAGTGCACCTGCGAAATAACCCTCGGGGCGCTTAAAGGTGCTGCCTGCGCTTGGGTATTCAAGTGGCTGCTTATCCTTACGGCGAGAAAGGAAATCATTCATAGCTTCCTTGATTTCTTCCTTGGGAGCCTTCTTCATTTTGAATTTTGCAGAAACAACAATACATCCGTTTTTCTTGAAAACAGAGTGACGATAAGAAAGCTTGGCTTCCTCTACGGGCATTGTTTTAAGCTCAAGGTCAGGAGTAAGGTAGGTTATTTCGCTTATAACATCCTTGACCTCGCCACCATATGCGCCTGCATTCATAAACACTGCGCCACCACAAGTGCCGGGGATACCATAAGCAAATTCAAGTCCTGAAAGTGAATTTTCCAGAGCAAATTTGCAAAGGGTTACAACCTTTGTGCCTGCAGAGCAACAAATAACATCGTCACCCTCAAGGGAAAGTGAAGTCATTTCGTCGCCGATTTTAACAACGACCTCGTCAAGACCCTCGTCAAGCACGAGAACATTGGTGCCGTTGCCGAGAATAGTGTAGGGAGCTTCGTTTTCTTTTATTAACTTAAGAATATCTGTTAACTGCTTTTCGTTTGTTGGCTCAATCAAGAGGGGACAGGGTCCACCTACCTTGAAGGAAATGTGGTTGCAAAGCATTTCGTTTTTATATGCCTTGCAGCCCATTTCAACTGCCGAATCAAAAAGCCTGTTTATTGTTTCAAGGTTTATTTTAATCACCGTCAATCTTAGTCATCAAGTAATGCTGCACCGATGATACCTGCATCGTTGCCTAAAGCAGCGGGAATGATAGCTGCCTGTTTGTCTGCATAAACGCTATAACGCTCTGCTTTTACCATATCACGGATGGGCTTAAGAATCTTTTCGCCCTGACCACTGATGCCACCACCGATGCAAACTGATTCGGGCTGAAGAGCGTTGATAACATTTGCAAGACCGATGGAAACATAGTAAAGGTATCTGTCAACAACTGCTTTTGCAATTGCGTCGCCCATATCGAGAGCGTCGAAAATGGATTTGCCGTCAACCTTGTTGAGATCGCCCTCGCATGTCTGCCAGAGAAGAGAGTCACGGTTGCCCTCCATTGCTTCAACTGCCTGAGAAACAAGTGCAGTTGCAGAAGCATATTTTTCCCAACAGCCCTTTCTGCCACAGTTACAGGGAATACCATCTACATTAATAACCATATGACCCATTTCGCCACCACAGAAGTTGCTGCCACGATAAATTTTACCGTCAATGATGATACCACTACCAACGCCTGTACCGAGAGTTACTGCAACAAAGTTTTTAACACCATTGCCACAGCCTGCAACTGCCTCACCGAGGGCAGCAGCGTTTGCGTCGTTTTCGAGATAAACGGGCTTGTTGAATCTTTCCTCAAGCATCTGCTTAGCAGGAACATTGTGAAATTTAAGGTTGTTTGAAAATTCGATAGCGCCTGTGTCCTTGTTTACTGAACCGGGAGTACCGATACCAACGGAGATAACCTCATCATAAGAAATTCCTGCATCTGCGATAGCTAAATCTGCAGCCTCTTTGATAGAGTCGAAAATTTCTTCTGCAGGACGGGGAGCGCGAGTTTTAACCTTACCTCTACCGATTATTTTATAATTTCCATCAATAACACCTACGGCAATATTTGTACCACCGAGGTCAACACCAATTCTGTACATAATTATATATCTCCTTTTTTATTTTATCTGTTTAATGCAGAATGCAATATGCAAAATGCAGAATTAAAGGGGCAAAGCCGATTATAGATTTTGATATGTCGTTTTACAAATTGAAGTTAAAATACTTCTTATTTCATCAAGATCGCTATACAAGCTTTCGTATTCTTTATCGTTTATGTACTCAGTATCAGCCAAAAGCATCAACCAATACATAGTTTCTGTAGCTTCCTTCAAAGCTATGTTCATTTTGCTTGCGAAATCTGCTTTTGTTTGTCCGTTTTGGGCTTCGAAAACATTTGCTCCTATGCTGGTTCCGCTTCGAACAATTTGTTTCGTAATATCGTATTCTTTTTTCTCGTCTCTTAAATATTTACCAAAAAATACGATTCTTTTAGCAAATTCTCTTGTCTTTTTTACAATGATGTTATCATTTTTCATATTAATACCTTGTTGTTATAGCTTTTATAATGCTGACCACAGGTCCCGATAATTCTGCATTCTCAATTCTGCATTCTGCATTATAAAAATATTTTTCCAAGAGCTTTTTGTGTGTTATTCTTCCATACCAAGCTGCTGCATAAGCTCTCTTGCTGCATTGTAGCCGAGCTTTTTCTGACGGTTGTTCATAGCAGCAATTTCAATGATAATTGCAAGATTTCGTCCGGGCTTAACAGGAACAGTTGTTGTGGGAACATTGATTCCGAGAATTGAGATGTATTCATCATCAAGACCAAGACGGTCATAAGACTTCTGGGAATCCCAATGCTCAAGCTGAATAACCATGTCAATTTTTTCTGTAAGCTTAACTGCACCCACACCGAATATGTTACGAGCGTTTACGATACCGATACCACGAAGCTCCATAAAGTGACGGATGTTGTCAGGGGAAGAGCCCACGAGAGTTTTTGAAGAAACCTTTTTGATTTCAACTGCATCGTCTGCAATAAGACGGTGACCTCTTTTAATAAGCTCAACTGCAGTTTCGCTTTTACCTACTCCACTGTCGCCTAAAATGAGAATACCTTCACCGTAAACCTCAACCATAACGCCGTGACGGGTTATGCGCTCTGCAAGCTCAGTGCACAAATAAGAAATAAGAGTTGCAGTAATCTGTGATGTGATTTCAGCAGTTCTTAAAAGTGGAACCTCATATTTCTTTGCAAGCTCCAGCATAACCTCAGGGTAATCAATGTTACGGGTGATTATAACTGCAGGGGGCTTGAATGAGAAGAAAAGCTCAAGTCTTTCCTTCTGAGTCTGCTCATCAAGCTCCTCGAGATAGCTCATTTCTGCAAGTCCGATGAATTCAACTCGCAACGGGTCAAAGAATTTTTCATAGCCTGCGAAAAGAAGACCGGGTCTGTTAATGTCATGAGAACAGATAACTAACTCTGAATCGGGCTTATCGGGTATATAAATTTCTTCAAAAGAATGGGCTTTTACAACCTTTCTGAGAGGGACGGAATATTTACCGCTCAAAACAACTCCTCCTTTTTAATACAATTAAAATTATTATAATATAAAAAACGCGATATGCCAATAGGAAATACAATATTTTTTATATTTTAATGCGGAGTGCGGAATGCTGAATGAGGAATGTCGGGTGCTGCGCACGGCATTTATAAAAAATACTTGAAATATCTGTAATTATATGTTATTATTCTTTCTGTATGAAAAAGCATTGACGGAGACAGTAGCTCTTTTGCTGAAATAAGCGAGTCGGGGACGGTGGAAGCCCGATAGGATGCAGAGATGACGAATATCACTCCCGAGCTGAGAGCTGAAATTTTCAGTAGGCTTCTCCGGTAGTTCACCGTTACGGAACAGCGTATGATAGTACGATTAATATAGGTGGTTGCAAAGTATGTCTTTGTCCTGTATTACAGGGCAAAGCTTTTTTAATGCAAAATGCAGAATGCAAAATGCAAAATTGAGGGGAAGCTTCGCTTCCGAACATTATATAATGCGTCGCAGACCCGAAATTCTGCATTCTCAATTCTGAATTCTGCATTTAAACAAAAATGTTAATTGTTAAATTCTATATTATTTTTTGGAGGTAAAGTCAATGTATGATCCAATTTCCCCCAACGTGAATTTCGTTGAGCAGGAAAAGAAGATTGAAGAATTCTGGAGAGAAAATAAAATCTTCGAAAAGAGCATTGAGGACAGAAAAGACGGAACACCCTATGTGTTCTATGATGGTCCTCCTACTGCTAACGGAAAGCCCCATATCGGTCACGTTCTTACCCGTGTTATCAAGGATATGATTCCTCGTTACCGTACAATGAAGGGCTGTATGGTTCCCAGAAAAGCTGGTTGGGATACCCATGGTCTTCCTGTTGAGCTTGAGGTTGAAAAGCTTCTCGGTCTTGACGGTAAAGAGCAGATTGAAGAATATGGTCTTGAGCCCTTTATCGGTCACTGTAAGGAAAGCGTTTGGAAATACAAGGGTATGTGGGAGGATTTCTCTCGTACTGTTGGTTTTTGGGCAGATATGGATGACCCTTATGTAACATATCACAATGAATTCATTGAATCAGAGTGGTGGGCACTCAAGCAGATTTATGAGAAAAATCTTCTCTATAAGGGCTTCAAAATCGTTCCCTATTGCCCTCGTTGTGGAACACCTCTTTCTTCTCACGAGGTTGCTCAGGGCTATAAAACTGTTAAAGAGCGTTCAGCAGTTGTTCGCTTTAAGGTAGTAGGCGAGGATGCTTTCTTCCTTGCTTGGACAACAACTCCCTGGACTCTTCCCTCAAACGTTGCTCTTTGCGTAAACCCCTCTGACGTTTATGTAAAGGTTAAGGCAGCAGACGGCTTCACATATTATATGGCTGAAGCCCTTCTTGACAAGGTTCTCGGAAAGCTTGCAACAGAGGATGCTCCTGCTTATGAAATCCTTGAAAGCTACAAGGGTATTGACCTTGAGGGCAAGGAATATGAGCCTCTCTTCGATTATGTTAAGCCCATCTGCGACAAGCAGAATAAAAAAGGCTTCTTCATCACAGCAGATAACTATGTAACAATGACTGACGGTACAGGTATCGTTCATATCGCTCCTGCATTCGGTGAGGATGACGCTAAGGTTGGCAGAAGATATGACCTTCCTTTTGTTCAGCTCGTTGACGGTAAGGGTGAAATGGCAGAGCCCACACCCTACGCAGGTACATTCGTTAAGGATGCAGATAAATTAGTTCTTATCGACCTTGAAAAAGCAGGCCTTCTTTTCGATGCTCCCAAATTCGAGCACGAATATCCTCACTGCTGGAGATGTAACACACCTCTCATTTACTATGCAAGAGAGTCTTGGTTCATCAAAATGACAGAGGTTAAGGATGACCTTATCAGAAATAACAATACAATCAACTGGATTCCCGAAAGCATTGGTAAGGGCCGTTTCGGCGACTGGCTCCAGAATGTTCAGGACTGGGGTATTTCCCGTAACAGATATTGGGGTACACCTCTTAATATCTGGGAATGTGAATGCGGATGCCGTCATTCAATCGGTTCAATTGAAGAGCTTAAATCAATGAGCGACAACTGCCCTGATGAAATCGAGCTTCACAGACCCTTCATTGACGCAGTTACAATCAAATGTCCCGATTGTGGTAAGGAAATGAAGCGTGTTCCCGAGGTTATTGACTGCTGGTTTGACTCAGGTGCAATGCCCTTTGCTCAGCATCACTATCCCTTTGTGAACAAGGAGCTTTTCGAGGCTCAGTTCCCTGCAGACTTTATTTCAGAGGCTGTTGACCAGACTCGTGGTTGGTTCTATTCTCTTCTTGCTATTTCAACACTTATTTTCAACAAGGCGCCCTACAAGAATGTTATCGTTCTCGGTCACGTTCAGGACGAAAACGGTCAGAAAATGAGTAAATCCAAGGGCAACGCAGTTGATCCCTTCGATGCACTTGAAAGCTACGGCGCAGATGCTATCCGTTGGTATTTCTATACTAACTCTGCTCCCTGGCTTCCCAACCGTTTCCATGGTAAAGCAGTTGTTGAGGGTCAGCGTAAGTTTATGAGCACACTCTGGAACACCTATTCCTTCTATGTGCTTTATGCTAACATTGATAAGTTTGACCCCACTAAGTATAATATCGACGATTGCAAGCTTTCCGTAATGGATAAATGGCTTCTTTCAAAGCTTAATTCAATGGTTAAGGCAGTTGACACCAACCTTGCTAACTACCGTATTCCCGAGGCTGCAAAGGCTCTTCAGGAATTTACAGATGAAATGAGTAACTGGTATGTTCGCCGTGGCAGAGAGCGTTACTGGGTACAGGGCATTACAGAGGATAAAACTGCTGCTTATATGACTCTTTATACAGCTCTTGTTACAACTGCAAAAACTGCTGCTCCCATGATTCCCTTCATGGCAGAGGCAATTTACAGAAACCTTGTATGCAATGTTGATGCATCTGCTCCTGAAAGCGTACATCTTTGCGAATTCCCTGAAATCAAGGAAAATCTCATTGATGCAGAGCTTGAAAAGAATATGGATGAGGTTGTAAGCATTGTTGTTCTCGGTAGAGCTGCAAGAAATGGCTCAAACATCAAAAACCGTCAGCCTCTTAACACAATGTATGTTCAGAGCGATAAGAAGGTAGAGGGCTACTTTACCGATATTATCCGTGAAGAGCTTAATGTTAAGAATGTTGATTTCGTTGATGATGCTTCAGGCTTTGTTTCATACATCTTCAAGCCTCAGCTTAAGACTCTTGGTCCGAAATACGGCAAGCAGTTAGGCGAAATCAGAGCTGCAATGGCAGAGCTTGATTCTTCAGCAAAGGCAACTCTTGATGCAGACGGAAAGCTCGTTCTTAACCTTGCAGGTGGCGATGTTGAGCTTACTCCCGATGACATTCTTCTTGAAACAAAGCAGAAAGAGGGCGTGTTCACAGTTTCTGACAGAGGCGTTACAGTTGCTCTTGACACAGAGCTTACTGCTGAGCTTATTGAAGAGGGCTTCGTAAAAGAGCTTATCAGTAAGATTCAGACAATGAGAAAGGATTCTGACTTCAACGTTATGGACAGAATCAATGTTACTCTCACAGGTAATGCTAAGCTTCTCGAAATTGCTAAAGCAAATGAGGCAACAATTTCAACTGTTGTTCTTTCTGATTCTATTTCCGATGGCGATGGCGCAAACGGAAAAGAATGGGATATTAACGGAGAGAAAGTTACCATTACAGTATCTCGCGTATAATTAATTTATTGAAGGCATCGCTTAGGCGATGCCTTTTTAAATGTGGAATGCTGAGTTCGGAATGAGGAATGAATGGGAAGCTTCGCTTCCAAACATTTTAAAGCTTCGCAAACAAAAATATTATTCAATTATTTTTATTTTGTATAAAAGTATTCGTAAAGTTTAAGTTGTTTTTTTCTATAACTTTTACAAATGCCGTGCGCAGCACCCGATATTCCGCATTCTGCATTCCGAACCCCGCATTATTTTTGCATATTTCTCCCACTTTTTGACAGAATAAAAATATAGAATTTTGTTTTCAGGGAGATAAAAAATGTGTGGAATTATTGGTAAGGTTGGAGTAGGGAATGTGTTTCCTGAGCTTTTGAATGGTCTTAAAAATCTTGAATATCGTGGATATGATTCTGCAGGGGTTGCAGGGATTATTGACAATAAAATTGTTCGCTTCAGGGAAGAGGGGAGAATTTCAAATCTTGAAAATGAAATTCTCACGAAAAATCCCGAAAGTCTTATTGGAATAGGGCATACCCGTTGGGCGACTCACGGCAGTCCTACAAAGGAAAATGCTCATCCTCACATAAGCGCAGACGGTAAATTTGCCCTTGCTCATAACGGTATAATTGAGAATGCCGAGGAGCTGAAAAAGGATTTTTTGGACGGAAAAATAACCCTTTCCTCTCAGACTGATACGGAGGTTGCAGTTCAATTAATGGGCCTTTTTTATAAGGGTGATGTGGTATCTGCTATCAGCGAGGCCTGTAAAATGTTAACAGGTAGCTTTGCCTTTGGTATTCTTTGCGAGGACACTCCTAATGTGCTTTATGCAGTAGGAAGGAGCAGTCCGCTTATGGTAGTAAAAAGTAAAAACGGATGCTTTATCGCTTCGGATTTTTGCGCAGTGGGAGAGGAGACAGAAGAGCTTTACAGGCTTACAGATGGTGAAATCTGCGCTCTGACAGAGGATTCGGTTAAATTCTTTAATCCCTCAGGAAGACCTATTGAAAAATTTCCTGAAAAAGCCGAGCTTACCTGCACTGCCTTTGACAAGGGTGGCTATGACCACTATATGCTCAAGGAGATTTTTGAACAGCCTGAGGCAGTTGAAAAAACAATCAAAGAATTTCTTAAAGAAGACAAAATAATTTTTCCCGATGTTAAGCTGTATGACAATTTTATAAAAGAAAAGCTTGAGAAAATTATTATTGTTGCCTGTGGCTCGGCATATCACGCAGGCCTTGTGGGTAAAGGTGTTATAGAAAAGCTCAGCAGAATTCCCTGTTCAGTTGAAATTGCCTCTGAGTTCAGGTACGGTGAGACGTTTATAAATGAAAATACTCTTGGAATTTTTATCAGTCAGAGTGGTGAAACTGCCGATACTCTGGCAGCTCTCCGTCTAGCAAAAAAGAAGGGTGCGAAAACTCTTTCGATAGTTAATGTGTTGGGGAGCGCAATAGCAGAGGAAAGCGAAAGCATTATTTATACAAGGGCAGGTCGTGAAATAGCCGTTGCTACAACCAAGGCTTACAGCGCTCAGCTTGCTTCTCTTTATGGCTTGGCAATTTATATGGGAGAAATCAAGGGAAGCATTGAGAAGGAAAAGCAAAAAAGGCTTATTGAAGAATTGAAGGAATTACCCTCAAAAATTGAGAGAAGAATAAATTCTCTTGCACCTCAGATGGAGGAGCTTTCAAAGGAGCTTTACAAGAAAAAGGATGTTTTCTTTATTGGGCGACTGAATGATTTTGCAACTGCCTCAGAGGGCTCGCTGAAAATGAAGGAGATAAGCTATATCAATTCTCAAAGCTACCCTGCAGGAGAGCTGAAGCACGGAACAATTTCTCTGATTGAAGAGGGGAGTTTTGTTATTGCCGTTGCAGGAAAAAGCAGAGTGTTTTCGAAAGCTATGAGCAATATTTCTGAGGTTCAGGCCAGGGGCGCGAGGGTTGTTTTAATAACCGACGAAAGCGAAAAGGAAACGAAGATTACGGCAGAGTTTACAGTTACAGTACCTGAAACGCTTAAGGAGTTTCAAAGCTCACTATTGGTTTTACCCCTGCAGCTTTTAAGCTATTACACGGCTAAAAGGCTGGAATGTGATATAGATAAGCCGAAAAATCTTGCTAAAAGTGTTACTGTGGAGTAATTGTGTTAACCGCAACCTTACAAAATCTTAATTTGATTTATTGAATGCCCTGTGGTATCATTATTTCGGTGATAGAAATGGCAGTGAAAATTCTTGTAACTGAAGATGATGTGTTCCTTCGTGATGGGCTTTGTGAAATGCTCAAGAAGGAAGGTTATGACGTTGTTGCAGCAGGGACAATAGAGGACGCAAAGGCAAGCTTTTTGAAAGAAAGCTTTAACCTTGTAATCCTTGATGTTATGCTTCCTGATGGCAACGGCTTTGATATGTGCGGCTTCATTCGCTCGAAGAACGAGGATGTGCCGATACTCTTTTTAACTGCTTGTGATGACGAGGTTCAGGTGGTTCGTGGTCTTGATGCAGGTGCCGATGATTATGTTACCAAGCCCTTCAAATTACTTGAACTTTTATCAAGAATCCGTGCTCTTTTAAGAAGAAACAAATCAACGGTATACAGTTGCGAGAATATTGTTATTGATATAAACACAATGACTGTTAAAAAGGATGGCGAAAATGTTTTTGTTACTCCGACGGAGTTTCAGATTCTTTCTGCACTTGTCAGAAATAGCGGAATTATTGTTACAAGAGCAATTTTATTGGAAAATATCTGGGATGAGGGCGGTTCATTTATTGATGACAACACTCTTTCCGTTCACATCAGCCGACTTCGTGAGAAAATCGGTCCTGAGCATATCGTTACCGTCAGAGGTATCGGTTACAGATGGGAGGACGGCAAATGAGTCCTTTAGAAATCTGTTTGATTATTTCTGTTTGCTTATTGCTTCTTGTGGTTATAGTTTTGAGTATCTTGCTTGCGAACAGCAAAAGAAAAGTAAAAAAGCTTACTAAAAGTATCAACAAATATCTTGAAAAAGGTGAATTGACAAAATTCAGCACAAAAGACGATAGCTTTGCACCTCTTCAAAATGCGGTTTGCGATTTGGAAAATGCTCTTGAGGTGCAAAAGCAAAACACTGAGTCCGAAACTAAAAAGAATACTGATTTTATTGCAGATGTTTCTCACCAGTTGAAAACTCCGTTAGCAGGTCTTCGCCTTTATCTTGAAATGGATAACGCGCAGAAGCCAACAGAGCATACAGAAAAAGAACTTCAGCTTGTGGAGAAAATCGAAGAGCTTGTTGCAAAGCTTTTGCGCCTTGAAAAGATAAAAAGTGATACATATGTTATGGATTTTCAGTTTTATGAGGTGGATGAAATCCTTAAAAGTATCGTTCTCGATATGAAGCATATTTTCCCTGAAAAGCAATTCAGCGTTGTTGGAAAAAGCAACATGAGGTGTGATAAAGAATGGCTGACAGAAGCCTTAGGAAATGTTATTAAAAATGCTTGCGAGCATACCGATAACAATGGCGAGGTTAAAATAACCGTTGAAGAGAATGAACGCTCTACAATTATTACTGTTTCCGATAACGGTGGCGGTGTTGATAAAGACGATGTTGGTAAGCTATTCAAGAGATTCCACAGAGCTAAAAATGCCAAACCTCAAAGTGCAGGAATCGGTCTTGCAATAACAAAAGCCATCGTTGAAAAGCATCACGGAACAATCAGTGCTGTTAATACTGCAACAGGACTTGATGTTATAATGTGTTTTCCGCATATTGATGGGTATCAGGCGATATAAACATAAACTGTCCGAAAGGGCAGTTTTTTCTTTTCTTACAAAATCTTAAGATAAAAGTCACTTAAAATTAAGATTGGTGTTTTATACTTAAGTCAACATAGGGGAATGGTGTTCCCGAAAATCAAATTCAAAGGAGAGTTTTCTATGAATATTATCGAATGCAAAAATCTCACAAAAGAATATTTAAGCGGTGAAAATACAGTTATGGCACTTAACGATGTGTCATTGGAATTTGAAAAAGGGGAGTTCTGTGCAATAACAGGACCTTCAGGTTCAGGTAAATCAACCTTCTTGCACGTTTTAAGCAGTCTTGAAAATGCAACTTCAGGCGAGGTTATTTATAACAACGAAAGCCTTAAAAATTATAACGATAATCAGCTTTCAATCCTCAGAAGAAGACGCTTCGGTTTTGTTTTCCAGGCATATAACCTTGTGGAAGAGTTAACAGGCTATGAAAACATTTTACTTCCCATTATGCTTGATAAAAAGAAACCCGATGAAGAGTATCTGAAGAAAATTATTGACATTCTCGGCATTGAAGACAGACTTTCTCATCTTCCGTCTGCTCTTTCAGGTGGTCAGCAGCAGAGAATTGCTATTGCAAGAGCACTTGCAAATAAACCATCAATTCTTTTTGCCGATGAACCTACAGGTAACCTTGACGGTAAAAGTGGTAGAGAGGTGCTTTCACTTCTTAAATATGTAAGTAAAGAATTAGGTGTAACCCTTATTCTTGTTACTCATGACTTACACGTTGCCGAGCAGGCAGATAGAGTTATCAGAATCGAAGACGGTGCTGTTGTTGAAGACAGTAAATACAACCAATAAAAGCAGGTGATTCTATGAAAAAGAAAAAATTAACCTTTAATTCCCTTGCTTTCGGAAATCTGAAGCATAGGAAGAAAAGATACCCCTTGATGATATTAGGCATAATTCTTTCAATGGTATTTTCTTCGAGTATTATTTACTTTGGATTTAGTATTTACACTACATCTCAGGAACAACGAAAAGCAGAGTTAGGTTTATATGACAAGTTCTACGGTGTTTTCAATGAAAAAATGTATGAAGCCGGAAAAAGCAGAGGTGCTTTTGAAGAAACAGGCTTCGGTGAAACTTTGGGTTTGATTTTTACTGATAAAGAAGAAAAAATCAACGGAACACCAATTGCCAAGCTTGATGAAACTGCAAAGAAGCTTGTGAATCCGGTTTTGATAGAAGGTAGTTATCCTGAAAAGCAGGGCGAAATTGCCATTGAGCAAACAACCCTTTTGCAGTTAGGTATTACTGCGAAGCCCGGTGATAAAATCAAATTAAAAATGCAGGTTCAGGATGGCGAGGATTTATTACCGAAAATTAAAGAAAAAACCTTTGTTTTGTCTGGCATTTTAAAGGATAAAAGAGCTAATATTCTTTACAGTGTTGATGATAAGGATGTTTTGCCGTCAGCCTTTGTCAGCGAATTTGAAAAGGTTGATTTAGGCGGAAAAGCCAATAAGATCGTTTATTATAAGCTTACTGATGACGGTTGGAACATAATTTATGATGTTATGGCGGAATATGACGGCTTCACTAAAGAAATTGGTATTTATAGTGAGGTTGGCGAATTTATGTCTGACCAATTCTCATCATTGATGTTTATCGGCACTATAGTTGTGATTTTGCTTCTTGCATCCTCCGTTGGTATTGTTAATGCTTTTACAAGCAATTTAAAAGAACGTAAAAAGCAAATCGGTATGTACCGTGCGGTTGGTGCAACCAAAAGGCAGATTAGAAAGCTTTTCGGCAGAGAAGCGGTTTTGTTAAGCGTTATATGTACACCAATAAGTCTTTTAATTTCTTACGGTGCGGTGGAAATCGTCGTAAACAGAATTTTTGAAAATGCTTATTTTAAACCGAATTTGTGGGTGCTTTTAGCTTGCGATGCTTTCAGTATTATTTGTGTTATGGCAGCATCCTTTATTCCTTTGGTTTCTGCTTCTAAAATTTCACCTATGCAGGCAATCAGGAATATTGAAGCCACAAGAAAACTGAAAAATAAAAAAATAAAGAGCCAAAAGGATTTTAATGTTTCAAAGCTTATTGCAAAAAGAAATCTTGTTATTTCAAAGGGAAAGTTAGTTGTTGTGAGTGTATTTCTTGTTATAACAATTGTCTTTTCGTCCTATTCAATTTCATATCTTTCCTTTGCTAAGGATGATTTATATGAACAGGAATATGACTATAGCTTACACTTGAGCAGAGATTCAGGCTATTTTGCAATTAATTATCCGAAAGGCAATAACGGCTTTACTGAAAATCATAAGCAGACGGTTTTAATGAACGAAAATATAAGGTCTGCATATGGTTATAAATGTGCAAAAGCTAATATTTTAGTTGATAAAATGACGGAATATCAGCAAATTGCAGATGCAGATGTCATGGAGCCCGATATGGATTTACTTTCTCTTAACGAGTCAAATTATCAAGAAGTTTTCAAGCATGGGATGAGTCAGGAGAAGCTTGACATTGCTAATGTTGCAGATTACGAAGGGGACTTTATTGCAAGTGAAATTGTGGCTTTGGATGAAGAATTGATAAATAGGATTGATAATGTGCGTGACGGTGAAATAGATATAGCAAAGCTTAACAGCGGTGAACAGGTGCTTCTTCTTGCACCTGAAAAGGTCTGGTTAACTATTCGTTCACACGAATCAGGGAATTCTATCAATGTATTTGAGCAGATGAGTTATATTGAACAGGCAAAAGAGAGACACGGAGAAAATGCTATTAAAATACTTGCAGAAAAAGAATGTGATTTCAAAGTCGGAGAAAAGCTAGATTTGAGTGTTCTTTACAGTGAAAAGTCCAATGAAGATTATGATATAACAGGCGAAACAGTTGTAAATAAAGAGGATTTGGAAATTAACACTAAACAGGTTGAAATCGGTGCTATTGCAGACACTTCTATTTCTAATGACGCATTAAGTTTTATTTATGCAGGTTGTTCACCAATCACAATAGTAACAACTGTTGAAGGAATGGAGCATTTCTTTCCGAGAGCGAAATATAAAAATATAATGTTCGAACTAAAGGATGAATGTAATGATGAAATAGATGCAGAGATAACAGATTTGCTCAAAAGCATTGTTAATTGCGTTGATGAATCTGATTATATGTCCAACTATGAATACAATCAGGAACAAAAAGAAACTGTTAAAGAGTTAATGATCCTTGTTTATGCTATTGTAATCCTTCTTTTTACAATCTGCGGAAGTATTATCAATAATACAATTGCAGCGAACATCAAAGAAGATAAAAAGAAAATCGGTACACTTCGTGCGGTTGGTGCAAATGAAAAGGAAATTTCAAAATCATATATTCTCCAGCTCCTTTCAATGTTTAAATGGGGCTTCGGAATAGGCTTTGGCGGGTTCGCTTTGTCATATTTGATAATAGTGCTCACAAATAAATACACAAGCATTGCTGAGGTTCTTGTGTTCAATCCTTGGATTACACTTTTATTAGGTCTTATACTTTTCGCAATCTGCTCATTGAGTGTGTACACAAAGATAAGAAAAGAAACAAGGAACAGTATTGTTGAGAATATAAGAGAACTGTAAAAGTGCAAAGTGCAAAATGCAAAATGCAAAGCGCAAAGTGACAGGTGATACTATGAAAAAATTATTTATATTTATGCTCTGCTTAATGGTGTGCATAATGCCTTGCTTGGCAGCAGAAGAGGGTTCAGAGAATGTGACAGAAACCACAGAAGTCACAACTGAAGCAACCACAGAAGCTACAACAAAAAAGGTGGAAGAAACTACAAAAAAAGCAGAGCCAACAACCAAAAAAGAAAAAACAACAAAGAAACCCGAAAAGGAAGATGAGCGAGAAGAAGCTCCTGAAGTTGAACCAGTGCAAGAGGACAATTCTCAGCCTCGCCTTATGGTGACAGGTTATGTTGTTGAGAATGATTATTTAACTCCTGAAAAAGAAGGAAAGATAACTGTAACTCTTCAGAATATGCATCCATCAAAAACGGTAAAAAACATTAAACTTTCAATTGGTGATGAAACTGATGAAATCCGTCCCGATGGGATGGGAACAAAATATGTTTCATCAATCGGAGCAGGTAAAGTTTACAGTTGGGAAATCGGAGTTTCGGTAATTCATTCCGCAACTGTTGGTGAGCATAAGCTTAGCTTCACTTGTGAATACGAAGATAATATGGGTTCGGGTTACTCTGCCAACGACACATTAAGAGTTCAGGTTCGCCAGCCTGCAAAATTGGATTATGACGGTGCAAAGCTTCCCGTTAAGGTTGTTCAGGAAGATACGGTTACACTTAACATCAACCTTATGAACACAGGTAAATCCACTCTTTATAACTGCAAGGTTGAATATGATATTGAAGGACTTGAATCAGGCGGCAGTAGCTTTGCAGGAGAAATTCCTGTTGGCGAAAGCAAAACTGCAACAGCAAATCTTCGTGTTGACAGCGATAAAACAGGTAATGTAAAAGGCACAATTAAAATTACTTATGAAGATGCTTTCGGGAAGACTTACGAAAAAGAACAAGAGGTAAAAACTCTTATTGAAAAGAAGGTTATCAAGGCAGAGAAAAAAGAAGAGGAAGAAAAGAAAAATCCTCTTTGGTGGCTTTTCCTTCTTGGCGGTCTTGTAGTTGGCGGCGGTCTCGGCTTCGGTATTCCCTTTGCAATCAATTCTAAAAAGCAAAGAGAAGAGGATGAAAAAAGACTGTAATTAGTCACATAATACAAATAAACGGCAATTCCTTTGGTGGAGTTGCCGTTTTTGATTTTGGGGTTTGTTTTTAAAGTGTTTTTTTAGTATAATTACTGTGTATATAACCTATTAAAAAGGGGCTTTTAAAAATGCTTGAAATGAAAAACGGAAAATTCTATATGGAAGGTGAAGAATTCCATATTTATTCAGGTGCGATGCACTATTTCAGAATTCCTGAGGAATATTGGCTTGACCGTCTTATGAAGCTTAAGGCAGCAGGTCTTAATACTGTTGAAACCTATGTTCCCTGGAACTATCACGAGCCTAAGAAAAATCAGTTCAATTTCGAGGGTATTCTCAATATTGAAAAGTTTATTAAAACTGCTCAGGATTTAGGTCTTTATGTTATTGTCCGTCCCGGTCCTTATATTTGCGCTGAATGGGATTTCGGTGGTCTTCCTGCATGGCTTCTTAAGGATAAAAATATAAGAATTCGTTGCTGGGACAAGGCTTATATCAAAGCAGTTGAGGACTTCTATAAGGTGATTATTCCCAAGCTTGTGCCTTTCCAGATTACAAAGGGTGGCAGCCTTATTGCAGTTCAGGTTGAGAATGAATATGGCTCCTTCGGCAGAGATAAAAAATATCTTTACTGGCTTCGTGATTTGACAAGAAATCTCGGAATTGATGTTCAGCTCTTCACATCTGACGGCGAGGACAGATATTTCTTCTCAGGTGGTGGTATTCCTGAGGATTGGATGGTTGCAAACTTCGGTGGCTACAACGAAAATCGTTTTAACGACCTGAAGCTTCTTCAGCCCGATAAGCCTCTTATGTGTGGTGAGCATTGGTGTGGTTGGTTTGACCAATATGGCGCAAAGCATCATACAGATAACGCTGAGGAATCTCTCGGCAGAAGCCTTGACGGCTTCTTTAAGGAGGATGCAAACTTTAATCTTTATATGTTCCACGGTGGAACAAACTTCGGCTTCTCAGCAGGTGCCAACTACTATGATCGCTATTGCCCCACAACCACAAGCTATGACTACGGTGCACCTCTTTCAGAAAATGGTGCATATACAGAAAAATATTTCATCCTTCGCGACAGAATGGCTAAGAAGCTTGGCAAGGAATTACCCGAGCTTCCCGAGGATGCAAAAACAAAGGCTTACGGAAAGGTTCAGTTAACTGAATTTGCTGACCTTAAGGATGTTTATAAAAAGCTTTCAGTTCATAAAAAATCTCATATACCTCACTATATGGAGCATTACGGACAGAATAGTGGCTTTATCCTTTATAGCACAACTCTCAAGGGCTTCTATGGCGATACAGAGCTTAATGCCTTTGGTGTTCACGATATTGCATATATCTACATAAACGGCGAATTAAAGCATATTTATGACAGAACAAAGCTTCAGGGCAAGGAGCTTTATGAGGAAAGCTTCTCTGTACCTGTTAAGGCATTCAACGGCGAAATCAAGGTCGATATTCTCGTTCAGGCATTAGGCAGAGTCAACTATGCAAGAAGGATTTATGACCGAAAGGGTCTTGATGAAATCTACCTCGGTGGTCAGGCAATTGTTGACTGGGATGTTTACTGTATGGAGCTTGATAAAGCACCTGACATTAAGTATAAAAAATCCCATAAGTCCTTCCCTTGCTTTATGAAGGGCACCTTCAAGGCAGAGGAAAAGGTTGATACCTTTGTTGATATGCGTGGATTCACTAACGCAGTTATTTATGTTAACGGCTTCAATCTCGGTAGATTTCTGAAGCGTGGACCTCAGTACACCTTCTATTTACCTGCACCCGTACTCAAGGACGAAAATGAAATTGTAATTTTTGAGCTTGAGGGCTGCAAGAAAAATGAAATCAGACTTACAGATAAACCCATTTTCAAATAATTATGAAATAAGGTGATTTTTTGCCCGTTGCAGCAAAAGAGCTTATTACTAAGGTTAAAGAAATGCTTCAGGAAATGAAGCTTTATTGGAAGCAGCCAAGACCTGGTGAATATGTACCGTATAAAGAGATTATTATGCTCTCAGTGGGTTGGATGGCTCTTTATATGTCAATAAACTGGACTATCGGCTTCGGTGTCGGCAACCAGTTTACAGGTATGACCCTTGGGATGAACAATAATGAGCTTCTTATTATGGGGTATATTTGTCAGGCTATCGGCTATGCTATTACACCACTTAATGCGTGGATTGTTGATAATCTTCGCAGTAAGGAGGGTAAATACAGAGTTTATATCAGGCTTGCGATACCTGCGATGGTATTGACTCTTGTGTCCTTGTGGCTTCCCTATGAACAAATTCGTGACGGCTCACATCCACTTTCACGATACTTTATGATAATAGTCCTGTTCCTCATCGGACAGGTTCAGGGGTATGTGCAGAGCTGGGTGCAGACAGGTGTTACCAATATGGTCCATGTTATGACCCCTAACACTCAGGAGCGCACCAAGATAATGGCTATAACAAGCATTATTTATTCCTTGGGGTATTCAATAAATAATATTTACTATCCCTTGATGGTTGATATGCTTACCGATAACGGCGAGAAATATACAATGACCTATTTCCGTGGTGCATATACGCCAATGGCACTTCTTATGCCCATTGTCTTAGTTGCGTATTTCGGAACAAAAGAAAGACTCGTTCTTCCCAAGAGCCGTATAACAAAAATGAGCTTTACAAGCTCTATGCGCGCAGTTGCAGGAAACAAGATTTTCTGGATTAAATGTGCGGATGGCTGGAATAACTTCCTTGAAGGTGCAAAAGGAAATATCTGGGACTGGATGGTTTACAGAGCACATATTATGAAGAGTACAACCTACGGTCTTCTTAACACTGTTTCTTATAATGCGAATTTCTGGGGAATGCTGTTCTCTCCTTGGTTTATTAAGAAATTCGGTAAAAAGAAAATCAAAATTGTCAAGAATATTATTCAGGTTTTCCTGATTGCATCATATTTCTTGTTCTACAAGAGTCCTCTTGCAGGTGTAGGCTTGTTTATTGTTTACACTCTTGACAGATTTGTTGATACCTATAATGTTATTGACAGCGCAATTGAATCTGATATGCGAGATAATCAGCAATACCTGATAGGTGAGCGTGTTGACGGCGCGTTCGGCTTCGTTTCTACCTATGCAGGTGGAGCGATTACTGCCGTAACAAACCTTTTCATTCCTTGGGTTTACAAGAAAAAGGGCTTTGACGGTAACGATTATTCTGTTCTTGATGTTTATCTCAATTATGACGAAAGCCTGCCTCTTTCGAAGCAGAAGAAAAATCCCAACTGTGTGCTTTATGAATTAATGGATACACTTCTTGTGATTTCTATTATCGGTGCAGCAGTTGACGTGCTTCCATGGTTCTTATATGACATTTCTGAAACAGGCCAGAAATCTATGATTCGCGCTATCAGAATAAGAACTATTGTTGAGGATGCTGATGATGACAGCAGAGATGAGGCTTCCTATATCGAGGGCTGTGAAGCGATTTTCAAGGCTAAGAAATATTATGGTCTTGAAAAGGTTTCAGACTACAAATTAAAGCTTAAGGAAGCTAAGGCTCTTCCTAATAATACCGAAGAGGAAAAGGAGCTCAGAAGACAGGCGATTAAAAACGCCAAGGCATATATTGCTGACGCTGAAACCCATAACGAAGAGGTTGAAATTGCAGAGTTTGTTATGCACGAATTAAACCGATTTGAAACCGATTTCGGTAAAAAACAGCTTGAGCTTTGTCGCCTTATTGCTGAGGGTGGACCTCAGGGCTTCTTCAAATGCGCCGAAAAGGCTCAGGAGCTTGCAATTTCATTACCTGCAAGCGCTGACAAGGAAGAGCGCACATGGAGAAAGCAGGAAATAAGAAATGCGAAGGCATTGGTTAAATCTGAAAAGCTTGCTAAGAAGCACTACCCCGATGGTATTGTTGAATTTGATAATCAGGTTTACGAGGATGCATATAATATGCCTGACGATACAAAAGAGCAGGCGAGACTCAGAAGAAAGGCTATGAGAAAGGCAAGTAAGGAGCGCAATCTTTATAGTATTGTTGCAGATCCGTATCTTACTGCCTTAAGAACTCTTAAGCTTTACGAGGGCTATCAGAAGCTCGATATTCTTACTGAAGATTATGAGGATGTTATGAATGAAAGAAGGCTTCGTCACGAAAGTGAAAGAGCTGAGCAGGAACGCCTCGATGCAGAAAGAAGATTTGATAAGGAAAGTAAAAAAGCAAGTAAAAGGCTTAAAAAATAATCAGGAGGAAAAATTATGAAAAAAATCATTACTCTGGCTCTTGTTTTAATAATGCTTATTGCAAGCATTGTTCCTGCAAGCGCTGCAGAAAAAACAAAAAAGCTTCAGTTTGACAAGAACGGTGAATTCAAGGTGCTTCACCTTGCAGACTGTCAGGACGGTTATCCTGCTCAGGAGAAAATGTTTATTTACATAAACTATATGCTTGAAACCTACAAGCCCGACCTTGTTGTTCTTGGTGGCGATAACTCAGTAGGCGAGGAGGAAACAAAGGCAAAGGCTATTGAAGAGCTCGTTGCACCCTTTGTTGAGCACGAAACCTATTTCACACTTGTTTTCGGTAACCACGACCATCAGCAGAATGTTGATAAGGAAGCTCTCTTTGATATGTATCAGAAATACGGTGGAAAATACTGCCTCGCTTACGATGCAGTTCCCGAATTAACAGGCCTTGGTACTCACAATCTTCCTATCTATTCCTCTGACGGAAAGGAGCTTAAATTCAACCTCTGGCTTATGGACTCAAACAATTATGTAATTGATGAGAACGGCGAAGAGGGTGGCTATGACTGCGTAAATGAGGATCAGATTGAGTGGTACAAGGATACATACGCAAAGCTTGAAAAGGAAGCAGGCGAAAAGGTTTACTCCTTATGCTTCCAGCATATCGTTCCCGGTGATGTTTTCGATGTAATGTTCCCCGAGGTAGAAAAGGAATTCGGTGAATTAACCCAGACCTATAACAACGGTAAGCACTATAACATCACTGCACCCGACACAAGCGCCTTCACAGGCTTCTTGTTTGAAGCTCCCTGTCCCAGTGAGCTTAATTACGGTCAGGTTGATGCTATGGCTGAAACAGGCGATGTGCTTTCAATTCTCTTCGGTCATGACCACATCAACTCCTATGAAATTGACTGCAAGGGCATCAAGCTTATAAACACTCCCGGTGTTACCTTCAATTCTTATGGTAATGAATTTGTGCGTGGCAGCAGACTTATCACTATCAAGGAGGATGCAACAGATACATTTACTTCTGAGGTTATTACAATAAATCAGATCGCTTACGAAAATGAAGATTTTGGTGAAGCAATGGGCATCAGCAAGCTTAAAGCAGGCTTCTGGATTGGCTTAGGTAATGTTCTTCTCGGACTTGCTAAGGCTTCAGGCTATGTTGCGAAGATAATCTATAAATAAACAATAAAAAGGCTGACAGAGAAATCTGTCAGCCTTTGTTTTATGGTTATAATTGTCGCTTTGCGACAACAGGAAACCCCCGGCGAGGGTTTCCTACGATAAAACAGTCACACCGGACTGTTTTATCTACCTTCCTGCGCTTTTCGAAGGAAAGGTGTTTCGCATTCTGCGGAATGCGACAAAGGGCGTTGCCCCTTGACTCCACAACCTTTTGAAAAAGGTTGACGAAAACTTAGATTTGGCGCTTTTCTGCGCCCCGATAATTTTACATTCTGCATTTTGAATTTTGCATTAAAAAAGGTTGCCACATTTTGTGACAACCTTTTTTCTTATGGTTCATAAGGGAATATTGGCATCAATTCAAGCTTGAACTGATTGATTTTATGCATACGGTCTATTTTTGCTTTGATTTCCTCGTCCTCGCAGATGCCCTCACGGATGTATCTGTCAAGAACTGCATAGGTGAAGCCTAAATTATCCTCGTCGGTTTTGCCACAAAGACCGTCTATCGGCACCTTTTCAACAAAGATCTCGGGGAGCTCCAAGGCTCTGCCGATCGCCTTTACCTCCTGAACGGTAAGCTTTGAAAGAGGGGAGAAATCGCCTACGCTGTCGCCGTATCTTGTTGAATAGCCTACCCAATCCTCTGAAAGATTGCAGGTGTTTGCAACTCTGCCGTTAACACTCTGAGAAACTGCATAAACAGTTGCCATTCTCAAACGAGGAGGAAGATTTGTTGTTGCCTGAGTGTTGATTTCAACACCACTTTTCTGAAGCTCGCTCATAAGTCCGTTGTATGCATCGTTGATGTTTACTGTGTAGCTCTGAATTCCAAGATGCTCAACGAGAGCCTTTGAAACATCAATGTCGAACTGCTCACCCTTGGGCATTAAAACGCCTACAACATTTTCCTTGCCGAGAGCTTCAACAAGAAGCGCTGCTACAACTGAGCTGTCCTTACCACCTGAAATACCGACAACGCCCTTGCAGCCCTTGCCGTTTATCTCAAACCAATCCTTAATCCATTGAACTATATCGTTTTTTACCTTTAACGCATCAAATGACAAAAGAATCATTCCTTTTCAAAATTCTATATTTATTTTAGCCTTTTTACATAGGTTTTTCAATATTTTTCTTTAAATAACTTGAAACAACTTTAATATATTTGTATAATAATTGTATATGTTCTCTTGGAGGTAGGAAAATGACAGTAAGCAGTGCGATAAAAAGTCTTGTTAAATATGGCATTAGGGAAGGTCTTTTAGACAGCCTTGATGAAATATGGGCGATAAACAGAGTTCTTGAGGTTTTAGAGCTTGATGCAATTGAAAGCGATGCAGAGGTTTGCGCAGGTGCAACTCTTGAAGAGCTTTTAAAGGTTTTACTTGATTATGCTTGTGAAAACGGTATCTGTGAGGATTCCGTTGTTTACAGAGATTTGCTTGATACAAAAATTATGGGCGCTATCTGCCCGAGACCCTCTGAGGTTATTAAAAAATTCACCGAGCTTTATAAAGAAGCTCCTGAAAAGGCAACTGAATTTTACTACCACATTTCCAGAAAAAGTGATTATATAAGAGAGTACAGAATCAAAAATGATGTTAAGTGGATTACTCCCACAGAATACGGCGATATTGATATAACAATCAACCTTTCAAAGCCTGAAAAGGACCCCAAAGCAATTGCGGCGGCTCTTAAAATGAAGCAGAGCTCATATCCTCTTTGTATGCTCTGCCCCGAAAATGAGGGCTATGCAGGTCGTGTTAACCATCCTGCAAGACAGAATCACAGAGTTATTCCTCTTGAACTTGAAAATGAGGGTTGGTGCTTGCAGTATTCTCCCTATGTTTACTATAACGAGCATTGTATCGTTTTCAGCGCAGACCATACACCAATGAAAATAAGTGAAAAGGGCTTCCGTAGGCTTTTTTCTTTCGTTAAAAAATTCCCTCACTATTTCGTGGGCTCAAATGCAGATTTACCCATTGTTGGTGGTTCAGTTCTTACCCACGATCATTTTCAGGGTGGTAACTATGAATTTGCTATGGCAAAGGCTCCTATTGAAACAGAGGTGAGCTTCAAGGGTTACGAGGACATCAAGGCAGGTATTGTTAAGTGGCCTATGTCCGTGCTTCGTCTTATTGGTGACGATACTGATAAAATTTGTGAATTGAGTGGCAAGCTTCTTGCAAAATGGAGAGGCTACACTGATGAAGAGGCTTTCGTTTTCGCTGAAACTGACGGCACACCTCATAACACAATTACACCAATTGCCCGTTTTAGAAACGGTAAGTTTGAAATAGACCTTGTTTTAAGAAATAATATCACTACTGAGGAATACCCCGATGGTGTTTATCACCCCCATCCTCAGCATCACCATATCAAAAAGGAAAATATCGGTCTTATTGAGGTTATGGGTCTTGCAGTTCTTCCCTCAAGACTTAAAGAAGAAATGGCAATTCTCAGAGATGCAATTGTAAACGGCAAGGATATTCTTGCTGACGAAGTAATTGCAAAGCATTATGAGTGGGTTGAAGAGATTAAGAAGAATAATACAATTACTGCTGAAAACTGCGAAAAGATATTGCAGGATGAAATCGGTAAGGTGTTTGCAGATATTCTTGGTCAATGTGGAGTTTTCTCCCGTAACGAAGAGGGTAAGGCTCAGTTCTTAAAATTTGTAGATGCAGTTAACGAATAATATAGTGGAGGAAAGAAATATGTTTGAAAAACTCAGAGCACAGTTTCAGATTGGTAAGGTGGATGTTCAGCAGAATGCCTTTGACGGCAGAGGCTTTACCTTTGAGCTTAAGGAGGATAAGGATTCTATCAAGGGTGTTCTTAAGGCTAAGGTTAACCTTACAATGAAATCCTTTGAGATTATTACCGAAAAGGATTTTGATGATGACGATCTTTTCTTCGCAAACGGCTATCAGGCTTGGACAACATCCCGTGAGTTCTGCAAGAATGATACCTTTAAGGGTCTTATCAAGGCTGCAAATATCAATAAATTCTTAAAGCACTTTGCAGGTCTTTCTGGTGACTATCACTTCGAAAGCTATGGCGAAGAGGGTAAGTTCCACGGCTATACCTATTGCTATTTCCGTGAAAGAGGCGAAAATGAAATCAAGCTTTACGGCTCAAAGAGTGAGCGTCAGGGCTTCACAATTTTCGCTGTTGATATGAAGGACGATAAATTCATTATCAGAAAAGATGTTGAGGGTCTTGCTCTTAAGGCAGGTCAGGAGTATGAAATGTTTGATATCGCAATCATCAAGGGCGATATGGACGAGGTAATGGACAAATATTTCTTTGATTTCGTTGGCTGTAAGAAGCCTGCTATTGAGCATCTTTCAGGCTATACCTCATGGTATAACTATTTCCAGAACATCAGTGAGGAAATCATTCTTCGTGACCTTGATGGTCTTGACAGAGCAAGTGAAGAGGTTAATATCTTCCAGGTTGACGACGGCTATCAGCAGGCAGTTGGTGACTGGCTCCTTATTGACGAAAAGAAATTCCCCAACGGAATGAAATATATTGCAGATAAAATTCACGATAAGGGCTACAAGGCAGGTATCTGGCTTGCTCCCTTCAGTGCACAGGTTTCCTCAAAGCTTGCAAAGGATCACCCTGACTGGCTTCTTACTCACAACCGTAACGGCAAGAAAATGCTCGGTTGTCAGGGCTGGGGTGGCGCTTACACAATTGATATTTACATCCCCGAGGTAAGAGAATACATCAAGCATTTCTTTGATGTTGTTCTTAACGAGTGGGGCTTTGATATGGTTAAGCTTGACTTCCTTTACAGCCAGTGTATTGAGCCCAGAAACGGCAAGACTCGTGGTGAAATTATGTGCGACGGTGTTGACCTTCTTCGTGAGGCTTGTGGTGATAAATGGATTCTTGGCTGTGGTGTGCCGATTGGTGCTTGTATGGGTATCTTTGATGCCTGCCGTATCAGCTGCGACGCTAACAAGGACTGGTCCTTCAAGCTTTCAAACGGCTTGAGTCAGACTGCTCTTCTTGGCCTGGTTAAGGTTAATCAGGAAAGTCCCTCCTCACAGAATGCAATTATCAACACTGTTTTCCGTAATCACCTTGACGGCAGAGCATTCTGTAATGACCCCGACGTATTCTTCCTTCGTGATTTCAACCTTGGCTACACATGGGAGCAGAAGCTTCTTCATGGTAAGGTTAATACAATCTGTGGTAATGTTCTTTTCGTTTCCGACAACGCAGGCGATTTTGATGATGAAAGAATCGGCTACCTTAAGGAATTCTTCAAGGACAAAAACTACAAGGTTAATATGGCAGAGTTCATTGATAAGGATGTTATTCGCCTTGATTTCTCAGAAAATGGAGAAAACAAAACACTTACCTTTAACCTTACAACTGGTGACAGTAATGTAAAAGAGGTTTTATGATATAAAAAAGACCACCTTAACGATTTTTGTTAAGGTGGTTATATTTTTTTGTTTTTTAAACCTTGATAATTCCGAAGCCTTCAAGAACAGAGAAAATAAGGATTGCAACAATAAACACAGGAGCAATATATTTAATAACAATTGTGAAGAGTGTTTTTCTCTTGAATTTTCCACCCTGCTCAATTTCTTCAATAAGTGCCTGAGGCTTGATAATGTAGCCGATAAGAATACAGGTGAGAAGTGCAACGATGGGCATAATCACACTGTTGCTTACGAAGTCAAAGAAATCAAGGAACTGGAAGCCGATTATTGTGAAATTACTCCAGATGCTGTAGCCAAAGGTGGAGAGAAGTCCGAGGATTATTGATAAAATAATAACTGTTACACAAGCCTTTTTTCTTCCTAATTTGAACTTGTCCATAACAATTGAAACGATTGTTTCCATAAGAGAAATGGAAGATGTGAGAGCAGCGAAGAGCACCATAACAAAGAATATCGCACCGATTATAGAGCCACCAGGCATACTTGCAAAAACTTTAGGAAGTGTAACGAACATAAGGCTCGGACCTTTTCCTAAGGCGCTTTCGTCACCACCTGAGAAAGCAAACACGGCAGGAATAATCATAAGACCTGCAAAGAATGCGATGCCTGTATCAAAAAGCTCAATCTGTTTAACTGAGCCCTCAAGGCTAACATCCTTTTTCATATATGAGCCGTAGGTAATCATAATACCCATAGCAAGGCTCATTGAATAGAAAAGCTGACCCATAGCTGCAAGAACGGTTGTAATAGAGAATTTGCTGAAATCGGGAGTGAGGTAATATTTAACACCCTCAAGTGCGCCGGGCATAAACATTGAATAAACTGCAATGAATACAACCATTACAACGAGAATGGGCATCATAACCTTGCTTACCTTTTCAATACCCTTTTCAACACCTCCGAGAACAACAACTGAAGTTAAACCGAGATAAAGAAGGAACCAACAGATTGGTTCAATAGGTGAGCTTATGAAATCACCAAAGAAACCATCGCTTGTGGCACTTGCCATATTACCACTGACAAAGGTGTAAAGGTATTTTGCAATCCAACCACCGATAACGGAATAATAGGGAAGAATGATAGTGGGGACAAGGGCTGCAACAATTCCTAAAAAGCCGAAACGTTTATCAAGCTTTTTATATGCGCCTAAGGCGCTTGTGCCTGTTTTTCTGCCGATAGCAATTTCTGCGCACATAAGGGCGAAGCCGAATGTAACTGCTAAAAGGAGATAAACGAGTAAGAAAATACCGCCACCGTATTTTGCAGCGAGATAGGGGAAACGCCAGATGTTGCCGAGACCTACTGCAGAGCCTGCAGAGGCAAGAACAAATCCAAGCTTACCCGAAAAGCTACTTCTTTTTTCTGCCATTTTAAAACCTCATTTTTAAAGCATTTATAAAACTAAATGATTATTACATATTTTCTGCAAAAATACAAGATGAATTATAACAGATTTTACTTTTTTTAGTTTTTTTATTGAATATTTATACATAATGTGCTATTATTTTCTTTATATTATGGTATTGGAGTGGTATGAAATATGAATTCAAGCACAATTCAGATTCTTGTTGCTATGATCATTTATATGACTGTAGTTATTGTAATCGGTCTTGTTTATGCTAAACGAGCAAACAAGAGTTCCGAGAACTATTTCCTTGGGGGTCGTTCTCTTGGTCCTTGGGTGACTGCTATGAGTGCAGAAGCATCAGATATGAGCGGTTGGCTTCTTATGGGTCTTCCCGGTGTTGCATATTGGTGTGGTCTTGCTGACGCAGCATGGACTGCGATTGGTCTTGCAATTGGTACATATTTAAACTGGCTTATAGTTTCAAAAAGACTTCGTCGTTACAGTGTAAGAGCAAATAATGCTATTACATTGCCCGAGTTTTTCTCAAACCGTTTCCGTGAAAACAAAAAGATTATCTGCTCTCTTGCAGCTCTTTTTATTCTTGTTTTCTTTACAGTTTATGCATCAAGCTGTTTTGTTACCTGCGGTAAGCTCTTCTCAACCCTTTTCGGGCTCGATTATGTTCCAATGATGATTCTTGGTGCGGTTTTCGTTCTTGTTTATACAATTCTTGGTGGATTCCTTGCAGAAAGTGCATCAGACTTTATGCAGGGTGTGGTTATGTTTGTGGCGCTTGTTATTATTGTTATAGTAAGCACTATTAAAGCTGGTGGCATTGATGCTATTGTTGAGAATGCGCAGAATATCGGCGGTTTCTTTGAGTTCTTCGGCATGGCAACACCTGAGCTTAATGAAGCAGGCGAGCAAGCTGTTGTAAATGGTGTGCCTCAGTTCGGTGAAAAAGCAGCATACGGCCCCTTAACAATTATGTCAACTCTTGCATGGGGTCTTGGTTACTTCGGTATGCCTCAGGTTCTTCTTCGCTTTATGGCTATCCGTAAAGAAAAAGAACTTAAAATGTCCAGAAGAATTGCATCTGTGTGGGTAGTTATTTCACTTGCAGTTGCAGTGTTTATTGGTATCGCAGGCAGAAATCTTTTCCCTGTTGCTCACCTTACTGCTTCCTCTGCAGAAAGCATCTTTATAACTCTTTCCACAAGCTACTTGCCTCCCATTTTCGCAGGCTTCGTTATGGCGGGTATTCTTGCTGCAACAATTAGCTCATCTGACTCATATCTTCTCATTTCAGCATCTGCATTTGCTAAAAATATTTACAAGGATGTTGCTAAAAAGAATGCAACTGATAAGCAGGTTATGACAATGACAAGAATCACTCTTCTTGTTATTGCAATAATTGCTATTGTTATTGCTCTTGATGAAAACAGTGTTATTTTCTCAATTGTTTCATTTGCTTGGGCAGGCTTCGGTGCAACATTTGGTCCGCTTATGTTGTTCTCTCTTTTCTGGAAGAGAATCAATCGTGCAGGTGCCATTGCAGGTATGGTAAGCGGTGGCGTTATGGTATTCTTCTGGAAGCTGGTTATCAGACCCCTTGGCGGTGTATGGAATATCTATGAGCTTCTTCCTGCATTTATTTTCTCAGCAATTTGCATCGTGGTTGTTTCACTTCTCACAAAAGCTCCTTCAAAAGAAATTGAAGAAGATTTTGAAGCCGTAAAAGCTGGAAATGTTGAATAAATCATTTAATAAAAGTAACGGTCTTTCGTTTTCCAACGAAAGACCGTTTTTATGTTATTTTAAAATGTCCTGCATTTTGTCAGGGCGTCTTGTTGTAATGTTATCGGGAGCCATAAAAAGAATTTTAAGCATTTTAGATTTTTGGTTTACAGTCCAGATTGAAACAAGTAAATCGTTTTCGTGGAAGGCATCAACAAGCTCCTTTGTTGCATTATCCTTGTTGAAGTTAATGCCTATTGCACCACTTTCCTTGACCTCTTTAACAAGCTCGTCAAGGTATTCGGGTGATTGCTTTCTTGGCTTCTGAACATCAACATTAAGATAATAAGGAACCTCGGGACTGTCTTTCTTTACTGCCTCAACAAATTCAGCATTTACGCCTGTATAGAAAATTCTGTCCTCAATGCCGTATTTCTTTGCGAGAGGATAAACTGCCTGAAGATTATCTGTAACCTTAATATCAACATTAACAAGAATATCGTCATATTCGCTTACCTTCTTGAAGGCTTCGTCAAGAGTAACCTCCTTGCCGGTTGGCTTATCGTGGGCAAGAATGGGAGTTCCGTCCTCAAGGAAGCGAAGGTCAAATTCAACAACATCAGCTCCGTTTGCTATACCAACCTCAATTGCTTCTAAGGAGTTGTCCTTAGTTTTGATGCAGCCTGTGTGCGCAGTGTAGGTGAAGCCATCGGGTAAATTATTTTTCATATCTTTCAGCTCCTTCAGAATGATTATTGAAATAGCAAGAATAACTATCATAACAAATGAAAAACTAATTAAAAGCTTTTTCTTTTTCATATTATCACCAACCCCAATATATCACAAAATTTTAAAAAACACCATATTTTTTAAAGTTTGTTTGTAAAAAAATATATCACTTTGAATAAGTGAACAAAAAATGGTGTAAATTATTGGTGGATTTTGATTTCTTTTACATTGTAAAGTGTAAATTAATAGTGTATAATTATATAGAAATATAGATAAGGGGAAGCTTGAGCAAAATTTGGTCAGACTCTCTCCACAACTCTTAAAGGAGATTATGACAGTGATTCAAAGATATGATGGATGGAAGGGCTTCGAAAGTGGAACCTGGACAAGAGAAATCAATGTAAGAAGCTTTATTAAACATAATTTCAAGCCTTATGACGGAAACGAGGATTTCCTTGTTGGTCCAACAAAAGCAACTCTCCAATTATGGGATCAGGTATTAGAGCTTACCAAGCAGGAAAGAGAAGCCGGCGGCGTTCTCGATATGGATACAAAGGTAATCTCAACCATTACCTCTCACGGACCCGGTTATCTTAACAAGGATCTGGAGAAGATTGTAGGCTTTCAGACAGACAAGCCCTTGAAGCGTGCGCTTATGCCCTATGGTGGTATTCGTATGGCAGAAAAGGCTTGTAAGGATAATGGCTATGAGCTTGACCCTGAGATTAAGGAGTTTTTTGAAACTCACAGAAAAACTCATAACGCAGGTGTTTTTGATGCTTATACTCCTGAAATGAGAGCCTGCCGTTCAAGCCATATTATTACAGGTCTTCCTGATGCTTACGGCAGAGGCAGAATTATCGGCGACTACAGAAGAGTTGCTCTTTATGGCGTTGACAGACTTATTGAAGACAAAATGGAGCAGAAGGAAACAACCCGTTCTGCAATGTATTCTCACATTATTCAGGAACGCGAGGAGCTTTCTGAGCAGATCCGTGCTCTTGAGGATTTAAAGAAAATGGCGTTAAGCTATGGCTTCGACATTTCTCGCCCTGCAAGTGACACAAAGGAAGCAATTCAGTGGCTCTATTTCGGCTATCTTGCAGCTGTTAAGGAGCAGAATGGTGCAGCAATGTCCTTGGGCAGAACCTCAACCTTCCTTGATATTTATTCTGAAAGAGATATTCAGAACGGTGTTTATACAGAGGAAGAAATTCAGGAAATGATTGACCATTTCATTATGAAGCTTCGTCTTGTTAAGTTTGCAAGAACTCCTGAATATAACGCTCTTTTCTCAGGTGACCCTCAGTGGGTAACTGAAGCAATCGGTGGCGTGGCAATTGACGGTCGCCATATGGTAACTAAGATGTCCTACCGTTATCTTCACACCCTTGAGAATTTAGGCGCAGCACCCGAGCCCAACCTTACAGTTCTTTGGTCAACCCGTCTTCCTGAGAATTTCAAGCGCTATTGTGCTAGAGTTTCTATTGAAACCTCATCTGTTCAGTATGAAAACGATGACCTTATGCGCTTCCACCACGGTGACGACTATGCAATTGCCTGCTGTGTTTCATCAATGAAGCTCGGTAAGGAAATGCAGTTCTTCGGTGCAAGAGCAAACCTTGCAAAATGCCTTCTCTACGCTATCAATGGTGGTGTGGATGAAATTTCCGGCAAGCAGATTGCACCTAAATACAGACCCATAACAAGCGAATATCTCGATTATAGCGAGGTTATGGAGAAATATGATGCTATGATGGAATGGCTTGCAGGCGTTTATGTTAACACTCTTAACATCATCCATTATATGCACGATAAATATTGCTACGAAAAAATTCAGATGGCTCTTCACGATAAAAAGGTTACCCGTTGGTTTGCAACAGGTATCGCAGGGCTCTCTGTTGTTGCAGACTCACTTTCTGCAATTAAATATGCAAAGGTAAAAACAATCCGTAACGAAAACGGTATTGTGGTTGACTATGAGGTTGAGGGAGATTTCCCCAAATACGGTAACGATGATGACCTTGTTGACGATATCGCTTACGACATTGTTCATCGCTTTATGACTCATATCAAGAAAAACCACACCTATCGCGACGGTATTCCTACAACATCAATTCTTACAATTACATCAAATGTTGTTTATGGTAAGAATACAGGTGCTACTCCTGACGGAAGAAAGAAGGGCGAAGCATTCGCTCCCGGTGCAAATCCCATGCATCGCAGAGATACAAAGGGCGCAGTTGCTTCTCTTGCATCTGTTGCAAAGCTTCCCTTCGTTGACGCTCAGGATGGTATTTCAAACACATTCTCTATCATTCCCGGTGCACTTGGCAAGGATGATCAGATCTTCGCAGGAGATATTGAGGTCAGCTTCGACTGCACAGACGGCGCATGTATGAGTCCGACTTTGTTTGAAGGGCTTGACGCAAACGAAGAGTAAATGCAAAATGCAGAATGCAAAATGCAAAATTTCGGGTCTGCGACGCAAATTATAATTATTAGGAGGAAAGACAATGAGTGCTACAGAAAATCAGATAGATAACCTTGTTTCCCTTCTTGACGGTTATGTTCAGAAGGGCGGACATCACCTTAATGTAAATGTCTTTTCAAAGGAAACATTACTTGATGCCCAAAAACATCCTGAAAAATATCCCCAACTTACAGTTCGAGTAAGCGGTTATGCAGTTAACTTTATAAAGCTTACTAAAGAACAGCAGGATGAGGTTATTTCAAGAACATTCCACGATAAAATATAAATGTAATGACAGGTTTTATTCATTCTAAGGAAAGCTTCGGTACAGTGGATGGCCCGGGTATAAGATATGTTCTTTTTATGCAGGGCTGTCCCATGAGATGCCTTTATTGCCATAACCCTGATACCTGGAAAACAGGAGAGGGGTCTGAAATAACAGTTGATGAAGTTATTAAAGAATTCAATAAGAATAAGGCTTTTTATGAAAAAGGCGGTATAACTGTCAGCGGAGGAGAACCTCTTTTGCAGATGGATTTTTTAACGGAGCTTTTTAGAAAATGCAAGGAAGAAAATATTCATACCTGCATTGATACATCGGGAATAACTTTTAAAGAAGAGAAAGAATATATTGAAAAATTAGATGTTCTTTTAGATTTTACTGACCTTGTTATGCTTGATATCAAGCATATAGAAAGCCAAAGCCATAAGGCGCTGACAGGTCACGAAAATGAAAATATTCTCGCATTTGCAAAGCACCTCGAAGAAAAAGGAATAACTCTTTGGGTAAGGCATGTTGTGGTAGAAGGATATACCGATAAAAAAGATGATTTAATTAAATTAGGCGAATTTATCGGGACGCTTAAAAACCTTAAAGGTCTTGATGTTTTACCTTATCACACAATGGGTGTCAATAAATATAAAGAAATGGGAATACCTTATAAATTAGAGGGAGTTCCTGCTCTTTCAAAAGAAGACGCTCAAAAGGCAAAGGAATATATACTATATGGTATAAAAAAAGCTCGTCAATGACGAGCTTTTTTAGTTGTAAGTTGGAAGTGGCAAGTAGCAAGTTTCGGGGCAAAGCCGATTAAAAAATGCAAAGCGCAAAAACAAAGCGAGGGTTTCGGAAAATTCACGGTAAAATTCTGTTAAAGTGTCGGCGAAAGCAACAAAAGACAAACTCTGAACTTGTGCAAAAGGGCAAAGTTTGCTTTTTTTCGTAAAATTTACCAAAAAAGTATTTACAAAAGCGAGAATGGGTGGTAATATCTAACTGTAAGTTACGGAAGCGGTTGCGAAGAGTTTCGGAACTTTCTCGGAATCGAATCCGCCACATACAAAATAAAATTTTTGTATTAAAAGGAGTTGTTCGTAAATGTTTAAATTTATGAAGAGCAAAAAGGGTTTCACCCTTGTTGAATTAATGATCGTTGTTGTTATCATGGCTATCCTCGTTGCAGTTGCAGTTCCGATTTTCTCAGCTGTTACA
>JAZQUT010000083.1:0-2252 GCA_045631405.1 Acutalibacteraceae bacterium | reverse complement strand
GGTCTTCCCAAGAGCCCTGCGGCAGAGCGTATTGATGTTGACGAGAACGGCAAAATTACAGGACTTTTCTAAGAAATAAATATAATCAACGGAGTAAATACAAATGGAAAACCAAATTCCCGAAAGAAAGAAAATAGTTTTGAGCTGCATTCAGCCAACAGGTACACCCACTCTCGGTAACTACCTTGGCGCGCTCAAGAACTGGAAAAATATGTGCGAGGATTATGACTGTCTTTATGGCGTTGCAGATTTGCACTCTATTACAGTGCCAACCTTCCGTGAAAATCCTCAGCAGCTTAAAAAGAATACACTTGAGCTTTATGCTCTTCTTTTAGCTCTTGGCATTGACCCTGAAAAGAATGTTGTTTTCGTTCAGAGTCAGGTGCCCACCCACGCTCAGTTAGGTTGGATTCTCAACTGCTATACTCAGTTTGGTGAGGCTGCAAGAATGACTCAGTTCAAGGAAAAAAGTCAGAAGCTTGAAAATAACATTTCAGTTGGTCTTTTTGATTATCCTGTGCTTATGGCTGCAGATATTCTTGTTTACGGCGCAGATTTCGTGCCAATCGGCGCAGACCAGAAACAGCACCTTGAGCTTGCAAGAAACATTGTTGACCGTTTCAATGCAATTTACGGTAATGTTTTCAAAATGCCTGAACCCTTTATCGGTAAAGCAGGTGCAAAAATCTGCTCTCTTCAGGACCCCACTCATAAAATGAGTAAGTCCGATGATAACCCCAAATCATACATTTCAATGCTTGATGAACCCAATGTAATTATGAAGAAAATCAAATCTGCAGTTACTGACAGCGATGCTTGTGTTAAATATGCAGAGGGTAAGGATGGCATCAATAACCTTATGACAATTTACTCTTGTTGCACAGGTAAGTCCTTTGAGGAAATTGAAAAGGAATTTGAGGGCAAGGGCTACGGCGACTTCAAGACAGCAGTAGGTCAGGCAGTAATTGACGAGCTTGCACCCGTTCAGGCTCGCTATAAGGAGCTTATCAATGATAAGAAATACCTTGAGGAATGTATGAAGAAGGGCGCAGACCTTGCAACAAGAATTTCACAGAGAACTCTTGATAAGGTAATGAAAAAGGTGGGTTTTTACCAACCTAAATAATAAACGAAAAATCAGGGGTTGTTCCAGTGCTGAAAATCAGCAATTACAGAACATATGCCCCTGTTTTTTATTTAGGAGTATAATTATGAAAAACAAAAAAGTTTTTAGAATTCCTTTAATTTTTGTCATTGAGTTTCGATTGGCTTTCATTCTTTTAATATTCTTTTTAGTTTGTTGCGTAGGATTTGCCGTAGGTTCAATTCGTGAAAAAAATCTTCTTTGTACCATTGGTTTTATATTATTTTTAGTTTTAGAAATATATTGCTTTAAGGCTTATTTTATACCAATATTATTTCCGATGGCGTTTGGTAAACTCATAATATCAGACCAAGGTGTTGAATTTCGTTGCATATTTACTAAAAAGACTTCTTTATCGTGGGATGAATGTGAGTTCTGCGGTATAGAAGGTTACAAAAATGTTGTAAAAGATTTATACGGAACAGGGCGAGTATATATTTATTTTTCTAAAAATGAGTTAGAGCAAGAATTTCGCGGTAACATAACCAAAAAGAAAAATAGTGCGGATTTTATAAAATTCTTCCCTGTAACAGTAAAACTCTGTGAGGAAATCTTACGCCACAAAAACTTTTCAGATGTAAGGCGATTTGTTGTACAGAAATCTTTCGGTAAGAAATAAAAGGTGGGCGTAGCAGACACAACTCTGGCATCTGGTATCTGGCATCTTACAATGCCGACCGCAGGTCCCGACACTCCTCATTCCTCACTCCTCATTCCTAATTAAAAAAGAAACCCCACAGCATTTTGCTGTGGGGGTTTCTTTTGTCCAATCAATTAGTTGGATTTGTTGAGCTTGTTAACGAGCTGTGATTTCTTGTGAGCAGCGTTGTTCTTGTGAAGAAGACCTTTAGCAGCAGCCTGGTCAAGTTTCTTAACAGCAACCTTAACAGCTTCAGCCTTTGCTGCATCGTTAGCGTCGATAGCTGCATTAGCTTTTTTGATAGCAGTTTTAAGAGCAGAGTTTGTAGCTTTGTTTCTTGCAGCCTTTGTTGCATTAACAATAACTCTCTTCTTTGCAGATTTGATATTGGGCATCGGGGCACCTCCTTGTCGTTATTTTCGTATCATACAGTCATATATAATAACATAAACTATTTTCAAATGCAAG
>JAZQUT010000082.1:0-2162 GCA_045631405.1 Acutalibacteraceae bacterium | reverse complement strand
CGGCAAAAACACCTTCCGTTATGCATTTATGCCTCATAAGGGTAACTGGGAAGAGGGTAATGTATGGCAGGAGAGCGAAAGATTTAATCTTTACCTTACAATTGGTCAGGTTGCTCCCACAGACCATGGTAAGAATCCTCTCACTCATTCCTTCCTTGAGCTTAAGGACGAAAACCTTAATGTCAGCGCAGTTAAGAAGAGTGAGGACGGAACAGGCTATGTTGTTCGTCTCTTCAATCCCTCTGATAAAACTGTTAAAAATGCTATCCGTCTTAACGGTGGTATTGCTCCTATCGAAAAGGCACAGTCACCTGTTGAAAGACAGAGAGCAGAATTCGAGCTTCCTGCATACTCAGGCAAAAAGTGGAACGAGGTTAAGCTTGTTACTCTTGAAGAGCTTGATGATAAGGCACTCACAATGGGTGAGGACGGCTTCGTAGAATTCGAAATCACAGGTAAGAAGATTCTTACAATTAAATTCAACTAAAATTTATCTACCGAAAAATGCTGAAAGGGTAAAACTATGAAATTATCACTTGTTATTCCTTGTTATAATGAAGAAGCAAATGTAAAGCGCTTCTTTGATGAAGTGAATAAGGTCTTTGCAGGTAAGGTTGAGGACTATGAATTTGTTTTCGTCAATGACGGAAGCAAGGATGGAACATACCCTGAGCTTAAAAAGCTTTATAAAGAAAATCCCTCTTCAGATATTCAGGTTTTAACCTTCAGCAGAAATTTCGGTAAGGAAGCAGCAATTTATGCAGGTCTTTCCAATGCAAAGGGTGATATGGTCTGCATAATTGATGCAGATTTACAGCAACGCCCCGAGGTAGTTTTAGAAATGCTCGGAGAATTGGAGAAGGACGAGAGTCTTGACTGCGTTGCAGCATATCAGGAAAACCGAAAGGAAAGTAAAACTCTTTCAGGGCTTAAATCCTCGTTCTATAAGGTGATTAACAAAATTACTGATGTTGATTTTGTTAACGGCGCATCTGATTTCCGTCTTTTGAAAAAAACAATGGTGGATGCCATTATTGAAATGACAGAATATCACCGTTTTTCAAAGGGTATTTTCAGCTGGGTAGGCTTTAATACCAAGTATATTCCATATACTGTTGAAGAGCGTCAGTTCGGAGAAACCAAATGGTCTTATAGAAAGCTTTTCAAATATGCCTTTGATGGTATCATATCCTTCTCAACCTTTCCTCTTAAATTGGCAACAGGTGTAGGTCTTGTAACTGCCTTTGCTTCAATAATCTATCTTATTGTTGTTGTGCTTCAAAAGTTGATTTTCGGTATAGATGTACCCGGTTATGCAACAATAGTAGTGCTTGTTCTTTTCCTTGGTGGTATGCAGCTTTTCTGTCTCGGCATTTTAGGCGAATACCTTTCAAAAATCTATGTTCAGGTTAAGAACCGACCCATTTATATTTTAAAGGAGCACCTTGGCAAGGATGACTAAAATCAAGGAAATTATTGTTAAGTATAAAGAACTGCTTTTATATCTTATCTTCGGTGTTCTCACAACCCTGGTGAACTTTCTCACATTCTGGGCTTTTACAAGAATTCTCGGAGAAGAGCGTTACCTGATAAATAACGCAATTGCATGGGTGGTAGGCGTTGCCTTTGCCTTTGTAACAAACAAGCTTTTTGTTTTTGAATCAAAGAAATGGAACGCAAAAACAATCGGCAGGGAATTGCCCGAGTTTGTTGGTGCAAGGCTTTTCAGCTTTGGTGTCGAAGAGGGTGGACTGTGGCTTTTTGTTGATGCTTTAGGCTTCGGTGAAAAATCCCTGACAATTCTCGGCTTCACAATAACAGGGCAGATAATAGCCAAAATCGCCCTTGCAGTAATAGTAGTAATCCTTAACTACTTTTTCAGTAAGTTCATTATTTTTAAAAAGAAAAAATAAATCAAGGTGACAGATAAAACTGTCACCTTGACAAACTAAAGATATTTGATATAATAACAAAGCAAAATTTAATACTCGCCCGCATAGTTCAATGGATAGAATAAATCCCTCCTAAGGATTAGATATAGGTTCGATTCCTATTGCGGGTGCCAAAAAAGACAAGTCTTTCGACTTGTCTTTTTTGTTTATTCTAAATCATTTTTGGGGTCAAATACTGTTTCAAAAATCTTGTTGCAGGATTCCGGTCCT
>JAZQUT010000081.1:0-1059 GCA_045631405.1 Acutalibacteraceae bacterium | reverse complement strand
GACTGCAGGCTGCAACTCGCCTGCACGAAGTTGGAATTGCTAGTAATCGCGGATCAGCATGCCGCGGTGAATACGTTCCCGGGCTTTGTACACACCGCCCGTCAAACCATGAAAGTTGGGAACACCCGAAGCCCATGTGCTAACCGCAAGGAGGCAGTGGTCGAAGGTGGGTTCAATGATTGGGGTTAAGTCGTAACAAGGTAGCCGTATCGGAAGGTGCGGCTGGATCACCTCCTTTCTATGGAGAATCGACGTTGACAAACACACGATGTCAACAGTCAAAATACGAATTTAGGACGGAAGTCTTTGTTTCATTGTTCAATTTTGAGGGATCTTTCAAAAAGAGAAGACGGGAAAGACCTTACATATGGGGGTGTAGCTCAGTTGGGAGAGCACCTGCCCTGCAAGCAGGGGGTCATGGGTTCGAATCCCATCATCTCCACCAAACATAATAAGGTCTAACCGCCAAGATATAATGGATTGTAGCTCAGGTGGTTAGAGCGCATGCCTGATAAGCATGAGGTCGGTGGTTCGAGTCCACTCAGTCCAATCATTTTCCTTAGATTTTTAAAGCATTTAAAGGAATTTAAGTGTTTTAAAAACTTAATGAAAATTAAGTTTAGAAAATGTTCATTGAAAACCGAATAAAGTATAGAAAATTAATGAGAACACGAAGAAACAGACAAGTTAACGAGTGTAAAGCAAGTTAACAAGGGAAAAAGACAAATTTGTGAAATCGAGAAAATCGAGTAAATGAGAAATCAGGAAAAACAAAAAGGTCTTTCCAAAAAGTTTAATTAATTAAGGGTAAAAAAACAATTTTAGCCGCACAAGTAATTGTGAAATAGGCGAGTTTAAAAACCAAAACTGTTTTTAAGAGTACTCAGCAATTCTTGAAAAAAATAGAGAACCAAGGACTAATATCCAAGTGATATTAATCAAAAGGAGTTCAAGCAAACAAGAGCATAAGGAGAATGCCTTGGCATCAGGAGCCGATGAAAGACGTGACAAGCTGCGATAAGCCACGGGGAGCTGCAAATAAGCATTATTTATCCGTGG
>JAZQUT010000080.1:0-2453 GCA_045631405.1 Acutalibacteraceae bacterium | reverse complement strand
ATATGGGCAAAACCAATCATCGATATTCTTGTAGAAATTCCAAAGGAAAGCGACTTACCGGATTATAAAGCTTTGATTATAAATAGCGGCTATGTTTGCATGTCGCAAAGTGAAGACAGGATTTCTTTTAATAAGGGATATACAGAGCATGGATTTTCGGAGAGAGTATTTCATTTGCATTTGAGATATAAAGGGGATAATGATGAATTGTATTTCAGAGATTACCTTGTTGAACATACGGAAGCGGCAAAGGAATACGAAGAATTAAAGCTCAGGTTGTGGAAGAAATACGAGCATAACAGAGATGCTTATACAGATGCTAAAACTGAATTTGTAAAAAAATATACGGAAAAAGCAAGAGAGTTGTATGGCAACAGATATTGATAGTAAGGACATTGAAATCTGTTAAAAAGGAGGCGATAGTGTGCAAAAACTTTTTAGCATGTTCGGGAAAGTAAAACGAGCAGTTCCTGAAATGCTTGAATGGGAAGAAATTGTTGAAATGCTTTACGATAAAAGTCTTGATTGTTTTGATGATGAAGTTGTAAAGGTTGTTTATTCAAAAGATAGGGCGTTGAGGTATGTAGTGCTCAAAAGTAATAAAGGATTCTTTAGCTATCGTCTTGAAAAAATATACCGGTTTGACGATGAGGAATGGAGTTACAGAAGCGGATTTGATTTAACACCGGCATTTTGGCAGAATGTTGATAATGGAAGTAAGTCGATTTTTTCTAATTTGGAAGATGCATTAAAGGAATTGGAACAAGAAAATGAATACAAAATTTATTGTTCTTAATGTGATATGAACTATTGTAAGATTGTAAGAAAAAGTTAGGAATAAAAAATAGACAAATAAGAATTTGAAGAGGTAATTTTAATGAATGAGGAATGTTTGATATGCAAAGCACCGCTTTTGTATCTTGATGCAGATGAAGTGATGGAATGTGAACTGTGTCATAAAAAACAGAGTAGCAAAACAAGATGCGTAAACGGTCATTTTGTTTGCGATGAATGTCATACAAGCGGAATGGATGAAATCATTTCAATATGCTTTAACAGCAAGTCAAAAAATCCTATTGAAATTTTGGAAGAAATGATGTCTAAACCATCCTGCCATATGCACGGACCTGAACATCATACAATGGTAGGTTCTGCATTGTTGACTGCTTATAAGAATGCAGGCGGAGATATTGATTTAAAATCTTCACTTTATGAGATGCAAAAACGAGGAAAGCAAGTGCCTGGTGGTGCTTGTGGTTTTTGGGGAGCTTGCGGTGCGGGTGTTAGCACTGGTATGTATATTTCTATTGCATTAAAGGCTACACCACTTGCAAAAGAAGCGTGGGGACTTTCTAACCAAATGACAGCAAAAGCACTCGATGCCATTGGAAAGAACGGTGGCCCCCGTTGTTGCAAAAGAGATTCTTATCTTGCTATCATTGAAGCGGTTAAGTTTACGAAAGAACATTTGAACATAAATATGGATATAGACAATGTAGTATGTTCTCGCTCACATATGAATAATCAGTGTCTGAAAGAGAATTGTTTATTCCATAAAAAAGCAAAGAAAAAGGTCGCTTTTATTTGTGTTCATAATTCCTGCCGCAGTCAAATTGCAGAAGCGCTGGGAAAGCACTTGGCTTCGGATGTTTTTGAAAGTTTTTCCGCAGGAACAGAAACTAAGCCACAAATTAATCAAGATGCAGTTAGAATTATGAAAGAAATGCATGGAATAGATATGGAACAAACACAGTATTCAAAATTAATTACAGATATTCCAAATCCCGATATTGCAATTTCTATGGGTTGTAATGTAGGATGTCCTTTCATCGGCAGAGCATTTGATGATAACTGGGAATTGGAAGATCCCACAGGGAAATCGGATGAAGAATTCCAAATTATTATCAAAGAAATCGAAGAAAAGATTTTAAAGTTAAAAACAAGCATTAACTTGTTGTGATGGAGGAAAAAATGGTTAACAAAAAAACAGCAAAAAGAATTGTTATTGCGAAAAAGCGACTTATGAAAGAAATCAAAATAGATTATTTATATTTAGACCTGAATACTTGCGACCGTTGTATCGGTACAGATTCTGTTTTGGAAAAGGTTATTAAAGAGTTAACTCCTGCATTTGCTCTTGCAGGATACCGCATATCTTATAAAAAAACAGAAATAGCAACAGAGCAGGATGCTATTAACAATAGGTTTGTATCTTCGCCAACAATAAGGATTAACGGCATAGATATTTGTGATGAAGTAAAAGAGTCTGATTGTGGTTGTTGTGGTGAAATTAGCGGAACACAGGTTGATTGTAGAACTTTTGAGTATAACGGAAAACTATATAGCGTACCACCAAAAGCAATGTTAGCAGAAGCGATTTTGAAAAAAGCATTTACTCCTGCTAATAATATCGGTTCAGAAGCATATGAACTACCTGAAAATCTAAAAAAATT
>JAZQUT010000079.1:0-49512 GCA_045631405.1 Acutalibacteraceae bacterium | reverse complement strand
CCGTTAATTGCAACTTTAACTGACATTTGAATTACCTCCAAATATTTTTTGTTAGTTTATTTTTAACCTTGTCTATTTTACCATAAAAATGAATAAATGCAAGGACTTTGACATAATTTTAACTTATATTTTCAAGTTTTGTCATAATGCAAAAAAAATACAAGATTAGAAAAGGAAAATATGGTTTAATTTCCAATATAAATTATCAGTTGACAACATTGGTGGGGCATCCTTCAAGGAACGCCTTGATATTTCCTTCGAGAATACCCATAAGACGAAGTCTTGTTTCATAGGCTGCCCAGGCAATATGAGGTGTTATAAAGCAGTTGGGAGCAGTAAGGAGAGGGTTGTCGCTTTTAGGTGGCTCGGTTGATAAAACGTCTGCACAGTAGCAGGAGAGCTTGCCTGATTTTAAAGCGCTTGCAATATCCTCCTCGTTTGCAACGCCACCACGAGCTGTGTTTATAACACAGGCACCATTCTTAAGCTTGTTGATAAATTCATTATTAATCAGACCTGCAGTTTTTTCGGTAAGAGGACAATGAACGGTAATAAAATCAGCGTTTTTGAGAACATTATCCATATCGGTAAATTCCACATCAGGTGCATCGTCCTTTTTGCCTGATGGTGTATAAACCATAACATTCATACCGAATGCTTTTGCAATTTCTGATACGCGTCTGCCTATTTTTCCGAAGCCGATAATACCAAGGGTTTTACCGTCAAGCTCAAACAAGGGGCGGTTCCAATAACAGAAATCCTTGCAGGATTCCCAATCGCCGTTTTTTACAGAATCAGTATATTCGCTGACTCTGTTGACAGATTCAAGAATATACGCAAAAACCATTTGTGCAACTGCATTTGTTGAATAAGAGGGGATATTAGAAAGAGGAATCCCTCTTTTTCTTAAAGCTACTCCGTCTATCTGATTGTAGCCTGTTGCAAGAGTGCCGACAAATTTAAGATTAGGGAGTTGAGAAATTATTTCTTCAGTAAGCTTAACCTTGTTAACAATAAGTATTTCAGCATCCTTAGCTCTTTCGATAACAAGCTCCTCAGGGGTTCTGTCATATACGGTAAGGTCTGTTAAATTACCGATACAGTCCCAGGATAAGTCTCCGGGGTTTTCTGTGTAGCCGTCAAGAATTACGGCTTTAAGTTTATCATTCATAAAATCACCGAATACATTATACACTTAAATTACTTTTCTTTCAATGTTTATTTCATATTCTCTTGACCTTAAATGAATATTGTTATAAAATAACCTATGTGTATAAAAATGGAAACGGAGTGAGACTTTGTCTTTTAAGCAAGTTTCAGACTACGAAAGAAGAAGTAAAACGCTTCGTCGTTTAAGTATCAGCTGCTTTGTGGGCTCTGTTTGTGCGATTGTTATAATGTTTCTTTTAACATTACCTCAGTTTCAAAAGCAAATTACAGAGATAAATAACCTTTTTACAGGTATAGAGCTTTATATTGCAGAGTTTGATAAAATTACAGCCTTTGCCATTATTATGTTTTTCTTTATGTTCAAAATGACCTTTGGATGTATTCCATTTTCGGTTTTGTTTATTGGCTCAGGTCTTGTTTTTTCTCCATTCGTAGCTATATTAGTAAATGTTATAGGCTTCAGTCTGCTTATAGGAATAAAGTTCCTGTGGGGCAGAAAATTCGGTGGTGGTGGATTATATCAGCTTTTGCTGAAATCTGAGTCTCTGTCAGATTTTATGGACTTTAACGGTAAGGGTAATAAGTGGATGCTTGTTATTCTGCGCTTTGTTCCCTTTGCTCCTGCAGGCACAATAAGCAGGGCATATGGTGGAACTGATATGAATCTGATACCCTTTATCAGTTTTTCAGTTTTAGGCTTTTTGCCACGCCTTATTTCATGGAGTATTATCGGTTGTAATGTGTTTGACCCGTTCACCCCGTCATTCCTTGCCCCGATTACAATTTTGTTAGTTATCAGTGGTGTTTCATTACTGCTTCTTGATGTTTTATTTAAATTAATCCGAAAGGACGATAAAAATGAAAAAGAATGATATTTTAACAGATGCTTTTCTTGAAAGACTTGTTGCAGTTTACGGCAACGATGAAGCAGCCTTTCAGCAGGAAAGATATGTAAAGCTTGCAGAAAGCTTTGAAAAGGATTTTTCTGAAAATGCCGAAATCAGATTTTTCTCTGCACCCGGTAGAACAGAGGTTGGAGGCAACCATACCGACCATAATAATGGTAAGGTTCTTGCTGCAGCGATTAACCTTGATGCAGTTGCAGCAGTTTGTGCTCGCGATGATAGCATTATTTGTGTTAATTCTGAAGGCTATTCACCCATTTCTATTGACTCTGCAGATTTGGAAATCAAGGATGAGGAGGCAGGTAAATCAACTGCTCTTATCAGAGGTATGTGTGCTCGTTTTGGTCAGCTCGGTTATAAATACGGTGGCTTTAACGCTTCTGTAACATCCCGTGTTCTTTCAGGCTCAGGTCTCTCTTCTTCTGCAGCTTACGAGGTGCTTATCGGTACAATTCTTAACTATTTATATAACGACGGTAAAATCAGCGCAGTTGAAATCGCTCAGATTTCTCAGTACGCAGAAAATGTATATTTCAAAAAACCCTGTGGTCTTATGGATCAGACTGCTTGCTCAGTTGGTGGCTTTGTTCAGATTGACTTTGAGGATACTGCTAAGCCCGTAATCAATAAGGTTGATTTTGATATTGCAAAGCATGGCTATAATCTTTGTATCGTTGATACAGGTGGAAATCATGCCGACCTTACAGGTGATTATGCTGCTATCCGTCTTGAAATGAACTCCGTTGCTGAATTTTTCGGTAAGAATGTTCTTCGTCAGGTACCCGAAAAGGATGTATTTGATAATATGGGCGAAATCCGTAAGAAAACAGGTGACAGAGCAATAGAAAGAGCTATTCATTTTTATAATGAGAACAAGAGAGTTGAAAGACTTGCAGGCGCTCTTGCAAATGGTGATTTCGAAGCCTTCAAGGCAACAATTATTGAAAGTGGTAAATCATCATATATGTATAATCAGAACTGCTTTACTCTTTCAAATCCCGATTCTCAGCCCGTAGCGCTTGCTCTTTGTCTTACAGAAGAGCTTCTTAAGGGTAAGGGTGCTTATCGCGTTCACGGTGGTGGATTTGCAGGTACAATTCAGGCATTTGTTCCTGTTACAGAAACTGAATACTATGTCTCCTCAATGAAAAAGGTATTCGGCGAAAATTCCTGCTACATACTTAAGGTAAGAAGCCACGGCGGCTGCGAGATATGATCAAAAAAATGTGTGAATTTTCAGAGGTGAACGGTGGGCTTCCACCGTTTTTCTCTGTAATTAATACAGATAATATTTTTCCTCGTGGAGCTTCTGACGGAGCCTATTTTCAGGAGATTGACGGAGAAAGGACTCTTGTTTTCTCATTAAGAGGCGTAACTGCAACTATATGCCGATTAAGTGACAAGGCAGATGCACAGGAGCTGACATCTTTTTTAGAGCTTCAGGGTGTTAGGAATGTTTTATCTGATTTCTGTTTTGAGGAAATCACTCTTGTGGAAAGAGCTGTTTTAAAGGCTACGCCCGAGTGTGAGTTTTCAGGTGATGCCATAGCAATTACATCAGAATCAAGGATAGCTGATTATGAAAATGTTTTCAGCCTGCTTTCTCACAATGGCTCATTTGAAGCGTGGTATCCGTTGTTTTCCTCAAAGATTAACGAGGGGTATGCCTGTGCAGTTTATGTGACTGAGGATTCTATTCCTGTCAGCTGTGCTGCTGCACCATTTGTTTTTAAAAATTCAGGAGTGGTTGCAGGAGTTTTTACCAGCGAGAGCCATAGGGGTAAAGGCTATGCGACGCAGTGTGTAAAGGCACTTTTAAGTGAATTGAAAAAGAAATCCATCAACGAGGTATTTCTTTGGTGCGAGGAGAAAAATATAAAGTTGTACGAAAACATTGGCTTTTCGTTGTGTGGAAAAATTTACATAAAAAAGGAAGAATAAAATGTCATTCTTTAATTTTAGCGATGAAATGAAAGCAATTTCTGAAAAAGCACTTTTAAAATGTAGTGAAAAATTTGCAGAAATTGACAGAATAACCGAATTTAATCAACAGAGAGTTTTAAAGGCATTTATTGATAATGGTGTCAGCGAATCTCATTTTGCAGGCTCAACAGGCTATGGCTACGGTGATAGAGGTCGTGAGGTGCTTGATGAGGTGGCTGCACAGATTTTCGGTGCAGAGGACGCACTTATTCGCCATAGCTTCGCAAGTGGTACTCATACCTTGAGCGTTATGCTTTTTGGTGTTCTTCGCCCCGGTGATACTGTTCTTTGTGCAACAGGTGTGCCATATGATACCATACATTCTGTTATTGGCTTGACAGGTGAGGGTATGGGCTCCTTAAAGGATTTCGGTATAAACTTTGAAATTGTTGAGCTTAAAGAGGATGGCACAGTTGACCTTGATGAATTAAAGAAAAAGCTAAATGAAAAGGAATACAAAGCAGTATATATTCAGCGTTCAAGAGGCTATTCCTTGAGACCTACCTTGACCTCAAAGGAAATTAAGGAAATCACAGATATTGTAAAGGCTGAAAGCAAAGCCATTACAATGCTTGATAACTGCTATGGAGAGTTTACAGAATATGAGACACCTGCAGAAATCGGTGTTGATCTTTTTGCAGGCTCATTGATTAAAAACCCCGGTGGTGGTATAGCTAAGTGTGGTGGTTATATAGCAGGTAAAAGGGAGCTTGTTGAGCTTTGCTCCTATCGTCTTACAACTCCCGGTATTGGTAAAGAGGTAGGTGCTACTCTCGGCAATTCAAGAGATATCTTTATGGGCCTTTTTCATGCTCCTCATGTTACAGGTGAGGCTCTTAAAACTGCTGTGTTTACTGCTGCAGTATTTGAGGAAATGGGTTATTGGGTTTCTCCTACAAGCACAGAAAAACGCGCTGACATTATTCAGAGCATCAAGCTTGGTAACAGCGAAAAGCTTATCGCCTTCTGTCAGGGGCTTCAGAGTGGTTCTGTTGTTGACAGTTATGTTGTTCCTGAGCCTTGGGCTATGCCCGGCTATGACAGCGATGTTATTATGGCTGCAGGTGCATTCACAAACGGCTCATCAATTGAGCTTTCAGCTGATGCCCCCTTAAGAGAGCCCTTTGCAGTATGGCTTCAGGGTGGTCTGAATTTCCATAGTGCAAAAATCGGTGTTCTTTTAGGTGCTCAAAGAGTTTTAGACCTTAACGATTGATATTACTGATATAAATATTTTCACTGATTTCTTTGAAAACGGGTGCTCCGTCTGTTCCACCGGAGCTTCCGTTTTCTTTTAATATACAGATAACATATCGTGGATTGTCAATAGGGAAGAAGCCCACAAACCAACAGTATTTTATTTCAAATCCGTTTTCGTCATACTGACCACTCTGAGCAGTTGCAGTTTTGGTACAGGAGTCAAAAAGCGAGGAGTATGCAGATTTACCGGTACCAAGAGTTGTTGTGTCTGCCATGGCATTTTTAATTGCTCTGCAGGTGCTTTCTGATAACACTCTTTTTCCCTCACTTTTTACTGTTGGAGTTAAATTTCCGTTGCTGTCAATTGTGCCTTTGTAAACATAAGGCTCGTTATAAATTCCCTCATTGGCAATAGCTGCAAAGCAATTGGCGATTTGAAGAGGCGAGGCAGTCAGCTTTCCTTGTCCAAAGCCCAAATTACCAATAGCAGCATCGCTGTTCAGCTCTTTGATATCAGGTAAGCTGCCTCCAGATGTTACAAAGCCGTTGCCTAAATCTGTGCTTTTTCCAAAGCCCAAAGCCCTTGCAGTATTCAGAAGAGCTTTCGCACCTGTGGCAGTGCTTAATTCAATAAAATAAGGATTGCAGGACATAGCCATAGCAGTGTTGAAATCAAGCTCTCCGTGACCTTCGGTCTTATTGCAGTTGAATTTGTTTTCACTCTTTTCAATGTAACCATTACAATAATACTTATTAAGCTGTATGTCAGCCTCCAAGGCAGCTGCAGCAGTAACAGGCTTGAAAACAGAGCCTACAGGAAAGCACTCGAATGCTCTGTTCAAAAAAGGGGAATCATCAGAGTTTAAATATTCTGAAATGTTTTCTCTTTCATAGCAGGGCGTTGAAGCGCAGGCTAAAATAGCAGAATTTCTTACATCTAGCACAACTGCTGCACCCTTATCGATTTCTCCGTTTAAGAGAGCCTTTTCAACAATCACTTGAATATCTCTGTCAATTGTAAGCATAACACCACCCTGAGAATAATAATTGTTGTTTCTTATTTCTATGCTTTCACCAGTTAACATCCTGCCCAACGCATCTGCCGAGTAGGCGACGGAAAGTGTGCCGTTATATTTGTCAATTTCATTCTGATAGTATTTTTCTATTCCTGAAACTCCGTTGCCGTCAATGTCGGTGTAGCCTAATAAATGTAAGGCGACAGAATCGCCATATCTTTCAAATATATCAAAGCCTTTTATATCTTTGTTTTCGTTTACAATGTCGCTTTTTTCTGTTGAAAAGCTTGTGAAATAACCTTTTAAAACTGTGCTTTTGGCGTAGTCCTTGCCTTTGATTTTGGTAATTAAAACAGCGTTTTCACTTGTAGGCTTGGCACAGAAAACTGTGCTTTTGGTGTTATTGGTAAGAGAAACACCGTTTCTGTCGTAAATTGTACCCTTTTTTCTTCCTAACTCACGGACTCTGATGTGAGGCTGAGCAGAAACAAGCTCAGAGCTTGAGGAAATGGAATATAATCTTCCACTAAGGGAGATAAAGGAAAAAATCAAAATAAGTAATGCAGAAATCGCTCTTTTTTTCAAAATTAATACCACCCGAAAATAATTATCAACTTTAATTGTTGACAACTTTTTCAAGTATATTATATAATCAACATATATTGTTTTAAGGAGTATCAGATGGACGAAAGATTTTCCCGTTCAGCCCGAATTTTAGGCGAACTAAAAATGGAAAAGCTCAATAAATCCTCGGTTATCGTTTTTGGTATCGGTGGTGTTGGTGGCGCAGCCCTTGAAGCCCTTGTAAGAGGTGGAGTGGGCACTGTTGCAGTTGTTGATAAGGACACTGTTGATATAACCAACATAAACCGTCAGATTATTGCTACAAGCGATAATGTGGGGAAAAAGAAGGTTGATGTGGCAGAGGAGAGGGTCCTGAGCATAAATCCCCATATCAGCTTTAAGAAATATGATTTGTTTTATCTTCCTGAAACTGCTGATGAAATTGATCTGACTGAATATGATTTCATCATTGATGCCATCGATAATGTAACTGCAAAGCTTGAGCTCATTGAAAGAGCAAGCAGACTTGGTGTTCCCGTGATTTCTTCAATGGGAACAGGAAACAAGCTTCATCCCGAGCTTTTTGAAATAGCAGATATTAATAAAACAAGCGTATGCCCATTGGCAAGGGTTATGAGAAGAGAGCTGAAAAACAGAGGCGTTAAGAAATTAACTGTTGTTTATTCAAAGGAGGAGCCTATAAAAACTGAGGGCTCAGTTCCTGGGTCGGCTTCATTTACACCACCTGTGGCAGGCTATTTAATGGCATCCTATGTAATACAGAAACTTATAGAAGAGGTAAAAATATGAAGTTTACAGAAACAGAAAAAATAGGCTTGGTTGAGGGCTTTGCTCTTGTTAAGGCTTGTGATAAAAAAAGTGCAAAGAATGGTACCTTTTATCTTGATATCAAATTAGGTGACAAGGACAGCGAAATGGTTGCAAAGCTTTGGGATTTCAAAGAGGAAAGTATGTCTCTTCCCGAGGTTAACACAGTTATTAAGGTTCGTGGTACAATTCAGCAGTATAACGGAAATGACCAGTTCATTATTCAGAGAATGCGCCCTGCAGAAGCTGAAGAGTTTGATATGGCAGATTTTGTTAAAACCTCTGATTACAGCGGTAACGATATGCTTGATAGCATTATCAGACTTGTGAATAACTTTGAGGATGAAGAGCTTAAAATGGTTGTTCTTTCAATGCTCAGAGATAATCAGGAGAGAATTTTAACCTTCCCTGCAGCAGAAAAGCTTCATCACGCAATGACAGGTGGTCTTTTATATCACACTCTTTCAATTGTCCGTCTTGCAGAATGTATCTGTAGTATTTATCCCTGTATTGACAGAGAGCTTCTTCTTTCAGGTGCAATTCTTCACGATATTGCAAAAATGCGCGAATACACGGTAAACGGTGCAGGTATCGTTGACGGACACACTCTTGAGGGTATGCTCTTAGGTCATCTTGTTATGGGTGCAGAGGATGTGGGCAGAAAGTGTGACGAGCTTGAAATCACACCTGAAAAGAAATATCTTCTTCAGCATATGCTTATTTCTCACCACGGAAAGCTTGAATTCGGTGCAGCAGTAAGACCTTCATTTATTGAAGCAGAGGTTCTTTCTCAGCTGGACCTTTTTGATGCTAATATGTATGAAATGGCAGAGGCAGTTGGTGGCGTTAAGGCAGGCGAATTTACAGGCAGACTCTGGATGCTTGATAACAGAAAATTCTATAACCACGGAAGACTTAATGTTGAGCCTCAGGCAAATATTATTGACGGAGAATAAGAATGAATTATACCGAAGTTAAAATTTATATAAAAACAGAGGATACTGAAAGAGCATCAAATGTTGCAGTTATGGCTGTGCCTTATGGTATCTATATTGAGGATTACAGCGATCTTGAAGAGGCTGCGTGGGAAATAGCTCATATTGACCTTATTGACGAGGATTTGCTTCAGAAAAACAGAGCTGAAAGCATTGTTCATATTTACATAGAAGAGGGCAATAATCCTGCAGAAGCAGTTTCATTTATTTCTGACAGATTAACTGCAGAAAAAATTGAATTCAGAATTGAAACCGATGGTTGCTCTGAAGAGGATTGGGCAGATAAATGGAAGGCGTTTTTCAAGCCTACTGCTGTTGGTGAGCGCCTTTTCGTCCGTCCTATCTGGATTGACGATTATGATGCAGGTGACAGAGCCGTCCTCAATATTGAGCCCGGTGCTGCATTTGGTACAGGCACTCACGACACAACACGCCTTTGCCTTGAAACCCTTGATAAAATTATCAAGGAGGGTGACACAGTTCTTGATATCGGATGTGGTAGTGGTATTCTTGCAATTGCCTCAATGCTTTTAGGTGCAACTGAGGGCTTTGGTGTTGATATCGATGAATTGGCAGTTAAAACTGCTAAAGAAAACGGAAAAATGAACGGTCTTGATGAGCCCGAGCTTAAATTTGTTTGTGGAGACCTTGCAGATAAGGTTACAAAGCAGTATGATGTTGTTGTAGCAAATATCGTTGCCGATATTATCATCCTCTTCAGCACACAGGTAAGAGCCTTTATGAAGCAGGGCGCAAAGTTTATCGCATCAGGTATCATTGATACAAGAGCAGATGAAGTTGTATCAGCTCTCCAAAGCGCAGGGCTCAAGCTCGTTGAACGCATTGAACACGGTGGCTGGGTCTGCCTTGTTTGTGAATAAAAGTTCTATAAAAAAAACCTTTTCATAAACATTCTAAGAGGAGTGTGAATTATGAAAAGGTTTTTTTCTTTTTTATTATCAATTTTTTTGGTTTTATCAATGTCGCTATCTGCCTTCGCAACTGATAAAATAATCGTAAAGGAAGACGAAAATATTACTGTTGCAAAGTCAGTTGTAACCGAAGAGGAACAGAAAAAGCTCTCTGAATTACCCGTTGAAATCAAAGCAAAGGCGGCGGTTTTAATGGAGGTTTCAAGTGGTCGGGTTTTAATGGAATATAACGCAGATAAAAAGCTTTTTCCTGCATCTGTTACAAAAATTATGACAATGCTTTTAGTCGCAGAAGCTATAAGCAGTAAGAAAATTACCCTTGCCGATAAAGTCACTTGTTCAACTAATGCTGCAACAAAGGGTGGCTCTCAGATATGGCTTGAGGAAGGGGAGAGTATGACTGTTGACGAGCTTCTTCGTGCAACTGCAATCGGTAGCGCAAACGATGCTGCAACCCTCTTGGGTGAATATGTTGCAGGTAGCGAGACTGCATTCATTGATATGATGAACAGCCGTGCCAAAGAGCTGAAAATGAATAATACCCATTTTGAAAATGCAACGGGACTTGATGATACAACTGATACCCATTTAACTACGGCAAGAGATATCGGAATTATGTCCTGTGAGCTTTTGAAATATGATTTTATAAGAGATTATACAACCGTGTGGATGGACTCCTTGAGAAACGGCAAAACAGAGCTTGTAAACACAAATAAGCTTGTTCGCTTTTATAGTGGAACAACAGGACTGAAAACGGGAACAACTGCAAAAGCAGGGTGCTGTGTAAGTGCTTCTGCCGAGCGCGAAGGGCTCCATCTTGTAGCAGTTGTAATGGGTAGCGATAACAGTAATGACCGTTTCAATACGGCAAAGGCAATGCTTAACTGGGGATTTTCCAATTATTCCTGCGTAACGCCTGAAATAAACAAAAAATATTCCAAAAATGTTGAGGTTGTCGGTGGCAAGGAAAACTCTGTAGCACCCAAAATGCCTAAGCTTTCACCGATTATTATTAAAAAAGGCGATGAAGAAAAGGTTGAGATTAAGGTTGAAATTGAAGAGCGACTGGAGGCACCTGTGGTTGAGAAGCAGACAATTGGTAAGGTAGAGATTTTTGTGAATGGTGAAAGCGTTTCTGAGCAAAAAATTACTGCTAAAAATGCAGTTGAAAAATTAGGTCTTTGGGGTTATATGAAAAAACTTGCAAATTTTATTGCAACTGGTGAAAAAGAATACCCAAAAAGCACTTGAAATCCTTGATAATACTTGACAATTTAACATCCCTTTGTTAAAATCAATTGATAACTAAAATGGATTATTATGTAATTAGATTTTATTAAAGGGATGTGTCTTTATGTTATATACATCAACAAGAGATAATAATGTAAGAGTAACTGCTTCAAAGGCAATTACTGACGGTATTTCTCCTGATGGAGGTCTTTATATTCCTGTTGAAATTCCTGCATTGTCAGCTGATGAGCTTAAGGCTCTTTGTTCTGCTGACTATAAGGAAAGAGCTAAAAAGGTTCTTGGTCTTTATCTTTCCGATTTCTCAAAGGAAGAGCTTGATTATTGCGTTGAAGGTGCTTATGCAGACGGCAAATTCTCATCAAAGGATGTTGCTCCCGTTGTAAAGCTTCACGACAACGTTAATATTCTCGAGCTTTTCAAGGGTCCTACCTGCGCATTCAAGGATATGGCTCTTCAGATTCTTCCTTATCTTCTCACAGTTTCTTCGAAGAAGAATCTTAAGGATAAAGAAATCGTTATTCTCGTTGCAACCTCAGGTGATACAGGTAAGGCTGCGCTCGAGGGCTTCAAGGATGTTGAAGGTACAAAGATTCTTGTTTTCTACCCCAATGACGGTGTCAGCCCCATGCAGAAGCTTCAGATGACAACTCAGGAAGGTAACAATGTTGGTGTCTGCGCTATCTACGGCAACTTTGACGATGCTCAGACAGGTGTTAAATCTATCTTTACAAATAAAGAAATTCTTAAGAGATTTGAAGAAAACAACCTTGTTTTCTCTTCAGCTAACTCAATTAACTGGGGTCGTCTTGCTCCTCAGATTGTTTACTATGTTTCTGCTTATTGTGATATGGTTAACAGTGGCGCAGTTAAATTCGGCGACAAAATCAATGTTGTTGTTCCCACAGGTAACTTTGGTAACATTCTTGCAGCATATTTTGCTAAGGAAATGGGCTTGCCTGTTAACAAGCTTATCTGCGCTTCTAATGCGAATAATGTTCTTACAGACTTCATCGAAAACGGTGTGTATGACAGAAACCGTGATTTCTATACAACAGTTTCTCCCTCAATGGATATTCTTATTTCAAGCAACCTTGAAAGACTTCTCTACATCCTTTGTGGCAGAAATTCCGACACCATCAACGAATGGTTTGGCGCACTCAAGGACTGTGGTAAATACACAGTAAGTGATGATGTAAAAGCAAAAATCAATGAGCTTTTCGCTGCAGGCTGCTGCGATGATGATATGACTAAAGCAACAATCAGTGAAACCTATTCAGAATACAACTATCTTGCTGATACTCATACTGCAGTTGCTATCAATGTGAATAATGCTTATGAAGCAAAAACAGGGGATAAAACCCCCGTTGTTATCGCTTCAACTGCATCACCCTTCAAGTTCTCAAAGGCAGTTCTTTCTGCAGTTGATAAAGAAAACAAAGAGTATGACGATGAATTCGCAACTGTTGCAGCTCTTGAAGATATCGCTTCTCTTAAAGCACCCGAACAGCTTGCAGCTCTTAAGGGTAAAGAGGTACGCTTTAACAAGGTAACCTCCAAAGAAGATATGGCTCAGGTTGTTTTCGATATGCTCGGCATTTGAGGTGACGGACCTTGTCATTGTTCGTAATTGGTGACACACATTTGTCACTTTCCGTTGATAAGCCTATGGATATTTTCAGAGGCTGGACGGATTATATTGACAGATTAAAAAATAACTGGAATAGGGTTGTTTCTCCGGATGACAGCGTTATAATCCCCGGTGATATTTCATGGGCTATGAACTTCAATGAGGCAGTCAAGGATTTTTCCTTCCTTAATTCTCTCAATGGTACGAAATATATCCTCAAGGGTAACCACGATTATTGGTGGAACACAATGTCAAAAATGAACAAGTTCCTTCTTGAGAATAATTTTGACACTATAAAGATAATTCACAATAACGCATACCTTGTTGAAGGCTTTGCTATCGGTGGATCTCGTGGTTGGTTTTATGACGATACTGCCGAGGCTGACAAAAAGGTTATTCTTCGCGAAGCAGGCAGACTCCGTATGTCCTTGCAGGAGGCAAGCAAGCTAGGGGGAGAACTGATAGCCTTTCTTCACTATCCACCCATAAGCGCAAATCAGGAGTGTGAAGAAATACTCTCTGTTTTGAAGGAGTTTCCTGTTAAGCGTTGCTATTTCGGGCATCTTCACGGCTTTATTGCTCCTGAAAACGCTAAGCTTGAATGGGAGGGTATTGAGTTTAACCTCATATCAGCCGATTATTTGAGCTTTGTTCCTCGTCTTATTGCTCATACAGAGGAGTAAAACAACTGAAAATTAATATAAAATCAATAAATTTTACATATAAATGGAAATTTATTGGAAAAACAGTAGAAATTTGCGAATTATTATGATATAATTTCGCAGTTAATAATTTATTGTATATTTCGCAAATGAAAGGATGTTTAAAAATGAGTTTAAAGTCTTGCGAAAAATTTGAAACAAATGTATATGCTCTTGAAATATCTTTTGAAGGCGATGCTTTCAAAGCGGCAGTTACAAAAGCTTATACAAAAAACAGAGGTAAATATAATGTACCCGGTTTCCGTAAGGGTAAAGCTCCCAAGCACATTATCGAAACTTACTACGGTAAAGAAGTTTTCTGGTACGATGTAATTGATGCAGAGTATCCCGCACTCTTCGAAGCAGCAGTAAAAGAAGCAGGTATCGTTCCCGTTTCAGCTCCCTTTGAAGATGAAATCGTTTCTCTTGATGAAAACGGCTTCACAGTAAAGCTTAAGGTTACTGTTAAACCCGAGGTTGAGCTCAAGGCTTACAAGGGCATCAAGGCAGAAAAAGAAAAGGTTACTGTTAAGAAGGCAGAAATCAAAGAAGAAGTTGAAAGAGCTCTTGAAAAGGATGCAAAGCTTGTTGCTGTTGAAGGCAAAGCTGCAAAGAAGGGCGATATCGCTACAATTGACTTTGAAGGCTTCGTTGATGGCGTTGCTTTTGAAGGTGGTAAGGGCGAAAGCTATGACCTTGAGCTTGGCTCAGGTAGCTTCATCCCTGGCTTTGAGGAGCAGGTTATCGGCCACAAGGTTGACGAGGAATTTGATGTAAACGTTACATTCCCCGAAGAATACACAGAAGAGCTTGCTGGTAAAGAAGCTGTATTCAAAATCAAGCTTCATAAGATTATGAAGAAGGAGCTTCCCAAGTACGATGATGAGTTCGTTAAGGATGTAAGCGAATTTGATACAGTTGCAGATTACGAAAAGAGCCTTGAAGAAGAAATCAAAGCTCGCAAGGAAGCTGCTGCTGACCGTGCTTTCGAAAACGCAGTTATGGATACTCTTTGCGACAACGTTATCGCAGAAATCCCTGCTGTTATGATTGAAAAAGAAATCGACAATCAGATCAACGAGTTTGATTACAGACTTCGTTCTCAGGGTATGAGCATGGATCTTTACCTTCAGTATCTTGGCATGGATGTTGCTGCTCTTCGTGACAGCTACAAGGAAGGTGCTGAAAAACAGGTTAAGCTTCGTCTTGCACTTGAAAAGGTTGCAGAGCTTGAAAAAATCGAGATTTCTGACGAAGATATCGAAACAGAGCTTAAGACTTATGCAGATGCATACAATATGCCTCTCGATAAGATTAAAACTCTTGTTGCTGCAGAAGATGTTAAGGCAGACCTTGCTTGCAGAAAGGCTATGGATCTTGTAAAGGATACAGCTGTTGCAGGCGCAAAGAAAAAGGCTGCTGCTAAGACTGCAGATGCAGAAGCAGAAGAGAAACCTGCAAAGAAAGCTCCTGCTAAGAAGAAAGCTGATGCTGACAAGGCTGATGCAGCAGAAAAGAAAACAGCTGCTAAGAAGCCCGCAGCAAAGAAAGCACCTGCAAAGAAAAAAGCAGACGCTGACAAGGCTGAATAATTAATATTTTTGCCGCCTCAGTAAAATTCTGGGGCGGTTTATTGATTAAATGGCTTAAATAAAGCCAATAATCTGATTTACAAAATCTATTCAGGAGGTTGTGTTTATGGCACTTATTCCTTATGTTGTGGAGCAAACCAATCGTGGTGAGCGTTCATACGATATTTTTTCTCGTCTTTTAAATGACAGAATCATTGTTCTTTCTGATGAGGTTAATGATGCAACAGCAAGCATTATCGTTGCTCAGCTTCTTTATCTTGAGGGTCAGGACCCTGAGAAAGACATCAGCTTCTATATCAATAGTCCTGGTGGTAGCGTAACAGCAGGCCTTGCTATTTACGATACAATGCAGTACATCAAATGTGATGTTTCAACAATTTGTATGGGTATGGCAGCATCTATGGGTGCATTCCTTTTCTCTTCAGGTACTAAGGGGAAGAGATATATTCTTCCTAATGCTGAGGTTATGATTCATCAGCCTCTTGGTGGCGCACAAGGTCAGGCGACCGAAATTCTTATTGCTGCAGACCACATCAAGAGAACTAAAGAGCGCTTAAATAAAATTCTTGCTGAAAATACAGGCAAGAGTGTTGAAGAAATCTTCAACGATACTGAAAGAGATAATTGGCTTACTGCTGAGGATGCAGTAGCTTATGGTCTTGCAGATAAGATTATCGAAAAGAGGTAAAATCCCTTGGCACGAGATGATAAAGGAACAAACGATAAAATTCGTTGTTCGTTCTGTGGTAAGCCACAGGCGCAGGTAGGGCAGATGATTTCAGGTCCCGGAGTTTATATCTGTGACGGATGTGTTGAGCTTTGTATGGATATCGTTGAGGGTATTCAGAATCAGCCTGAAGCAAAGCAGGTTAAAAAGGCAACTAAAAAGCTCCCCAAGCCTATGGAAATCAAAGCTGTGCTTGATGAATATGTTATCGGTCAGGACGATGCTAAGATGGTTTTAAGCGTAGCAGTTTATAACCATTATAAGCGCATTTTCCGTTCCTCTCCCGATGATGTTGAAATTAACAAGAGTAACGTTCTTCTCCTTGGACCTACAGGTGTTGGTAAAACTCTCCTTGCTTCAACTCTTGCAAAGATTCTTGATGTTCCCTTTGCAATTGCTGATGCTACAACACTTACCGAAGCAGGTTATGTTGGTGAGGACGTTGAGAATATCCTTCTCCGTCTTATTCAGGCAGCCGATTTTGATGTAGAAAAGGCAGAGATGGGCATTATTTATGTTGACGAAATTGATAAGATTGCAAGAAAATCTGAAAATGCGTCAATTACCCGTGATGTAAGTGGTGAGGGTGTTCAGCAGGCGCTCCTTAAAATTATTGAGGGTACTGTTGCTAATGTTCCTCCTCAGGGTGGTAGAAAGCATCCCCAGCAGGAATTTATTCAGATTGATACATCTAAAATTCTTTTCATCTGTGGTGGTGCTTTCGCAGGAATTGAAAAGCTTATTGAGGATAGACTTGGTAAAAGTGTTCTTGGCTTTGGTGCAGAAATTCATTCCAAATCCGAGCTTAAAAATATGGATCTTTATTCCAAGGTTATTCCTCAGGACCTTGTAAAATTCGGTCTTATTCCCGAGCTTGTTGGCCGTATTCCTGTTATAACATCTCTTCAGAATCTTGATGCAGATGCCCTTATCAATATTATAACAAAGCCTAAAAATGCTTTGCTTAAGCAATATCAAAGCCTTTTCAAAATGGATAAGGTAACTCTTGATTTTACTGATGAAGCAGTAAGAAGAGTTGCAGAGCTTACCATTGAAAAGGAAACCGGTGCTCGTGGTCTTCGCGCAATAATGGAAAAAACATTAATGCCTATTATGTATTCAGTTCCCTCTGACCCCTCAGTTGAGGTAGTTAAAATTACTGCCGATGTTGTTGACGGAAAGAGCGAGCCTGTTTATGTAAAAAAGCCCTGAGTCACAGCAATAAAATTATAAAATTGTAATGGAGAGTAAAGGTGAAATTCTTTATTCTCCATTGTGTGTTATTTAGAAATCTTTATATAAAGGTACATATTTTATATGGTTAAAGAAATTTACGAAAAAAGAGCTTTACCGGTTATGGCTCTTCGAAACCTTGTTGTTTTTCCTGAACAAACAGTGTGCTTCGAGGTTGGCAGACCGAAATCAATAAAAGCAATAAGAAACGCTGTTGATTCAACAGACAGACTTATTTTCCTTGTAACTCAGAGAGATGCTACTGTTGAGGATCCCCAGTTCTCCGAGCTTTACGATGTTGGCGTTGTTGCAGAAATCAAGCAAATCAGTGGAGACGGAAAGAATTTTGAAATTGTTGTTGAGGGTCTTTACAGAGCAAAAATCACAGAGGTTCTCAAGGAAAGACTTTCAATGAGAGCTATTGTTGAACAGTGTCCCGAGGTGCTCCCTGATACAGAGGATTTAAAAACAGTTGCAACTCTTCGTCTTTTAAAGGAAAGAGTAGAGGAGTATGTAAGTGCAAGTCCTAGAATCGCTCCCGAGGTTTTTCTTGCAGTTTTGGAGGAATCTGATATTGCGACAGCAACCGACGGTGTTGCAGGGCATTTCCATCTTGAAATGGAGGATAAGCAGACTCTTCTTGCTGAGCTTGATATAATCAAGCGAACTGAAACTCTTTGCACAATTCTTTCAAGAGAAACAGAAATTCTCAAAATTGAAATGGAATTAAACGATAGAGTTCAGGAGAGAATGGACAAGAATCAAAGAGAATATTATCTCCGTGAGCAGATTAAAGCAGCCTCCGTTGAGCTTGGTGAGGATGATTCTCCATTGGCAGAATCAAATAATTATAAAGAGAAAATAGCAGCACTCCCCATTGATGAACGATCAAAGAAAAAGCTCTTTGATGAGTGCGAAAGACTTGTTAAAACAACTCCCGGTAGCCCTGAAGCAAATGTTGCAAGAACATATCTTGAAAGAGTTGTTTCGCTTCCTTGGGGTGTACTTACAGAAGATAACCTTGATGTTATTTCTGCTCGTAAAACTCTTGAAAAAGACCATTATGGTCTTGAAGAGGTAAAAGAGCGTATATTGGAGCTTGTGGCTGTTAAGAAGCTTGCACCCGATGCTAACGCACAGATTCTCTGTCTTGTTGGCCCTCCCGGTGTTGGTAAAACATCAATTGCCCGTTCATTAGCTGAGGCTATGGGCAGAAAATATGTTAGAATCTCTCTCGGTGGCGTTCGTGACGAAGCTGAAATCAGAGGCCACAGAAGAACCTATATCGGTTCAATGCCCGGTAGAATTATTACTGCTATTGAGCAGGCAGGCACATCTAATCCCTTGATCCTTCTTGATGAAATTGATAAGCTTGGCAGCGATTTCAAGGGCGATCCCTCATCTGCACTTTTAGAGGTGCTTGACGGTGAGCAGAATGATACATTTAACGATCATTATATTGATGTACCCTTTGATTTAAGTAAGGTTCTCTTTATTACAACTGCTAACGACGCTTCTCAGATTCCTTCTGCTCTTTTTGATAGAATGGAAATTATTGAGCTTTATAGCTACACTGCTGAAGATAAGTTCTTGATTGCTAAAAAGCACCTTGTTCCCAAGCAGGTTAAAAACTTTGGTATGAATGCTAAAATGATTCGCTTTACCGATGCTGCTATTCGCGAGATTATCGGTAGCTACACCAAGGAAGCAGGCGTTCGTACTCTTGACAGAACAATAACTAAAATAATAAGAAAAGCTGCAGTTAAATTTGCAGAGGGCTTCGATGGTAAAATTACAGTTTCTCCTGCAAATCTTTACGAATTCCTTGGCGCACCTAAATACAAGCTTTCTAAGCTTGATTTTGAAAAGATGATTGGCGCTGCAAATGGTCTTGCATGGACATCCGTTGGTGGTGAAATGATGCAGATTGAGGTAGCAGTCTTAGAGGGTAGTGGTAAGCTTGAGCTTACAGGCTCTCTCGGTGATGTTATGAAGGAGTCTGCAAAAGCAGCTATCAGCTATATCAGAGCAAACTGTGAAAAATTAGGTGTTGAAAGCGATTTCTACAAAACTAAAGATATTCACATTCATGTTCCCGAGGGCGCAGTTCCCAAGGATGGACCCTCTGCAGGTGTAACAATGACAACTGCTCTTGTTTCTGCCTTAACAGAAACTCCCGTTGTTAAAACAGTTGCTATGACAGGTGAAATCACTTTAAGAGGTAAGGTTCTTGCAATTGGTGGTCTTCGTGAAAAATCCACTGCTGCCTTCAAAAACGGAATGAAAACAGTTCTCATTCCTCCAGAAAATGAATCAGACCTTGAAAAAGTGAATGACTCTATCAAAAATGCAATTGAGTTTATCCCTGTTTCAAGTCTTGATGAGGTTTTGAGTATTGCCCTTGAAAGCGAGAAAATAACCAAGCCTCAATCAAAAAAGAATGAAAATACAAAAGCAAACCCCATAAATAACGGAAAAGATACAAAATCGACTTCCGTCTACTGCAAGGAGGTTTAATTTATGAATTATAATAAGGTTGAATTTGAAGCTGCATTCGGTACATTGAAGCAGATTCCTCAGTCTGATTTGCCTGAAATTGTTTTCGCAGGTCGTTCAAATGTTGGTAAATCCTCAATGCTTAACCGACTTTTTAACAGAAAGAACCTTGCAAGAGTTTCTTCAATGCCCGGTAAAACAATCACAATCAATTTCTTTAAGGTTGAAAATGATGTCCGTATCGTTGACTTACCAGGCTATGGCTACGCAAAGGTTGCAAAGGGTGAAAAACGCCGTTGGGCAGAAATGATGGAGGGCTATTTCCAAAGTCCTCGTAATATCAAGCTTGTTGTTCAGCTTGTTGATATGCGCCATAAGCCATCAGAGGATGACTATATAATGATGCGCTTTTTGCAGGATGCAGGGCTTCCTTTTATCGTTGCTGCAACAAAGAGCGATAAGCTTAACAAAACACAGTATAACGAGCGCAAAAACTGCCTCAGAGAAGAGTTAGCCGAGTTCGGCGATAATCTTACTATTATTCCTTTCTCCTCAGAAAAAGGCGAAGGAACCGAAGAACTCAAAAAGATAATTGAAAGCGTTTTATAAAAAATATGCACCTCACACTTTTTGTGTGGGGTGCATTGTTATTATTCTTCTTCAAGCTCAAAGCCATTCTTTTCTGCAAATTCCTCTAATGTTCTGTATGAACTAAGCTTGCAGTCAGCTTTTTTGATTCGACTGAGAGCATGGTTTGTAACTGTTAAATCCTCGGAATAAATCTGGCAATATTGATAATATTCATATTCGCCGTCAAACACATAAAGTAAATCTCTGTCTTCTATATCGTCGCAATATACAATTTTGTTGTTTTCTTCTTCATATTCATAGCCCTTGATTAAAATGAATTCAACATTGTCACTTTCTGTTGTGGGCTCGTTGTCGATATATAACACATCATTTTCATTTATATAAATAGCATGGTTTTTAAAGGTGTATGTAATACATATGCTACCTATAATTACCAGCGCAATACCAACAATTAAAACTACCTTGTTGTATTCCTTTTTATAAATTCTTTCAATTTTATTTTTAAAGAAATCAAAAGGTAATTTATATGCTATTGAAAATGATAACAAAACAAAACCAATGATAAAAATTATGCTGGTAACGCCTGAGGTGGTGTAGCCTAAAAACAAATCATCATTGTAAAAAGCCTCTACTAATAATGTGGATAAAACCTCAGAAAGAGCAATGCCAATAACGAAGCCTGCGATTAAAATAAGAGCATTGACTAATTTTGTAATTTTGTAGCTCTTTTTATTGCTTTTCAGATCATTTATGAACTCGTTGTCAGGCTTTTTGAAATTGGTATCATAAAGATATTTTTCATATCTTTTTTCAAAGAGAATTAAATCATTTTTCTTTTCAGCCTTTGTAAATTGCTTAACAAGTAGCTTGTTGTTACCTGTTAATAAGAATTTGTAAACGCCGTCCTGAATATTCAGACCTAAGCCCATTACAACCTCGTGAAGCTCTGCGTTTGTCTCAATATCTTCGTTAAATTTGTTGATGTCAAGCTTCTTATCAAAAACCATTTCATCGTGGAAATAGTTGTCAAGAAGTGTCTTTTGAAGATTTTTGTCAGTACCAAGCTGATTTATCTGATATTCGTTTTTGGAAATGAAGTCGAGTATTTCAGAAATAGCATCAACTGCATTTTCTTCTGTTATGATATTATGAAAGCAAAGTGTTCTGAAATTCTGGTCATTTATTGCATTATGTATATCATAAATTGAAAAGGGAATTTCAGAAAAATCAAACTTAAAAAGTGCTTCGTAGGTTGCTTCGGTGCATCCCATAGGAGCGCTTTTTGTGTCTTCAAACATAGGCACCTCCATAAAAGAGTAGCCTGAGCCACCACCGTGACAACGGAAAAGCACAGTAAAGCTATCAAATTTTAAAGAGCCCTGTGTATAATCCTCATCCGTGTTTACGACCTCGTTGAAAATAACAGAGGGGTTACGGGTAGCAAAGCTTTTCAATTCTCTGTTAAGAACATCAATATGGTCCTGCATATTTTTCTTGATTTTCATAAAAATCACCTTTTAAATACTTTTATATAATATAAGCTCTGAGGAAAGTGATGCTTTTATATCAACACAAATTCCGTTTCGCTTAAGCTTTTCGCCTGAAATGGTGTATGTGAAGCCGTCATTATCCAAGGTAACCTGATAATCCTTTGAAATATCAATGCCCTTGGGCTTTACTTTTATTTCCTTCTCGTTTGTACCGCAAAGAGTTATAACAGTTATTGCACCCTTTGACTTGTCAGGCGCAGATATTTCAAGAACGGAATAATCGCTTTCGTTTAAGTCGGGTGTGTGGTGATATGTTTTACATTCTGAAAGGAATGGTCTTATAAAGTCCTTGTAAATATCTGTTGAATGCTTTATAAAAGCCATTTGCTTTTCGTTGATATTAGCACCAGCAGGGGAGATTACATTAAGAGAAATGTGACCGAGCATTGTATTTCTCATATGTGCATCAAAGGAGCCTATTGTGTGGCACCCCATACCTGCAAAAAGTCTGTCAACTCTTTCGGGTGGGAGCGCCATGGTCATTCCGTTGGTTATGGCAATTGAACGAGGCATTTTCTGCCAGTCTGAAACCCAGGTGTGATTAAAGCTCTTCATCATACCAAGGTCTGTTCTGCCACCTCCACCTGCGCAGTTTTCAAAAATCACATCAGGGAAACGCTTTTTGAGGCGTTCGTACATTCTGTAAACTGCTTCGTTGTGCTTTATGCAAACACATTCAGTTATACCAAACCCTGTGTCTCTCATACCGAAATATTCGGTGGAGTCAATGTTGTGGTCAACTCTTAAAAGGTCAAGCTCATATTCTTCAATAATCCTTGCAAGCTCGTTCTCGCACCATTCAGCACATTCGGGAATGGACAAATCGAGGAATTTGTTCGATCTTTCACCAAGCGCATTTACTGTACGCCATTGTGGATGATTTCTGTGAATATCGGAGTATTTACCAACATTCTCAATATCAACCCATAAGCCGAATTTAAGCCCCTTAGAATGAGCATAATCACAAAGCTCTTTTATACCCTTTGGGTATCTATCCTTGTCAGGAATGTTTCTGCCATTATATGCGCCCCATTCCATTTGCTCATCAGGAGGACATTCCCAGCCTGCATCAATAGTGAATATTTCACCACCCATAAGAGCAAATTGGTCAATGAATGACTTTGAATCTTCAACATTCATACTGTGTTCAGCACCCATACCACAGTTGATGAGCGCTGTTTTGCTCTCTGCCTCAGGCATATTAAGAACGGATTTTCTGATGTGAGAGTGCATTTCGTTAATTGCATCGTCAAGATTACCGTGAGCAAGTCCCATATAAACTACGGGAGAAGTAAACTTGGCCTTTGGTGCAATAACATAAATAGGGTCATGGCCTGTAATTTCTGCTTTAAAGGAAAGGTGAGTGTTGCATTTGTCAGGTTTGACGTTGTAATCGACAGTATAGCGATAGCCACCACTGAAGCCAATTTGCGAATACCATATTTTCCCTGTAAGGTTGTTTCTAATAAATAAAAGGGGATGACGGAAACGGTCTTTTCCGAATCTGCCTTCGATTAATGTGGTATCGGGGGTTAATTCGTTCCATTTAAACTGCCCCTCTTTGCCCCAACCATCATTTTCAAAATAGCCTAATGAGTAAATATCTTCAATGCTTCGTGCATACTCCAAGGCATCATCGTCAAGAGACTCAATACCACCACTCATAACAGAAAGGCTATTGAGCTTCATCGCATTGTCTGAAAGATTTTCAATCTCTACCCAACGGGAAAGCATCTGAGAGCCGTCAATTAAGGTGTAAACCTTAATTATAACAGGGTTGATTTTGCTTCTGAGCGTGAGAACAGAAACCTGGTTTTCGTCAGTCTTCTCTGTTTTAAAATCAACAAATTCAAGAGAATTATCAATACTCTGACCGTCAAGCTCAATGTTAAAAGCATGGGGGTCGGAGAAGCTTTCGGGGTTAAGGTATGTTGTACAGTTTTTCAGAACATTGAGTGGGTAGCCTGAGGCATTCCAGCCTGCTGTAATCAAAGCACCGTCTGTAAAAACCTCTTCATATACCATTTCACCGTTTCTGAAACAGAAACGGTGATTTTTGTCATTATGGTAATAAATATCAAAATAGTTGTTTTTCATTGAAATCAACCCTTTGGAATTTATTTTTGGTTTATTGGTTTATTGGGTTATTTATCGTCGTCAAGCTTGAGAATAGCCATAAATGCTTCCTGAGGAACCTCAACAGTACCAAAGGTACGCATTCTCTTTTTACCTTCCTTCTGTTTTTCAAGAAGCTTTTTCTTACGGGTGATGTCACCACCGTAGCATTTAGCAAGAACGTCTTTTCTCATAGCCTTAACAGTTTCTCTTGCGATAACCTTGCCACCAATGGCCATCTGGATGGGAATTTCAAACATCTGTCTCGGGATGTGGTCCTTGAGCTTTTCTGCGATTCTTCTCGCTCTGCCATATGCCTTGTCAGAGTGAACAATAAATGAAAGCGCGTCAACAATATCGCCGTTAAGAAGAACATCAAGCTTCACAAGGTTTGAACGCTGATATTCAGAAATTTCGTAGTCAAGAGAAGCATAACCACGGGTTCTTGATTTAAGAGCATCAAAGAAGTCATAAATGATTTCGTTGAGGGGTAAATCGTATTTGATTTCTACACGGTCACCTGAAATGTAGTCCATATTCTTGAAGGTGCCACGTCTTTCCTGACAAAGCTCCATAACAGAACCAACATATTCGCTTGGTGCATAAATATGAGCATCTGCAACGGGCTCCTCGCAGTAGTCAATTTCTGCAGGATCAGGGTAGTGCGTGGGGTTATCAATTTCAATAACCTCGCCGTTTGAAAGATGTATTTTATAAACAACGCTGGGAACAGTTGTTACAAGGTCAAGGTCATATTCTCTTTCGAGTCTTTCCTGAATGATTTCAAGGTGAAGAAGACCTAAGAAGCCACAACGGAAGCCGAAGCCTAAGGCGCCTGAGGTTTCAGGCTCGTAGGAAAGAGAAGCATCATTTAACTGAAGCTTTTCAAGTGCTTCGTGAAGGTTTTCGTAGTCAGCGCCGTCAGCAGGGTAAATACCACAGTAAACCATAGGTGTTGCCTTACGATAACCGGGAAGAGCTTCCTTTGCAGGATTGCTTGTAAGAGTAACTGTGTCACCAACAACAGCATCACGAACTGTTTTGATAGAACCGGTAATGTAACCAACCTCACCTGAGCAAAGCTTACCACAGGGCTCAAGAGAGGTAGCCTTCATTGTACCGACCTCAACAACGTTGAATTCTGCACCGGTTGCCATCATTTTCATTGTGTCGCCAACCTTGATTGTACCGTCAACAACACGGACATAAACGATAACACCCTTGTAGTTGTCATAAACAGAGTCGAAAATCAATGCTCTTAAGGGAGCCTCGTCGTCACCCTCGGGAGGAGGAACAAGCTCAACAATCTGTTCGAGAACCTGCTCAACATTCTGACCGGTTTTAGCAGAAACTCGGGGAGCAGTATCGCAGGGAAGACCGATAATGTCCTCAACATCGGCAGCAACTCTGTCGGGGTCTGCTGAGGGCAAGTCGATTTTATTAATAACAGGAACAAGCTCAAGGTTGTGGTCAAGAGCGAGATATGTGTTACCAAGGGTCTGAGCCTCAATACCCTGAGATGCGTCAATAATAAGAATTGCGCCCTCACATGCAGCAAGAGAACGGGAAACCTCGTAGTTAAAGTCAACATGACCGGGAGTGTCAATGAGGTTTAACTGATATGTTTTGCCGTCATTAGCTTTATAGTCAAGCCTTACTGCGTGGGCCTTGATTGTAATTCCTCTTTCCTTTTCCAGATCCATATCGTCAAGAATCTGCGCAGACATATCTCTTTTTGCAACTGTCTGAGTAAGCTCAAGAAGACGGTCAGCAAGGGTTGATTTGCCGTGGTCGATATGGGCAATTATGGAAAAGTTTCTGATATGTTCTTTCTTTACAAGGGACATTAATCTATTTCCTTTCGGTTAGTTTCTTCAATAAAAAACTTGTATGTACTGATTTCAAAAATCTCTTTTACACGATCTGATTCACCACATAAATAGAGATAGCCATAAAGAGCCTCAAGTCCTGTTGCATAGCGATAATCTCCTGCTTCCTGATTTTTTGGAGAGTGACCACTATGGGCGTTTCTGCCTCTTTTAAAAACAGAGACCTCATTTTCAGTCAGAGAGGGGATAAGCTCCTTAATCATCTGAGCCTGAAAAGACGCATTAACATATTTAATGGATTCTTTATGTAGCTTTCCTGCAGGCTTGTTTTCCTGCATTGAAAGCATATTCCTCACAAGTAAGCTGTAAACTGCATCACCTAAAAATGCCAAGGTAAGAGGACTGTACATTCTCGCCTTAGGCTCATCCAAGGGTGAGCAGATACCGTTTAAAATATCATTAGGGCACATAGTCAAACTCCAAGTCATAAATACTTACTGTGTCACCCTCGGTAATTCCACGGTCAACAAGAGCCTGAATTATTCCACTTGTCTGAAGCGTGTTCTGGAAATACTGCAGTGAAGAGTAGTCATTAAGGTCAGTTTTCATAAGTATTTTTGCAAGCCATGGTGCTTCAACAATGAAAACATCACCCTCAACACGAATCTTGAAATCACGCTTTGCAGTTTTAAGAATATCCTTGGGAGTGATTTCCTGCTTTTCATAAATCTTAACAGGGGGGAGCTTCTGAAGCTCTGCAGCAACCTTGTTTATAAGCTCCTGAGTACCTTCTGCAATAGGAGCAATAATCTCAAAGTATTCCAAGCCCTTTGATTCAATATAGCTTCTGAATTCTTCTCTCTGCTCGTCGGTTGCAAGGTCAATTTTGTTACCTGCAACAATCTGAGGATATTTTGTTAATTCTTCATTGTATTTTGAAAGCTCTGCGTTGATTGCTTCAAAGTCTTCAATTGGGTTTCTTCCTTCGCTGCCTGCAACGTCAACAACATGAACGAGAAGTCTGCAGCGCTCAATGTGACGAAGGAATTCGTGACCTAAGCCAACGCCCTCGCTTGCGCCCTCAATAATACCGGGAATATCAGCCATAACAAAGCTGCTTTCGGGACCCATTCTTACAACACCGGGAACGGGGATAAGAGTTGTGAAGTGGTAGTTAGCAACAATGGGCTTAGCCTCACTTACAACTGAAATGAGAGTTGATTTACCAACATTGGGGAACCCGATTAAGCCAACATCTGCAAGCATCTTTAATTCAAGAGTAACATCCCACTCCTCACCAGGTGCACCGTCCTTAGCAAAACGAGGAACCTGTCTTGTGGGTGTAGCAAAGTGAGGGTTACCCCAACCACCGTTACCACCCTTAGCAGCGATAAATGTTTCTTCAATGCTCATATCAGCCATAACAAGTCCTGATTCATGCTCACGGATAACAGTGCCTCTTGGAACCTTGATAATTAAATCCTCTCCTCGTTTACCATTACAACGAGAGCCTCGTCCATTTTCGCCGTTCTGAGCCTTATATTTTCTTTTGTAACGGAAGTCAGAAAGGGTAGAGAGGTTGTCATCAACCTGAAAAACGATATTACCACCACGGCCTCCGTCACCACCGTCAGGACCACCGGCATTAACAAATTTTTCACGGTGGAATGCAACAGCACCGTTACCACCGTTACCTGCAATAATTTTTATTTTAGCCTTATCTACAAACATAATTTCTGTTCCTTTTTTAAAATGAATTAGTCATAATCTCATTCATTATACAATATATATTAATAAAATAAAACACTTATTTTCATTTTTTTCTCATTTTTTATAAAAACAGCGAGTAATAGCAGAACAGAGACCGAACAGACGCCGAACAAAATATAAGTGAGAATTAAAGAAAATTCCGCAAAAACACATAAGTTTTGTAGAAAAAGCCCTGAAATAGCGTGAAAGGGCTTAAAAAGGTACTTGAAAAAGCAGCAAAAAAGAACATTTGTGTTGACAAATGTAAAAATGGTGCTATAATAGAGCCATAAAACAAATGTTCGTAAAATGTTTGGAGGTATATATATGTCAGTTTTTGTATTTATAAGATTTTTTCTTGAATGTGCAGCAGTTGGTCTTGTTTGCTATGCAATTTATCGTGAGAAGGATTTAATCAGATTTGAAAGAAAAATCTGGAAATATTCAAAAGCCTTTTTTAAAGCTGTTTATTTTTCAATCCGTGACAAATTCGTTACAGAAAGCAAAGCTGAAAATGTAACACCTCTTGTTAATACAGAATTTGAAGAAATGCTTGAATCCTTGAATAAAAATTCTAAGGTTGTTGATTTTCAGATTGCTTCATAATTTATTGACTAAGGTTATATAAAAGGGTATAATAACGATTATAGTTAGATGAAACAGTGTTTCTACACTGTTTCATTACCAAATCATTGATTTGGTAGCAAATTTTCAAAGAAAATTTGACTATAATCCTTTCAATGAGTGTAGTACAAAATTGAATTTTATAAATACAATTTTGCTAAAAGCCGATTTATCGGTTTTTACGAAACGCATAGCGTTTCGACAAACTACAATCATTATAAAAAGGAAGTTAAAGTAAGTTAAATCTACTCAGAAAACAGGAGTGACATCTTTTGCTTAACAAAAATTTCCTTGATATTAAAGCTGCATCAAAGCTCCTGCCAAAAAGAGATCCCTATTCCCACAAGGGTTCTTTTGGTAGGGCTTTACTTATTTGTGGCAGTAAGAATATGGTGGGCTGCTGTGCTCTTGCAGCAGAAGGTGCCCTGAGAAGTGGTGCCGGGCTTGTTACACTCGCTTTTCCCGATTGTCTTTATACTGCTCTGACCTCAAGGCTGACGGAAAATTTATTTCTGCCACTTTCAACCAATGAGGAGGGCTGCATCAGCTATGATAGCATAAAAGCAATATTAAATGCTTGTAAGCAAGCTGATGTAATTATGGTAGGCTGTGGACTTGGAACTAGTGAAAGCATTAAGGAGCTTGTTAAAGCTCTTGTTACTCAGAATGAAAAGCCTTTGATTATTGATGCAGATGCGTTGAATTGTCTTTCTGAGTTCAATGATATTCTTTTGAATAAAAATTGCGAAATTCTTCTTACACCCCATCCCGGTGAAATGTCGCGCCTGTGTGGTCTTGCTGTTGCAGATGTTGAGGAAAACCGTGAAGAGATTATAGTTGATTTCTGTAAAACCTATAAAGTAAATGTTCTACTGAAGGGCCACGAAACCTTGATTTGTAATTCAACTGCAGATAGCCTTTATATCAATAATACAGGTAATACAGGTCTTTCTAAAGGTGGCGCAGGGGATTTGCTTTCGGGTATAATTGCAGGTCTTGCCCCATCTATGAAGAGTAACTTATTCAATTCTGCTGTTTTAGGTGCTTTCGTTCACGGAATGAGTGCTGATTTATTGAAAAAAGAAATGTCCGAATATTCAATTTTGCCCACTGACTGCGTTAAAGCCTTGGGAAAGGTGTATGCTCTCATAGAGGATGAAAGGGCATAAAAACAAAGTCCTTGTTTCAGTATTTCTGATTTTGTTTTGTATTTCTCTTAATTCCTGCAAAATATCAAAAAGTATACTGAGGGGCTCCTCGGAGGTTGATTTCACAACACCACAGAAGCTTCAGGTTTCATTTAATGACCACATTTATGACACAACTGTGGTTATGAATAACACAAGGCTTGAAATCAATTTCAGTAACGAAAAGGATTTGCTTGATGGTGCTTATGTCTGTTTAACAGAAAACAGTTATAAAATAACATATAAAGATATGGTTTTTAATGGGGATATTTCAGAGTTGTCCGATTCATTTTTGCCCTATATCATTTATAATTTTCTCCTTTCTTTCGAAGAGAAAATTTTATTGGACACTTATGATAAAAGTCGCGAGTGCTACTATATAAAAAAGAGTGTTAATGGCTATTTTGTAACTTTAGAAAGTTATGAAAGTGATAGTAAAAAATTTTATTCGATGGAAATAAAATAACAGTTCACAAATCCAAAGGGAAATGTGAACTGTTTTTTATATTTTTTGATTAAAGAAGAGAAGCTGCTGCTTCGTCAAGGAAAATAAGAACATCGTCATGCTCCTGAAGAACAGATGCAGGAACAAGGGGAGTAACCTCACCCTTAACCATATTTTTGATTGCCTCTGCCTTCTTAGGACCTGTTGCGATAAGAATGATTTTCTTTGCAGCCATAATCTGCTTTACGCCCATTGTAAGTGCATAGTGAGGCATGGGATTTTCGTCAAAGTAGATTTTGTTAGCTTCAATTGTGCTGTCTGTAAGCTTAACCTTGAAGGAGCCGTCAGTAAAGCTTTCTGCAGGCTCGTTGAAGCCGATATGAGCATTGTTACCGATACCTAAAAGCTGAATATCAATTCCACCAGCTTCGTTGATTTCGTTGTCGTATCTTTTACATTCTGCATCGCAGTCAGCTGCATTACCATCAAGGAAATGAACATTTTCTTCAAGAATGTCAAGACCGTTGAAAAGCTGCTCGTGCATAAATGTGTAGTAGCTGTTTTTGTCAGCCTTGGGAAGATCACAGTATTCGTCAAGGTTGTAGGTTTTTACGCCCTTGAATGAAACACTTTCTTCAATGTGAAGCTTTTTGATGTTGTCGTATGTAGGAATAGGAGAAGCACCTGTTGCAAGACCTAAAACGCAGTTGGGGTTGTTTTTTACCTCATCAACGAAAATTCTTGCTACTGCAGCGCCGATCTCCTCAGCAGTTTTAAAAACATTAACTTTCATAAAATCACCCTTTACCATATTTTACTATCACAGTATAACATATTTATTAAAAAATTAAAGGGAAATTCTTGATTTTTTCAATAAATATTGAAATTTTTTTTATTAATGGTATAATTATATTGTTAAAAGTAAAGGTGGCGCTATTTTGATTAAAAATGTCGTTTTTGATATGGGTGGAGTCCTTATTGATTACAATGCAAGTCGGACTATCTCTACATATTTTCCCGAAGAATTTCACGATGTTTTGATGAAAGAGGTTTTCGGGAGTGAGCTTTGGCATAGGTTGGACGGAGGTCTTCTTCGTCACGATGAGGCTGTGTCAATTGTATTACCGAGAATACCCGAGGAAACAAGACCTCTGATTAAAGAAATGCTGACAGATTTCTATGAATATATGCCACCATTTCCAGAAATGTATGATTTTATAAAGCGCATTAAGGATGCAGGGTATAATGTTTATCTTCTTTCAAACGCTACTCCTCGTTTCTTTGACAACTATTTAAACATTCCTGCCTTAACCCTGATGGATGGCTTTTTTATTTCCTGTGTGTATAAAATGTTAAAGCCTCAAAAAGAGATTTATGAAGCCTTTTGCAATAAATTTTCTTTGAAGCCTGAAGAATGCTTTTTTATTGATGACCTTCCTCAGAATATTGAGGGTGCGAAAAACTATGGTATGAAGGGCTTCGTGTTTAAAGCTCACGATATAGAAAATCTTGAGAAAGTTCTTAACGCCGAAGGTGTTATATTTTAAAGGAGAGTTATTATGAAAAAAATCATTTCTTTGTGTGCAGTTGTTTTAGCGTTTGCGCTTATGATTACTGTATTTACAGCTTGTGGTGATAACACTGAAGAAAATACCACATCACAGTCTGCTGAGGAGACAATTGCTGCAGAAGGCTACTCCGTTGTGGTTGGTGAAGCATCTGCAACTGTATATAAGGATGGCAAGGAGTTTCAGGTGTTAAATTACCCCATAAACTCTGGTGCTACTGTTGATTTGGAATACGCTTCTAAAAACAAAGCTTTTATGGATATGAACTTCGACGGTGTTCTCGACTTTTATATTGCTATCAGCAACAATAACGGAGTTATCAGTTATCATTGTTGGCTTTACAATGTAACAGCTGAGAAGTTTGATTACTCTGTAATTCTTTCTGCTTTACAGAATATTTCTGTAGATGCTGAAAATCATAGAATTCTTTCGAAGTCTGTGGTTGGTGGCGTTGAGCATGTTATCTCTTACAAATGGGTAGATGGTCAGTTGAGATTTGACACTGATTATAATACTGATGATGGTGGTATTCCTGAAGAGGTTACTCAGGTTGTGAATGATAATGCTATTGGTGATGATGCTCAGACAACAAAGGCTCCCGAAAAAACAGAAAATAAAAAGCCTGATAAGAACAACAACGATAAGGAAGAAACTACAAAGAAGCCTTCAAATAGCGATAACAAAACAACTACTAAAGTAAATAAACCAGCTAATACAACAACTACTGCACCAAATGTAAATGATGGTTTGGTTATCGAAACAGGTAGTATTGATGACGGTTGGTTCTAAGAGGTGCAAGTATGTTTAAGAAAAATAAAAAGGTAACAGCTCCTGTAACAGAAGCATCAACTGAGAAGATTTCTATTGATTTCAAATTCTTTAAAAGCTGCTCAGCAACACTTAAAAAGTTTTCTGTTATTATGTTCATTGTAAACCTGTTTATAACAATTGTTTCAGCAGTTGTTGGCGTTGTTTTGATAGGTGTTTATATCGGCACACAGATGATGTCAATTCTTCTTGTTCCCATCCTTTGTGTTGTTGCGATTTTTGTGTTGGTTGCTCGTTTGATTTCAGCTTTGATTTACGGTTTCGGAGAAATAGTTGAAAAATACGAGAATAAATAAGTTTTAAAAATCCCGGAAAAATGTTGAATTTTTCTATTGACAAATATAAAATGCAAGAGTAGAATACAGAGCATAAATTTAATTTGAGAGGTGTTACAGATGTTTCAAAGCTATGGTTATTATCGATTTTATTATAATAGCTTGGATTGTCTGAACTCCACTCAGAATTGTAAGTAATTACGATTTAAAGTGTATAGACAGTCCGCATTCTGCTATGTTTCTAAACATATCGGTTTGCGGATTTTTATTTTTAAAAATCAAACTACAGGAGATTAATTATGATTTCAGAAAAAATGATGCAATTAGGTAAAAAAAGCTCAATAATCCGTGAGATTTTCGAATACGGTAAAAAGAGAAAGGCAGAAATCGGTGCAGAGAATGTATTTGATTTCAGTCTTGGTAACCCAAGTGTTCCTGCTCCTCAGAAGGTAACTGATGTTATTAACAGACTTGTTGCAGAAACACCTGCTGAGGTCCTTCACGGTTATACATCAGCTCCCGGTGATATGAATGTGAGAAATGCAATTGCTGATTATATTAATAATAAATTCGGTGTTAAAGCAAATGCAGGCTTGATTTATATGACCTGTGGTGCAGCAGCATCTCTTACAATCACTCTTAATGCAATTGCTGAGCCTGACGACGAGGTTATTGCATTAGCACCATTCTTCCCTGAATACAGAGTTTTTGTTGAGCAGGCAGGCGCAAAGCTTGTTACCGTGTCCTGTAAAAAAGAGGATTTACAGATTGATTTTGATGCTCTTGAAAAAGCAATAACTCCAAATACAAAGGCGATTATTGTTAATTCTCCTAACAATCCCTCAGGTGTTATTATTCCAGAAGGCGATATAATCAAATTAACTGATTTGCTTATGGAAAAGCAGAATGAATATGGAAAAGAGATTTTCGTAATCTCCGACGAGCCCTACAGAGAGCTTGTATTTACAGGTGATAAGGTGCCTTACATTCCTTGCTATTACGATAACACCTTTGTTTGCTATTCTTACAGTAAGGCTCTTTCATTACCCGGTGAGCGTATCGGTTACATCTTTGTTTCCCCTACAATGAAGGATGCAGGGGATGTATATGCTGCTATCTGTGGCTCTGGCAGAGCTCTTGGCTATGTTTGTGCACCTGCTTTGATGCAGTATACAATTGCAGAATGTCTTGAGGACACTGCTGATATTTCAATTTATGAAAGAAACAGAAAAATCCTTTATGATGCTCTTACAGAAATTGGTTATACAGTTATCAAGCCTGACGGTGCATTCTATATGTTTGTTAAGTCTCTTGAAGAGGATGCAAACAAATTCTACGAAAGAGCAAAGAAATTTGAGCTTCTTCTTGTGCCTAGCGATTCATTTGGCGTTGAAGGCTTTGTAAGAATTTCTTATTGCGTTGATACAGAGCTTATCGAAAGATCGATTCCTGCTTTTAAAGCACTTTACGAGGACTATAAAAATGACTGATTACGAAAAAAGGTTTAAGGAAGCCAGAAAAATAATCGGCGAAATTGATGTTGAGATAGCAAAGCTTTTCGAAAAAAGAATGGTTGCAGTCAAGGATGTTGCCGAGTACAAAAAGGTGAATGGTGTTCCTGTTGAGGACAGTGTCAGAGAGGCTGAGCTTCTTGAAAAAAACAGTGCAATGATTTCTGATGATGAAATCCGTTCCTATTATATAAATTTTCAGAAAAAGACAATGAATCTTTCTAAGGATTTTCAGCATAAGCTCCTTGACGGAACAAGAATTGCTTTTTCAGGTGTTAAGGGTGCATTTGCTGAAATCGCCGTTAAGAGAATTTTTCCTGACGGTAACCCTGTAGCTTATTCTGATTTTAAATCGGCTTATATGGCTGTTGAAAATGGCGAATGCGAGTGTGCAGTGCTTCCTATTGAAAACAGCTACGAGGGCGATGTTGCAAGGGTTATGGATTTAACCTACTTTGGCTCTCTTTATATTAATGGTGTATATGATATGGCAGTTGAGCAGCATCTTTTCGGAACTCCTGATTCCCATAGAAACACCATTAAAAAGGTTATTAGTCATCCACAGGCTTTGGGTCAGTGCGCAGAGTATATTACAGAAAGAGGTCTTGAAGCAGAGGAGGCAGTCAATACTGCTGTTGCAGCTCAGCTTGTTTCTGAAAATAGTGACAATTCTGTTGGTGTTATATGCAGTCTTGAGGCGGGTCACGAATACGGACTTAAGCTTATTGACAGAAAAATCAATAAGGATAGTAAAAATACAACTCGCTTTGCAGTATTTTCAAGAATACCCCGTGGCGAATCAATGGGTGACGAAAACTTTATTGTTCTTTTTACAGTCCGTGACGAAGCAGGCTCATTAAGCAGAGCAATTTCAGTTTTCAGCGAATGTGGCTATAACCTTAAAGCGTTAAAAAGCCGTCCTTCAAAGGATGTTATATGGAACTATTATTTCTTCCTTGAGGGTGAGGGTAAGCTTTCAAAGGATGATGAAAAGAATATGCTGGAAAAGCTTTCTGAGGTTTGCACTAATGTGCGCCTTGTAGGCAGATATTCCAAAGAGCAAAGTATTTAAGGATTTATTATGAAATTAACAGTTAAAACATCAATGGGTGATTACAATATTATTATTGAAAGAGGCGCTTTAAGCTCACTTTCAGAATATTGCAGCACTGATAAAAAGGCTCTTATAGTAACTGATAGCGGTGTACCCTTTGAGTACGCTCAGGCAGCTTCAGAGCAGTTTGAAAATAATATTATCAAGGTTATACCACAGGGAGAAAAAAGCAAGTCATTTGATACATATAAGGAGCTTCTTGAAGTATTGAATGAAAATGCTTTTACAAGAGCAGATTGCATAGTTGCAGTCGGTGGTGGAGTAGTAGGAGACCTTTCAGGCTTTACTGCTGCGACCTATATGCGAGGAATTGATTTTTATAATATTCCAACAACCTTGCTTTCTCAGGTGGATTCTTCAATTGGTGGAAAAACTGCAATTGACTTTGGTGGTTATAAAAATACCGTAGGTGCGTTTTATCAGCCCAAAGCAGTTATTATTGACCCCGATGTTTTAAAAACACTTTCTCAGAGACAGTTCAATAATGGATTGGCAGAAAGCATTAAAATGGCAGCAACAAGCGATAAGGAGCTTTTTGAGCTTATTGAGAAAAACAATGCTGAGGATATTATTGATGTTGTTATTGAGAAATCCTTGAAAATTAAGAAAGCAGTTGTTGAAGAGGACGAAAAGGAGCTTGGTCTTCGCAAGGTTCTGAATTTCGGACACACTGCAGGACACGCTATTGAAGCTACTGCAGGTCTTTCTGATTATTTACACGGTGAATGTGTGTCAATGGGTATGCTGGCATTCTGTTCTGATAGCGTCAGAGACAGGCTTATAAATGTTTTGACAAAATATAATTTACCAATTAGATTTGATTTTTCTACTGACGAAATTCTTTCTGCTCTTCGTCACGATAAAAAGGCGAAGGGTAACGGAGTAAATGTGGTTTGTGTAGATGAAATCGGCAGCTTTGAATTTAAATATTTAACATTTGAGGAATTAGAAAAAACAGTAAAGGAGGCGTATGGAGGATGAAAAACACATTGGGTAATAATGTGAGTGTTACTCTTTTTGGTGAGAGTCACGGTTCTGCTATCGGGGCAATTGTTGACGGATTACCTGCAGGCGTTAAGGTTAATGCTGATTTTATTTCTCATCAGCTTGATTTAAGACGTCCCTACGGTAAAATTTCTACATCTCGTCAGGAATCAGATAATTTTGAAATCTTAAGTGGTGTTTTCAACGGAGTGACAACAGGTACGCCTATATGTATTGCAATTCCTAATGAAAATACACAGTCAAAGGATTATACCGAGTCATATGGTAAAGCGAGACCGGGACACGCTGATTATACTGCATTCTGTAAGTATAATGGCTTTGAGGACTATCGTGGTGGTGGTCATTTCAGTGGCAGAATCACAGCAGGACTTGTTGCAGCAGGTGCAATTGCTATTGATTTGCTTTCTGAAAAGGGTATTAAAATCGGTACTCATATTTCAAAATGCGCAGGCGTTGATGATAGTCAGTTTAAAGATTATGAAAAAGATATAGCGTCTCTTTCTGATAAAGCTTTCCCTGTTTTAAATGATGAAAAAGAGGCCGAAATCATCGCAAACATTGAAGAGGCAGCAGCAGAAGGCGATAGCGTAGGTGGAGTTCTTGAAACAGCAGTTATAGGCTTACCTGTGGGAATTGGCGAGCCTTGGTTTGATTCTGTTGAAAGCCTTCTTTCTCACGCTCTTTTCTCAATTCCTGCTGTTAAGGGCGTTGAATTTGGCGCAGGCTTCTCCTGTGCTGATATGCTTGGCAGTCAGATGAATGACAGCTTTGTTCTTGATGACAACAGGGTTACCACTAAAACCAATAACAATGGTGGTATTAACGGTGGTATAACAAATGGTATGCCTGTTATTTTCAGATGTGCAGTAAAGCCCACGCCCTCCATTTCAAAGGAGCAGGAAACAATTGATTATATAAATAATGAAAATACTGTTCTTTCTGTTAAGGGCAGACACGATCCTTGTATTGTTCACAGAGCAAGAGTGGTTGTTGATAGTGTTACAGCACTTGTTTTATGTGATTTGTTGTCACAGAAATTCGGTACCGATTGGCTTGGTGAATAATAATGGAGTATGGTTGCATAGGTGAAAGGCTAGGACATAGCTTTTCAAAGGAAATACATAATGCTCTTACAAGCTATGAATATTCATTAAAGGAATTGAAAAGAGAGGAATTGCCCGATTTTTTCAATAAAAAAGAGTTTAAAGCCATAAATGTTACAATACCTTACAAGCAGGATGTTATTGAATATCTTGATTGGATTTCAGATGAAGCAAAATCAATTAACGCAGTTAATACTATAGTTAATAAGAATGGTAAGCTTTATGGCTATAATACAGATTTCTACGGACTCAAAGCCCTTATTGAAAGGGCAGGAGCTTCCTTGAAGGGTAAAAGGGTTGCCATTCTCGGTAGTGGTGGTACATCCAATACAGCATTTGCTGTATCAAATCATCTTCAAGCGCTTTCTGTTTTAAAGGTTTCCCGAAATAAAAAGGAAGGCTATATTACATATGATGAGCTGTATGAAAAATATAGCGATTGCGAAATTATTATAAATACCACGCCTTGTGGAATGTATCCTAATACAGGCGTTGCTGCAGTTGATTTAGAAAGGCTTCCAAAGGTTGAGGCAGTTTTTGATGCAGTTTATAATCCCTTGTGCTCAAAGCTGATTTTAGATGCTAAGGTAAGAAATATTACTGCTGTCGGTGGGCTTTATATGTTGGTTTCGCAGGCTGCATATGCAGTTGAAAGGTTTATTGAAGCCCCCGTTGATAATGATAAAGTTGAAGAGGTTTTTCAAAATCTTTATAAGCAGAAAATGAATATCGCTCTTATCGGTATGCCTGCAAGTGGTAAAACCTCTGTTGGTAAGGCTCTTTCCGAAAAGCTTGATAAGAGCTTTGTTGACAGCGATGATGAAATAGTTAGGTCTGAAAATAAAAGCATTCCTGAAATATTTGCAGATTTCGGCGAGGCTTATTTCAGAAATGTTGAAAAGAATGTAATTAAAAATATTTCAATGTTGAATTCACAGGTGATTTCAACCGGTGGGGGATCAGTTTTAAACCCTGAAAATATTGAAAGCTTAAAGTCTAATTCAAGAGTGTATTTTCTTGACAGACCTTTAGATATGCTTATAACCACCTCGGACAGACCTCTTTCAAGTAACAGAGCAGATTTAGAAAAGCGATATAACGAAAGGTATGAGCTTTATAAAGCATCGGCAGATGTTATTGTTGATGGAAGCAGGTCAGTTGAAGAGGTAGCAAAAATGATAGAGGAGGATTTTTATGAATATTCTTGTAATTAACGGACCAAATCTCAATATGCTCGGCATAAGAGAGCCTGATATTTACGGTAAGGAAACATATAATTCTCTTGTTGAAAAGATTGAAAATTATGCAAATGAGAAAAACATCGGTATAAGATGCTATCAGTCAAATCACGAGGGTGATTTAGTTGATATTATTCAGTTTGCTTACGGACTTTATGACGGTATTGTCATAAATCCCGGTGCATATACTCATACAAGCATAGCAATATTAGATGCTTTGAAGGCCGTCAGCATTCCTGCAGTTGAGGTTCATATTTCCGATGTGGATTCCCGTGAGGAATTCAGAAAAATAAGCTATGTGAGAAATGCTTGCTTTGAAACTATAAGTGGAAAAGGCACTGATGGCTATCTTCTTGCAATTGACGCTCTGATAAAGAAGGCAGAAAAATGAATGTGACAATAATGCCGGGTGTGGCATCAGGAAAAATTAATGCACCACCTTCAAAAAGCTATGCTCATCGTTTGCTTATATGCGCTGCATTGGCTGAAGGCAGAAGCGTAATTGAAAACATCGGAACAAACGATGATATAGCTGCTACAATAGGTTGTCTCAGAAGCTTGGGTGCCAATATACAGATAGACGGCAGCAGAGCTGTTGTTGATGGAATAAGCCTTGATAAAGAGCGTGACAAGGTTGAGCTTTTTTGTAATGAAAGTGGAAGTACCTTGAGGTTTTTAATTCCCTTAAGCCTTGTTTGTGCTGAATGTGCAGTCTTTACAGGTAGTGACCGTCTTTTAGAACGCCCCCAGAGCGTTTATGAGGAGCTTTTCGGTGAAATGAGTTGTTACCTCAGAAAAGACGGAAAACGCCTTGTAGCAGGTGGAAAGCTTAAAAGTGGTATATATAAGATTCGTGGTGATATAAGTAGTCAGTTCCTGACAGGTCTTTTATTCACCTTACCACTTCTGAAGGGGGACAGCGAGCTTGTTCTGACCACACCACTCCAAAGCGCACCCTATGTTGATATAACTATCGATGTTTTAAAAAATTTCGGTGTCGTTATAGAAAAGTCTGAAAACGGCTTTTACATAAAAGGAAATCAGACATTTTTGCCGCAGAACCTAACAGTTGAAGGAGATTGGTCTAACGCAGCCTTCCTTGAAGCTTTTAATCTTATTGGTGGCGATGTGGTACTTGAAGGTATGAATGAGGAAAGCTATCAAGGTGATAAAGTATATAGAAAATTCTTTAGAGAATTAAAGGATGGTACACCAACTCTTGATATTACTGATTGTCCTGATTTAGGTCCTGTTCTTATTTCCTGCGCAGCTCTTTGTAACGGGGCTACGCTTACAGGTACTAAAAGATTGAAAATAAAAGAGAGTGATCGTGGTGCTGCTATGCAAGCCGAGCTTTCAAAATTTGGTGTTGAGATAACTGTTAATGAAGATAAAATAATCGTTCCGAAAGCAGAGCTTAAAGCATCAAAGAAAAATCTTAATTGTCATAATGACCACAGAATTGCAATGTCATTTGCGATTTTGTGTAGTAAATTGGGTGGAACCTTAGAGGGAGCCCAATGTGTTAATAAAAGTTATCCCGAGTTCTTTGACGATATCAAAACCATGGGAATACAATATGATATCACTTAAAAGATAGGAGAAATTAAAAATGAGTATGAATTTCAAAAGAAAGCTTCCGATTCCAATGGAGATTAAGGAGCAGTTTCCTCTTACTGCAAAAATGGCAGAGCAGAAAGATAAAAACGATATTGAAATTAAAAAGGTTTTTACAGGCGAGTCAGATAAATTGATATTGATAATCGGACCCTGCTCAGCAGATTCCAAGGAGCCTGTTCTTGATTATATTTCAAGACTTGCTGAGGTAAGAGAAAAGGTAAAGGATAGGGTTGTTATCGTACCTCGTATCTATACAGGTAAGCCCCGAACAACAGGCGCAGGCTACAAGGGTATGCTTCATCAGCCTGACCCTAACGAAAAGCCCGATATGCTTCATGGTATTATTTCAATCCGTGAGCTTCATATGTGTGCGCTTCGTGATTTCGGCTTCTCTTGTGCAGATGAGATGCTCTATCCTGCTAACCATCGTTATGTTTCAGATTTGCTCTCTTATGTTGCAATTGGTGCTCGTTCTGTTGAAAATCAGGAGCACAGACTTGCTTCAAGTGGTTTTGATATTCCTGTTGGTATGAAGAACCCCACAGGTGGCGATATTTCAGTTATGATGAACGCTATTACTGCTGCTCAGAGCAGTCATACCTTCCTTTACAGAGGCTGGGAGGTTGAAAGTGATGGTAACCCATATGCACATGCTATTATGAGAGGCTTTGTTGACAGAGACGGTCATAACATTTCAAACTATCACTATGAAGACCTTCTTAATCTCTCAGAGGCTTATGCTAAGTCAGGTCTTAAAAATCCCTCTTGTATTGTTGATGCAAACCATGCAAACTCAGGGAAAAAGTATCTTGAGCAAATCCGTATTACCAAGGATGTTCTTTACAGCAGAGCTCATAATGAAGATATCAAAAAGCTTGTTAAGGGTATTATGATTGAAAGCTATATTGAGGATGGTTGTCAGAAAATCGGCGACGGTATCTATGGTAAATCAATCACAGACCCCTGTCTTGGTTGGGAGAAAACCGAAAGACTTATCTACGATATTGCTGAACAGGTATAATTAAAAGAACCTACACATTTTTGAATGTGTAGGTTCTTTGTTTTTTTAGAAATTACAATACCAATTATTGTTATCAAGAGGTCCGCCCGTCATAAGCTCGGGAGCAGCGTTCTTAATGTGAGTAAGTGTTCTGATAAGACCACCGTTTTTAATATGTAATTTTGTTACGATTTTCAATGGTAAGGAAAGTGCCTGTGTAAATACTGTGTAATAAGCAGTACCTTCAGGGTGTTTTTCAAGTGAACCATCAAGAATTGAACGGAAAGCCCCGAACACCATTTCAGTTACTTTAACATCGCCAATTTCCTTTGCAGCTTTTTTGTCAATTGCCTTGCCGAAGGTGATGAAATTCATAATTCTTGCAGCCTTTTTTACTGTAAGCTTATCAAGCCATTTAAGAGCAGGTCTTGCAACGACCCAAATTTTACTTGCTTTTTCAGCACCAAGACCAATTGCCTCAACAACTGCAAGGAATTTATCCTTTTCGTTTACTGCTGCGGATTTGATAATATCGCTGAAAAGGGCAGTAGCATGGTTTTTTAAGTGGTCATTACTGTATTCAACACCGTTATGTGTGAATTTTTCAAGATGCTCGGTTTTTATATCAATACCATTTTCATAAACCTCACAATAGCAAATGGGAGCAGGGTAGCCACTTATGGAGCCGACATTGACTTCATAGAAAGGATTACCTTTTTCAGTTTCGACTTTTCTTATGTGGTGCATATGGGAGTGACCTGTAAACATAAGTGGGAAGCCGAAATCTGCAAATCGTGTAATCTGCTCCATTTTATAATCAACAGAGCCCTTGCCATTAATAACTCTGTCAAATTCTGTTAAGAATAAGTGATGGTGCTGCATACCGAAAACAACATCGCCACGATTTTTGGCTTCGTTGGTCTGGTCTTCAATCCATTGGAAATGCTCAGGAGAATAGCCTGAACCACGACCGATACCATCCTGATCATCGTCAAGGCAGAAAACTGTAACACCCTCGCAGGGCCTTACAACATAAGAAACCTTGTCCTGATGTGTGTGGAATTCTGAAATTGCCTCGTCGGGACCAAAATCCTTATAGAACTCGTGAAGCTCATCAACTGCAACAGTTTCAACATCGTGGTAGATATTGTCGCCCTCGTATCTTCTTGGATTGCCGTCACAGCACCAGTCGTGGGTTGCAGTGATAACATAAACGGGCATTATCTTTTTGAACTCGTAAAGAATTTCTCTCATTTCCTCGTGAGAAGCTCTTTCACCGTCGTTGGAAAGGTCACCTGCAATAAGAAGAAATTTTGCATCGGAATTTTTGATGTGCTCAAGAGCAGCGAGAATTGTTCCACGGCTTAATGCAAGCATTTTCTGGTCTGAGCCTGCTCTTCTTTCGTAGGCCTTGCCACTATTTCCAAGGGTTTCAGAATAGTAATGAGGGTCTGCAATAATTGCAAATTTAGTTAATGGATTGCTCATTTTATCACCAATGAATTGTAAAGGATTTAGCACCTCTTGTGTAAGTCATAGGATCAAGAAGGTTATCTCTGCTTGCTTTCTTTAAGCCTGCTTCAAAGGCATCAGCCATTGACTTAGTGGGGAACTTAATTGTCATATCCATATCAAGAAGAATCGGAACACCGATGTTCATAATCTTGAAGCCTGTAAGCCACCAGTGCTTTTCGGGGCCTCTTTCAAACATCTTTTCGCCCTGATTATATAAAACGAAGGACATTTCAAGGAATTCATCCTCTGATACACAGTCATACTGCATAATTTTATCGGTTTTGTTGTAAACACCGATTTCTGCACCTGCAGTCATACCATACTGACCCTTCCAGAGCTGAATCATCCAATCCTTGTTATCGTACTGGAAGTAAACTCTCTCTGTTGAGTAGTACATACCTGCAAGGGGAGCAGACATATCATAAATAACATTAAAGCCGAAGCCCTTCTGCCAAGGGTTAACGGAGGAATAATAGATACCTTGCTTTTCGTCATATTCAAATCCACAAGCGTTGAGAATCTGAACAGTTTTGTCAGCACTTTCAGAAGCGAATAAAAGGTCCTGAACATCCTTAAGAGGCATTTCCTGAATTTCTGCTGCTGTGGGAATCTTTTCTGTAGTGGGAGCAGTTGTTGCAGGCCTTTTGCCACTTGTTGTTTCAACGGGCTTTTCAGTCTCAGTAGCTTCAGTTGTTGAAGCTGATGCCTGAGTGGTTGCTGCGACAGTTGTGCCTACAGGAGCCTGAGTAGCAGCTGTTGTGTCTGATGGGGGATTGAGAACAACTGCATTTGTAGCATCATCTGTATAAATGATTTCGCCAGAAGCAGTTGTGTCAGGTGTGGTTGTTGCTTCTTCCTTGATTAAAATTGATTTTGCAAAATCAATAACTCCACAACCTGAAAAAATGAAAGTGATTGCGAGAATGAGCGCAAGCATTGAAAATACTCTTGCATACTTTTTCATAGGATAACTCTCCTTAAAATTTTATACCCAACAATAATAGCATAAAATTTGCTAAAAGTCACTACTTTATGTAAATTTAAATAAATATTAATACATTGACAAAACTCTTTATAAAGATATATAATTTAATAAATATATTAAAGCAATTGGTGATAACTATGTACGAAAAGCTCAAGGCAGAGGTTTGCTCTGCAAATAAGGAATTACATGCGCTGGGTCTTGCTCCATTCACATGGGGAAATGTGTCTGCAGTTGATCGAGAAAATGGAGTTTTTGCAATAAAGCCCTCAGGCGTCAGTTACGATGTGTTAACTCCTGATAGTATGGTGATTGTGTCCTTAGAGGACGGCTCTGTTGTTGAGGGGGACTATAATCCCTCTTCCGATACACCCACTCATTACTATCTCTATAAAGAATTCCAGAACCTTAATGCAGTTGTCCACACTCATTCTGTGAATGCTTCCTCTTTTGCTCAGGCAGGCAGAGCTATTCCACGATATGGCACAACTCACGCTGATTTTTCATATACTGAGGTGCCCTGTACACCTGCTTTAACCGAAGAAGAGGTTAAAACAGAATATGAGCTTAATACAGGTAAGGTTATCGTTAAATATTTCAAAGAGCATAATCTTGATACAGATTCAACTCCTGCAGTTCTTGTGCGTTCTCACGCACCCTTTGCCTTTGGTAAAACTGCATCTAATGCAGTTCATAATGCAGCTGTTCTTGAAATTGTTGCAGAAATGGCACTAAAAACAGAAATTATCGGTGGTAAGGTAGCAGAAATTGACGGCTATCTTTCAGATAAGCATTATTTCAGAAAACATGGTAAGGATGCCTATTACGGCCAGAAATGATTATGACTGATTTTACACATTTGCATCTTCATACTGAATACAGCCTTCTCGACGGCGCTTGTCGCATCGGGGAGGTAGTTTCACTTGCCAAAAATCTTGGTATGAAGAGCCTTGCAATCACCGACCACGGTGTTTTGTATGGTGCAGTTGCGTTTTATAAGGAATGTAAGGCGCAGGGTGTTAAGCCCATAATCGGTTGTGAGGTTTATGTTGCTCCCCGTTCAAGATTTGATAAGGTTCACGGTCTTGATTCTGACCGTTACCACCTTATTCTTTTGTGTAAAAATGAGCAGGGGTATAAGAATCTTCTGAAGCTTGTTTCCTCTGCGTGGGTTGATGGCTTTTATACCAAGCCAAGAGTTGACAGAGAAATTCTTGAAAAATACAGTGAGGGTCTTATTGCGCTTTCGGGCTGTCTTTTCGGTGAGGTAGCGCAGAAAATCCTTGCCAGAAACCTTGATGATGCGAGAGAAACTGCAAAATGGTATAAAAATATCTTTGGCGACGGCAACTATTATCTTGAGGTTCAGAATCACGGAATGGTTGAGGAAAAAGAGGTCCTTGACGGCATCGTGTCAATCAGCCGTGAGCTTAATATTCCTATGGTAGCAACTAATGACACTCATTATTGCAAAAAAGAGGATGCAGATGTTCAGCGAGTTCTTATTGCTGTGCAGACCAATAAGGTGGTAGGTGAGGATAATGCTCTCGATTTTCAGAGCGACGAATTCTACCTTAAAAGTGGGGACGAAATGCTTGATGCATTCCGTGATTATCCCGAAGCTGTTAAGAACACAAATATTATTGCAGAGAAATGTAATTTTGATTTTGAATTTGGTGTTACAAAGCTTCCTCTTTTTGATATTCCCACCGATGACCACAAGACATATCTTAAAAACGAATGTATCAAGGGTCTCGAAAATTTATTAGGAATTATTCCACCACTCTACAAGGAACGCCTTGATTATGAGCTTTCCGTTATCGACGAAATGGGCTTCAATGACTATTTCCTTATTGTTGCCGATTTCATTAGATTTGCAAGGTCAAAAAATATTCCTGTGGGTCCCGGTCGAGGCTCAGCTGCAGGCTCATTATGCGCTTATGCCTTGGGTATCACAGGCAGCGACCCCATTCAGAACAAGCTCCTTTTTGAGCGCTTTTTAAACCCCGAAAGAGTCAGTATGCCTGATATTGATATCGACTTCTGCTATGAGCGCAGAGGTGAGGTTATTGACTATGTTACAAGAAAATACGGCACCGACAGGGTAGCGCAGATTGTAACCTTCGGTACAATGCAGGCAAAGGCTGCTGTTCGTGATGTTGCACGCGCTCTCGGTTTACCATATAGCACAGGTGATATCGTTGCAAAGCAGATTTCGAGGGATTACCCCGATATAAAAACTGCTCTCGAAAAGAACCCTGAGCTTAAAACACTTTATAATTCGGACGATAATATTAAAAAGCTTATAGATTACGCCTCTCGTGTTGAGGGGATGCCTCGCCATGCCTCAACCCATGCTGCAGGTGTTGTTATCACTCGTGACGAGGTATCATCCTATGTTCCTCTTGCTAAGAATGGGGACCAGACTGTTACTCAGTTTACCATGACTGAAATTGAGCAATTGGGACTTCTCAAAATGGACTTCCTCGGTCTTCGCACCTTAACAGTTATCAATGATGCAGTTAACGATATTAAAAAGCATACACCTGATTTTGATATAACAAAAATCCCACTTGACTGCGAGGATGTTTTCCGAGAAATGTCAAGGGGAAACACAAGTGGCGTGTTCCAATGTGAATCTGCAGGTATGACAAATCTGATTGTCAATATGCGCCCCGAGAGATTTTCTGATATTGCAGCAGCAATTGCTCTTTACAGACCGGGTCCTATGTTCTTTATTGACAGCTATCTTATAAACAGAAAGCATCCTGAAAATATCAAGTACAGAACACCTCTTCTTAAGGATATTCTTGATGAAACAAACGGCTGTATGGTTTATCAGGAGCAGGTTATGCAGGTTTTCAGAACTCTTGCAGGCTATTCCTATGGCCGTGCTGATGTTGTGCGCCGTGCTATGAGTAAGAAAAAAAGAGATGTTATGGAAAATGAGCGTAACATTTTCATAAATGGTCTTACTGATGAAAATGGCAATATCGTTATTGAGGGCGCAGTAAGAAGGGGGATTGACGAGAATACTGCTGATGCTATTTTCTCTGATATGATTTCCTTCGCTTCTTATGGCTTTAATAAAAGTCATACTGCTGCTTATGGTCTTATAGCTTATCAGACTGCATATCTTAAGGCTAAATACCCCAAGGAGTTTATGGCTGCAATTCTTACAAGTGTTATCGGTGACGAGAGTAAAACTATCGGTTATATTGAGGAATGTAAACGCCTTAATATAAAGGTATTATCGCCTCATGTCAATCGCAGTAACAATAGATTTTCCGTTGTAGGAAATGATATCGTTTTTTCTCTTCTGAGCATAAAGAATTTAGGGAGAGCCTTGATTGATAAAATTGAAAGAGAAAGAAAAGAAAATGGTAATTTTAAAAGCTTCTGGGATTTCTGCAAAAGAATAAGTGGTAACGAGCTTAACAGAAGAGCTTTGGAGTGTCTTATCAAATCAGGTGCTCTTGACGGACTTGACCTTAATCGCCGTGAAATGCTCCTGAATCTTGATGTTGCAATTACTGCTGCAGCAAAGGAAAACAGCATGTACGAGGGTGGTCAGCTTGATATGTTCTCTGCCTTCGGTGGTGATGAAGAGTTTTCCTCTGCTCCTGATTTTACAAAAAGCGATGAATTACCTAAAAACGAGCTTCTTTATTTTGAAAAAGAGGTTTCGGGTATGTATTTCACAGGACATCCTCTTGAGGAATACAGAGCTGTTAGTCAGGCGCTCAATTCACCTAAAACAGCACTTCTTTATGAATGTCTTGAATCAGGTAAGGAGAATGAAATAGATAATCAAAATGTTTCATTCCTTTGTATAGTTACATCGGTTAAAAAGAAGGTAACCAAGAAGGACGAGATAATGGCATTCTGCGGTGTTGAAGATTTATTCGGAAACATTGAAATGATAGTTTTCCCGAAGAATTTTATAATGTACGGAAACCTTCTTAGTGTTGGTAATATAATTCTTGTTGATGGTAAAATTTCTGTTAAGGATGAAGAGGTTAAGCTCCTTGCAGAAAAAATTACCGTTGCACCAAAATCAGTTGAAGAATTACCAAAGGACAGAATCAATAAGCCCAAACAAGCACAGCAACCTAAAACCGAAAATACCCAAGCTCAGAAAAAGAAAAGTGGTATTTTCATTAAAATCCCAACAGAAAATCATCAGAATAAAGAAAAGCTCAAAAATCTTGTTTCGATTTTTGAGGGCCAAATTCCTGTGTATCTTTATTACGAGGACACTAAAAAATATGATTTTCTCGGTATGGATTTTCTTACCTCAATAAATCAACCATTGGTTAATGAAATCAAGCACATTTTCGGTGAGGATAATGTTGTTGTGAGAGAATAAGCAAACCCTGCAGCTCAGTTGAGTTGCAGGGTGTTCTTGTTTTTAGAATTACTTTGTTTTATAGATTTTATTGAATGTTTCTGTTTGCTCGTAGTAACCGACGATTTCTTCCGTTTTATCAGAATGGGTTTTATCAACTGTTATTATATCTTCATCAAAATTAGACAAGAAGTTATAAACATAATAATAGTCATTAGAAAAGCCATCAAAAGTTAAAGTATAAATTGAACCATTTTCAGTTTTTAGTTGAACGAAAGTTTCGTAGCCACTGTTATGTTTACCTCTACGAACCCATTCAAGAAAAACGTCAACAGATTCAACATCCTCATATTCGAATAAAAGTTGCGCATCTTTCAATATTTCTTTTTTATAAAATCCGTTATCATCAGCTTCATATCTTGAACCTGAAGAAATAGCCAACAGGGGTATTGATATTGCAATTAAAAAGCTACATATTTTAATGCAATTTTTTGTGACCTTATGGGAATTAATATTGACTTCTAGTGAGCGAGCGCTGAAATCACTTTCTTTCCCAAGCATTTTGTAAAAATAAAAACCGAGAATAATAAAACAGAAAATTAAAATTCCCCAAAAAGCTATATTGAATATATTTTCTGTGAAGAGAATGTAGGTGATATTGCTGTTGCTTGAAATTCGCAATATATATTCAGCTAACGGACCTGAGAATAATATTAAAAACAGAAGAACAAAAGGGATCCATAAAACAGTAATAAATTTGTTTTTCATAGTATCAAAAGCCTCTCAATCTGCCTTTGTTTTTAAAGTCTTCATTATGTAAATTAAAAGTCCTATTCCTAAAATGGGGAAAACAGACGCAATTAGCATACCGACCTTTAATCCGATTTCATCTGTTGCCATTGAGGTTGTCTGACTTAAGCTAATTGCAAAGCTACTTGCAGAAACCTTGTCAACAATTATACCGAGCATTTGAGGTGCAATTGACGCGCCAAAATCACCTGATGCAGCCATAAGAGCGAATGCAGCAACACCGGGGTTGGGCACCTTATCTTCCATTAAAATAAGTGTTCCGGGCCAGAGCATTGAAGAGAATATACCAACTAAAATACAAGCTATGAATGATAAAATAACATTACCTGAAATACCGATAACAACATAACAAATTGCAGCGCCAATCATACCTGCTAAAAGAGTTTTAGTGATGTTGGGAGTGAACTTTGCATAAACGCCTCTCGTAACTGCTAAAAGTAAAGCAAAAACTGCAAGACCTAAAATATCGCCAAGAGCTTTTGGTAGCTGTAATGCGTTTTCCATAAAGCTTGAAATCCAGTTAGTCATTGTGTTTTCGGCAGCACTACCAAGGAAAATGCAGAGAGCGCAAAGAATAATTGCTTTGCCCCATTTAACACCACTTTTTTCGTTGGATGAAACATCCATTTTGGGAAAAGGGGAGGTGAAAAACAAGAATGAAGCAATTAAGGGCAGAACTGCTAAAAAGAGAGTTAAGAACATCCAGTTTTCTGTTCCGAAAATAAGGAAGAAAACGGAAGCTACTATAACATTTGTTACAACACCCCAACCGTATAGAGAATGGAGCATACTCATATCTTTTTCAGGGTTGTCAGAAGGCATAGCAGCAACCAAGGGGCTTATCAGAACCTCTGCAAGACCTGCTGAAATTGAGAATATTATTGTGCCTAAAACTAATCCTAAATAAGCAAATTGAGGGAATATATTAGGCAGAACTGCGTAACAAAGCATACCCACACTTGTTATTAAGGGCATCACTCTTATAGTCAGCTTGATGTTAAAATACTTCGATAAAAATGTGAAAATCAAGTCGATTGTAAGCTGCGTGCAGAAATTTACTAAAACCAAAGTTCCTAAAAGGGTATAGGATATGTTGTACATATCATGGAATGTAACAAACAGCATTGGTGGAAGTACAAATACCGCTGATATTGCAAGATATGCAAAATAACAGGCGAATCGTGTCTTTTTAAAATTTGGTGTTGTCATATTAAACCTCAATCAATTCATAATCTCTTGAGCCGTAGCCAAGCTCTTCGGCTCTTTCAATGGTGTGGATTCCGTT
>JAZQUT010000078.1:0-42897 GCA_045631405.1 Acutalibacteraceae bacterium | reverse complement strand
CAGAACTTTGAGGTTGGTTGGCAAAGTGTTACCGGTAACAGAATATCGAAGCATCAAGTTCAATTTTCCGGAAATCGCAGGAAGGTGAACAGGATGAAGAATTTTGCCTTGGAGAGAATAAATGAAAAAATCAATGATACCGGGTATTCTTGCAAAACTCATTTATTCTCCAAAGGACAATTTCGTTTATCCTTTCCTGAATTAAATAAACAAAGATACAGACCTTGCACATCACAAGATGTGCAGGGTCTTTTTGCGTTTTTGGTTCTGTTAAGACCTTGTATCATCGTAAGGCATCTCTGGAAATTCTTTTATTGAAAGCGAAAGTATTTCTGGTAATTAAAAGGCTGGTCAGAGCCTTATAAATCAACACAATCCTGTGTTTTCTTGATATTTATCTTTTCTTTTTTCTTCTTCTTTTTTACCAGCATTAGTAGTTCTGGTAACTAACTTTGCCAGAGCTTTTCTGACGAGGTATCCAAGATTTACCAGCTCTGGAAATTCGGTGTATCCTGCTGGTTTACCAGAATTAGAATGGTAGGGAACAGGATAATGAAAATTGCCCTGAAGAGGATGAGAGAAAAATGTAAGGATACCGGGTTTTTCGAAAATCCTTGATTTATAAGGTGTTTGAGTGGTTTTTAACACTCTGTGACTAAATTTATATTTGAACTGACTGATTATAACATCGGTCAGTTCTTTTTTATTTTCTTATTTCTGTTTTTTTATATGATTTTGTACTTATATTGTTACAAAAATACAAGTGTTTTTTATATATAATTGAACAAACACAGATTTATTTGAAACTATTTATCTTGTTAATCATCACGGTAAACCCGGACACGCTCCATAAAGTCTGTTAGTTTTTAGTTTATATCATTATCATTATCGTAAAAATTTTTAATAAAAATGCCTGAAATTATTAAGAAGCAAGAACCCAAACCCATTCAGGCACTGACCCTTCCCTAGAAACCCATAAACTACTGATATAAGTCAGCGAAGGGGTGCTTATTTTAGTAAAAGACCTGCTAAGTCTGATTAAACATCAATGATGTGAATAGTTAGTTTTTTATTATAGGCAAAAAGAGCGTTCCCTTACACCTAAACGGTGTGGGGGAGTTTTTCAGTTGTAAAAGAATTGAATTGATATTATCGTCTATTGTTTTGTCATGATTTAGATGAATAACAAAGAAGTGGGGCGTGTATTCTCGCTTTGGTATCCAACGATATATCTTTTTTGTTAAATATGTTATAGCCTTATTTATTGTTTTGATCGTTTAGGTATGATATAATCGGCTTGTACAGAGAATTTAATTGAATTTATAGATTTTAAGGACGATTTTATGAAACATACAGAACAATGGATATGCTTATGACACCTTACGGTAAAGTAATTTGTGAGCTTCAAGAAGGGGAAAAGCCAAAGATCAAGCATTCGAAAGATATTGTTGTTATCATCAAAGAGGGGATATATAATAATTTGTTGAAAAATAGTTTTATTATGCGACAACAGTAGGTTTTATTATTGCTTTTTGTTTGTGCTGGGTGCTATAATTGTAAATAAGAAATTAACGTGAGAAATGAGGTGCTTTTGTGAAATTTGCGATGATGTCTGACACACATTATATTTCACGAAGAATGATAGCTGATAAAACGGACAAGGAGCTTATGCTTCAGCCCGCAGTAACAGAAGCAGCTGTTTTCCAGGCGTCAAAGGATTGTGATGTACTGTTTATAGTTGGTGATCTTACCAATAGCGGAGACCGTTTCTCTCATGAGGATTTTTCAGCCTTTCTACGTAAAGTAAAAGCAAATGGAACAAAAATTTATGTGATATTTGCAACCCATGACTTTCATCACCACAAGGCTTATGTTAGAAAACACGGTGAAAAAACAGAATATAAAAGCACTTCTTGGGACGAGCCTTGGTTTGATATTGAAAATGCAGATTGGAAAAGCTTGGTAAAGGATGAGTTTTCTTCACTTCCCGAAGAAGAGCTTGTTCCCGGTCTTGTACCTGCGCTTTCACCTGAAGAAATTTGGGAAATCTATCGTGAATTCGGACCGAATGATGCTTATTCTGTGCATGAATCAAGCTTTTCATACTGTCTTGACCTTGATGAAAACACACGTTGCCTTATGCTCAACGATATTTTTCGTAATGAGGAGGCTTTGAAGGATAAGAGCCCTACATACTCTCCGTCTTGCCTCAGATGGATAAAGCGGATGTATGACGAAGCAAAAAGAGACGGAAAATTTATATTCCTTTGCTCACATCATCCTATGCTTCCTGCAGTTCCTGCACATCGTCTTGGTGCAGGAAAAGAAAACCGGGATATGCGTGCTCCCGATGTTGGCCATATGCTTGCTGATATGGGCTTTAACCTTGCATTTACAGGCCATTCTCATTTCTGCGATGTGGGTTATGTAAAAAGCGATAGTGGAAATCTTCTGTGGGATATCACAACTCCCAGTGTAAGATTTTATCCACCGGCATACAGAGAAATCAATCTCGACGGAAAAAGCGAAAAAGTAACATATAATTGTAAGTACATAGATGCAGTTGAAAGCACAAAAATAGAAGAAAAATCACTTTTCGAGCATTATCATAAGGTGTTTTATAATGACTATTATCGTGCAGTTACCGGCTCAAACCCAACAGTGAAAAAACTGATGGATTGTTTAACTGTGAAGGATATATATTTCCTTGTAAAAGGCAAAGCCTGTCTTACCTCAGAAGAGTACAAAAGGATCAAGGATTTGAAAATGTTTGATCTAATTATTGAAACTGCGTTTAATATGCTTATTGGCGACGGCGCATATACTCCTGACACACCTGAATATAAAGTAGTTATATCAATTTGCGCTATGCTAGACAGTATTATTGACACCCAACCTTTTGTAAATGTAAAGGATAAGCTTCTGGGCGGTTATTCTGTTACAGATATCATTGAACCGATGTTATTTAATAACTCTGTTTCTGACAGAACTGCCACCCTTAATCTAAATGAGATTCCGCAGCCTCGTATGGAAACTTCTGTTTATAAATCTCATGCCGGTTTTGTTTTAATGGGTATAATTTATGTCCTCGCACTTATATTATCACCACTTGCACCTATTGCAATAGCAATCGGATTGCCTGTTATGATAGTAAAAAAGAGGAGAAAGGCTATGAAGCATCAGGAGCCTTTTTACAGATATTCATAAACGAAACCAATCTGTTATATTGATTCAAACCTTATTGGAGGTTAATTGTGACTGCAATACTTCTGGTTATTATTTACATAGCTTTCATAGGTCTTGGTGTCCCCGATTCACTTATCGGCTCTGCCTGGCCTGCAATTCATAGTGAACTGAATATACCCGTCGAGGCAGTAAGTGTTATTACCTTACTTGTTTCGGGATGCACTGTTTTATCGAGTATGTTCAGCGCGCGAATTCTTAATAAAATGGGTACTGCAAGGGTTACTGCTTTCAGTACAGCTATGACTGCACTATCTTTAATCGGCTTCTCGTTAGCGCCATCCTTCATGTTTATGATACCCTTAGCAATTGTTCTCGGTCTTGGGGCTGGTGCAATAGATTCTGGTCTTAATAATTATGTGGCCCTTAATTTTAAAGCAAGTCATATGAATTTTCTTCACTGTTTTTATGGCGTGGGAGTATCACTCAGCCCTTACCTTATGTCCCAGGCGTTAAGTGACATCGGTTGGCGTGGTGGTTATCGCTATGCTTTTTATGTGCAGTTAGTTATTGCTATCTTGTTGATTGTGTCTATTCCTTTATGGAAAAAGAACTCTTCAACTGAAGAAGCAGAAGAGGAAAAAGGCATAAACCTAACTCTTTTGCAGATGGCTAAAAAGGCAGAAGTGCGACAGGTATGGGTTATTATGCTTGTTACCAATGCAATTGAATATGCCTGCGGAGTATGGGGTAGCACATATCTTGTAGAAGAAAAAGGGTTTGAGATAAAGTATGGCGCACTTGCGCTTACAATATATTATGTTGGAATGTCAATCGGACGTTTTCTTTCCGGTTTGCTTGCTGATAAAATCAGCACATGGAAGCGCATTGGTATAGGTTGTGCTATTCTTGCTCCTGCTATTGCAATTATGCTTCTTCCCTTGCACGGTGTAGTTACTGTGGTTGGTTTGTTCCTTGTAGGCTTGGGTAATGGTTCTATTTATCCCAATATGATACACCTGACACCACACAATTTCGGAAAAGAAGCATCTCAATCAATTATGGGCTCACAAATTGCATTTGCCTACATTGGTGTTATGTTAGCACCACCTATGGTCAGTCTTATAAGCGGACTGTTTGGCATAAAAATATATCCTGTTCTGCTTGCGGTATTCTATGTAGCAATGGTTGTTACATTGAAATGCTTCATAAACAGATTGAAAAAGCAGGGCAGATACGATGCAAATATCTGAGGTTTGACAATGAAAAACAATGAAGTATTTGATGTAAATAGCTTTAGCTTTCCTGATGTTTCCCATGCTCCTGTGTATGTATGGGTATGGAATGACATCTGCACTAAAGAAATTATAGACGCCCAGCTTATTGAAATGCAAAATCTCGACATAAGGGCTTTTTATATTCTTCCTGAACCTAAAGATTTTCGACCTGACAGTATGCCAACAAACCTTACCCCTGACTATTTTTCGGCGGAATACTTTGAGCTTTGTGCCTACGCCATAGAAAAGGGAAAAAACCTTGGTATGAACTGTTGGATTTATGATGAAGGCGGTTGGCCCTCAGGAAGTGCCTGCGGAAAAGTTATGAAGGCTCATCCCGAATATGCCCGACAGACGTTGGAATTTTACGAACGTTCTTTTTCTGCAGGAGAGGTGTATAAAAAAACAACCTCCGACATTCTTGCCACTTTTTTGAATGACAAGGAAATGATTAAAGAGGGTTACATATTCTCCGAAGATACTGTTGTAACAGAGTATTTTGCAGAAAAAGAATCAAACGGAAATTATCCTGATTTATTGAACAAGGAAGCAACGGAATATTTTATTAAAATTACTCATGAAAAATATTCTGAAGCTTTAAAAAATGAGCTCTCTGAAACTGTTACAGCCGTATTCACAGATGAGCCGAAAGCACCTGCAGGAGCTTTCAATAAAGCGTTGGCGGAGAAATATGAAGCCATATATGGTGAATCAATATTACCACATCTCCCACTTATTGCAGAAAGAATAGCGACCACAGAAGAAAATGTTCACATATTACACAGTTGGTATGATTTATGTAGCCGTATGTTCTGCGAGAAATTTCTTCTTCCTTGCAAAAAATGGGCGAATGAAAACGGTATTGCTTTTACAGGACATCTTGATAAAGATCATAGTCCTCTTGGTTGTATGGATGGTGGTGGAAACTTTAACCTGATGCGCGCTCTCAGGTGCTTTGATATTCCGGGAATTGATGTTATATGGCGTCAGCTTTATCCCGAAAATAAAATAACTAATAAGAATGATATGAACGGTTATAACGGTTTTTTTCCAAGATATGCTTCATCTGCTGCCGCACAAACCGGCACAAAGCTTGCAATGAGTGAAATTTTCGGTGTAGCAGGAGCGGGGATTACTTACGATATAATGCGATATACCGTAGGCTATCAAGCTGTGCGAGGAATAAATATCTTTAATCCCTTTAATTTCCCACTGGGTCGTAAAGGTCAGCTTCTTGCACAGGAACTACCGATTTTTACGGAGAATCAAGTGTTTTGCCGTTATCTTGGTCAGTTCAATCGTTATATAGAACGATTATCTTATGTATCTTCTCTCGGAGAGCGTGTCTGTGAAACCGGACTTTACTATCCCGTTTCTGATTTTCAGGGTGGGATTAAAGCAGAGGCTATGTCAAAAGATTTCGACACTCTTGGCAGAACTCTTGAAGATATGCTTGTGGATTTTGATATTGTTGACGATGATGTTTTACAGGTTTCAGAAATAACTGACGAAGGCTCTATGAACATTGGCAGAGCGAAATACAAACACATTGTCATTCCCGAAGGTGCTTTCATTCCTGATGCCACACAAAAAGCATTGAATAGTTTTATTGAATGTGGTGGCAGGGTTTCTTATGAACCCAAAAATCTCACTCCCGTAATAAAAGTTAAGGGTAGTGGCTTACGGGCAATGCACAGAAAAGCAGAGAACACAGAAATTTTCTGCCTGTTCAGAGAATCAGGGGAGAAGGGCGATTATCAGATTCAATTGCCGACCTCAAATGGTTATCTTCTTGATTTGGAAAATGGTGAATTACAGCATTTACAAACTGAAAATGGTGTTCTGAAACTCTCACCCCAAATAGGTGAAACGGCTGTAATATTGCTGACAGAAGAAAAACTGAATGCAGCAAACAAGAAAGAATTTAAAGAAAAATTCGATATTTCCGAACCATTCCTGTTCAGCAAAGAAACTGAACTTGTTTGCAATGAAAATGGTTTTGAAAATATAAAGCATTCTGACAAAACAATTCCTATTACCTTAGGTGATTGGTCTTATTTAATTGGTAGCGCTTACTCAGGTAGCGGTGTTTATGAAGCAACATTTACACTCCCTACTGAAAAAACAAGTAAACAAGGCGAAATTAACCTTGGTGATGTGCATTTCGTAGCTTCTGTATATCTCAATGACCAATTTTTAGGAACATCTTTAACTGCTCCGTACAGCTTTAAAATACCTGACGGTTTGCTCCGTAAAGAGAATAAACTTAAAATAGTTGTAACCAATACATCAGCAAACTGGTATGTTAACACCGATTATTTTGATAAATGGAATACAGAAGAGTTATCGACCTATTTTGATGGTGAGAAGGAGTTTGCAAAGGATTTTCTATCAGGTGGGTTATACGGACCTGTTGTGATATATACCGAATGAAAATAATTTATATATGGTGATACTATGATTAGCTTTAAGCAAAATAATGAAATTACATATGACGATAAGGCATTGATGGAAGAAAACACCTTTATAGGCGCAGAGGTTGAAAAAACTCCTATTCCGGTGTTCAACGAGGTTAAGGACAAGCTTCCTAAACCTGTATGGGAAAATCATGAGGATTACCTTGATTGCTATTGGAAGGTTTGGGAGATTGCATTTAAAAATCTCTATCAACCCAAAGAGGGTACAGGATTTATCACAAACTACATTGATGCGGCATTTAATGGTTGCATTTTTATGTGGGATTCTGCATTTATGCTTATGTTCGGAAAATACGCTGACAGAATTTTTAAATTCCAGAAAACCTTTGATAATTTCTATTCTCATCAGCATGTTGACGGATTCATATGCCGTCAGATTGAGGAGGATACAGGTAACGACATTTTTGCTCGTCACGACCCAGCATCGACAGGCCCCGAGGTTATGACCTGGTGCGAATGGGAATATTATCTTAATTTTGGAGATAAAGAAAGATTATCAAGAGTTTTCCCTTGCCTTGTGGCGTACCACCAATGGATGCAGGAGCATTTCACATGGCGTGATGGTACATATTTTTCTTCAGGTTACGGTTGTGGTATGGATAACTGTCCGAGACTTGACGAAAAATACCATGTTTGCTACAGTCATGGTCATATGGTTTGGGTGGATGCCTGTATGCAGGAGCTAAATGCCTGTAATATACTTGTAAAAATGGCAAAGGAGCTCGGAAGAGAAGAATTCATTCCCGAGCTCAAAGAAGAAAGTGAGCATCTTTTCAAGGTTATAAATGAGAAGCTATGGGATGATAAAACACAGTTTTATTATGACCTGAAAAACGACGACACCTTTAATGGCGTTAAGCATATTGGCGCTTTCTGGGCGCTTCTTGCTAAATGTGTTCCTGAAAGCAGAAAAGAAAGCTTTATTGCTCACCTTAACAATGAAAAAGAGTTCAAAACCGAGCACAGAGTTCCGACTCTTTCAAAGGATCACCCCGAGTATAATAGGGCGGGTGGCTATTGGTGCGGCTCTGTTTGGGCGCCAACAAACTATATGGTTTTAAAGGGTCTTGATTCTTACGAAAAATATGACCTTTCCTATGAAATTGCGTGCTCTCACCTTGATGCAGTTGTTAATGTATTTATGGATACAGGAACAGTTTTTGAAAACTATTCACCTGAAAAAATCGAAGGTAAGTTTATGAGAGGAAGCTCATCATTACCTGATTTTGTTGGTTGGACAGGGATTATCCCAATTTCAATTATGTTTGAATATGTTTTCGGTATTAAACCAGATGCCTCAAACAACAAAATAGCATGGCACATAAACCGACTCGAAAAACATGGTATTGAAAAATACCCCTTTGGAACAGAGGGTGAATTAACCCTCATATGCGAAAAAAGATGTTCTGCAGACGAAAAACCTGATGTAACAATCAAATCAAATGTTCCTGTTACTGTCGAAATCTTCTGGGGCGATAACAAAGAGATTATAGAAGTCTGAGATAACATTTAAATATCTTTAATTAATAATTATAAGGAGCTTTTATGTTCAGCAAAATTTACGTTGAGGTGACCAATATCTGCAATATGAACTGTTCGTTTTGCCATGGTCACAGTCGTTCACCTAAGAAAATGAGCAGTGACGAATTTTTGCTTGTTCTTGATAAAATTAAGGGTTTCACAAGCTTCATTTACTATCATTTAATGGGTGAACCCTTGAGTCATTCTGAATTGCCTGATTTTATCAGACTTGCAGGTGAAAGAGGCTTTAAATCCATTATTACTACCAACGGAACGCTTCTCAATAAGCGTGGTGAAGCGATTATTGAAGCAGGCATTCATAAGGTGAACCTTTCCGTACATAGCTTTGAGGACGGCACGAGAGAGCAGTTTGAAGCTTACCTTAAAAATCTTGCAGATTTCGCTGAAAAAGCCAATAAAAAGGGTGTTATAATTGTTTTCAGATTATGGAACAACGGCTTTGACAACGGCAGAAATATTAAAATTATTGATTATCTGAAAAACTACTTTAATACTGAATGGAGCGAAAACACCAAGGGCTTTAAAATTAAGGAAAAGATGTTCCTTGAATATGGTGAGCGCTTTGAGTGGCCTGATCTGAATGCGAAGGAGCAGGGCAGTGATGTGTTCTGTTATGGACTTCGGGATCAGGTTGGAATACTTTCTGATGGAACTGTTGTTCCTTGCTGCCTCGATAGTGAAGGTGTTATCAGCCTTGGTAATATATTTGAGGATGATTTTTCATCCATTATCAATTCAGAAAGAGCAAAAGCTATAAAATGTGGCTTTGATCGCAGAACTGCAGTTGAGAAATTGTGTCAGAAATGTGGTTATGCTCAAAGATTTAAAGTTAAATAAGTTATTAAGAGGTGCAGTATGATAAATTTAACCTTTGAAGAGTTTAATAATATTGAATTCAGCTTGTATGAGGGGAATCCTATAATCAAGAATCCTCTTAATAGCTTCGTTGTTGCTGATCCAAGTGTTCTGACACCTGATGTTTCCCATGACAAGAAATGGCATTTGTTCTGCCACACCTTTTTCGGTGTTTATATGTATGACAGTAACGACGGCATAAGCTTCAAAAAGCAATGCAGAATCGTTAAAAGAGCTATGCGACCCAATATAAACTACATTGACGGAACATATTATCTTTTTTACGAAAGAACAAAAACTCCTATAGAAAATGCACTTGCAACAGTAAAAGGCAATTGGAAATCCGAAATTTACTGCACAGAGAGTGTAGATTTAAAGACATGGTCTGAGCCATATTTAGTTTTAGGCAACACAAAAGATTACGAGGTTGACGAAAACGGTCAGGCTCTTTCAAATCCGTTTTTACTTAAAATAAACGGCAAAAACAGACTCTATTACTCCTGCGGTCAGACCTTTATCAAGGACTGTGGCTTCTGCGAGCCAAGATATATTTCCTTTGCAGAAAGTGATGAAATAACAAGGGAATATATTGCAAGAGAGGAGCCTATAATTAAGCCTGATAAGGATATAGAATACCTTAATCTTTGTTCTGGATGTCTTAAGGTTTATCAGCTTAAGGACTGCTATATCGGGCTTCAGAATGGTTTATTTGAAAAGAATGGCAAAAGCCATTCAGCTATTGTGCTTCTGAAGAGTGATGATGGCATCAATTTTGAGTATGTTAAGAGCTTTTTGGTGCCTCAGAAATGTGGCGAAAGCAATTGGATGGCGCAGTATGTTTACGCCTGCTGTCTTACATATTTTGATAATAAATTAAGGCTCTATTTCAATGCCCGTAATGTTTCAAACAACTTGTTGGGCAGAGAGAGTATCGGTATTTTTGAGGGTCAGGTGAAATAAATGTTATATGAATTAAAAAATTGTAGGGATGGTTCTCCTGCAACCTATAAGACTACTGTTGATATCAGCGAAAAAGAGGGGATTTTAACCTTTAAATTTGTTGCGAAGAACACTCAGTTTTATTGCCCTCACAGTAATTATAATGATATTCATTCAGAGGGCGATGCCTGCGAGGTTCTCATAGGCTCTGACCCTGACAGAAGATTTTATTATGAAATAGAAATCAGCCCTGAAAACAAGCTGATGTGCGCCCTTATGGAAAACAAGGGTGATGACGAAAACAGCGAGCCTATTTTGGAAATCAACTTCGTTGAGGATTGCTTTGTTGATAGTAATGTAATCAAAACAGAAAACTCATACGAGGCAACTGTGAGCTTTCCTAAGGAGAAAATCCTTTCTGGTGACGGTGAAATCTATTTCAATGCTTACAGATTGGAAACCGACGGGGGAGAAATGGACAAGCATTTGTTTGCACTGAATTCTACAATGAAGCCCAAGTTTCACAGACCATCACATTTCTTGTGGCTCAATGATTATTTAAAATAAAGAATAAAAAGTAAAGCAGTTGATAGTATGAACTACCAACTGCTTTTTCTTATGGTTTATTTATTAAAAAGTGTAAAAGCAATATAAACGAATACTGCAAGGGTAGCGAGGGAAAGTCCGCTTGTTGTAAATAAAAGCTTTTTATACAGGCTCTTCTTTGATTTAAGTGCAAGAACAAGTGTTGTTACTGCAACTGCAAGGGGGAATATTGCGAAAACAACAATAAAGAATATCTTTGCAACGGGCTCGGTGAAATCATCGTTATATAAATAACCGAAGTCGCTGTTATAATACTCATCAAGACCCTCTTCGATAATCGCTATGGTTTCTTCGTCTGTTATTTTATGAGCCGTAATAGTTGTGATGTTGTCAAACTCATATAAATCATAAGAGGTTATAATACCGGTTTCCGAAAAATCAAAGTAATAGTATGAATTTTCATTGTTTGTATAATCAACATCAATAAAAATACAGCCCATAATTACAGAATAACCATATTTTTCCGAGTTTATAACTACATCGAATTCTTCGCTATCAAAGTAGTAAACCTTTCCCATATCGCCTGTGAGAAGCTTTTCCTTTGAAACCTTTTTTGATATTCCACCATTGTCTGAATAGGTATCAAAATTAATAACATACTCGTCAGTATCACCATTTTTGATTTTATTAAAATCATCCTTTACATCATCTCTGACATAGGAATGCCATATGGTTGTTCCGTCCTTGAAATAAAGCTCTACATCTGCAAAGAGCTTTGCTTCACCAAGTGTAGTAACATATGCCTTTGTAAGCTCAGCCTTCTGAGTATCAGTTAATTCAAGGCTTAATTTTTCCCTATAATTTACATTAAAATCTACATTTTCTTCAACACCAATATCAGCTGTGTAAGCTTGGCCATCAGCATAAACCTCAAGGTCAACGGCTTCTGTATTTGCCTTTGAATAGGTTTTGCCGTTAAGGTAAAGGGTACTGTAATCCTCAGATAAGGTTACCGTAGTATCATAAGCAAAGGAAGAAACGCTGAAAGCAAATGAGAAAGCTAAAACTAAAACCAACATTAAAATACTTTTTTTCATTTTCTTTTCCTCCTTAGTTAAGATTAAGCTTACGGTCTAAAAGACGGTAATTTAAGGTGTATGCAACCACACTAAGCATAGCAACAAAGAAAATTGCAAGGAGCAAAAACAGGGGATAGAGCATAATCTCAGTATTACGAGGAAGGTCATACATCCAACCATATACTGCATCAACACCAAAGAAATAGAACATATAAGTGAACACGCTTGAAACTGAGGTTGCGCCGTAATAAATGAGAATTGCACTTCCTAATTTGGATTTCTTTGAAATCGCACCTGCAAAGGTTATGCAAAGGTATGTAAAAAGAATTCCTAAAGCAAGAACAAGAACTGCTAAAATAATTACTTCAATAATCTGTATTGTTAAATTTACTGCACCGAAATCAGCAACAAGCTCTTTTACTCCTTTAATCATTTCATCATACCAGCCTTTATGAAAAATCTCCTTACGGAAGGTTGTTAAAATGATTATGGCAGCGTCTGCAGCTGCAACAATAAAGGTTAATAAGCAGCATACAAAGCCACTGATAAGCTTTGAGGAAAGTATCTGATGGCGTTTAACAGGAAGGGTAAAGGTGAGATAGCCCTCGTCTGTGAATAAATGCTTATAAAATCTTATATAAACCAATAATTCAGAGAAGAGAATGAATGCAAATATGCTTAAAACTACTAATACCATACCGATAGTCGCAAATACGATTACACTACCGGGTAATTCTTTTTCAGTTTCAAGGATAGTGCCACAGCCTGCGCCAACACCAGAAAGGGCAAGGGTGGTGATAGCACCAATCCACCAATATTTAAATATTGCTTTAAAATCATAGCTTAATAATTTCTTTAGCATCTGAATACCTCCTTAAACAGCTCGTCAAGGGATTTACCTGTTGCATTTCTTGCTTCCTCAGCATTACCACCCATAACTATCTGACCACCGTAGGTAATGAAAATAAAGTCATCAAGGATGGGCTCAACATCAGTAATAAGGTGAGTTGTAATGATAATTGTTGCTTCAGGATTATAGTTGCTTACGATTGTGCTTAAAATATATTCTCTTGTTGCAGGGTCAACGCCTGCAATAGGCTCGTCAAGAAGGTAGAGCTTTGCCTGACGGCTCATAACGAGAACAAGCTGAACCTTTTCCTTTGTGCCCTTAGAAAGCTTTTTAAGCCTTGCGTTTGTGTCAACATTAAGGTCCTTAAGAAGCCTTAGGGCTCTGACCCTATCAAAATCCTTATAGAAATCTGCAAAGTAATCAATGATATCAATTACTTTCATTGAAGCAGTGAAATATGTTCTTTCGGGAAGGTACGAAATCAATGAGCAGGTTTCGTCGCTGACGGGTATTCCGTTGACAAGGATTTCACCCTCGGTGGGCTGTAAAAGACCTGCAACCATTTTAATTAAGGTTGATTTACCACAGCCATTAGGGCCTAAAAGACCGATAATTTTACCCTGAGGAATATCTAAATTAAGATTATTAATAACATTTACGCCTTTGGTGTATGCCTTTGATAAGTTTTTTAACTCCAAAATGCTCATAGCTTTACCTCCTCAATAATTTTAATTGCTTGCTCGGTTGTAATGGAAAGCTGATTCATATTCTGCATAAATTCCTTTACTAATTTTTTAGCAAGGTCATTTCTGCATTTTCCCAAAATTTCTGTGTCTTCGGTAACAAATCTGCCGATTGTGTTTCGTGAAATAACAATTCCACTGTTTTCAAGCTCTGTGAAGGCTCGTTGAACTGTATTGGGGTTTACTGCAGCTTCAAGAGCTAATTGACGCACGCTGGGAATTTGTTCACCGGGCTTATAATCGCCTGATAACACAGATTTTGTTATTCTTTCAGAAATCTGAAGATAAACAGGCTTATCAGAAGTGAATTTCCATGCCAAAACTATCGCCTCCTTGTATCACTGTACTAATACAACCATACACCTATTACCTGAATTTGTCAACAAAAAATTAAAGGCAGCCTTAACGGTTGCCTTCAATTGTGTTGTTTTCTTCAATTATTGCGCCGACATTTTTAGTGCTGATTACAAAATCTGTATCAAAGATGTTGTCTCTGATTTCAGCTTCCTTCAGGTATTCAAGGTGGAAGACATGCTTGCTACAAATGGGCTTTTTAAAGGTGTTATTTTCAACAATAAGCTTTCCGTGAACGAAGCCGTTGAATGATTCATCCATAATCTTAGGTGTGTAGCGAATGACAGGGGCGTCAGGGTAGGTGGTGCCGTGGTCGCAGGTATCTATTATGTTATTTCTGAAAACAACCTCTTTTGAATAGCCTGATTCAAACCAGAAATTGCAGTCATCCTCCATAAGAAGCGCAGGACCCCAAAGCTTATTGAAACTATTATTTTCAATGATTACTTCTCCACGGGTTGTGCAGAGAATACCTCGGCCACTTGTTCTGCCGAAATCACAGCCTCGCACATACAGATTCGGTGTCCAGGTTGCATTTTCAACAACATCCTTGCCGATTTCTATTTCAGGTATGGGTCTGTCCAGGTGCAGTAAGATATCTGTATCATTCAGCTTTTTATAAGCTTTAACCATTGTCTGTGCATAGGGCTGAAGATTATTCCATTTTATAAATTCAAGCTCGTCGCCAACCTCAAACGCCTGAAAGCCCCAGCTTTCGTCGTGCATAAAGCGAACTACAATAGTGTTTTCCTTGTTATCTGCTTCAATAATTCTTAAATGTGTGCCGTGAACATTGATATAATCATCGTGCGCACCGTTTGCCTTGCAGTTTTCGATAACAATATCACCCTTACAGCCTGAAAACTGAAAGAAATCTGCAGTGCTTGTGATAGTTCTGTTTGTGGCAGGGGTGAGGTCGCAGTTTATATAAGTAACATTTTCACAATACTGAGAAACCAACCCTAAGCCGTGCATAAATTTAACTCGCAAATTCTCAAAACGGAGATTTTTACACCTCTGAAAAAGGCTTCCTGTCTGATCTCTTACGATATTTCTTGTCTGAAAAACTGCACCGACAGGGAAGTCAGCATCCTTTTTTACTAAGGTTATCTTTAACTGATTATTACCCAAGTCTTCAATGCTTTCAAAATCTAAATCTGCTCTTCTGAAATCTCTTGGAATATCGGTTTCGGGGTCAATAAGCTTGATATGTCTGCGATTACCGATATATGAATCCTCCCAATAGGGTACACCATCCAAATCCTTTTCGCTCTGCCATATAAGATTATTTTCCTCAATTCTGTAAAGACAATCCTTGTTAATCTCAATAACGCAGGTGCCGTTTTCGTTGGAAAGCACCTTGAATTCTGCCATTGTTGGACAAGCATAGTCAATAGTCAGGTTTTTTACAGTTATATTTTCGCAATTATTGAAGAGCATTGGGGTCATTTTGCCGTGAATGAGAAGGGTTGCACCGTTGCCCTCAATGGTGATATTCTTTTTACCATCTAAATAAAGGGCAGTATAACGTGTTCCATCAGGGTTTTCGTGCTTTTTAGCAGTATTTGAGCAGAAAAATCCCTTTAAGGTGAAAGAATCATCCTGTCGTACATCATATATCTTATTTTTTTCTAAAACAACTGTATCGTTGTCCTTGATGTTCAAGGTTGAATTGCAAAACTCATTCATAGCAAAACCACTTTCGTTAAAAAAGTCATAAATCAATTATACTTTCAACAAAAGAAAAATACAATGGCTTTTATGGTAGATATTTTCGGTTTTTTATGTTAAAATGATTTTAATAATTACATAAAGAGGTCTTTTTATGAAATATTTTATCGGTGTGGATTTAGGCACATCATCATTAAAGCTGATCTTAACAGATAGAGAGGGTATGATAATTAATTCTGTTACAAAGGATTATTCTGTTTCATACCCAAAATCAGGCTGGAGCGAGCAGCACGCAGAGGATTGGTGGACTGCCTTTAAGCTTGGCTTACCTGAGCTTATCAAGGATATAAACGGTGAGGATGTTGCAGGCATCGGCGTTGCAGGACAAATGCATGGTCTTGTAATTCTTGACGAGAGTGATAATGTAATCCGTCCTGTTATTCTCTGGAACGACGGCAGAACCTGGAAGGAAACTGAGTATCTTAACACAGTAGTCGGTAAGGATGTACTTTCTGAAAATACTGCAAATATTGCCTTTGCAGGCTTTACTGCACCGAAAATTCTTTGGGTGAAGGAAAACGAGCCTGAGAATTTCAATAAAATCAATAAAATTATGCTTCCCAAGGACTATCTTAATTATCTTCTTACAGGTGTTCATGCTTGTGATTATTCAGATGCCTCAGGTATGCTTCTTCTTGATGTTAAAAATAAATGCTGGTCAGAGAAAATGCTTGAAATCTGCTCTGTAAAAAAAGAACAGATGCCCAAGCTCTTTGAAAGTTACGAGGTAATTGGCTCTGTTTTGCCCGAAATCGCCTCAGAATTGGGAATTAGCAGTAAGGCAATAGTAGTTGCAGGTGCAGGCGATAACGCTGCAGCAGCTGTAGGAACAGCCACAACAGGCGAGGGTAAATGCAATATTTCTCTAGGTACATCAGGAACAATTTTCGTATCCTCTGAGAAATTCGGTGTTGATAAATACAATGCTCTTCATTCCTTTGCTCATGCAGACGGTGGATTTCATTTAATGGGCTGTATTCTTTCTGCAGCATCCTGCCACAAATGGCTTTGTGACAAGGTTCTCAGTGAAAAGGATTACGGCTTACTTGAAAATGAAATTGATACAAATCTTTTAGGCAAGAACGAGCTTTTCTTCTTACCATATCTTATGGGTGAAAGAAGCCCGATAAATGATACCGATGCGACTGGTATGTTCATTGGTCTCAGACCTGATACAAGCCGTGCACAGATGCTTCTCGCTGTTTTAGAGGGCGTAAGCTTTGCTATCAGAGATAACATTGGAATCGCAAAATCCCTCGGCATTGATATCAAGGCGAGCTGTCTTTGTGGTGGTGGCGCAAAAAGTAAGCTCTGGAGAAAAATTTTAGCGAATGTTCTCAATATTCAGCTCAATATTCCCGTTGCAGAGGAAGGTCCTGGCTACGGAACTGCAATTCTTTCGATGGTTGGAGTAGGGGAATACAGTTCAGTTTCAGATGCAGCAGAAAAGCTTGTGGGAATAAAAGAGAATGTTCTTCCCGAGGAGAGCCTCGTTGCTCTTTATGAGGAAAGATATCAGAAATTCAGACTCATTTACCCCACAGTTAAAGAGTTATATAAAAATCTCAAATAAATCCCTGAAATTTCTTGTTGATTTATAATTACGCTTCATATATAATATCTTTCGGCATACTACAAAATTTTATCAAGAGGTGAAAATGATGAAAAAGGTTATCTGTAAGGTTGAGTACGATACAGCAACAGCTGAGCTTGTTAAAAAGAATGCACACGGCGCATTCGGTGATCCTGCAGGCTACGAAGAAAGCCTTTATAAAACTTCAGATGGAAAATTCTTCCTTTATGTAAACGGTGGCGAGGAATCTCCCTACAAGGAAGAAAACATCAAAAGAATGTCTGCTGCTAAGGCTGACGAATGGCTTGCAAAATAATTAATATTCATCTGAAAAATAATTAAAAAAGACGAGTGATTGAATTGATTATCAGTTCAATCACTTTGTTTTTTGCAAATTAAATTTGAGAAGTTAAAGCCTAACTAAATAATCAAATTTGTGTTTTAATGTTATAAATATTGAATTTTAAAACATAGTGATATATAATTAAATAAAATCAGAGAGGTTCTTGATGTAACAAATCTCAATCACAGAACCGTCCCTTGATTGATTGTATGTCTTTTCGCAAAGATAGTATACTGTTCTCTGAGGGATATGTTATATATGCTCTCATGATTATTACCAATCTATTCTGTTTTTATATAACCCAAATATATGTATTTTTGTTATTAATAATTCCCTTTATAATTTTAACAATTTTTAATGCAAAGCGATTTTCTGAAATTATAACTATTGATAAAAGTGGTATTATTTGTCGTACCACAGAAGAAATCAAATGGAAATATGCTTGGGAAGATATAGCAGAACTCCAGAAATTTACTCGTTTTCGTAGTCCGTCTATTGAAATAGTTGTATATGTGACGCATGAACCTGAAAAAAAACAGTTATCAGGAAACTATTTTCAATTAAGCAAAAAAGCTAAAAAAGCATTAAAAACTTATTACGATAAACCAATCCAAAAATTTAAGCGATATACTCAATAAGAGTAGGGACAAGACAGGGGACGGTTCTGTGTCCGGGGGGCAATCAGGGGACGGTTCTGTGATTGAGCCGTAAACCCTAAAACAAAAATACATAAAAATGCAGTAGGCGATAAACCTACTGCATTTTACTTTTTATCATAATTTCATACCATAAGCTGCGCCGGTGGGCATATCTTGTAATAAAGTGAAGCCGTTTCGCTCATAAAAGCGTCTTGCACCCTCGTTTTCAGTTCCGACGATTAACATAACACCTTTTACATTCTGCTCTTTAAGGTTATCGCAGAAGGCTTTAATAAGCTTTGAACCGATACCCTTTGACTGATAAGCAGGAAGAATATCAATATGAAGATGGGCAGGGTAGTCCTTTTTATAAATAGCGTGGTCGTACATTTCTGTAAGCGCGTCATTCAGGAATCTTCTGTTCTCAATTTCAGCAACTGCATTTATATATTCAGAAAAATTATTCTGATATCTGTCATAATCAGCAGCCCCATAGGTATAGCCGATAACCTTATCGTTTTCATCAACTGCAACAAAGCAATTTTCGGGTTCTTTTTCAAGGTAATATCTACAGAACATAACCTCAACATATTCGATGATTTTCTCGTAACCCTCTTTACCCAACATATCATTAAGGCAAACATATTTTGTCGCTTCAAAATCTTTTTCCTGATATTTTCTTATATTCATTTTCTTCTCCTGAAAAGTTTTTTCAATATTATATCAATAATTTTAATAAAAGTCTATTTATTTTAAAAGAAATATGTGTTATTATGTTGTTAATGTAAATATTTAGGAAGTGATTGCGTGAAAGAAATCAACAATGGTGTTTACCCAACAATGATAACACCCTTTACTGATGACAATAAAATTGACTATAATGGCGTTAAGGAGTTGCTTGACTGGTACGCTAAAAAAGGCGTTAACGGCATTTTTGCAATTTGCCAGAGTAGTGAGATTTTCTTCTTAAGCTTTGAGGAAAAACTTGAGCTTTTAAAGTTTATTATGGCAAATAAGCCTCAGGGTATGTCAATTGTGGCGTCAGGTCACACTGCAGATGATTTAGAAACTCAGATAGAAGAAGCAAAAGCTTTCATTGATTGTGGTATCGATGCATATGTTTTCATTTCTAACCGATTTGTTAAAGAGGATGAAACCGATGATGTATTCTTAAAAAATATGGAGTATGTTGCATCAAAGCTCCCTGAAGTTCCTTTAGGTGTTTATGAATGTCCTTATCCTTATAAACGCAAAATTTCACCATATGTTTTAAAGAAAATGGTTGAAAGTGGCAGATACCAGTTTATTAAGGACACCTGCTGCAGTCTTGCAGAGCTTAAGGAAAAGCTTGATATTATTAATGGAACAAGCGTTAAGCTCTTTAACGCTAATGCTGCAACCCTTTTAGAAAGCGTTAAAATGGGTGCGCTTGGCTATTCAGGTGTTATGGCAAACTTCCACCCCGAGCTTTATGTTGAGCTTTTCAGAGCTTATGAAGAGGGTAATGAGGAAATGGCAAAATTATTGCAGGATATAGTTGGCTATTTCTCTGTTACAGAGTGTCAGTGCTACCCTGTAAACGCAAAATACTATGTAAGCCTTGACGGTGTTAATATCGGAATTAACACAAGAACAAGAAACCCTGCAGACTTTATAGAAAGCAGAAGACTTGAAATTGAGCAGATGCACGCTTTCACAAAATGGTTAAAAAGAGATTTAATCTTAAATCATAATATTTAAAGGAGATAATTAAAATGGCAGAATTCAAATACGAAATTCAGGAAAACTTAGGCGAAATTTCAGAAACAGGTAAGGGCTGGACAAGAGAGCTTAACCTTATTTCATGGAATGGTGGCAAGCCCAAATACGATATTCGTGACTGGGCACCTGACCACGAAAAAATGGGTAAGGGTATTTCCTTAACAAAGGAAGAGCTCGAAGCACTTTACAACATCATCGGTGAAGTTTTAGGCAAATAAGTTAATACTTACAAAAGTAAAAGGAGAGGTAGAAACCTCTCCTTTTTTGTTTTATATTCTTTCGCCCTGGCAATAGATTTCGATGCCATCTGTGTTGCCATCAAGGTTATATTTAACCATTTTGCCGTTTTTCCATTCAATATCTACTGTAATATTGCCGATTGCCTTAAGTCCTGTAACCTTACCGTTTTTCCAGCTTGTTGGAAGGGCAGGGAGAAGGAAGATTTTGCCCTCTCTTGACTGAAGGAGCATTTCTGCGATACCTGCAGTACATCCATAGTTACCGTCAATCTGGAATGGGGGATGTGCATCAAAAAGGTTGGGGTAAGTTCCGCCACCGCGGTATCTTACATTTCTTACTGCAGGAACGGGTCTTAACTGCATATCAAGAAGCTTTAAAGCGTGGTCACCATCCCAAAGACGAGCCCACATATTGATTTTCCAGCCTAAGCTCCAGCCTGTGCCGTTATCGCCACGAAGCTCAAGAGAACGGATGCAAGCCTGAACTAAATCAGGTGTTTCATCGGGAGTGATAAGGTTACCGGGATGAAGTCCATAAAGGTGGGATTTATGTCTGTGGTCAGGTTCATGCTCCTTAAGCTCCTTATACCATTCGAGAAGCTCACCACGACTACCGATTTTAAAGGGTAAAAGTCTTGGTAATGCTTTTCTCATAGCCTCAATGTCTTCATCATTTTCACCGAGAATTTCTGCAGCTTTAATGGTGTTTGCGAAAACCTCTTTAACAATGCTCATTGTCATTGTTGTTGTTTCGCTGAGGCTCATTGCAACGCCATCAATAAGGAATTCATTTTCAGGTGAGGTCGAGGGAGCCATAATAAGATATCCGTCTTTATCTTCAACAAGTAAATCAAGAATAAACTGAATACACTTCTTCATAATGGGGTATGCAGTTTCTTTTAAATATTCCTTATCGTTTGTATATAAATAGTGATTAAATACATGCTGACAGAACCAAGCACCTGACATATTCCAGAAGCCCCATTGAGCATCACCTGCGGCAGGGTCGCAATATCTCCATATATCAACATTATGGTGAGCACAGAAGCCTCTTGCACCATAAATCTCTTTAGCAGTTCTTTCGCCCTTAACGGATAAATCCTTAACTAAATCAATAACAGGCTGATTAAATTCAGCAAGGTTACAGGGGAGAACGGGCCAATAGTTCATTTCGGTGTTGATATTAACTGTATAGTTTGAGCTCCATGGTGGAGCAACCTTATCATTCCAGATACCCTGAAGGTTTGTTGCCTGAGAGCCTGCTCTTGAGCCTGAAATAACCAGATATCTGCCGAAATTGAAAATAAGAGTATAAAGAGCGATATCGCTTTCGCCCTTATTGTGCTTGATAAGTCGTTTATCGGTGGGAATATCACCTTTTTTGTCTGAACCAATATCAAGACTTACTCTGTTGAAATAGCTTGAGAAATCAGCGATATGGGCTGATTTCATACTATCAAAGGCGTTTTCGTCAACCTTAGCAAGCTTTTCGAGACAAGCATTCTTAAATTCCTTGCCCTCTAAAACGGGGTGTTTGTCGTAGCCGTTGAAGGAGTTTTCTGTACAGAAAGCAACAGTTACATTTTTTGCATCAGAAATAACAATTGATTTTGTTTTATACTCAACCTTACCATCTGTTGCTATTTTTAATGCACAACGGAAGTGAGTTCCCTGAAGGGCAGGGTCATCGGGATACATGGGCGCATCAAGGCGAGCATAGGTATCCTGATTATATGGTGAATCTGAGGGAGCCGTACCATCAAGAATAATAACTCCGTTTTCACAGAAGGATTTGCCCTTAAGCTGTGTTGTAAGAGAAATCTCAAGGTTCAATGCCTTGTTGTTGCAGGAAAGCTTTTCAATAAAAGCATCTTCAATTGCGCTGACAAAGCTTTCTCTTTTGAATTTGTTTTTTCCACGGGAATATGTAACAGTATTAATACCTGTTTCCAAATCAAGCTGTCTTTCATAAGCCTTCAAAAGACAGGAGTTTTTGAATTTATATTTAATGTGACAAAGAGGCATATAAGCCTGAGAGCAATGGGCGAGAACCTTGTCCTCAATAATGTCCTGCGCCTTTCTGTATTCACCCTTTAAAGCAAGCTCTCTTGCCTTAATAAATGCTTCATTTGCGCCCTCCTTAACCTGAGAGGGACGGGGAAAGCCTGTCCAGAGAGTATCAGAGTTCATTGCGATTGTTTCTGTGTCAGTTCTGCCGTAAACCATAGCACCAAGGAAGCCATTACCCAAGGGCATAGCCTGAAGCCATTCCTTTGCAGCAGATTTGTAGAATAATACTTTTGAATCGTTAACCATAGAGAACACCACCTTGTGATAATATTTGTATTTTACAATAAAAATTACTTAAAATCAATATAATAATTTTATATAAACTGTTGTAAAAAGCGATAATGTATGATATATTTGTTGTGTATTTTGGAAATTGAAGGTGATTTCAATGAAAACAGTTTTGTCAAAGCTTGATGAAGCAAAAATTAACCTTGAAGCAAATACAGATTATATGGTTGAAAAAATTACCGAAATCTGTGAAAAAATCGGACCCCGTGCTCCTGGTAGTAAGGAGGAATTTGCTGCTCAGCAGTCAATGGGTGAGGATCTGAAGAAATGGTCTGATGATGTTTCTTTCGAAGAATTTATTGTTCATCGTCAGGCATTTATGGGCTTCATTCCCTTTACTGTTGCTATGGCGATTATTGCAACAATTCTCTATTTCAATTATCCTCTCGTAAGCTTCTTACTTACAATTCTTGGCTTTATTCCTCTTGTACTTGAATTTTTAATGTATAAGCAGTTCATTGATCCACTTTTCAAGGGCCACACCTCACACAACCTTATTGCAACCCGTAAGCCAGCCGGAGAAACCAAGAAAAGAATTATTTTTGTCGGTCACTCTGACTCTCAGTATGAATGGATCCTCAACTACAAGCTTGGTGGCACAGGAATGAAGCTTTTCCTTATTCCTGCAGTTGTTGGTCTCATCGCTTGCTGTGCTGCAAGCCTTATCAAGCATCTTACAATTGGTTTACATGGTGCATCCTCAGAGGCTCAGGCAACATTCTTCTTTATTGTTGGTATTGTTCTTTGCATTTTTATTGTGCCCTACATAGGCTTCCTTTTCTTCCAGAGCTATACAAAGAGTGTTCCCGGTGCAAACGATAACCTTTCAGGCTGTCTTTCAGTTATGTCTGTTCTCAAATTGATGGATGAAGCTGATGTACGCTTTGAGAACACAGAGGTTCGTGTTATCCTTTCAGGCTCAGAGGAAGCAGGTCTTCGTGGTGCTAAGGCTTATGCAAAGGCTCATGAGGATGAGCTTAAGGAAATTGAAACTGTTGTTGTTGCGTGTGACACAATGCGCGACCTTAAGGATATGGCTGTTTATGACAGAGATTTAAGTGGCACATTGAAGCACGATAAGCAGGTTAAAGCTCTTGTTAAGCAGGCTGCTCTTAACTGTGGACACGATATTCCTTATGCTTCAATTTATCTTGGCGCTTGTGATGCTGCAGCGTTCACTCAGAAGGGAATCAAGGCAACAGGCTTTGCTGCTATGGATCCCACACCACCGAGATACTATCACACAAGACTTGACACCCCTGAAATGCTCGTTCCTGAGGCCCTTAAGGTTGGTGCTGAGATTCTTCTTGAAACTGCATTCTTATATGATGCAGAGGGATTAAAATAATTTTATCTTTTGGCCGTCTTGTTATGGGACGGTCAAAGTTCAGTTTTTTTGGATGTAGGAGTTTTTTACTGTGAATTATATCATAATGGACCTTGAGTGGAATAACACTTACTGTAAAAAGAAAAAGGGATTCATGAATGAAATCATTGAGATCGGTGCTGTTAAGCTCAACAGCAATCTCGATGTTGTTGACACATTCTCTGTTTTCATTAAGGCACAGTTAGGCAAAAAGCTCCACGCAAGAGTTAAGGAGCTTACCAATATTACAAACGATGATATAAGCAGTGGTACACCATTTTCTCAGGCTATGTCCAATTTCAGAAAATGGGTTTCCCACGAGGAGAATGTTATTCTCACCTGGGGCGATACTGATATCAGAGTTCTTATTGAAAATTTCAAGTATTTCAATGGTATTTCCTTCATTCCGTTCTTAAGTAATTATGTAAATCTTCAGAAATATGCTCAGGCGTTTATGAATATCTCTAAGGCAGATCAGATAGGTCTTTCTGCAGCTGCAGAGAAGCTTGGAGTTAATTTTGATGAATATTCTCTTCACAGAGCCTTGGATGACAGTAGGCTTACTGCAGACTTATTCAAAAGGATCTTCAATGCGAGTATGCTTAAATCCTACACCTTGGTTTGTGATAATTCCTTCTATTCAAAAATCACCTTTAAGCCCAAGGTTATTACTGATATAAACAGTCCTCTTATTGATAAATCAAAGATGGTAAGCCTTTGTGATGTCTGTGGCTCAACCTGTGAAAGAATTACAGACTGGCGTCTTATGAATCAGTCCTTTAGGGCAATTTTCCTTTGCAAGAAATGTAAGAGAAAAATCAGATTTACCATTAGATTTAAAGAATATTATGACAGAATTGATATAAAGTCATCCTCTGTTCCATTTATAGAAAAGAAAGAAATCAAAAATGTTGTTGCTGTTGAGGCAGGAACAAGTCAGCAGAATAAATCGGAGGAATAAAAATGAGTTATCCTATTAAATTACAGCCTGTATTTAAAGAGATTGTTTGGGGTGGTAATCGTTTAAAGAATGATTATGGCTTCAAATCTGACCTTAATAATATTGCAGAGGCTTGGATGCTTTGTGCAAGAAACGACGGCGACAATGTTGTTGTGAACGGCGAATATGAGGGCAAATCCTTTACTGAGCTTGTTAAGGAGCACAAGGAGCTTCTTGGTACAAAGGGCGAGAAATATGAGGAGTTTCCTCTTCTTATAAAATTTATTGATGCAAAAGCTGATTTATCTGTTCAGGTTCATCCCGATGATGAATATGCAAAGAAGCACGAAAACAGCTACGGTAAAACAGAGGCTTGGTATATTCTTGACTGCGACGAGGGCGCTCAGCTTATTTACGGCTTTAATAAGGAATTAACCCGTGATGAATTCAAGAAATCAATTGAAGACAACACATTCCTTGATTATGTAAACAAGGTTAACGTTAAAAAGGGGGATGTATTCTTCATTGAGGCAGGTACTCTCCACGCTATCGGTGGTGGCATTCTTCTTGCTGAGGTTCAGCAGAACTGCAACACAACCTACCGCGTTTATGACTATGGCAGACTTGTTGACGGCAAGCCCCGTGAATTACATGTTGAAAAGGCACTTGATGTAACTGATACTGTTCCTCCCACTCGTTCAGGGGATGCAGACGGCGAAAAAATCGCTCTTGATGGTGCTGTTTCTCAGGAGCTTTGCTCTTGTGAATTCTTTAAAATGTCAACTCTTGTTGTTGACGGCACTTACACTCTTGATGTTAACAACGAGAGCTTCGTTTCTCTTCTTGTTACAAAGGGTGAGGGTACAGTTGAATGTGACGGCACAGTAGTTAAAATTGCGTCAGGTGACAGTATTTTTGTTCCTGCAGGCGCAGGAAAGACTGTTCTCAACGGTAGCTTTGAAGTATTAGTTAGTACACTTTAATGGTGGTTTTATGTCTTTGTTAACGGCACAAAACTTAACATTCGGTTTTCTTGACGGCGTCTTGTTCAAAGGCGCCGCTTTTAAAGTGGAGGAAAACGATAAAATCGGTTTAATCGGTGCTAATGGTACAGGCAAAACCTCTCTTTTTAAGCTTATAATAGGAGAATACTCAGCCAATGAGGGTGGAATTGTACGAGGCAAGGATGTTCGTATTGGCTATATGGAGCAGTATCTTGAGTGTGACGATAATCAAACTCTTTACAACGAGGCTCTGACTGTATTCAATGATGTTGCAGAAATGGAATACGAGCTTGAAGAGATAAATGAAAGACTACTGACAGAAAGTAGCATTGAACTTATTGAAAAGCAGGTTAAATTAACAGAGGACATCGAGCGTCGTGACGGACTTGTTTATAAGGCTAAAACAAAATCTGCTCTTATTGGACTTGGGTTTACCGAGAATGACCTTGATTTAAAGGTGAATACCTTAAGTGGTGGTCAGCGCTCAAAGCTTTCCTTGTGTAAGCTTCTTTTATCAAACACTAATTTGTTATTATTGGACGAGCCCACCAATAACCTTGATATTGATGCTGTTAACTGGCTTGAGGACTTTTTAATAAAGTACAAAGGTGCAGTTATTGTTGTTTCCCATGATAGATATTTCCTTGATAAAATTACAACCTCAACAATGGAAATTTCTCACAAAAAGCTTACTCTTACAACGGGGAATTACACCATTTTTCAGAAGCTCAAGGCTGAAAGAGAGCTTACCATTGAGCGCGAATATGAGAAGGCTATGACCGAAATTAAGCGAATTGAGGGCATTATTGAGCAGCAGAAGCGCTTTAATCAGGCTCGTAACTATATCACAATTGCAAGTAAGGAAAAGCAGATAGAAAGACTTAAGGCAGACCTTGTTGTTCCTGATAAAGCATTGAAGAGCATTCATTTCAGCTTTAAAACCGATGTGAGGACAGGGGACGAGGTTGTTAATACTATCGGACTTTCAAAAAGCTTTCCTGATAAGAAGCTGTTCAGCAATTTCAATTTATCTATTTTCAGGGAGGACCGGGTATTTTTGTTAGGTCCTAATGGATGTGGTAAATCTACATTTCTGAAAATTCTTAACAAAGAGGTTTATGCTGACAGTGGCTCATTCAGATTCGGCTCAAATGTTAAAATAGGTTATTTCGACCAGAATATTGACAAGCTTCATTCAGATAAAACCGTTCTTGACGAGGTTTGGGATATGTATCGTCACCTTACAGAAACCGAAATCCGTTCAGCGCTTGCTATGTTCCTTTTCTGTGGCGATGATGTTTATAAAAAGGTTTCACTTTTAAGTGGTGGCGAAAGAGCGAAGATTTCTCTTCTTAAAATTATGCTTTCAAAGCCTAATTTCCTTATTCTCGACGAGCCTACTAATCATCTTGATATAACATCAAGAGAGGTTCTGGAGAATGCTCTTTCCGATTTTGACGGAACAATGCTTGTTGTGTCCCACGATAGATATTTTATAAATAAGATTGCAAATAAAACCGTTTATCTCACTCACGAGGGTGCTGTAAATATTGACGGCAACTATGACAGTTATCTTCAATACAGAGAAAATATGGTTGTTGAAGAGGCGAAGGCCGCCCCTAAGAAGCCTGTTGTCAATGATTATAAGCTTCGTAAGGAAATGGCAAGCAATGAAAGAAAGCGAAAAACAAGAATTGCTAAATTAGAGGTTGAAATTGAAGAGACCGAAACAAAAATAGCAAGTCTTGAGGAGGAGCTTTCAACGCCTGAGATTTCAGGAGATTATGAAAAGCTTCTTGAATACACAAATAATCTTGATAGTCTGAGAACAAGCCTTGAGGAAATGTATTCCGAATGGGAGCAGCTTCAGACAGAGTAATAATATTATTGTCACCTGCATAAAATTTTGCAGGTGATTTTTTATGAGTAAAAACAAAAAGGATTATTTAATTAAAGCTTTATTACTTCAATTTCTTGTTTGTCTTATTTTATTCGGCTTGGTTTTCGCCTTGAAAAGCAGTAATTCACATCTGTTTACAAGACTTGAGGACACCTTTTCGGGAAGGCTAGAAAAGAATCTGAGCGTAGAAGAGGCTCAATCAGTTTTTTCTGGCATTACTGACATTAACCCTGATATCACTGCTGAGGATACTGACAATGAAACAACAAAAAGCGATGAAACCGAAACTGACTACAAGCCCTTTGAGGAGCCGTCATTAAGTGCTGAAATTATTGCAAGTGGTGGCAAGGATATCAGAGTTACCAGCCCCGAGGAAATACCCGAAAATGTATCAACCGACGATTATAAATTAAGTCAGAATATGATTCTTCCCTTAAAGGGTAAAACCACATCTGAGTTTGGTGTGAGAAATCACCCCATAAGTGGTGATTTGCGCTTCCATGCAGGGATTGATATAGCTGCTGAATCAGGTACAAATATTTATTCTGCATTTGATGGCGTTGTTGCAGAGTCAAGCTATGACCAATGGAATGGTAATTACCTGAAAATCAAGCACGATAATGATATTATGACTGTTTACTGCCATTGTGAAAAGCTGAATGTTAAAAAAGGACAGAACATCAGGGCAGGTGAGGTTATTGCAACAGTTGGCTCGACCGGTAGCTCAACGGGTCCTCATTTGCATTTTGAATTAAGAATAGATAATATCTCATACAACCCCGAAAAAGCTCTTAAGGGTGCTGAAAATGCAGTTTAAAATCAAAGATACAACCTATAAAATCAGCTTCACATTTTTAGGGTTGGTTTTGTTCGCATTAACAACAGAAAACAGTAAAACAGTTATTATCTTATTGCTTTTTGCAGTGATTCACGAGCTTGTTCATTTGATATTTATTTATCGTTTTTCTTCAGCACCCGAAGAGGTTAAGCTTACGCTCTTTGGTGCAAATATAAAAAGAGGAGCTTCTCCAACAAGCAATCTAAATTCTGAAATAATCATTAACGCATCAGCACCTGTATTCAATATAGCTACAGGTGCATTTCTTTACCATTTATCAAAGCTTGTTCCAAATTATGAAAGCACCCTAAATGAAATAGCAAATGTTAATCTGTTTATCGGTTTTTTTAACCTGATTCCGTTCTATACCTTTGACGGCGGGAATGCATTAAAGTATTTACTACTGAAATTCTTAAGCAGTAAGCAGGCGGAACAGGCGATGACCTGTGTTTCTTTAATTATTACAGTTGCTTTTTCCTTCATATCAATACATATTTTTCTAAACTATCAACATAATTATTCACTTTTTATTATGTGTATTTATATGTTTCTCTCAATTATTTTCAAAAAGCAAAACTCTCTTGATTATTAATAAAAAATATTGTAAAATTAACATATATTTTATGTTGGAGATTTTTGCAATGCTAAAAGAAAAAATTGAAAGAATTTTACCATTGGTTCAGAAGCCTGCAAGATATACTGGTGGCGAACTGAACTCAGTTGTAAAGAATAAGGAGAAGGTTGATATCCGTTTTGCCTTCTGCTTTCCTGATACATACGAAATAGGTATGTCTCACCTTGGAATGAAGATTTTATACAGTCTTATTAATTCCCGTGAGAATTATTGGTGCGAAAGAGTTTTTGCTCCTGATACTGATATGGAAAAAATAATGAGAGAGCGTGATATTCCTCTTTTTGGTCTTGAAAGCAGAGATGCCCTGACTGATTTTGATGCAGTAGGCTTCACTCTTCAGTACGAGCTTTCCTTTACGAATGTTCTTAATATGCTTAATTTAAGTAAAATCCCTCTTCGCTCAAAGGACAGGGGAGATACACTTGATTTACCCGTTATTGTTGCAGGTGGTCCTTGTGTTTGTAACCCCGAGCCCTTAGCTGATTTCATTGATGCCTTCCAGATAGGTGAGGGTGAGGAAATGATGCTTGATTTCCTCGATCTTCTTGACGAATACAAAAAGCAGGGAAAATCAAGAAAAGAGTTTTTAATCGCTGCATCCAAGATTGAGGGCATTTATGTTCCATCTTTATATGATGTCGACTACAATGAGGACGGTACAATCAAGTCCGTTACTGCTCAGTGTGGTGCACCTGAAAGGGTAAACAAAAGAGTAGTAGCAGACCTTGATAAAATTTTCTATCCTGAAAGCTTTGTTGTTCCCTTTGTTGAGGTTGTTCACGACAGAGTTGTTCACGAGATTTTCAGAGGCTGCACAAGAGGCTGTCGCTTCTGTCAGGCAGGCTTCTGGTACAGACCCATCCGTGAAAAATCAGTTGAAACAATCAGCAAGCAGAGTCAGAGATTAGCCTGCACAACAGGCTATGATGAGCTTTCTCTTTGCTCTCTTTCAAGTAGCGACTATACAAAAATCACAGAGCTTCTTGAAGAGCTTCTTGGTTGGGCGATACCACAGAAAATTAATGTTGCATTACCTTCGTTAAGAATTGATAATTTCTCGGACGAGCTGAAGGAAAAGCTCGCTCTTGTTCGCCGTTCAGGTCTTACCTTTGCTGCTGAAGCAGGCACACAGAGAATGAGAAATGTTATTAACAAGAATATTACAGAGGAAGAAATTCTTTCAACCTGCCGTAAGGCGTTTACAGGTGGTTGGACTGCCGTTAAATTATATTTTATGGTTGGTCTTCCCACAGAAACTGATGCCGATGTTATCGGTATAAACGAGCTTTCGCAGAAGGTTGTTAATGAGTTCTATAACAATCCGGACAAGCCAAAGGGGAAGGGTGTAAGCGTAAGCGCAGGTGTTTCATCCTTTGTTCCTAAGCCCTGCACACCATTCCAGTGGGAGCCTCAGGACACAAGAGAGGAGCTTCACAGAAAGCAGCAGCTTCTTCTTGAAACCTGCACAACAAAGAAAATAACCTTCCGTTTCCATAACACCGACTTAACCTTCCTTGAAGGTGTATTCGCACGAGGTGACAGAAAGCTTTGTAATGTTATTGAGGCTGCTTATAACAATGGCTGTACCTTTGACAGCTGGGATGACAAATTCAACTATGACGGTTGGATGAAGGCGTTTGAGGACTGTGGTCTCTCAACTGAATTCTACGCTAACCGAAGAAGAAGCTACGATGAAATTTTACCTTGGGACCACATTAACTCAGGTATTAAGAAATCCTTCCTTATTGCTGAAAATGAAAAAGCAAAGCAGGCTCAGACAACAGGACATTGTCGTCAGCAATGCGCTTCCTGTGGCTCAAATTCTTTGAATGGAGGTAAATGCGATGCGCTCAATAAGAATATGGTTCACTAAAAAGGACGCTTCTAAATATATCTCCCACCTTGACCTTACCCGTTGCCTTATCCGTGCATTCAGAAGAACTGATATTCCCTTGTGGTACACAGAGGGCTTCAACCCTCATCCGTATCTTGTTTTTGGAATGCCTCTTCCATTGGGCGCAGAGGGTCTGAGAGAGGTGCTTGACATCCGTCTTACAGATGACAGCTACACTAACGAAAGAGTTTTATCAGAGCTTAACAGAGTAAGCGTTCCTGGTATTGAGTTTTTAGAGGTGGCAGAGCCTGTTGAGAAAAACCTCGCAATAAACAAGGGCTTTTATACTGTTACCATTCCTTCAGTTGAAGACCCGAAGGCACTTTATAACAAAATCAAGGAAGAAATCGCAAAGGGCGATATCACAATTGAAAAGAAAACCAAAAAGGGTGGCTTTAAGGAAATCAATGTCTGTGAGCACCTTCTGGATTTCAATTGCAGCTTTGATAATGATATTGTGACACTTTCATTTATACTTCCTGCAGGTAATGATTTTACTGTTAATCCTGTTCAGTTCTGCAAGGCTTTGTTTGATCGGGCAGGGGAAGCAGAGCTTCTTCACAGAATTGTCAGACACAAGCTTTTAACTAAGGATCTGAAGGAATTCAGATAACCTTATAACACTTTTACATATACTATTATTTGTTGACAATGGTCGAACAATGTGATATATTGTATTAGTTAAAATATGTTTTTAACCAAATAACTTTTTTAGGAGAATTTATTATGGAAAAGCTTTTAGAAATTCTTAAATCTATCAGAGACGATGTTGATTTTGAAAACGAAACAAAGCTCATTGATGATGAAATCCTTGATAGCTTTGATATCGTTTCTATCGTTGGTGAATTGACCGATGCTTATGGCATCACAATCACTGTTGATGATATGGAGCCCGAAAACTTCAATAGCGCAAGTGCTATTCTTGCATTGGTAGAGCGTCTTATTGACGAAATGTAATTTATAAATCAGATTTGCCGAAGCGTTGTATTTTCACATCGTTTCGGCAAACTGTATGTTATTAAGGATTGTATACGAGGAGATAAATATGCCTTTTACATCTTTCAGATTCTTTTTCTTCTTGGCAGCAGTAATATTCTTCTATTACATTGTGCCAAAGAAATATCAGTGGGCTGTGCTTTTAGTATCTAGCTACGCTTTTTACTTGTATAGTGGTATCGAAAATCTCGTTTTCATTCTGGGAACGACATTGTTTACCTATCTGTCTGCGTTGTTAATGCAGAGCATGAGAAACAAAAATCAAAAGAAAATTGACGAATTAGGTAAAGATATTACCATTGACCAAAAGAGAGACTTAAAAAAAGCAGTCGCAAAAAAGATACATACAGTTCAGGTTTTGACTGTTCTTGTAAACATTGGTGTTCTTGCTTCACTTAAATATCTCAACCTCTTTATCGGTTCAGCAAATGACCTTTTCACCCTTTTCAGATGGGATGCATCAATACCTTTTGTTAACTTAATAGTACCGTTAGGTCTTTCATACTATACCTTTGACAGCATCGGTTATCTTATTGATATCGGTAGAGGTAAATATGCAGCAGAGAGACATCTTGGTAAGTTTGCACTTTTCGTGTCATTCTTCCCCTCAATCGTTCAGGGTCCCTTGAACAGATTCGGTGATGTTGGTGTTCAGCTTAAGGAAACTCACGAATTAGAGTATAATAACCTTAAAAATGGTGCACTCTTAATCTTGTGGGGCTTGTTTAAAAAGCTTGTTATTGCCGACAGAGTTTCAGCAATTGCAGCAACTGTTTTCTCAGCTTCATTCGCAGCTTCTGATTATAACGGTTCACAGATTCTCTTCGGCGTTATTGCATATTCATTCCAGATTTACGGCGACTTCTCTGGTGGTACTGATATCACCCGTGGTGCTGCTCAGATGATGGGTATTAATCTTCCCATGAACTTTGAAAGACCATTCTTCTCAACCTCATTGGCTGACTTCTGGCGCAGATGGCATATGTCACTTGGTGCATGGATGAGAGAATATGTTTTCTACCCCGTAATGCTCTGCAAGCCTGTTTCAGGCCTTAGCAAGAAAATGCGTAAGAAATACGGCACCTATGCAGGTAAGCTTGTACCTTCAGTTGCTGCACCCTTGGTTGTTTTCTTCCTTATGGGTATCTGGCACGGTATAACCTCACAGTATATTTTCAACGGTCTTTACAACGCCTTGCTTATTTCAGGCAGCGTTGCGTTGATTCCCGTTTATAATTGGTTAATTAAAAAGCTTCATATCAACACTGAAACCTTCAGCTACAAATTGTTCCAGATGGCAAGAACAACACTCCTTCTTTTCATCTCAAGAATTGTTGTTAAGGCACCAAGCTTTGATGATGCCTTCTTAATGATTAAGGCTATGTTCACAACCGTTGACTTTGACTTCCTCTTCGGCTTCAATGGTGAAATTTACACCTACGGCGTTAACGAAAAGGAAATGCCTGTTTTAATCTTCGCAATTCTTGTTCTTTTAGTTGTTGGCGTTCTTCAGGAAAATGGTATGAAAATCCGTGAAACTCTTGCAAAGCAGAACATCTTCTTCAGATGGTTCCTTGTTTTGTTATTAATTGCTTTCATTTTCATCTTCGGTATTTATGGCCCCGATTACAATGCAAGCAGCTTTATCTACGGTAACTTCTAAGAAAGGGGGAGGCTTTAAATGACTAAAAAACAATTTATTCGCAGTATTGCGTTTTTTCTTGCAGTTGGCATTCTGCTTTTAGCATTATGTGATTTGTTTGAAATGGATAACACATCAAATTTCAGCAAGCGTTATAAAACATATAGAGATTTCCCCGAGGACACAGTTGAAGCTGTTTTATTAGGTACAAGTGGTATCGACAGATATTGGGTACCTTCACAGGCATACGAGGAATACGGTATAACTGTTTATCCTCTTTCAACTGACGCTTTTCCTGCATGGCTTTATAAATACGCAATTGAAGAGGCTCTTGATTATCAGGATGTTCAGTTATTCATCCTTGATATCCGTCCCTTCACTCAGGCTAATATCAACATTGATGTAATGGATGTTCGTGCTCGTCGTTTCCTTGACGCATTACCTCCATTCTCAATTAACAGAATTCAGGCATGCTTAAAGACAATGGAAATCAGAGATCAGGTTGATGCATCTGCTTCCCGTCTTGATTTATCTTATCTTTTCCCCATCATCAAATTCCACGGCAAGTGGTCTGATGATGACTATTTAATCGAAAACAACTGGAGTGTAACTCCTCACGAGTATCTTGGCTTCCATCTCTTCCAGAAGGCTACAATCCGTAAGGCTCCTCAGAGAAACAGAGGCTATGAGGCAGATTATTTATACGATTTAGATCCATACAGCGAGGAAACCCTGTATGATTTAATCGACTACATCAGAGAAAATGAGCTTAATGTTCTTTTCGTTGATACTCCTCAGGTTCGTTTTGGTAAGGAATCAGGAAGATCTAATGCGATTTACAGAATTTTAGAGGAAGAAGGAATGGATTACGTTCATTATTATGACGAAAATTCACCCACAAGCTTCTCTATTAACCTTGATTTAGCTACTGATTTCTATAACCCCGGTCACCTTAACTTCTATGGTGCAACAAAGTTCACAACTGTTTTTTCAGAATATCTTGTTGAAAACTATGATTTAGAGGATAAGCGTGATGAGGAGCATGTTAAGGAGCATTGGGACGGAATTCACGACAAGCTTCTTAATAAGATTACAGAATTAGAGGAAGCAAAGGCAGCAAAAGAGGCAGAAAAAGCTGCTGAGGCAGAAAACCTCAACGCAGAAGAATAATTACTTGATTTTTAGAGGATAATTTTTATGAAATCAATTGCATTACAAATTCAGGAATTTGCTAAAACAACACCTGAGCAGATCGCATTAATCATCAACGATGAAAAATGTGACTACAAAACTCTTGCTGAGTACAACAGAAAAGCTGCTAAGTTTTTAGCAGAAAATGGTATCAAGGCAGGGGACAGAATTGTTGTTGAAGCTGACCATATTATGTCCTATGTATATTTCTGGTATGGTATTCAGCTTTTAGGTGCAACCTTTGTACCCGTTGAAAAAAGCTCACCCAGCAAGAGAATTATTGAAATTGCTGAAGAGCTTGACGCTGTTAAAATGGTTTCTCTTGAAAAGAGAGATGACCTTCAGGATGCTTGGAGCCTTGCAGATATCATTAAGGAAATCGAAGCAACTGCTGACGATTATGTTGCAACAGAGCCCGATGAGGATTCTCTCGCAGAAATCCTTTTCACAACTGGTACAACCGGTAAATCAAAGGGTGTTATGGTTTCCTTCGGAAATCAGGTTAATATCGCTCTTGCAGGTATTGAAACAACCAATATTAAGTCAGATAATGTATGGCTTATTCCCACTCCTATGAACCACGCTGCAGCGTTAAGAAAGGTTCATATTGCTATGGCTGTGGGCAGTACAACCTGCCTTCTCGATGGCTTCAGAAATTTCAAGCAGTACTTCAAAACTATTGAGGATCATAAGGTTACATCACTTTATCTTCCTCCTTCAGCAATCCACCTTCTTCTTGCTTTCGCAAGCAAGAACTTTGCTGCACTTAATGATCAGCTTCGTTTCGTTTATTCTTCTTCAACTGCATATCCTGAAACAGACAAGGAAAAAATGCGCAAATTAATGCCCGATGTTTATATGTATAACTGCTTCGGTTGCTCTGAGGCTGGCGTTGTTTGTACAGACGAGTTCTGTGTTTCAGGTGGCTCTGAGTACGCTTCAAGCGTTGGTAAGCCCAACTCATACAGCGAAATCGTTATTCTTGACGAGGACGGCAACGAAATGACAGATGCATCTGCTGAAAAGCCCGGTCTTATTGCTATTCGTAGTAAATCAGTTATGAAGGGTTATTGGAACGAGCCCGAATTGACTGCTCAGGCTATCAAAAATGGTATGCTTGTTATGAGTGACCTTTGCTATTTTGCTCCCAATGGCGAGATTATTCTCGTTGGTAGAAGCAACGACACAATTAACCTTGGTGGACTTAAGGTAGCTCCCGTTGAGGTTGAAGAGGTTGTTATGAGAGCTGACTGTGTTGACGAATGTCTTCTTATTCCCACTATTAAGGGTGACAATATTTCTCTTAAATTACTCGTTGTTCTTGAAGAGGGTAAGGAGCTTGACGAGGTTGAAATCCGTAAGCTTATTACTGAAAACCTTGAGCCCTACAAGCTTCCCAAGAAGATTGAGGTTATTGATGAAATCATCAAGACCTTTAACGGCAAGATTGACAGAAAGCAAATGATTTCTAAATACGCTTAATTTCCATAAATAATTATATTTCAAACACCTTTAATCGTACTTGATTAAGGGTGTTTGTTTTATTTAAATATTGAAAATTAATTTCATTTAGAATATAATATTCTTAAAGTAAATTTAAAGGTGAAGGCATATAATTAATTGGTGATTATATTGAAAAAATTAATTTATGTTGCTTTACCCTTGATAATATCTGTTATTATCTTTATCTGTTCCTTAGGGCTTCGCAATTCCATTGACGCTTCCAAGCAAGCTGAGGAAGCCAAGACTAAGCCAATTGTTATAATCGATGCAGGTCACGGTGGCTTTGACGGTGGTGCAGTTTCAGGCGAGGGAATCGTTGAAAAGGATATTAACCTTGCCATTTCCTTGTATCTTCAGGAGTATTTAGCAGCCTTTGATATTGATACGATTATGATAAGAGACACCGACTGCTCAGTTGAGGACGAGGGTCTGAATACCATAAGGCAACGGAAAACCTCAGATTTGCACAACAGAATGAAGGTAATGGAGGAAACGGATAACTCAATTTTTATAAGCATCCATCAGAATAAATATACTGATGGGCGATACAGTGGCGCTCAGGTGTTTTATTCACCAAAAACCAAGGACGAAAGTCAGATGTTAGCCCAAGGGATTCAGGACTGCATTGTAAACGCTCTGCAAAAGGAAAACGCACGGCAGATAAAGGAATGTGGCACATCAGTTTATCTCATGTACAACGCAGTTAAGCCTGCTGTTCTTGTGGAATGTGGCTTTCTTTCTAATAGCGAGGAAGCCCAAAAACTTAATTCACCCGAATATCAAAAGAAAATTGCATTTTGTATCGCAATAGGAATACAAAAATATTTATCTGTCAGGAGTTAACAAAATGGCTAAAACCAAAACAGTTTTTATATGCAACCAATGTGGCTATGAGTCTGCAAAATGGTATGGAAAATGCCCATCCTGTGGCGAATGGGACTCAATGAACGAGGAACAGATAATTACTGAAACCTCCAAAAAAAGCGCCTCAAAGCGCGTTGGTTCTGTGTCTGATAAGGTTTTGTCCTTGTCTCAGATTGACTCTTCAACAGAGCTTCGCTATGACACAGGTGTAGGGGAGTTGAACCGAGTTTTAGGTGGTGGCCTTGTAAGAGGCTCTCTTGTTCTTCTTTCAGGAGACCCCGGTATCGGTAAATCAACAATTCTTCTTCAGATTTGCCAGTATCTTTCACAGAAGCTTTCTGTCTTATATGTTTCAGGCGAGGAATCAGCTTATCAGATTAAAATGAGAGCTAAAAGGCTTGGGGTAACAAGCGAGGATTTAGCTATAATGTGCGAAACTGATGCAGAGCTTGTCTGTGAATACATCCGTACTGAAAAGCCTGATATCGTTATGATAGACTCCATTCAGACAATGAGCATTTCTGAGGTTAATTCAACCTCGGGCAGTATAACTCAGGTAAGAGAATGTACAAATCTCTTTATGAGAACTGCAAAGAGCTTTGATGCATCAATTATTCTCGTTGGTCATGTCAACAAGGACGGCAATATTGCAGGACCAAAGGTTCTTGAGCATATTGTCGATACAGTTTTATATTTTGAGGGTGAAAGAAACCTTTCTTATAGAATTTTAAGAGCAGTTAAAAACAGATTTGGTTCAACCAATGAAATCGGTGTGTTTGAAATGACGGGTAAGGGTCTTATAGAGATAGAAAACCCCTCATTAGCAATGATTTCAGGCAGACCCTTGAACATATCAGGTACCTGTGTAACCTGCCTTATAGAAGGCTCCAGACCCATTTTAGCAGAGGTTCAGGGTCTTGCTACTGCATCGGGCTATGGAAACCCTCGCAGAATGGCTACAGGCTTTGATTATAATCGTATGGCGATGCTTATTGCTATTCTTGAAAAGCGCGCAGGCTATTTCTTAGGCAATATGGACTGCTATGTGAATATCGTAGGTGGGCTTCGTGCAGACGAGCCTGCAAGTGATTTAGCCGTTGCTTTATCAATTCTTTCAAGCCTTAAGGATGTTGTTATTGACAGCTCCACAATAGTTTTCGGTGAAATCGGTCTCGGTGGCGAAATCAGAACAATAAACAACTGCGAAAAGCGAATCCGTGAGTGCAAGCGCCTTGGATTCAAGCGATGCATTGTACCTCGTCAGAACCTTAAGGGGCTTTCTAAAGAGGATTTCGGCGATATAGAAATCTTTGGTGTACGCAATATCAGAGAAGCCTTTGAATGTGCAGTGGATAATGTATGATAAAACCAATTAAAACGCCCTGCCTGCCCTCAGGAGAGGTTTTCCACTGTCTGATAGGGGAAGGATATAGCGAGGAAATACAGGAGCTTACAGAGCTTGGTGTTAAATGTATTCCATTGAAAGAAAACACTTTACTTGATGGAGAAATATCCTGCCATGCTGATATACTTTCCTTTAATTTTGGTAATGGACAAGTCCTTTTAAATAACGGTGCAGTAGGGGAGAAAGAGCTGAAAAATGTAGGTATTACACCAATTTTTTACAGCAAAGAAATCTGTTCGCCATACCCCTGTGATATACCACTTAATGTAGCCTACACAGGCAGGCATATTATATGTAATTCAAAGCATACTGCAAGGGAAATAGTTGAATTTGCAGAAAGCAATAATATAGAAATAATCAATACAAAGCAAGGCTATTCTAAATGCAATTTGTGCATTGTAAGTGATAATGCAGTTATTACAGAGGATGAAGGTCTCGCCTCTTTGTTAAATATTTATCAATATAATGTTTTATTGATTTCAAAGGGAGATATCTATCTTTCTGATGCCCATTATGGCTTCCTTGGTGGCACTTCCTGTAAGCTTTCGCCTGATAAGATGTACTTCAGTGGGGACTTAAGCAGCCACAAGGACTATGAACGGATTATTGAATTCTTAGATTCATATAATGTTAAACCTATTTATAACAAATCCCGTAGATTAACTGATTTCGGTGGAATTATTCAATTAACAGAAAAAATCAGTTAAAATAACTTGTTTTATTAAAAAAATATAGAAATAGCTAAAAATCCCGTTTAATCAGTTTTTTCAGAATGAGTAAAGTATCAAACGAAAAATTTCTATTCATTCTATCAGGGAGCTTATTTTTGTAAATTTGCAAAACAACCGAAAGGAAAAGATAAAAATGAAAAATCCTGAAAAAAATGCAGCAGCAAAATTAGGTTATACAATAACAATGGTAGTTGTAGCATCAGCAATATTAATCTGTATGAAAAAGTATAAAGACTGATATATATAGTATAATTTCAGTAAAAATAAGTAAAACAGCATATAAACCTATCAGAAGAGCCAAAGCCACAGAACTGATACAAAGCCCCAAGGAAAAGCTTTATTTTCCTATTTATGCCTTTTCTTCTCCTCCGACTTAGACAAAACTTTAATTTTGTCTAAGTGGTTGACAAGATTAAGACAAGGGTGTATAATGGTTTTGTTGGTGGAATTTGGCTCTCCTCTTGTTTTCTGAGGTCTTTATTTCTGTTATGTATCAAACTATATATTAATATTATAAAGACTGCCGAAGATATTAATTATGCAAAGAAGGTTGTTGCTTTGAAAAAAGAAGATTTCATTCATATCTTCCCGTCCTTTATTTTTGAATATCTGAATTATAATAGTGTTATAAAAAATCGTTCTGATACAACTGTCAGAGAATATGCAAATGACTTATACACCTTTTTCAGATTTCTGAAGCAAATCCGTGGGCTTGTTCCTGCAGATATGCCCTTTGAGGAAATCACTATCAAGGATCTTACACTTGACGAAATTGCATCCGTTACATTAAATGATGCATATATGTTCCTTGTTTACTGTAAGGACGAGCGAGAAAACAACGAAAGAACCCGAGCAAGAAAAGCCACTACCCTTCGTATGTTTTATAAATACCTTACAATTCAGAAGCGCCTTCTTCCTGAAAATCCCTTGCAGGAGTTGGATTCACCCAAAATCAAAAAAACTCTCCCCAAATATCTTACACTTGACGAGAGCCTTAACCTTCTTAATTCAGTTGATGGAAAATTCAAGGAACGCGATTATTGTATAATTACATTATTTTTAAACTGTGGCATGCGACTTTCTGAGCTTGTTTCATTGAATTTAAGCGATATCCGTTCCAATAACACAATTGTTGTAACCGGTAAAGGTAACAAGGAAAGAACAATTTATCTTAACAACGCCTGCATCGATGCAATTAACGCGTATCTCCCCTTCCGACCCGTTGACGGAGTCAAGGCGAAGGACAAGGACGCTCTTTTTATAAGCCGTCAGAAAGGCAGAATCAGTCCCAAAACTGTTCAATACATTGTTAAAAGCACCTTGGAAAAAGCAGGAATGAAGGAGCGCGAGCTTTCCACGCATAAATTAAGGCATACTGCTGCAACTCTTATGTATCAGTATGGTAATGTTGATGTTCTTGCTATAAAGGAAATGCTTGGTCACGAAAGCCTCAGCACCACTCAGATTTACACACATATTATGGACGAGCAGCTTCAGAAGGCAGCCGATTCCAACCCCTTAAGCTCTGTAAAAGCACCAAAAAGACCTGTTTTTATTGACGAAAACAATGTATCAGGCGAAGATGAATAACCCCTGAAAAATTCTGAAGCAAAAGCTACCTATTACAGTGCCTATAACCACAGGAATACATAGTATCAGGTAGTTCAAGGCGTAATCCTTAAAGAGGTTACGACCCTTTAAAGCAGTATTTCCCGATAAACAAGTGAAAAGGCCTACTGATATTTTCATACTCTCACAACAGCACCTCACAAGAGATGCTGTTGTTATTGCATATGGAATCAAATCAACCATTACACAGAACAACAAACCCTTTAGTCCATAATTTATAAGCATTAACCCTACATAGCTGCTGCAAGAAGCACCAAACGCCACCGGAACAAGCCATACAAGTGGAGTTCCCACGGCACATAATCCGAATAAAAATGCAATAAAAATGAATAATAAATGAAATACCAGCATCCCTGAAAAGCAAGTAAAAAAGCTGTTTTCTGCCTTAGCTGAGAAAAAGCTTTTTAAAAGCGTGCTCAGGGCATTTTTTATTTCATCTTCACAGTTTTTTATAAAAAATGCGCCAATTATAATACCACATAAAAACAATGAAAATAAAATTATCGTTTCACAATCCGGATTTAATGGCTTTATTCTTTTTGCTTTAATAACTACGCCCTTTTTAAACATTTTAACTCTCCTCAGATTTTAGTATTCGCTGCAGTAATGCCTCCCAGAAAGCCTCCTGACAAGGACAACAAAAAGACTATTAATATCTCACCCGAGGCATTAAAGCCGTTTATAAGGCACAGTAAAAGAAAAACAAGCAGGCTGTAAGGCACGGTGGAAATAATACCGGTCAGAAAGCCCCTTCCCCTCACCTTTTTATACACATAAACGCCACACACAAAGCCACCTAAGATAATAAACAAATACATCATATAGTAAAGCAGCGCTGCTTCTGAGCTTGTTTTATTCATAATAAGAGCAATTATCAGATAAAAAACAACAAAAACACCTAAGCCTCTTATAGCTCCGAGTGCATAGGGCTTAATGAAATGAAGCCTTTTCTTAAAGCTGTTCTTCTTTTCGGGCATAAAAAAACCTCCGCATATCTTTTGTACAAGATATGCGAAGATATTTTCAGTTATTCTTATTCTTCTGTTTTTTCTTCAGCGATTTTAGCCTCTTCTTCAGCCTTCATTTCGTCAGCAGCACCAATATTTTCAACCTTTTTGCTCTTCTTGGATTTGCCGTTAACAGCCTTATCGATAGCAGCCTTTTCGCTCTGAGCCTTTTTAGCATCAGCAGCAGCCTGTCTTTCAGCAGCCATACGGTCGTTAGCTGTGTTGTTAGTCTGAATAGCCCATCTCTGGAATTTCATTTTAACTCTGTCAGCGCCTGTTTCAAGAACGATGCTATCCTCTTTAACAGTAACAACTCTACCCATAATACCACCGATTGTTGTGATTTCGTCACCAATCTGAATAGTATCACGCATCTGCTGTTCTTCCTTCTGTTTCTTTTTCTGAGGACGAATCATAACGAAGTACATAACTGCGAACAAACCAACCATAAGAATAAGTGACATGGGGCTACCTGTTGTTGCGCCACCTTCTGTGCTTCCAGCAGCTGCGCCGCCACCAAGGAGATTGCTTAAAAATAAGGGAATAAATTCGAACATAGTTTTTTCCTCCAAAAATTTCATACTCGCATATTATACCTTTGAATTGGAAAATATACAAGTCTTTTTTATAAATTAATTTAATAATTATAACGATTATAGTTAGTCAAAACAGTGTAAAATTACACTGTTTCGATACCAAATTATGATTTGGTATCGAATTTTCATCGAAAATTCGACTATAATCCTTTCAATGAGTGTAATGCAAAATTGTATTTATAAAAAACAATTTTGCTAAAAGCCGATAAAATCGGCTTTTGCGAAACGCGACTGCATTTCGACAAATTACAATCATTATAATCATTGGT
>JAZQUT010000077.1:0-1788 GCA_045631405.1 Acutalibacteraceae bacterium | reverse complement strand
CAGAAGCCCGAGTCTTATGAGTTTTAATCTCAGAAAGGAAGGTCAATAGATAATGTATACAAGTGCAAAGCCTTATTTCTACGGTACAGGTAGAAGAAAGAAGTCCGTTGCAAGAGTAAGAATCTACCCCGGTACAGGTATGATCACAATTAACGGCAAGGACGTTGAAGAATATTTTGGTCTCGAAACACTCAAGCTTATCATCAACCAGCCTTTCGGCGTAACAGGTACAACTGGTAAGTTCGACATCGTTGCAAACGTAAACGGTGGTGGTATCTCCGGTCAGGCAGGTGCTATCCGTCACGGTGTTGCAAGAGCTCTTCTTGCTGCTGACGAAGCAAACAGACCCGCTCTTAAGCAGGCTGGCTTCCTCACAAGAGACCCCAGAATGAAGGAAAGAAAGAAGTACGGACTCAAGGGCGCTCGTCGTGCTCCTCAGTTCTCCAAGAGATAATTTATTATTTCTCGGACTTCAGTCAAAATACAGCACTCACGAAAGTGGGTGCTGTTTTTTCGTTAGAAATGAATGTGGCGGTTCAATTTGTAAAAACTCTGCCGTCCTATTTACTTTTCACCGTTTTTATGGTATAATACAACTAATAGATAAACTTGAATTTGACGAGGTGATTAAGGGATGGATATATCTTTCGAAAATGGCAACGAAAAATTTAATTACAGAGTGTGTGCAATGATGATTTCTGACGGTAAAATCTTGGCAATGCACGATGAACGGTCACCGTATTACTATTTGCCTGGTGGAAGAGTTGCGATAGGTGAAACCGCAGAAAATGCGGTTATTAGGGAGGTTAAAGAAGAATTGGGTGTTACCCCAAAGATTGTCCGTCCTCTTTGGCTCAATCAAGCATTTTTTACGGAAGATGTTGACAATTTGCACTATCACGAACTCTGCATTTACTTTTTGATGGACATAACTGATACTGATTTGCTGTTGAGAGGAAAGATTTTTGCTGCAAACGAAGGTCAACGCACACACACTTTTGAATGGTTGGAGTTTGAAAGGTTAAAGGGCGAGTATTTCTATCCATTGTTCTTGAAAAAGGACATTTTCAATCTTCCCGATGTATTTACTATCCGCACAGAGATTGAGTAAATAAATTCGAATTTGTCGAGTAGAATAGTCGTGAATGTTGGTTTGATTTTGGTGCAAATTTGGCACAACACTACACATGATAAAAAGGTATTTACAAACGGCACCTTTTGTGATATAATATAATTGGTTAGGTATCTAATCGATAAACTTGAATTTGGCGAACAGTAAAATAATAAATACGAAGGAAACACAAATGAATGTTAAACTTATCCCAATTAACGATGATAACAGAGATGCAGTTTTGAATCTTGCCACGCGTGAAGACCAGCCATTCTGTGCTCCCAATGACTATTCCTTGGAGCAAGCTGAAGAATGTAATGCAGAGTGTCCGGGTGTCGCACGTCCTTTTGCAATTTATGCAGGGGATAAATTAGTCGGATTTTGTATGTTTGCATTTGATCCGGAGGAAGAAGACCCCGAGGATAGATATTGGCTCTGGCGTTTTATGATTGATAAAAATGAACAAGGAAAGGGCTATGGACAGGCGGCTTTGGCAGAGATTATTCGGTACTTTAAGGATAATGGAGCGGATAGAATTTTTCTTAGCACAGAGCCTGAAAACGAATGCGGTATGCACATTTATCAGAAGGCAGGCTTTATCGACACAGGCATCATTGATGACGGCGAGGCTGTCATGAAGCTGATGCTGTAAGTTTGTCAAATTCCAATTTGTCGAG
>JAZQUT010000076.1:0-1932 GCA_045631405.1 Acutalibacteraceae bacterium | reverse complement strand
GGTACGGTAGATATTTCGCTCTTCCCATTTTGTGAGCACATTTTTAGTTTGCTTCATGATAGCTTTTCAAAAATGAATATAGATTATGATATTATTGGTCTTCATTGGCGTGGTGGAGAAAATGACGTAACTGCAACGAATGAATACCTAAGACAAAATCTTGAAAAAATATATACAAGAATTTTTGGAGAATTTAATCGTGTTCTTGGTGAGCCGCCAATTGTATTGCATAAAATCGTTTGTCCTGACCGTATGAATGATATGGACCCAACAGGGCGGCAACTTGAAAACATGAAATATATTAATGAAGTTTTTGAGGATCTTCAGAAAAATTATAAAAATATTTCTATATTTGATCCGCGCACAGCCCCTCAATATATTCCTGACGTGCGCGGCAACGGATTGTTTATTGAAGATGCGGTGCATTTTATCCCCGAAGTCAATATGTGGATTGCTGAAAATGTTTTGAAAAAATACTGTGATATCTAAATCGGTGCAACTTGCCAACATTGCGAACCGATTTGAGATTAGGCGCAAGAAATCCAGTAACCTGGGCGGTTACTGGATTTTTTATCCCATTTTTTAAGTGAAACTGGGTAGATATCCTAAGCCAAAAACGGCTTTCGGGCAGGACTTGAACTAAGTAACAGCACAATATAAGGTGGAAAAGTTTAAAATTTTATGTTATAATCAGTTCGATAAATAAGAATTTGTAGGTATGTGTGTTATGAATGTAATTACCCATTATGATTCATTGATAGACGAAAATAACGACCCATTTCGTGACCCTCCTCCATTACAAGAATATATGAATGGATGGGATGGAGAACTATTTTTAGAATCATTGGAACTTTCCAAAAATAAAAATGTTCTTGAAATTGGTATAGGGACAGGAAGAATTGCTGTAAAGGTTGCTCCTTACTGTATACGATTAACAGGAATAGATATTTCGCCTAAAACCATAGAACGAGCAAAAGAAAACTTAAAAGAGTATTCCAACATTTGTTTTGTTTGCGGTGATTTCAACGAATACGATTTTGTTGAAACCTTTGATGTAATTTATTCATCGCTTACAATGATGCATTTTAAGGACAAAAATCATGTTATATCAAAAGTCGCTACATTGTTAAATGATGGTGGAATTTTTTGTTTATCTATTGACAAAAATCAAAGTAAGTACATCAATATGGGAACTCGCAAAGTTAAAATATACCCTGATACACCTGACAACATTATTTCTCTTATAAATGCATCGTCTATGAATGTGGCAAATGTATTTGAAACAGACAATGCATATATCATTGTTAGCAACAAATAATCCAACAAATTCCAATTTATCGAATTGTTTTTTGCCGATATCTAAATCAGTGCGACTCGCCATGTTGTAGCACCGATTTAGATATCAGGGAAAGATTTCGCTATTTTATGTAAAGCTTGCTTGACATTTAATCGATGTTATGTTATATTTAGTATGTAAAGCGAACTTTACGTCTTAAATATCTTTTCAGGGGGTATTTTTTTGAAAAACAAAATAGAAGCTATCCGTAAGGAAAAGGGGATTCTCCAAGAGGAGTTTGCCAAGTCAATGGGCGTTTCCCGGCAAACGATCAGTTCTTTGGAGAACGGACGCTACAACCCTTCTATTCTTTTAGCACATAAAATTGCAACGTTCTTTGAGATGACCATTGAAGAGGTCTTCATTTTTGAGGAGGAATAATATGAAGAAAAAAGATGTTATTTTTGGCGTGATCTGGCTTTTGCTCGGTCTTGTTTTGACCGTTTCGAGCTGCTTGGAAACCCTAGACGAATTTTGGAGCGGTATGGGTTCGGCTTTGATGGTCGTTGGTATTGTGCGTCTGCTCCGCAGTTACCGTTTGAGTAGGAGTGAGACTTACCGAGAAAAAAGAGAAGTTGCCGAAACGGATGAACGGT
>JAZQUT010000075.1:0-1808 GCA_045631405.1 Acutalibacteraceae bacterium | reverse complement strand
CCCCACGCAGACACTAAAATCACCACCCTTAAAATCAAGGATAATATTATTCTTATTAACAACTTCGCCACTAAACAAGAAGGTCGTATTAGACTCGCAATAGCTAAAAGTAAGGACGGTAAAAAATTCGAACACATTTGCTATTTGGAACAAGAAAACACAGATATTTTCTATCCTCACGCTTTTGCAGATGACGAAACCCAAACTCTTTACGTAGCTTACGAAAACGCTAAATTACACTGGCTTAAAAAATATAGCTACAGCGAATTAGGTTTATAATTATTCAAGACCACACACCATTTGGTGTGGGGTCCGTTATATAAAAAGAGGAATGAGGGGTTCGCTCATTCCTCTTAAACTTTATAAATTTAATTTTCTAATTAAGCCTTGTTTACAGAACCGAAAAGTTCCATCTTTTCCTTAACGGTAGCCTTAATAGCGGCGCAACCGTCAGCTAAAAGCTTTCTGGGGTCAAATCCCTTGCCTTCAAGGTCTTTACCTGCTTCGATGTACTTTCTGGTTGCTTCCTGGAATGCGAGCTGGCATTCTGTATTAACGTTGATCTTTGAAACGCCAAGTGAGATAGCCTTCTGAATCATTTCAGCAGGAATACCTGTACCGCCGTGAAGAACGAGAGGCATTGTACCTGTCTTTTCCTGAACAGCTGCAAGGGTTTCGAATGAAAGACCTGCCCAGTTTGCGGGATACTTACCGTGGATGTTACCGATACCTGCTGCAAGCATTGTAACGCCAAGGTCAGCAATCATCTTGCATTCGTCGGGATCTGCACATTCGCCAGCGCCAACAACGCCGTCTTCTTCGCCGCCGATTGAACCAACTTCAGCTTCGATTGAAAGGCCTTTTTCTTCGCAGATTGCAACAAGTTCCTTTGTCTTAGCAATGTTTTCATCGATGGGATAGTGTGAACCGTCGAACATAATAGAGCTGAAACCTGCTTCAATGCAAGCCTTAGCGCCTTCGTATGAACCGTGGTCAAGATGAAGAGCAACGGGAACAGTGATGTTAAGGTTTTCAAGCATACCTTCAACCATACCAACAACAGTCTTATAACCGCACATATATTTACCTGCACCTTCAGATACACCGAGGATAACAGGAGAATTCATTTCCTGTGCAGTAAGAAGGATAGCCTTTGTCCATTCAAGGTTATTAATGTTGAACTGACCAACAGCATAGTGACCAGCCTTTGCTTTTGTAAGCATTTCTTTTGCATTTACTAAGGGCATATTTACACACTCCTATAAAATTTTTAACACAATTATTATATATCAGACGCCGTTAAATGTCAACAAATTAAAGAAATTATCCGAACGAAAATTAAGCATAGATTTTATAGCGTGTAATTAAATACCGCTCCCATTCGAGTCCAAACTGAAAACAATAAAAAATACAGACACCCGATTGGGTATCTGTATTTTCATGGCGCCCCAAATAGGACTCGACTCTCGGCCTGCGGGCCTCGGTCAGTCGCGGCTCTGACAGTCCACAGGACTGTCATTCACTACCGCTCCCATTCGAGTCCATACTGAAAACAATAAAAAAAACACAGACACCCGATTGGGTATCTGTATTTTCATGGCGCCCCAAATAGGACTCGAACCTATGACACCATCGGTCAGAAACATTGTCGCGATGCTTCCCTTGGGGCGGTCGCACCGCTCGTGTTTCTTCCTCTTCTCGGCTTGCTTAATCTTCCACCGGAAGCGCAAGCCTGCGAAGCAGTTAACAGCCGACGCACTGTTAATGTTACGATGTCATAAATCTGAAATCAAATTTTAGGTAAATAA
>JAZQUT010000074.1:0-1551 GCA_045631405.1 Acutalibacteraceae bacterium | reverse complement strand
ATATAGACATAACAAAGCAATAGGGGGCTTTATATGACAGTATCAATTGAAACAATCAAAGAAACAGTAGAAGGACTTACAAAAAAAGAAAGAATGGTTTTTGACTGTTTTGAGATTATCGCAGGAAGAAACGATAACTTTGTGAGTTTTTCAGATGTACAGGACTATCTAAAAGTAAGTGACGCTTTAACGATAAATGTATTTGATTCTCTTGTTGAGAAAGACATTATCAAAGGGGAACGCAGGGATGAAGCAACAGGGTTGCGTTATGTAACAGAATTCGGGGCTGAATGCTGGAAGTACATTTTCGGACCTGCAATCGAAATGAATTAATAAATGGGCGGGAAACCGCCCTTGGAATAATAGGGGGGCAAAATATGAAAAGCAGATGCGATTTTGATTTTACAGATGGCGGAATAAAAAGAGCCTGCGGGTTTGTTATCTGTGAAGTTACACCAACGACAGACGGGGCAGATTTGAAGGTTATTAAAATAATCTTGAAGAAGCTGATTGCAAGAAATCCAGATTATGACAATCTTGAACAAGTGATTATGAATCATTGTTCATTTATTAAATAGGGGGCAAAAAAATGAGAGATATTTTCAAAATGAAATGCGGATGCGTAAATAATGCAGTTTCGGGCGATGGCAAGCCTGCCTGTGCAATTCACGGATGCACAACAATCGAATTCAAGTGTGAAGGAAACAAAGGCTTGGAAGGTAGAAAAGCGAAATGCAGTTATGGCGGGTCTATAGTTGATAGTTCTTGGAATTTGGCTTTTTTTCAACATAAGCCAAATGAAGAATATGATGAATATTACTGCGGGTGTTATGGTTGGGATTAATAGGGGGCAGGATATGGGAAAAGATATGTTTGAAAAGTTCCGTGATGGAGAATTGCCGAAAGATATACAGGAACAAATAATTTCTTCTGCAAATATACACGGGCTTGATGATGAAAAAAAATGGTGGTTTACTGCGGGATTTTTTACGGCAGAAAAAATCAAGGAAATCAGAAAGGCAGAAGGGCTTGAAGATTAAGGGGGAAATATGTTTGCAGATATAAGAGTAAAAGATTATCCAATCGAATTGGATGGAAAGCCTGTAATAATTAAAAATGAAAGATGGATTGGAGTTATCAGCAGAAAAGACGGATTAGTGATTGATGAAGAACACTATTTTGAAGGTAGTGTTTTTGATTGGGACGAAAAATCACAGGCTTATCAAATGGGCGGTTCTGTTACAAAAACGAAAAATGAACTTGAAGCAGAAGCAAAATCAATCTGTTATTTCAAATAGGGGGCGAAAAATGGAATTAAAGAAATTAAGTGATCTGGTTACAGATTTATTAAACGAAAAAGAAGAACTGCGGGGAAACGATGATTTGTTATATCTTACAGTAATTAAAATAGTTCACCCGTATTGGAATAACGGGCATATTACAACAAACGTTGAAAATATGACAATTGGTGAATTCTTCACTTGCCGAAAAAATATTGACATTCCAACTTTTGAAAGTGTCAGCAGATGCAGAAGAAAAGTACAGGAAGAA
>JAZQUT010000073.1:0-1138 GCA_045631405.1 Acutalibacteraceae bacterium | reverse complement strand
TGAGGTCTTAAAATGTTCAGATCCAGTTCCATGGTCCGCTCCTCCCGAAAATCATCGCTGTTTGATACGGCACATTATACTCTCGTTTTTTAGCAAAGTAAATCGCTAATTCGATAATATGTGAAATTTTGTCTGTCATGTCGCGACACTTGTGTTTCCTATTATGACACAGGCCGCCCCGCTGTGCAAGACAGGGATTTTTTGTTCCCCTTTCCCTTTTGTCCTGATGCGTCCCAATCCCAGCAATTTTGCCAAGCATTGATGCAGATTGGAAAACATGATAAAGTGAGCTGAATGATAAATAAGAATTTGTGTGATACCTCCGTAATTGTATTATTGCAACTTCACGTTGCGTAAATGCAAATATAGGTTGGTGGATTTTCCGTTTCCTGTGTATATAATAAATTGTGTAAAGGAGGTAACTGTATGAGTTTTGCAGAAAATCTGAAACAACTGAGAAAAGAGAAACAATTATCGCAGGAAGCGTTGGCGGAGATTCTGGATGTGAGCCGTCAGGCTGTCTCAAAATGGGAACAAGGAATTGGATACCCAGAAGTGGAAAAGTTGCTGTTACTTTCAAGTAAACTGAATATTTCCCTGGACAGTTTAATGGCAACGGAGATTACACAAGAGTCCAATACCCAAAAGCAGAATGTAACAGGAAGAATCACAATAACATCACCAATTGAACGTGTAATTGCTACTTGTCATAAGGTTGTGTCTTCTCAAAAAATGTCTGGTGGGAAATCATCGCCACAGTATGCACTTTTCGGCAAAAGTGAAGGAAACGGATTTTTCGGTGAAGAACCAACGACTTTTTTAGGCTGGTATGCGACTGAAGAGGATATATCAAAAGAAATCATGGAAATCCACGACGCAATTGTTAATGGGATTACGACATATACTTTGAAGTACAGTGTTCGAACGAAAAGACGGTTGCTTGGAATAAAAATTGAATTAGAATAACAAACAGACAAATTCCAATTTATTTAACTAATCAAAACAGCCGCCTCGGTGGAGGCGGCTGTGACATTTGGGCAAATAAAGTCGAGAAAATTCTGCTTGGATGTTTTATGATTTGGGTGTAAGGTGGTGAACAAAGATGGACGAGCGCATTGAAGCGGCGCAAAGAATGCAG
>JAZQUT010000072.1:0-42751 GCA_045631405.1 Acutalibacteraceae bacterium | reverse complement strand
GGTATCAATCCATTGGTCAGGGTTATAGTCCCCACCGTGAATAATATGGTTAAATATTGTTTCTTTCATTTCTTTTCTCCATTAAACAAGCTTCATAAACATATCAAGTATTCTCTTTGCGCAAAGCTCAAGGTCTGCTCTAGTTAAGTCGCCATTATCAAAGGCAACCTTGAGGTCCTCGGGGTAACCACAGTGCATTTTCATATCGTTACCTGCCTTAACCTCTTTAACAGGGTCATTCTTAACACCCCAGTCAGTAACAACCATACCCTTGAAGCCCCACTCGTCACGGAGAATGCCTGTGAGAAGCTCATAGCTTTCTGATGTATGCTGACCATTGATAAGGTTATATGAACTCATAACTGTCCAAGGATCTGCCTCTTTAACGCAGATTTCAAAGCCCTTAAGGTAAATTTCTCTTAAAGCTCTCTCAGAAAGTCTTGAATCACTTGCAAAACGGTTTGCTTCCTTATTGTTACAAGCAAAATGCTTGATGGAAACTGCAACCTTCTGTGACTGAACGCCTCTTGTTACAGCGCTTGCAAACTTACCTGCAATCAACGGATCCTCAGAATAATATTCAAAGTTTCTGCCACACATGGGGTCACGGTGAATATTAAGCGCAGGTGAAAGCCATACACCAAGGTTGTTTTCACGGATTTCTGCGCCACCACCGACGCCTACCTCAAATGCTAATTCGGGATTCCATGAGCACGCAAGAAGAGTTGCGCAGGGCCATGCAGTTGTAGGAATACCTGTTTCGGTATTAAGTCTTAAACCTGCAGGACCATCTGCAGTGGGAACTGCAGGAACGGAAAGTCTTTCAACACCACCGAAGCAGCCTGTGTTACAAACACCTGTTGGTCCGTGACCACCTACAAAGTCCATAAGCTCTGCATCTGTGAACTGCTTTACGAATTCATCAAGAGTGATTTCCTCGCCCACCTTATCAAAGGGAACAATGCTTTCAGGCGCCTTTGCATCAGTTGGCTCATTGATACCATAAAGATAAGTTTCTTCACCCTGGGGAAGAGCTTCATAAGTGCCATCTGCCAACATTCTCTTAGCAAGTTTAAAGGGCTTGCACCAATCGGAAAGTTGTTCAACAACAAAATCTTCTTCGACTATGTATTCATAATCAAGCTTTTCTGCATCTCTAACGGATGTGCCGAGATAGAAATTATATGTACCCTTTTCAAGAATATATGCAGATTTCTGCACCTTACCTAAATCGTCAAAGCTTGCCATATCGTTGATATTAAAGCTCATAACAATAGTTTCTGTTTCATTAGGAGCAAGAAGCTTTGTTTTCTTGAATGCACAAAGCTCTCTTGAGGGTTTACCCAAAACACCCTGTGGCGCGCTGTAATAAAGCTGAACAACCTCTTTACCTGCCACATCGCCGATGTTCTTAACATTAACAATTGCAACAATATTGCCGTCGCTTTCGCAACAAACCTTACTGCTCAATTCAAATTTTGTATATGAAAGACCGAATCCAAAGGGATAACGGACATTTTCCTTTGCACCTGGGATTGTTTCAAAATATCTGTAACCAACATAAATATCATCGGAATAATCAACATGGTCGAAGCATTCCCAGAAATCATCCTTACAGGGGTAGCAATCGTAGGATTTTGCAATTGTATCAACCATTTTGCCTGACGGGTTCACATCACCACAAAGAAGGTCTGCAATTGCAAGACCACCTTCCATACCACCTTGCCAACCGAAAAGAATACCCTGAACCTTTTCATTTTCTGCAAAGTATTCACAGTCAATTGTTGCACCTGAGTTGATTATAACAACAACCTTTTTGAAAAGCTTTGTGAGTTTATCGAGAAGGTCTTTTTCTAAATCGGAAAGATAATAGTCACCACCCTGAGGACGACGGTCAACACCCTCAGCAGAGAAACGGCTGATAGTGAAAATAGCAGTATCTGCCCATTTTGCTGAATCCTCAATAAGAGCATCGGGAACATCTGCCTCAACTACATGCATAGCAGCAAAAGTGTCATATGTCATATCGTCACGCTCGGTGCAGAATTCCATATTATTAACAATGTCCCAACGGGCGTTAATCTGCTCCTGTGTAAGGACATTAACGCTTTCTTTTTTTACATATTCCTTATAGAAATCAACAAGGGGCAAATAAACAGAAACCTTTTCTTCATTTTCTTTCTGCTCAAAACCCTCATAAATATTACGGATGTAGGGGCAGTTAACATCACCGCTACCGCCACCGCCTTTGATATATTCAATTGTTGCTTTACCGAAAAGAGCGATTTTTTCGCCTTTTTTAAGAGGTAAAGCATTGTTTTCATTTTTAAGAAGAACCATACCCTCTGTTGCAGCTTTACGGGAGAGGTCAATGTGCTTTTTTGAAGCAGTAACACATCTTCCGTCTTCACCTAAAGGTAAGCAGGGCTGGTATCTGAAACGCGAATATTTGTCCATAGTTTTTCCGTCCAATCTTTTATTTTATACATCTTTCCTCATCCAGGCGTGAGGTTTATTTTGTTCATAATCTATTTCACCTTGTTGGGTGAAGCCACATCTTTCATAAAAAGGCTTTGCGTGGTATTGAGAGTGGAGAATGATTGCTTTTCCGCCCTTTTCTTTAACAATTTCTTCAACCTTTTTGAGCATTTCTCTGCCGAGAGATTTCCCTCTGTATTCTTTCAAAACACAAAGTCTGCCGAACATATAGGTTTCATTATCTTCTTTGAGAAAAAATCTGCAGGTAGCAATAGGCTTTTCATCTTCATACATAACAAGGTGAGTTGCGATATTATCAAATTCATCCACCTCGTCAACAAAGCCCTGCTCATCAACAAAAACCTTTATTCTCAAATCAAGAGAATCCTTAGGAAGCGAATCAAAAACCTTTATTTCCATATTTACTCCTCTAAAACAAAAATCTCTACTATTTCATATTTTGAAAAATCGATATAGTCCCCATTATACTCAACAGACGCATACTCTTCCCCTTCTCTAAAAAGCCAGAGGTATTCAGTTCCATTTGAGTCTGTTAAGGGAAGAACATCACAATCCTGATTAGACTGCTCAAATCTTGAAAGTCCGTCAGTTCTAGCACCCTCCCATAACTCTTGATACAAAAGCTTTTTGGGAACGGCATCTGTGGGAATAATATCTGTTTTAACATACACCTTTTCGTCTAAGGTAATTTTATTATAATCAGAAGAAATCAAAGCAGGCTGCCAGGATTTCACCATTAAAACAGGTAAAACGAGTATTACAAAGAGTAACAAAGCACCAACAACAATAATTTCTTTCAAGCAGCCTTTATTTGAGCTCGCCTTCTCTTCTCGCTCCTGAAGGCTCTTTGCTCTTGAAATATTCTTTTTTAGAGTTTTCGGTTTGCAAAGGTGAGAATAATAAATTCTTCTGATTGGATAGCCAAAAATCAAATCAAACAAATTAAAGCTTAAAGAGAATTTACTGTACTTTTTGATAACCTTCTTTGAATCTTTTCCTACTGCATTGATTAACTCGATTCTTGCACCCTCGGATTCAACCTTTGGGTAAACAAACATCATTTCCCCAATATCAAACAAATAGTAATCGGGAGTATTAAAGAAATCAACCGAAATATTGATTGTTTCCCCATCCTTTAAGTTGGTGAATTTATATGTACAGTCAATCTGCACAACCATATCCTTTGCAAAATCCACCATTTTTTCAAGAGCTTTTATGAGCAATTTCCCTTTCAGCTTTGTTTCCTCAGCCTTAGCCTCTTTCACAGCATCATTAAACTCTTCAATATTATAAAAACCACTAATAAATGCTGTAAATCCCTTTGAATCAACATCAACCGAAGCTGACTCTTCAGCATTAATTTTAATACGCTGATTGTTTATAATCACATCTGTGACAGAGGAAAAGTTATTAACTAAATTAACTCTGATAGCTGACATTACTTCATTCTCCTAATAACAATTCAACAAGCTCGCCCACCTTTTGTGGTCTTGGTTTATTGATTTTAAAAAGTAAATCATCAATATTCTTTTCGACAGCGTCAATTTCTCTTTTGAAATCCTGCGCCGAAACACGAAGAACACCGAAGCGCACAGCAGAAAGCTGAATAAGATTATCGGATGTAACAACCCTTACATTCTCATTCTTACCGATATCGCTTATAAGCTTTTCTATATAGTTATCCCCAAGCTCTCGCTCCTTGGTATAAACAACATGAATATTGTTATAATTGAATCTTTGTCCGTTATTTCCCGAAACCTTATAGGCATCAAAAACAACAATTGTTTCGCATTTTGTAAACGCGGAGTAATTGCAAAGAATATCTAAAAGCTTATCACGGGCAATACTCAGATTTTCGTTTGCAAGCTCTTTTAATTCATCCCACGCGAAAATAACATTATAGCCATCAACAATAACATATTTCTTGCGGATTTCTGTATTGTATTCAGTGTTAACAGGCTTTGCAGGAGCTTTATTATGGCTATATCTGTAATACGGGTGCTTATCTTCACCGAATTCACGGTCCATTATAGCCTCAAGCTCTTTATCATCAATATGGAAATTACGCTTATTGAGATTAACCTCGTAGGGTGTCTTCTCCTGCTCCAGGCAGGAGTCAATGTGCATATATTCAAAAACCTTATCCCATTTCACGTTAAAGCCTGCACCGTGAGCGCAGAAAACGGAATCGGGTGTATTCTCCAAATCACTTTCAGGGGAATATTTTGAATTTTCTATTATTTCATCAGCATTATGACAAGCATCATAACCACAGACCTCAAGGAACAAACGCCCCTTACCACTTGTATAGGCTGCAACCTCTGAGGCATAGCCATTTAAGGTTGTAACAGGTGCTTTACCCGTTAAAATGCTTGTTCCGTTCATATCCTCGGGAGACTCGAATGTACCGTTTTTCATTCTGATATCATTGATAGCTCTGCCGATCTGCTCTGTGGGTACTTCAAGACGGAAGCTGTAATAAGGCTCTAAAAGAACGGATTTTGCCTGCATAAGACCTTGTCTTACTGCTCTGTAGGTAGACTGTCTGAAATCGCCACCCTCTGTATGCTTCAAATGTGCTCTTCCTGCTGCAAGAGTGATTTTAACATCGGTTATAGGTGAGCCTGTAAGCACACCAAGATGCTCCTTCTCACTCAAATGACCCATAATCAGATTCTGCCAATTTCGGCTTAATGAGTCTTCGTTACATTTTGAAGAAAACTGAATTCCACTACCTCTCGGTAATGGCTCTAAAATCAAATGGACTTCAGCATAATGTCTCAAGGGCTCATAATGACCTACGCCCTCAACCTTATTTTCAATAGTTTCTTTATAAAGAACCTTGGCACTGTCAATTTCCACATCAACATTAAATCGGGTTGAAATAATGCTTTTGAGAATTTCTGTCTGAACATCACCCATTAAGGAAACATAAATTTCCTGCAAATATGTGTTCCAGGTAATATGAAGCTGAGGGTCTTCTGCTTCAAGCTCTTTCAATTTAGGGAAAAAGGTTTTCGGGTCGCAATCCTTTGGTAGAACAATTCTGTAATTCATAACAGGCTCTAAAAAGGCTTTACCGAAGGATTTTTCAAAACCCAAGCCATCGCCCGTATTAACAGAATTCAAGCCTGTAAGGGCGTATATACCACCGTTCGCAGCCTCTTCAACGGTTATAAACTTATCACCCGAATAAACTCTTATATTATTAATTTTTTCGGTTTTATCATTTACGGATATAGTGTCCTTAACCCTTAAAGAACCACCCGTAACCTTTATATGAGTAATTCTTTCACCCTTGGAATCGTGAGTTATTTTATAAACCTTTGCACCGAATTCGTCGGGGTAAGAATTAACAGAAATATATTTTTCAAGTCCACCTATAAACTCGTCAACGCCATCCCCTTTTAAGCCTGAGCCAAAGTAACACGGGGTGCATTTGCGAACTTTGATAAGCGCCTTGATTTTGTCTTTTTCAATTGCTCCGTTTTCTAAATAAGTATCCAAAGCTTCTTCATCGCACATTGAAACATTTTCAAAAAACTCATCTGAGTTATCGTTTGAAAAATCAATACAATTATCAGAGCAAAGGTCTTTTAAATCTGCAATAAGCTCTTCTCTCGAAAGCCTTGCATAATCCATTTTGGTAACAAAAATAAAGGTAGGTATATTATATGCACAAAGAAGCTTCCAGAGAGTTCTTGTATGCGCCTGAACTCCATCAGTACCACTGATAACGAGGATTGCATAATCAAGGATTTTAAGGCTTCTTTCTGTTTCTGCAGAAAAGTCAACATGTCCAGGTGTATCAAGGAGATTTATTTCCAAATCACCTATATTAAACACAGACTGACCCGCAAATATTGTTATACCTCTTTCGCGTTCAAGGGTATGGGTATCCAAAGCCGTGTCACCATTATCAACACGACCCAATTTTCTTATTTTGCCCGATTTATAAAGAAGAGTTTCTGCAAGAGTTGTTTTACCTGCGTCAACATGGGCAATAATACCTACTACCACTTTTTTGCTCATACTTACCTATTCTAAAATACCGACAGAAGCCTTGCTCTGTCGGTATTTCATTTAATTAAGATTTAAAATCAACTGCGATTTTACCGTCAACTGCGTTAACTGTAATTCCATTCACAAGCGCACCTGCATTATCAATAAGAATATTAGCGATTTTATCTTCAACTTCTTTTCTTATTGTTCTTCTGATGTCACGAGCGCCTCTGCCTCCGTCCTCAGACAAATCAGCAATAATTTCATACACGCCCTCACCGACAACAAGTTCAATGCCCTTGTCTTTAAGAGGCGCTTTAAGCTCGTTTAAGAGAACCTCTGCTATCTTAACAAGCTCTGCATTACCAAGAGTATTGAAGGTAACAATTTCATCAATTCTGCCTAAGAACTCGGGTCTTAAGAACTCCTTAAGAGCCTTCATTGTTTTGTCCTTGGAAGCCTGATTCTTGTCACGATTAAAGCCGAGAGCATTTTCAGAAATATGACTACCTGCATTGGAGGTCATAATAATAACAGTGTTTTCAAAGCTGACTGTTCTGCCCTGAGCATCGTTTGTTTTGCCCTCATCAAGAATCTGAAGAAGGATGTTAAGAACATCGGGATGAGCCTTTTCGATTTCGTCAAAAAGAACAACTGAATAAGGCTTTCTTCTTACCTTTTCTGTGAGCTGACCTGCTTCGTCATAGCCAACATAACCGGGAGGAGAGCCTATAAGACGGGAAACGCTGTGCTTCTCCATAAACTCGCTCATATCAAGGCGAATGAGGGTTTCAGGAGTTTCAAAAAGCTCGTTTGCAAGCTGCTTAACAAGCTCGGTTTTACCAACACCTGTAGGACCAACGAATATAAAGGACGCTGGCTTTCTTACTGCAGAAATCTGAACTCTGCTTCTTCTGATAGCAGCTGCTAAAACCTCAATTGCTTCATCCTGACCGATAATTCTCTGCTTGAGCTTGCCTTCAAGATTTGAAAGCTTTCTCATATCGTTTTCGATAATTTTTGATGTGGGAATACCTGTCCAGAGATTGATAACTCTTGCGATATCCTCCTCTGTAACATCATTATCGTCTGCTTTGATCTTAACCTGAGCAGCTTCCTTTTCGATAGCAATTTTTTCTGCTTTGAGATTTGAAATTGCTTCGTAATCAGGGCCTTCCTCTGAAGTTGTGTCGAGAAGTTCTTCCTCGCGCTCGTTCAAATCCTGAAGCTTGTTCATAAGCTTCTGATAGTCGCTGATAGCAACATTACGAAGGTTAGCGCAGGTGCAAGCCTCGTCAAGAAGGTCGATTGCCTTATCGGGTAAAAATCTGTCATTAATATATCTTTCTGAAAGGTGCACTGCTCTGTAAACAAGTGCATCAGAAATTTTAACCTTGTGGAAATCCTCGTAGTATTCCTTGATACCAACAAGCATTTTGAAGCATTCTTCAACTGATGGCTCCTCAACCTTTACAGGCTGGAATCGTCTTTCAAGAGCTGCATCCTTTTCAATATGCTTTCTGTATTCATTAAAGGTTGTTGCACCGATAACCTGAATCTGACCTCTTGAAAGAGCAGGCTTAAGAATGTTAGCAGCATTCATTGAGCCTTCAGCATCACCTGTGCCAACAAGGTTATGAACCTCGTCAATAAAGAGGATTATATTCCCCTCTTCCTTAACCTCGTCAACAAGACCCTTAATTCTGCTTTCAAACTGACCACGGAACTGAGTACCTGCAACAAGCGAGGTTAAATCAAGGAGATGGATTTCCTTATCTGCGATTCTTGCAGGAACATCGCCTGCTGCAATTTTAAGAGCAAGACCCTCTGCAATAGCAGTTTTACCAACACCGGGCTCACCGATTAAGCAGGGGTTATTTTTAGTTCTTCTGCAAAGAATCTGAGTAACTCTGTAAATCTCGGTTTCTCTACCGATAATTCTGTCAATTTTGCCGTCCCTTGCCTTTGCAGTAAGGTCGGTACAATATGAATTCAAAAACTTTCTTTTAGTTTTATGTTTTTTCTTTTTCTTCTTACCCTTATTATCGTCTTTTTCCTCTTCTTCCTCTTCGACCTGTTCTTCAACAGGTGAAGCATCAGCATTCATCTGATTGTTATTGAGGAAATTCTGCATAAAGGGCATAGTTCCTGCACCACCGAGCTGAAAATCCTCGAGATTTTCCATCATATCACCGAACTGCTCGCTGACTGCTTCAATATCATCCTCAGTGATACCCATACTCTGCATCATCTGCTTAATAGGACCGATGTTAAGCTCGGAAGCGCATTTTATGCAATAACCCTCCTGAGTTGTTTTGTCGCCATCAACACGGGAAACAAAAATAACTGCAGGGCGTTTTTTGCATTTACTGCATATCATTTTATTATTCATTTAATTCTCCTGGGAATAGAGTAGAAAAAGCTCATCTACTCGAATTTATTTTGAGAAACGCTCCTTGAACTGACGGAATGTTCCGGGAATATAGCTTGCAAAAGCTACAAGTGTTAGTATTGCCGAAATGATAACAAGTATCATCATAAGAATATTGGGAAGAGTGAAGACTGTTCTGAAAACACCAACCTCGGGACCAAAAGCAATAACTAAAATCATAATTGCATAGAAAGCAAAGGTTGCGACCTTGCCGTAGATTTCTGCTGCACCGGGACGGATACCACAAGCGAGCATAACTGCTCCACCAAGAACCATAACAACCTCTTTAACGATAAACACAAGGAAAACCCAGCTGAATGCCTTTAATGTAGCATCCTGAGCCTTGTTAAAGGACATAAACAAAAGCACAGCGAGAGTAACCTGAGTTAATTTATCAGCAACAGGGTCAAGCATTTTACCCAATGCGCTTATCTGATTAAATTTACGAGCGATTTTACCATCAAAGAAATCAGAAAGACCTGAAAGCACGAGAGTTAAAATTGCCCAACCATATTCTTGTCTGTAAAACAAAACTGCAAAAACAGGAATAAGAAGAATTCTTATCACACTGAGTAAATTAGGAATTGTCCAACAACCTTTAAATAAATCTTTCATTTTTTAGCTCCTCTTATCCAATAAGATTAACTATGGGATTATTTTCTATAATTACCGCATAGATTTTAGAATTATTAATCGCATCAATAACAGGTGCTGCACCTGACATACCTGCGATGAAATAGAAGGCAGTACAAACAACGAAAACTATTGCAGCTGCCTTTACAACACCGATAACACCACCGAGACCTGCGTTAAGCTTGCCTAAAAGAGGAATGTCATTCGCTTTTTTGAATACACCTGCAAGGAATTTCAATGCAATTGTAATAACAACAAACATTGCAATAAATGTAACAACCTCTGTGACATTGATCATAATTGGGTGACCAATTTTATCAACAGCAAGATCAACTAAGGCTTCGTCAGAAAGGCTTCCACCTGAAGACATTGAAAATGCCAAGGAATTAAAATTAACACCCATAGCCTCTGCAAGCTTTACTGCGCTTGGAGGAAGACCGTCAATCATAGCACTAACCTTTTCAGAAATACTCAATGTTGATGATATATCATCAAGAACTCTTGTGAAACGAGTTTCAACCAAATCGCGAACAAAAAGATTGTAAGCACCCTCAGCAACAGGCTCGCAGAACATATATGATACAACTGCAGAAATAGCAAGAGCAAATGTATCAATTACTGTTGAAAGGAACCCTTTTTTGAAACCCATCACAACGATAAATGCAAATAACGCAACAATAGCAATGTCAACTATGTAAGTCATAAAACAACCTCCTTAATTAATTACTTAACTCAACAATTGAATTACCGTACGAAAAGCATCGGGACAATTTATCAAGAGAGAATATATAAGTGTATTTATCTGTAGATAAAATACTACGAGCATCGCCCTTTATGTCAATGCGACTTAGTTCTCTACCACTTAAATTATAAACCATTATAGTATTTTCGGCAAGAGCAAAAATGTATTTATCGCTCATTACAACGCTTTTTATTGCAGAATTAACTGATATCGTTGCTTTTTCCTTACCTTTAGAGGAAAAAACAGAAACAGAGAAGTCATTTGCGCTGCCGTATTTTGCCAATGCAACTATATATTTTCCGTTATCTGCACAATCAAAGGAGTTGAACTCTGAAGCATAGTATTCCTTTACAGCTTCATATACCTCGCCTTTCTTTGTTACCTTATAAACACCCGTATCAGAAAACAAGGTAAGAACATTTACATCCGTAAATTTCAAATCAAACGCTGAAGCCCCTGCAATTGTTTGGGTATTCAGAGCCTCCTGATAATCAAAGCCGAAGTATTTAACACAGGTGAAAATCTCACCATTTTCTGCACCAACAACTGCGACACCTGCAAATTTTCCATTCGGTGCTAACGCAATTGAAGCGATGTACTCATAAGCGCAGTTCCATTGAAACTTAACCTTATTGGTTGCAGAATAAACAGTCAGCATACTTGTTGATTCGTCGCCATATGTACCCAGAGCGTAATTACCACTCTCGCCATATTCAGCGCAAATAATCGGATTAGACGCTTCAGATGTATATACAACCTTCTTTTCATTTATCAGCATATAGCTTTTATAGCCTCTGTCAAACACAACAGCCTTATCACCATTTACAGAAATCGCAGGTGAAGCGAAGCTATGAGGCTGAGTATAAACAAGCTTACCACTCTGAGAATAAACCGAAAAATTTTCAGTTGTTAAAATAAGAATATTATCACCGATAATTTCTGTATTGATAGTTGAATCGGTATTGATAACAATCGGAAAATTATCGTCATCCTGAAGGATGAAGGTAGAAAAGCGAGAGCTTAATGCATCAAGAGGAATTATTCCTACAGAGGTTAAAATATAAACAAAAATGAATGCTGCAACAAGAACTCCTGCTATTATCATTTTGCTTTTAGCTTGCTGAGAGAAGCGTGAAACTCTGCTATATCCTGTAAAGCCACTATTCAGCTCTGTTAATTTAACCTTCAAGACTCTCACCTCCGTAGTAAACCTTATTCAAGTACAGACCGTCGGGTATTGCAGTAATACCTGCTTTTGTACGGTCTTGGGATTTTATTATATCCGGAATTTCATCCGGTTTTATTCTTCCGTTATTAACATAAATAAGCGTACCTGCCATAATTCGTACCATATTATAAAGGAATCCGTTACCACAAACACGGAATTTAACCAAATCCCCTTCTCTTGTAACGCTGGCGCTGTAAATTGTACGCACCTTTGATTTAACCTGCGCATCAGCTGCACAAAATGCAGAAAAATCATATGTACCCACAAAGTGCTGAGCTGCTTCATTCATCAAATCAACATCAATTTTGTATTTATGGTTAAATGCTCTTTTGTATAAGAAAGGTGAATGAATTTTTGTATTCTCAATTACATATTCGTATTCTTTTTTTACACAGTCAAAGCGAGCATTAAAATCATAATTTACCTCATGACAGGAGTAAATTGATATTTCATTAGGTAGCTTTGAAGAAGAAAGTGCAACGGGAAAGCTATCAACAGGAATTGTTGACTCTGTTCTTACATTGAAATAATACTCATTGGCGTGAACACCTGCATCAGTTCTGCTACAACCGATTATATTCGGTGTTTCGCCTGTAAGAGCTTCCCAAGCCTTTTTCAACTCCCCCTGAACAGTTACTGCATTTTCCTGCTGCTGCCAGCCGTGAAAAGCAGCACCGTCAAAGGCGATCTTAAATAACAAATTTCTCATAAATCAAATCACGTTTTTAAAATAAATATTCAGAACTATGATAGCTGCGCAAATAACAGCCATAACACCAAAAGCAACAACATCACGATATGTCATTTTCATTTGTCTTAAACGGGTTCTGCCCTCGCCACCTGTATAACAACGGCAGGACATAGCATCAGTAAGCTCAATTGCTCTTTTAAAGGCAGAAATGAAAAGTGGAATAAAAATCGGGAACAAGGCTTTTATTCTGTTAACAAGATTACCACTTTCAAAATCTGCGCCTCTCGCCTTCTGAGCAGACATAATTCTGTCTATTTCATCAATAAGTGTAGGAATAAATCTTAAAGCAATTGTCATCATCATAGCGAAGGTATGGACATCAACCTTAAACACCTTCAATGGTGATAAAAGCTTTTCAATTGCATCTGTTAAATCAGTTGGTGCTGTTGTATAAGTGAGCAGGGAGCTGATTAACAGAAGTGTCAGAATACGGGTGATAATAAAAATTGAATTAAATATTCCTGCATCGGTTATGGTAATAAATTTCCATTGGAAAATGATATCGCCTGTTTTGATGTAATAAAGCTGAAGAACAGTTGTAAGTAAAACAATTGGCAAAAGTGGTTTAAAGCTCTTTAACACAAGCTTCGGAGAAAGTCTTGTAAGAACAAATACAACAACTGCAAAGCCACTAAGAAGACCCAAGGACCAGAAATTGCGACAAATAAATATGAAAATAATGAAAATAAAGGTTAAGACTATTTTCGTTCTCGCATCCAATTTATGAATCAATGAGCTGCCGGGGAAAAACTGACCGATTGTTATATCCTTAATCATATGCTCTCCCCCTTTTCAACAAACTGAAGGATAGCCTTTTTGGCACCATCAACTGTATATGCAGTATCACCCAAATCGAAGCCATTCTTTTTAAGCTCAAGGAAGATGCTTGTAATTTCAGGAACATCGAGTCCTAATTCAGAAAGGAATTCCCCCTTTGAATAGACCTCCTCAACTGTACCCAAAAGAGCAACCTTACCCTTATTCATAACAACAACTCTGTCAGCAACTGATGCAACATCATCCATATTATGAGAAACAAAAATCACCGTACTGCCCGTTGAAGCATTGTAATCCTTAATAAGCTTCAATAAGGCATTTTTACCAACAGGGTCAAGACCTGCAGTAGGCTCATCAAGAATGAGAACCTTAGGCTCCATTGCTATTACACCTGCAATCGCAACTCTTCTCTTTTGACCACCGGAAAGGTCAAAGGGCGACTTTTCAAGATAATCCTCAGAAAGACCGACATAGGCTATAGCTGAACGAACTCTCTGATTGATTTCATCTTCAGAAAGTCCCATATTTTTAGGACCAAATGCAACATCCTTGTAAACACTTGATTCAAAAAGCTGTTGCTCAGGATATTGGAAGCAAAGACCAACATTAAAGCGACAGTTTCTTAGAGCCTCCTTGGAGGAGTGGATATCTACACCATCAAGAAGAACCTCGCCTGAATCCGATTTCAAAAGCCCGTTAAGATGCTGTAAAAGAGTGCTTTTACCTGAGCCTGTATGTCCGATAAGAGCGACAATCTCACCCTGCTCAAAATCAAGGGATACACCTTTAAGAGCACCTGTTTCAAATGGGGTACCTTTTGAATAGCCATATATTAAATTGTGCACCGAAAGCACAGCCATAATTTAACCTCTACAATTTATAAATTCTTTAAATATTTCAACAAAATCTTCTGCAGTAAGTGGAGTTTTCTTCAAATCAATTCCACTTTCTCTAAGCTCAACTGCAAGCTCCATAGGCTTTGGAACAGCAAGTCCGATTGATTTTAGAAGATCAATGTGCGAGAACACCTCTGCAGGTGTACCATCAAGCTCCACCTTACCGTCATTCATTACCACTACCCTGTCAGCTTTAACAGCCTCATCCATAAAGTGAGTAACGAGAATCACAGAAATGCCAAGCTCGTTTTTAAGCTTCAAGAGAGCTTTCATAACCTCTCTTCTGCCCTTGGGGTCAAGCATAGCAGTTGGTTCATCAAGAACGATACAATTCGTCTGCATAGCAATAACGCCTGCAATTGCAACCCTTTGCTTCTGACCACCTGAAAGACGGTGAGGCTCGTGCTTTCTGTAATCATACATATCAACGAGCTTTAACGCCTCGTCAACACGATTTCTTATTTCATCACGAGGAACACCTAAGTTTTCAGGACCAAATGCAACATCATCCTCAACAATTGTTGCGACAATCTGATTATCAGGGTTCTGAAAAACCATTCCAACCTTTCGTCTTATAGGTATTTCATTTTTTTCATCAGAAGTGTCATAGCCATAGGTTGTAACACTTCCGTTTGTAGGATATTCCAAAGCATTTATAAGCTTTGCCATAGTGGATTTACCTGAGCCATTATGTCCAAGAACACATGTAAACTGACCCTCATAAAAATCAAGATTCAAGCCGTTTAAAGCATCCTTAGCTTCGTCTGCGTAACGGAAATCCACATTTTTAAATTCAATAATTTTATTCATAATCATTTTGTCCACACTGCAGTAGAGCCACAAGGAAGAACAAGACCACTATCGGTAACCTTAAGACCGATTTCATCTGCAGTTGCAAAGCCTCCGAATCGTTTTGCTACTGTTGAATTTAATATGTAACTCATTACTGCAGGAGAAACACCAGCAGTATAAGAGTTAATAAGAACAGCAAGAGAGTTATCAGTTAAAAGCTCACAGCACTGATTTACGAAGCCGTAAATTTCATTTTCAAGCTTCCAGACCTCTCCACCGGGACCCCTTCCGTATGAGGGTGGGTCCATAATTATAATGTCATATTTATTTCCTCGTCTGATTTCACGGGCAACAAATTTCATACAATCATCAACAATCCAGCGAACGCTTCTGTCTGCAACACCTGAGGACGCAGCGTTTTCCTTTGCCCACTGAACCATACCCTTTGAGGCATCAACATGAACAACTGATGCGCCCTTAAGAAGAGCTGAAACTGTTGCAGCACCTGTGTAAGCAAAAAGGTTGAGAACCTTAACATCTGTTCTTCCACTTTTTTCAATAATATCTGCAACCAAATCCCAGTTACAAGCCTGCTCGGGAAAAACGCCTGTATGCTTAAAGCCCATTGGCTTAAGATTGAATTTTAAATCTCTGTAACTAATCTGCCACACCTCAGGAATCTGTCTATAAAATTCCCATGAGCCACCACCTTGGTTTGAGCGATGGTATCTTGCATGAGCCTTTCGCCACATAGGGTTGGTTCTGTTTGTGTTCCAAAGTGCCTGAGGGTCGGGTCTTATGAGAAAAATATCTCCCCAACGCTCAAGTCGTTCACCATCGGAACAATCTATAAGCTCGTAATCCTTCCAAAAGTCAGAAACTCGCATTAAAGTAATCTCTCCTTAATAACCTGCGCTATTTCCTGCGCTAAAACGTTTATTTTTTCTTCGTCCTTGCCCTCAAGCATAACTCGTACAAGAGGCTCTGTGCCTGAAACACGGACAAGAACTCTACCTTCATCGCCAAGCTCTTTTTCTGCAGCAGCAATTGCCTTTTTGATTTCTTCATCACGAGGAAATCTTGCCTTACCAAAATCAGAAACACGAACATTGATAAGAGTCTGAGGGAATACCTGCATAACAGATGCCAACTCAGAAAGCTTTTTACCCGTTGCCTTCATAATGCAAAGAAGCTTCAAAGCAGAAAGCTGACCGTCACCGGTTGTAGCAAATTCCTTGAAAATAATATGACCGGACTGTTCGCCACCGATAACATAATCGTTCTCGACCATATTTTCAAGAACATATCTGTCACCGACTTTGGTTTTTTCGCAGTTAATATTATTGTCTTCACAGAATTTGAAGAAGCCCATATTACTCATAACCGTAACAACGGCAGTATTGTTTTTTAAGCTTCCCTTATCCTTCATATATTTAGCAAAAATGGCAATCAACTTGTCACCATCAACAACATTACCATTTTCATCTACTGCAAGAAATCTGTCAGCGTCACCATCAAAGGCAAGACCCACATCACATTTATTTCTCACAACAAAATCCTGAAGAATTTCAAGATGTGTTGAACCACATTTTTCATTAATGTTTGTACCGTTAGGATGAGAAGCGATAAAGAAGCAATCATCACAAAGGCTCATAAAAATCTGAGGCGCAGTAACAGAAGAAGAACCATTCGAACAGTCAACTGCTATTCTCAAGCCTTCAAAATCCTTGTAATCACTAGTGTTCAAATCGTCTTCTGCAACATCTATAAGATAATTGATATAATCGGTGCGTGCAGTTTTTGAACGAGATATTCTACCCACCTCGCCACCAACCTTAATTGGTGGAACCTGAGATTTATCAAGAATTATGCTTTCTATTCTTTCCTCCAAGGCATCAGGAAGCTTATAGCCTGTTCCCTGAAAGATTTTAATTCCGTTATATTCACAAGGGTTATGAGAGGCAGAAATCATTATCGCTGCATCGTACTCATATTTTTTAACAAGATACGCAACTGCAGGAGTAGGAATTTCACCTAAAAGCATTACATCTGCACCAACTGAGCAAAGACCTGCAGAAATTGCAGATTCAAGCATCTGAGATGATGCTCTTGTATCCATACCGATAAGAACCCTAGGTTTTTTATGTGTGCTTTCAGTAAGCACCATAGCAGCTGCTCTGCCAATTTCCATAGCAAGCTCGCAGGTTAATTCTGTATTAGCGATACCTCTTGCGCCATCAGTACCAAAAAGTCTGCCCATCAAAAATCACTCCAAAATCAATAAGAATCAAAAGAACCCTGAGCATCATCTGTTATTGGATTAAAGCCTAAATGTCTGTAACCCAAAGCTGTAACCTTTCTGCCACGTGGAGTTCTGGTTAAAAAGCCTAACTGCATAAGATAAGGCTCATAAACATCCTCGATAGTTACTGCTTCCTCTCCTATCATTGCGGCGATAGTGTCAAGACCAACCGGTCCACCATTATAATTTTCAATCATTGCTCTTAAAAGATTTCTATCAACAAGATCAAGACCTAATTCGTCAATCTCCATTCTTTCAAGTGCATTTTGTGCAGATTCTACTGTGATTATACCATTACCCTTAACCTGAGCATAATCTCGTGCACGCTTAAGAAGTCTGTTCGCAATACGAGGTGTTCCTCGGGAACGGGATGCAATTTCTAAAGCACCATCCTGCTCAGCCTCGATATTAAGAATACCTGCGCTTCGTTTTACAATCTTAGCAAGCTCTTCAGGTGAATAAAGCTCAAGTCTTAAAATAACACCAAAGCGATCTCTCAACGGAGCAGAAAGCTGACCTGCACGGGTTGTTGCACCAATGAGTGTGAATCTTTTAAGGTCAAGCCTTATTGAACGAGCTGAAGGGCCCTTACCGATGATAATATCAAGAGCAAAGTCCTCCATAGCAGGATAAAGAACCTCCTCGATGCTTCTTGAAAGACGATGAATTTCGTCAATAAAGAGAATATCGCCATCGTTAAGGCTTGTAAGAAGTGCTGCAAGGTCACCGGGCTTTTCAATTGCAGGACCGGATGTAACACGAATCTGCACACCCATTTCATTTGCTACGATACCTGCAAGAGTTGTTTTACCTAATCCGGGAGGTCCATAAAGCAAAACATGATCTAAGGATTCGCGCCTGTTCTTAGCAGCCTCAATATATATTTTCAAGTTTTCCTTTGCTTTCTCCTGACCAATATATTCATCAAGAGAATGGGGTCGAAGAGAGGTTTCAATTTCATTATCGTCTGAAATATATTCAGGGGCGATAACTCTTTCCTCATCAGCAATAAAAAAATCGTTCATTTTATTCTCCTAATTAAAATCTCAATGTCATACTCTTCAACGCGCCTTTGATAAGCTCTTCAACCGAAAGATTGGGTGAAAGCTTACTGACGGCAACGGATGCCTCTGTCTGAGAATAGCCTAAAGCAGTCAAAGCAGCAATTGCTTCGGAGGTATTGCTCATTGAGTTAACCGAACTAACTGCGCTTGATACAGAGCTGCTTTCCTCGGAAATAAAGCCCACATTAGCAATCTTATCCTTAAGCTCCATTATCACCCTCTGTGCAAGCTTAGGACCAACACCATTAGCAGCAGTAATCGCTTTACTGTCACCTGATGCTACTGCAACTGCAAAGGCATCAGGAGAAAGCTCTGAAAGAATTGCAAGGGCAGCCTTAGGACCAACACCTGAAACAGTTATTAAAAGCTTAAAGGCTTCAAGCTCATCGTTTGTTGCAAAGCCGAACAAATCGAGCGCATCCTCACGAACATTGAGATGAGTAAAAACAGTAACCTCTCCACTCTGCAAAGAAAGCTTCGCAAGAGAGTTTCTCGTTGTAAAGCACTTAAAGCCTACTCCACCACAAGAAATTGCAACCGTTTGCTCATCCTTATATATTATTTTTCCTGTTAAACTATAGAACATAATCTCACCTTAAATTTGAGTTTACTATCAACGAATCGCTTGCATGGCCGTGGCAGATTGCGAGAGCAAGAGCATCGGCAGCGTCATCTGGCTTAGGGATTTTATCAAGATGAAGAAACATTTTTGTCATCTCCTGAACCTGCTGCTTTTCTGCTCTACCATAGCCGACAATGCTTTGCTTAACCTGCAAGGGTGTGTATTCAAAAATCGGTATTCCTGCTTTTTCAACTGCAAGAACAATAACACCTCTTGCCTGAGCTACATCAATAGCAGTTTTCTGATTTGTATTGAAATACAATCTTTCAATACTTACTGCGTCAGGCTTAAACCTTTCCAAAAGCTCTGAGATATCGTCATAAATTTTGGTTAAACGCTGATTAAACGGCATATCCTTGTCCGTTGTAACAGCACCGTAGCCCATAAGAGAAAAGTTATTTCTTTCATATCTTACAACCCCACAACCGACTATTGCATACCCGGGATCAATACCAAAAATGACCATATTCTCACCACCTAGAAAAAGCACATACCACGACACATTATAATTTAAATTATTATACCATAATAATGTAGAAAATAGCAATATTTTTAATGTATTTTTTCAGTTTATTAACAATCTTTTTTCAGTATTTTTTTATAACTGCTTCGGTATTGATTTTCTTTTCAAAAAATGTTATAATTACGACAACATTATAGGTGAATTTTTCTTTTCACTGATGTTAAGGAGAATGGTTATGGACAAGTTAAAAAACAAAAATACTATAGTTTTAATTATTTCTGCGGTTCTTATTTTAATCGCTATTATCGTTGCTGTTGTTGCCACAGCATCCTCAGGCAAGGATAAAAAAGAAACAACAACCACACCAACCGAAGAAGGCGTTTCAATCGACCTCGCTTCTATCGCCGATTTAAACAACGCTTCAACTACAAAAAAAGCTCAGCAGACCTCATACACATATGAACCCGGTAAATACAAAATCGCTACCAAGGACGATCCTCTCGGTCTTCGTCTTGAGCCCAACACATCATCTGACAGACTTGTTTATGTGCCCAAGGGACACGAGGTTGAGGTTCTTGCAGTCTGGGAAGACTGGGGCTATGTTGTTTATGAAAAAACAGGTGGTTGGCTTTCAATGAACTATCTTGAGCTTGTTTCAGCAAACAAAAAAACCACTGAAAATCCCACTACAACAACACCTGCGGAGCAATAAGATGTTTAAATGCAATCTTTGTCCAAGAAAATGTAACACCCCAAGAAAAGCTCTTACCGACAACGGTAAGGGCTTTTGCAATATGGGTGAAAGCCCCGTTATAGCAAGGGCTGCTCTGCATTTCTGGGAGGAGCCACCTATAAGTGGCACTAACGGCAGTGGCACTGTTTTCTTTTCGGGATGCAATCTTAAATGTGTATTCTGTCAGAATGAAGATATAAGCGCAGGCTGCTTTGGCAAGGAAATTACTATCGAAAGATTAAGAGAAATCTATTTCGAGCTTATAGACCAAGGTGCTCATAATATAAATCTTGTTACGGGCACTCATTTTATAAACACTATTGCAAAATCTCTCGAAGAACCACTCCCCGTCCCTGTTGTTTATAATTGTGGTGGTTATGAAAGTGTCAGCTCCTTGAAGCTTCTTGAAAATAAAGTTCAGATTTATTTACCGGACCTTAAATATGCTGATAATGATTTGGCTGTCCGATATTCTGATGCACCTGATTATTTTGAAACTGCAACAGCAGCTATAAAAGAAATGTATCGTCAGGTTGGTGGCTATGAATTCAACGAGGATGGAATTATGACAAAAGGTGTTATAATCCGACATTTGATTTTACCCAACAACCTTAAAAACACTAAAAAGGTAATCGACTGGGTTAAGGAAAGCTTTGATGATGGTGAAGTGCTTTTCAGCCTTATGAGTCAGTTCACACCTAACAAAGCCTGTAAAATCCCCGAGCTTTCAAGAAGATTAACTCAGGATGAATATGACGAAATAGAGGATTATCTCTTCAAATCCGGTATCGAAGATGGTTTTATGCAGGAACTGTCCTCTGCCAAGGAGGAATATATTCCACCCTTTAATTTAGAAGGTGTATAATCTAGTAACAAAACTATCAACGCCTCATATTATGTAATGAAGCTAAATTCAGGCTTCAATACTTAATATAGGAGGATTAGATATGGCTGATAACAAAAACTGCCCTGACCTTCACCATATCAAAGAAGCGATTTGCATTGACACAAACAGAGTTTACGACTCTTGTGCCGACAAGGATTGTCTCTCAGATTTAAGAGTTTATTTAACCGACAGAGGTCAATGTATTCTCGAAAGCGCTTCTTCTGTTCGCCCAAGAGCAGCTGAAATACTCAACTGCCTGGTTGAAGTTGAAAAAGTACCCTTTAACAAGGGTTGCTACTCTGTTGACCTTACCTTCTTCGTTAAGGTTTGTCTTGATGCCTTCACCTGCCCTACTGCAACACCAACTATGCTTGAAGGTCTTGTTACCTTTAACAAAAAGTGCATCCTTTATGGTAGCGAGGGTAATGTGAAAATTTTCTCATCAAACTTTGTCCACGATGGCTTTGATGACCAAAACCCCATTGGTAACGCTAACCCCAGAGCAAAGGTTCAGGTGGTTGATCCCATCATCCTTGACGCAAAGATCTGCCGAATCTGTGATTGCTGCAACACAATGGGCAATTACTGCGACTCTGTTCCCAACCACATTTGTCGTTGCTTCGAAGGCAATTTCTGTTGCTGCGAGGGAGAAAAGGCTGTAAAGGTCACTTTAGGTATTTTTACAATTGTTCAGCTCGAAAGAGATGTGCAGATGCTTATCCCTGCTTATGATTTCTGCGTACCCACTAAAGAATGCTGCTGTGACACTGAGGATCCCTGCGATACATTCAGAAGAATCAGCTTCCCCATTGACGAATTTTTCCCACCAAACGCAGGCGATTGTTCTTGTGAACAAAGCTTTAAGCCTAATAACAATTGTGGCTGCAAATAAATAAAGAGTGAGTGGTTATTGCCACTCACTCTCTTTTATTTTTGAAACAGAACCTTTTCTTGTATCAATTTATCAACATTACTCTTGTCATACCAATGAGCTTCTATTCTTATTTCAGGCTTCAGCTCCTTACCCTGAACAGAAAAAATACATTGTTCAACTGCGTTAAAGCCTAAATTATAAGGGTCCTGTGCTACTCCACCGATAAAGGCTCCGACACCTTCAGCTTCAAGCCATTTCAATTGCTTTGCCCCCGAGTCACACCCACAAAAAATGATATTCTTATACTTTTCCTTATCTGCTGAAACAACATCACTCAGCTTATCAGCAATTTCAGGCGCAGTCATAAAAATCGCCCCTACATTTTCTGTCATAAACTCACCAAGAGCATCAGCACCGTCTTCAACCTCAATTTTATATTTACCCCTTGTACCATCGTCAGCATCTGCTAATTCTGAAAGCTTTTCAGTAAAGCCATAGGATTTTTCTTCATCCAATTCCACTTCTTCGCGCTCGATTACGCCAATAACATAAGTGCCTTGGGATTTTTTTACATCTTCCTTTATTTTCTCAAACATCTTTTCTGCACAAATAGCGCCTGCCTGCTTGTAGTCAGTAGAAACCGTTGATGTAATCGGATTTTTGTTTCTTGTTTCTAAAGTCTCAATATCATCCTTATCCACGCTATCAACCTGAACAACGGGAATTTTCTTGTCGTAAAATTCACTTAAAATATCAGCATAGCCTTCTCCCATAGGAGTTAGAACAACACCGGCAGGCTCTTTTTCTAAAACTTTCTGAAGCTTATTGATATGGGTAGCAGAATCGCTTTGTTCGGTATTCGCAATACCAACATACTCAAGGGAAAAGCCATATTTTTTCGCTGCATCCTCGCCACCCTTTTTCAGCATCTCGAAGAAGCCCTCATCAGCTGCACCACCAACAATTGTTATGGTTTTTCCTGAAACAGAATTGGATTCTGTTGTAAAAGTATAGGACAGATTATCATTATTTTTATTTTCTCCACAAGCACCCAAAAGAGCAATACACATCGCAGCAACCAAAACAATTGACAAAATGTTTTTGAATTTCATTTTATACCTCCTTAATATAACAAAAATATTATTGCCAATTTTTCACACAAAAAACAAAGAGAGAGTTTTTTCAACTCTCTCTGAAAATCATTCACCTATTAACCTGTTAATAATATCTGAATAAAGTGCTCCGGGATCATCAAGGAATCCATCCTTCAGCTGCTCAGCCTGCCATTCGTCAGAAACATTAAGAGTCAAGGAAAGAAGCTTATCTCCGTTGCTTTCTATTTCAAAGGTTACATCATAGCCATTCTCAACCTTTTTGATATCAACCTTATTTTCCCTTTCAGAACGGGCTCTTGCAACCATATTAAGAGCAACCTTTACTGCTCTGTCACGAACACCGGGAAGAAGCTGAGTTTCAAGCGCCTTTGCACTGTTGCTACCCTTTGCAGTAACAACTAAATGAGCCTCACCTACATACTCCTCTTCCTTTAAAGCCTTGCTCTCCAAAAGCTCGTCAAGAGCTGAATTTGCATCAAAAAAGTTTACCAAGCCTGTTTTCTGAAGAACATCGCAAATCTGATTTCTTGTCATAGGAGTTTTAACAGACTCGAGAATATAACAAATAAGAATCTTTATTTCAAGCATACTACGAAGACCACCGATTTCAATTCCACCGGCGAAAGCATCAAACTTAACCATAAAAACATCTCCTTTCGTACTGCTTATTTCTATATTTATATTTTATCATTTTGAATTTAATAAATCAATAAATGTTATGTTAATTTTTAAAACATTTCCAAAAGTGTTTCGCGGATTTCCCCTGCAAGATATAATGAACCGACAACCAAAAGCACTGTTTTTTCATCCATCATTGAATTTGCAACCTTTATTGCATCCTTAACATTCTCAGTAGCAATTACTTCCTTTGAATATTTATTAGCAATTTCTGCTAATTTAAGGCATTTCATCGCTCTTGGATTTTTGGGTGTAACAGCAAAAAAAACATCTGCTTTTTTCATAAGAGGCTTAAGAGATTCCTTAACGGATTTATCTGCCATCATACCTGCAACAACAATAACATTTTTATTCTTAAGCTCAGGTGAAACTGCATTATAAAAGGCTTTTGCCCCATCCTCATTATGACCGCCATCAAGAATAACAAGTGGTTTTTCTGAAATAATTTCAACTCTTGCAGGAAGAATTGTTTTACTGATTCCGTTTTTTATATTGTCGTCTGTAAGATTAAAATTAGCCTTTAAAATGTTACAGGCTTCAATAACACAGGTCATATTTTTCACCTGATGCTCCCCTGCCATTTTAACAGAATACTGCAGATTTTTGTAGATAAAATCTGTACCAAAAATATCAGTTTTAAGAATCTCAATATCGCTTTCACAAGGAATTGTGAGAGTATTATTTTTTTCTTTTACTGTTTTTTCAATAACCTTTAATGCACCCTTAGGCTGACCTAAGGAGCAGATTACATTTCCGTTTTCTTTAATAGTGCCACATTTTTCAAAGGCGATTTCCTCAATGGTATCCCCTAAAATTGCAGAATGGTCAATTGAAAGCGAGGTTATAACATTGACTAATGGTGTGTCAATTATATTAGTTGCATCAAGCCTTCCACCAAGCCCTACCTCAAGAACAACAACATCGCACTGAAGCTCCTTGTAACAAAGGATTGCAGAGGCTGTCAATGCCTCAAACTCAGTTACTACAACATCTTTCTTTTCAAGCTCCTCAACGGCATTCTTCACCTTTTCAACACAAGAAGCAAAAAGAGCTTTATCAATGGGCTTGCCACAAAACTGCACTCTTTCAAGGAAATCAGTAACATAAGGCGAGGTATATAAGCCAACCCTGTATCCTGCATCAGTAAGAATATTAGAAATAGCAGTTGAGGTTGAGCCCTTACCATTTGTTCCTGCAACATGGACGCATTTCAGTTCTTTATGAGGGTCACCAAGTAAATGCAATAAGGCATCCATCCCGTTAAGACCGGGACGGATACCGAATTTTAATAATGAATGTATATAATTTACTGCTTCAATATAATTCATTTGAGTTTAGAAATACTTTCTTCGAGCATTGCGATTTTTGCTTTATGCTTTGCCTGAGCGTCTCTCTGCTGAGCAACAACCTTTTCAGGTGCTTTAGCCATAAAGCCTGCGTTATTAAGCTTGTTCTCAACGAATTCAAGATCCTTCTTTGCAGCATCAAGCTCCTTGAGAAGTCTTGCTTTTTCTGCTTCAAAGTCAACAAGCTCGTTAAGAGGAATGAAGATCTTTGCGCTTTCTGTAATAACGCTTACGCTACCATCAATTTCAAATTCTTCACCGATTTCAACCTCGGATGCAGATGCGAGTCTGTTCATAAACACACTGCCGTTTGTGAAATCCTCAGTATATTTGGTTGCAATATAAAGCTTTGCCTTCTTTGAGGGAGGAACATTCATTTCTGCACGGCGATTACGAACAGCCTTAATAGCAGTCATAACGCGTTCCATAGCCTCTTCTTCAACAGCGAAATTAAGAGCCTCGTCATACTTGCACCATTCGGAAATCATAATTGATTCACCATCGTGGGGAAGAGCAAGCCAGATTTCTTCTGTAATAAAGGGCATAAAGGGATGAAGGAGCTTAAGAGTGTTGCTCATTACATAAACAAGCACTGCTCTTGCAGTCTTTTTACCCTCTTCATTATCGCCATTAAGACGGATTTTTGCAATTTCAATGTACCAGTCGCAGAATACATCCCAGATAAAATCATAAAGATTCTGAACTGCAATACCAAGCTCATAGTTTTCAAGAGAGTTTGTAACAGCTTTAACAAGGCTATTGAACTGACTTAAAATCCATTTGTCTTCAGTTGCAAGATTTTCAGGGATATGGGGTGCAGGTTCATTTTCATCGAGATTCATAAGAATGAAACGGTTTGCGTTCCAGAGCTTGTTAGCAAAGTTACGGCTTGCTTCAATCTTTTCAGGCATAAATCTCATATCGTTACCGGGGCTGTTACCTGTTGCAAGAGAGAAACGAAGTGCGTCTGCACCGTACTGGTCAATAATCTCAAGAGGATCAATACCATTACCGAGAGATTTTGACATCTTTCTACCCTGTGCATCACGAACAAGGCCGTGAATAAGAACTGTATCAAAAGGAACTCTGCCTGTGTATTCAAGAGCAGAGAAAATCATACGAGATACCCAGAAGCCGATAATATCATAACCGGTAACAAGAGTATTTGTGGGATAGTAATGCTCCAAATCCTTTGTTTTATCGGGCCAACCAAGTGTTGAGAAGGGCCAGAGAGCTGAGCTGAACCATGTATCAAGAGTGTCCTCATCCTGAGTAAGATTAACAGAACCACATTTGCAGCATTTATCAGGAGCATCAACGCTTACTGTAACCTCGCCACAATCTGCGCAGTACCATGCAGGAATTCTGTGACCCCACCAAAGCTGACGGGATACGCACCAGTCACGAGTACCATTCATCCAGTTGAGATAGTTCTTTGTAAATCTTTCAGGAATGAACTTTGTTTCGCCATTTTCAACTGCTTCAATAGCAGGCTTTGCAAGAGGCACCATACGAACGAACCACTGCTTTGAAACCATGGGCTCAATTGTGTTATGACAACGGTAGCAAGTACCAACCTCGTGCTTACGAGGCTCAACCTCTTTAAGATAACCACCTGCTTCAAGGTCTGCAAGAATAGCTTTTCTTGCTTCCATAGTGGTCATACCTGCATATTTACCACAGTCAAGAACCTCAGGCTCATTTTCAGTCGCTCTGCCACTTGCAATAAGCTCGTCAGCGATTCTCTTATCCTCAGCACCTGTAAGGTGACCGTCATAAGTGAAGGTACGGACAATGGGAAGATTACATCTCTGACCAACCTCAAAGTCATTGGGGTCATGAGCAGGTGTGATTTTAACAACACCGGTACCCTTTGTCATATCTGCATGCTCGTCGCATACAATCGGAATTTCCTTATTAAGAAGAGGAAGAATTACATGGCAACCGTGAAGGTGTTTATAACGCTCGTCCTCTGCATTGATAGCAACAGCTGTATCACCAAGCATTGTTTCAGGACGAGTTGTTGCAAGCTCAAGCTTTTCGCCTGTTTCTTTAACTGTGTAAAGAAGATGCCAGAAGCTACCGTCCTTCTCCTCGTATTCAACCTCAGCATCAGAAATTGATGTGTTACAGCAGGGACACCAGTTAACCATACGGTTACCTCTGTAAATCAAATCCTTATCATAGAGTGTTTTGAAAACAGTATTAACAGCCTTGTTACAGCCCTCGTCAAGAGTAAATCTTTCTCTGTCCCAGTCACATGAGGAACCGAGCTTTTTGAGCTGTTCAACGATTCTTCCACCGTACTGCTCCTTCCAAGCCCAAGCTCTCTCAAGGAAGCCCTCACGGCCTAAATCCTCTTTAGAGATACCTTCCTTGCGCATTGCTTCAACAATTTTAGCTTCAGTAGCAATAGAAGCATGGTCTGTACCGGGAAGCCAGAGAGTATCAAAGCCTGACATTCTCTTCCAACGGATAAGAATATCCTGAAGAGTATTGTCAAGAGCATGTCCCATATGGAGCTGACCTGTAATATTTGGTGGTGGAATAACGATGGTATAGGTAGGCTTACCCTCTTCACACTTTGCGTGGAAATATTTACCATCAAGCCAGGATTTATAAATACGCTCCTCAACGTTTTTAGGATCGTACTGCTTTGCGAGTTCTTTAATCAAGAAAACATCTCCTTATATAATACTTATATATCATAAAAATTCCAGAATATTATCACACAAAAACCCTTAAATGTCAATGATTTAAAGCATTTATGTGCCTAAAAATTCATATATTGTGAAAATGCTTGATTTTACCAGTAATTTATACTATAATCGAGTTAAATAAAACTGCAAAAAGGAGCTTTTTTATGAACGCAAAAATAGAAAGAAGTATTGTTGGTTATTACTTTTATTCAATAATCACTCTCGGTATTTATTCCCTCGTTTTCTGGGGTAAATATTCCAAAGATATAAACGATCTTTGTGAGGGTGACGGCAAGAAAACAATGAAGTTCAAATATGTAATGCTTTTAAGCATCATAACCGTTGGCATTTTCTGGTTCGTATGGAGATATCAGCTTGCTAAGAGACTTAAAGACAATGCAGAGCGCTATGACCTTAAGTTCCGTGAGGGTGGCGTTGCAGTTGTTATCCTTACGCTTCTCGGTATTGTATTCGGCGATTATGTTCTTATTAAAAACTTCAACAAAATGGCTAAAGCATACAACGATTACAATGGTCTTACTGACGAAGCAAACGATAAATTCAACCTCTTCGGCGACGAAGAATAATAAAGCTTAAAATTTACATAAAGAAATCTGTTCCTTCGGGAGCAGATTTTTTTATACTTTAATAACAAAAAACAACTCCCTGCATTTCTGCAAGGAGTTGAGAAATATTGAAGAAAAATTATCTCTTTGAGAACTGGGGTGCACGACGTGCGCCTTTGAGACCGTATTTCTTTCTTTCTTTCATTCTGGGGTCACGAGTAAGAAGACCAGCTTTCTTGAGGATGGGACGAACATCGTCTTCAGACTGAAGAAGAGCTCTTGCGATACCGTGACGGATAGCACCAGCCTGACCTGTAACGCCACCACCGTTTACGCGGCAAACAACATCGTATTTTTCAAGACTCTCTGTAAGAGCGAGAGGCTGACGAACGATGAGCTTAAGAGTTTCAAGACCGAAATAATCGTCGATATCTCTGTCGTTGATTGTAACCTTACCTGTACCGGGATACACACGAACACGTGCAACGGATTTTTTTCTTCTACCTGTACCGTAGAAATATGCTTTGCTTTCGTACATAATTAGTGCCTCCTCCCTTAAAATTCTCTAACGATAGGCTTCTGAGCTGTCTGTTCGTGTTCTGCACCTGCATATACACGAAGACGAGCCATAGCAGCTCTGCCGAGAGTGTTATCGGGAAGCATACCCTTAACAGCTTTCTGCATTACGAACTCAGGTTTTTCTTTCATGAGGATGCCGTATTTAACAGCCTTCATGTTACCAACATAGCCTGTGTGATGATAGTAGATTTTGTCTTCAAGTTTGTTACCTGTGAGAACAACCTTAGCAGCATTGATGATGATAACGCTGTCGCCACAGTCTGCGTGAGGAGCGAATGTGGGTTTGTGCTTACCACGAAGAAGAACAGCAGCTTCAACAGCAACTTCGCCGAGAGTTCTGCCTTCTGCGTCAAGAACATACCACTGGCGCTCAGTTTTGCCTTTGGGCATATAAGTAGACATAACAGTTACCTCCGTAATAGTTTTGAGGGTTTTCCCCTCTTCATTGCCTTGATATATTATCATAAGGCAGATTCAAAGTCAACAGTTTTTTTATTGAAAATCAAAATAATTCTTGCTATCTCTCGTTTTCTTCGTTTTTCTCCGTTTTTTATATGTTTTTCTCTTGTAGCAAATTACATTTTTTCACAAAAAACAATGTGAATTCTGCTATAAAAGTCAAAATCCACATTGTATATTATGACTATTTACTTTGCTAATTTACTGTAATCCTTTACAACCTGAACGCTCTGCTTACGGCGTTTCTTACGCTTGCGCTGATTCTTAGTGCCGAACCAAAGAACAACTATGATTACAACAACAATAAGAAGCACCACAAGGAAGGCTTTTGAGGTTGCAATACCTTCAATCCAATTAAACATTGCCCATAGATAATTCTTCTTAACAGTCTGGAAAGCCACAAGCTCAACATCAGCTACGACAACATCCTTATACATAAGCTGAGCCTTGCCTACACTCTCCCCTTTTTCGATTGGTGAATCAACCTCTTCAGGAAATGATTCAGAAAGCTTTACAGTTAAATCGTCAATGGTTAAATCCTCGTGAATAACTGATGCAACACTTGCTTTGGGAACGAGACCTACATAGTCTGCACCTCTGCCGAATTTAACGCCCACCTCGCCTAAGATATAATTATCGTCAGCGATAACCTTCATTTTAACATTATTGAACGCCCAGCGAAGCATATAACGGCACATAAGGAAAGCAGTATTGTATGGCTTGCCGTCGATTATCTTCTCAGTTTCGCCCTTCATAGAAATGGAAATATATGTATAACCATCCTTTGTTGCACTTGAGATAAGACAGGCACCAGCTTTATCTGTTGTACCTGTTTTAAGACCTATTGCTTCTTCATAATAATATTCTGAATAGCTGTTGAGAAGTGGGTTAGTATTATAAAGATATCTTACATCGCTCTTGTTTGTTTTGGGCATTGTTTTGCCGTATTTGGAAGAGATTTTAACAATGGTTTCATTAGCCAAAGCTTTCTTTGCAATAAGATACATATCACTTGCTGTAGTTCTGTTCTGGGTGTCACTGTCAAAGCCCTTTACAGACTCATCGTCAAGACCATGGGCATTGGCAAAATGTGTATTTTTACATCCCAACTCCTGAACAAGTGCGTTCATTTTTGCAACAAAATTCTCAGACTTACCATCACCGAACTCCTCTGCGAGAACTGCTGCGGCGTCATTGGCGCTTGGTAAAAACAAACAGTACAAAAGCATTTCGAGAGTTGTTTTTTCTCCATCTACAAGACCTGCAACAGAGCTACCTGTACCATCAAGGCTATGAATTGCATCATAAGAGCAGGTTATTTTCTTCTGCAAATCGCTGCATTCATTAAGAACAACGAGAGCGGTAACAATTTTTGTAAGAGACGCTGGAGCAGTTATTTTATCGGCATTTTTGCTATAAATAACTGTATCTGTGTCTGCATTAACAAGAAGAGCAATACCTGTTTCATAGGCAGGAGCTTCAATATCATAATATGAGCCCTTGGTTTTTACCTTATCCTCGCCCTCTGCTGCAAAAGCAGGAGTAAACAAGGAAAGCATCAAAATCAGATAATTTATTAAAATCAGTAATTTTTTCATAGACAATCACCGTGAAATGTTATATTATAAGTTCAATATATGTATTATAACATTTGAATTGAATATTTCAAATACTATTTTATAAAAAAGGAGTATAAAATTATGGTTTTTGTTACCGGCGATACTCACGGCGATCCCGAAAGACTTTCAAAATCAGCATTAAAAAGCTTAAACGATGGTGACACATTAATCGTTTGCGGTGATTTCGGCTTCATCTGGGACAAATCAAAGGCAGAGCAGAAGATTCTCAAGGCCTTTTCTAAAAGGAAATACAACATCTGCTTCATTGACGGAACTCACGAAAACTTTGACCTTCTGAACGGCTACCCTCTCACAACATGGAACGGTGGCAAGGTGCATCAGATTTCTGACAACATCTATCATCTTATGCGTGGTCAGGTTTTCACCATTGACGGTCTCAAAATATTCACTATGGGTGGTGGCGAAAGCCCCGACCTTGATTCAAGGCTTGAGGACAACCCATGGCTGAAATATGAAATACCGTCAAAAGAGGAGCTCCTTGAGGGTGCAGAAAATCTCGAGAAGAACAATTGCAAGATTGATGTTATTATCACTCACGAGCCCTCCTCAACCATAAAGGGCTTCTTGAAGCTTGGTGAAAACGAGGCAGTCAGAGTAACAACTCTTAACGCTTATTTTGATGAGCTTTCAAAATGTAGTGAATTTGAGCGTTGGTTCTTTGGTAGCCTTCACCTTGACAAATATATTTCAAACACCTACATCGGTGTTCACAAGGCTATAGTTAATGCTCACACAGGTGAAAGAATAAGCTTCTAAGGTGATATTATGAAAAAAACTATTAACAAAAAGAAAGTTAAAAAGATTGCGATTATCCTCTCTTCAATTACTCTTGTTCTGGCAATTATTGCGGGCTCGGTTGCTTTTATTGCAAATTACCCCGACAAAAGAGATGCTGTTTTCAATGACAGCGATAAAAAGCCCACAAAGCAGGTTTTTGATGAGGGTGAATTCAAAATGGGTGAATATGATTTGATTGTTGCACCCGACGGCGATGATAATGCAGAGGGAACATTAAAAGCGCCCTTAAAAACACTTAATGGCGCTAAAGAGAAATTAAAATCAGCAAATATTCCCGAAGGTAAAAAGGTAACAGTATGGTTCAGAGAAGGCACATACACCTTCTTTGATACAGTGGCATTTGACGAGAATGACAAAGATAATGTTCTTTATCGCTCATACCCCGAGGAAGAGGTTGTTTTCTCAGGCTCAAGAGAAATCAAGGGTAATTGGAAAAAGACCGAAATCAACGGCGTAGAGGCCTTTGTGACAAATATGCCCGTTGAAAGCGACGAGGATTATTTCCGTTCACTTTTCAAGGATGGTAAAAGACTCTCCCGTTCAATTTATCCTAAAGAGGATGTTTTAAAGATTGCAGCAGAACCAAATCCCGAAGAAAAATTCGATTCAGAATGGGATCCCAATTTCTTTGTTCACTCCCCTGTTTTTTATGCACATTCCGAGGATTTACAGGACTTTACAAACCAGAGCGACATTGATGTAAAAATCATGCATTTCTGGTGCGATGATTTATTGCCCGTAAGCTCAATTGATAAAGCAAGTGGTAAAATCACAACCACCAAGCCAACTGCAATGAAAGCAAGAGTTGACGATAACTATATTTTAGAAAATGTTAAGGAAGCTCTTTCTCTTCCCGGTGAATGGTATCTTGATCGTGGAGAAGAAAAGCTTTATTACATACCTCAGGAAGGAGACACACTCAAAAACACTGTTGTTTATGCCGGTTCAAACGAACAATTCCTGACATTAAACAATGCTGAAAACATTTCGTTCCAGGGCATTAATTTTGAAAACACAGACTGGAATCACACAAACGGCACCCATACAGGCAATCCCTTTGACGAATCCCACCCATTATATAAAACAATAAAATATGGCGCAGAGCATCCTCAGGCTGCATTTGAAGTGCCTGCATCAATATATATCGCAGCTTCAAAAGGTATCAATTTCACAGATTGTAACTTTGAAAACATTTCATATACTGCAATTAAATTTGAAAAGGCATCAAAGGACTGCGCAATAACAAGCTGTTTATTTAATGAAATCGGTGGTAACGCTGTATTCATTCACGGCGACTTTGTTGTTCCTGCATCAACTCAGAACATTGATGTAACAGACTGCCATATCAGCAATTACGGCAGAATTTTCAATAACTCAATCGGTATTCTTCTTACCCACGCTATTGACTGCGACCTTACACACAATGAAATCCACGATGGTTGGTACACAGGTGTTTCAGTTGGTTGGAACTGGGGCTACACAGATAACTCCACAAACAACATAAACATCAGCAACAACCTTATTTACAACATCGGTAACGGTTGGCTTTCCGATATGGGTGGTATTTACACACTCGGCATTCAGCCTGAAACAGTTATCAGAGAAAATATAATCTACAATGTTGGCTGCGATGAAGGCGCTTACGGCTACGGCGGTTGGGGTATTTACCTTGACGAGGGCTCTTCTGAAATCCTCGTTGAAAAGAACCTCGTTTATGACTGCTCCTCTCAGACCTTCCATCAGCACTACGGCAAGGACAATATGATAAGGAACAACATCTTCGCTTTCGGTGGCGAGGGTCAGTTCAGAATCACACGACACGAAGAGCATAACTCCTTATTCCTTTACAACAACATTCTCGTTGGCGACGATACTCCAATGTATTGGAACACCATAAGCATGGATTGGTTTGAGGATAATAACAACTTATATTGGGATTACAATACATTCGGTAAAACAGTTTTCTCAGGAAATTCCGCTAGCATTTTTGACAGTGAAAACATACTTGGTATGTACGGCAGAGGCTATTACAACAATGCTATTCTTGCAGACCCGCTTTTCAAGGATGCACAGAGCAGAGATTTCACCCTTGCGGAAAACTCACCTGCCCTCGACGGTGGCTTTGAGCCTTGGGAATACAACGCAGGAACAATAACTGAAAGATAAATAAAAAGCTCGGTCACGCGACCGAGTTCTTTTTTTGATTATATTTAGAAATAGTTTTTAAAGTTAAGAGTTAATTACAGTACCGACACCTATTGGGTTTGTATAGCCGTTGTCAAATTGCATCAAGCAACTCAACAAAAAAAGCAATCGTTGGAATACACCATAAAACGACAATCAAACTATAACAAGCAAATTTTGCCCATCCTGTAGAATTCTTCCTTTTTCTATTTATAAAATATGTAACGGGAATTATGAAACAAACGGCTTGAAAAAACTGAAAATATAAACTTGTGTTTTCATGTGATAAAAACTTTATATTAGATGCAATAGTGATATAGAGTATATTCACTATACACCAACACTTCATAAGTTTATTCATCATAAAACAAAATCACCTCACTAAAAGTATATTAAGTTAGGTTCTGAATTGGCAATTTTAGTTTCCATCCTCTAGCTTAATCTTCATAATATGGTTAAAACCGTTTTCATCAGTAATGTAGGTTATTTCAACCTTTTGTCCGTTTTCTGTTATATAACCACCATCAACCGCAGGAATATCATAGCCTACTGAAACGCCATCAATTAAAGCGAAAAAAACACCATCAACATAAAAGGTTTCGTGCTTTCCGTAATATGGATATAAAACTTCATCACCATTACCTTGATATGGCGAATATTGTTGAACCTCACCTGAAGCTATGTAATAGTTACCACTATAATAATCACTTATGCAATCAACATCCGAAATGGTTGAATTCACATAAAAGAAAGCTAAGGCAACAAACTGAGCGCTAATCAATACAACAAGTATTGAAAACATAAGCTTCGGGTGCTTAACTTGTTTTTTTACTAAACTCAAAAAATCAGAATGCTGATTTCGCTTCAAATTTTTACACACAACTATAACAGCGATTAAAACAAGAAACAAACCAATAATTAAAGGTACGATTGTTGACAATAAAAAATCAATCATATATTTAAACCTTGAAATCTCATATACAATAGCCATTAAATTACCCACCTTCAAACAAATGCATTACTTTGGTCTGTTTTGATTTTACTTAAACATTCCCAAACCGAACAATCACTAATTAACTTTATTATATATCTACTAATTAAAAAAATCAACACAAAAGCAAACGCCCGGTCGATAACCGAGCGTTTATGTTTATTCATCTTTAATTCCAAACATCAATTTAAGAAAGCCTCTTAAAAACCTTGGACTGCGACATACAACAACCTTCACGAAGCACCACTCCTTATGTATTTGTTACATAATATGAGTGTTTTAAAAATATGTTACAGCTGCCATTCCTTTAAGTCCTTAACCTCGTTATACATAGCGACATAATTATTATGCCTGCTCTGATGTATAATCCCTTCTTTAAGAGCCTCTAAAATACAGCAGCCCTTTTCAACTGTATGAGAACAGCTTGTGAATTTACATGTACCGAGATACTCGCTGAATTCAGGAAAGCAGAAGGGCAAATTCTCTTTAACGATAATATCACTACTCTGCTCAATGTCAAGAGAAGAAAACCCAGGTGTATCTGCCACAAGGCCGTTTCCGATATGATAAAGAGTAACCTCTCTTGTAGTATGCCTACCACGACCTAATTTATCGCTGACCTCACCGGTTGCAAGAGAAAAGCGATCGTCAATGCAGTTGAGAAGGGAAGATTTTCCAACACCTGTATTACCGGTGAAAACAGTTATGCCCTCACCTATCATTTCCTTGACCTTTTCAACGCCCTCGCCTGTTTTACAGCAAACGGAAACAACATCAATACCTGCTTTTTTGTAAACCTCTTCAAGCTCAGCAGTATCGCCTAAATCGCTTTTTGAGAATACAACGCAGGGCTTTATGCCCTTATCAACTGCAATAGCAGTCATTTTGTCAATAACCAGAAGGCTCGGAACAGGCTCCTTAACCGAAGAAACGATTATAAGAGTATCAATATTTGCCACAGGTGGTCTTAAAAGAAAATTCTTTCTTTCATGGATTTCGTCAATGGTATTTTCTCTGTCCTGACGGACTGTGATAGTAACCCTATCACCTGCAAGAGGTGTTATTCTTTTCTTTCTGAATGCACCTCTCGCCTTACATTCAAAAACCTCACCGGCAGCTTCTACATAATAGAAGCCACCGATACCTTTAATTATTATTCCCTCTAAAGCTTTTTCCATAGATTACTGCACCTGTACCAATTGTTCTTCTGTGCTGCTTTCTTCAGGGAGAGTTGTCTGAACAGGCTGACTTTCTTCCTTTTTACAAACAGTAAGAACAATTGCTGCTGTTTTATCAAGATTTGGTGCACCTGAATAAGACGGAGACTGATTAATTACTGTACCCTCTTTTTCAATGCTATCCTCATATTTTACAGTAATATTCTTATAGCCCAAGCTATTAAGTGTGTTTACTGCTTCTGCTTCAGAAAGCCCCATAATATCAACATAGAATGCGACATCGTATGTTTTTTCCTTAGTAAACTTAGCAGGCTCTCTTGTGAAGTTAACTGTTGCTTCATAGAAAAGTGCATCATTAAGATATACAGCAAGCTCAGAATTCTCCTCGCTACCACTTGCAGAAACTACATAACTGCTATTAAGTGATGTGTTAACGCTTTCGGTTTTAACAACATCACCGTCAAGAACAACCTTAACAGTAACTACACCAACCTTGGGTAAATTAAGTGTCTTTTGTGCATTAACACAGCCTGAGCTTACAGTAAGAACAACTGTGTCGCCCTCTCTGACAGGTGAGCCGTCTGCAGGAGACTGACTAAGAACATAGTCCTTTTCAACGGAGCTATCAGCACTTTCAACCTTATAAAGAACAAGACCGTTTTCTTCAAGAATTTCCTTTGCTGCTTCAAGAGATTTACCCTCAAGCTTAGGCATTTTGAAAAGCTTATCTGAATCTGTATCAGCAGCATAATAAACAGTAACAGTTGCGCCAACAGCAAGAGTTGTGTTAGCTGCAGGCTCTGTTTTAATTACCTGACCAACAGCAACAGAGCTATCCTCTGAAGGAACAACAACTACTTTAAAGCCGAGGTTTTCAAGAGTGTTGCTTGCTTCACGGAAATTCTTTCCTGTGAAATCAGGAACAACCTGACCCTCACCTGCTTTAGCAATATAAAGAATGATTGTTGAGCCCTCTTCAACAGATGTTCCTGCCTTGGGGTCCTGATCATAAACGCTGCCCTCCTGAGCATCGGAGAATGAAGCGTAATAAATTTCAAAATTATATTTCTCGTTGTATTCCTCGTTATCCTTAATCTGAAGCTCATAGTTCATACCAACAAAGCTATCAACCTCAATTTCATCATTCTTGAAAAGCTTTGTTCCTAAAAGGATTAAAACAAATAAAACAACTGCAACAACAACACCTGCAATTATTGCCTTGGGATTAACACCCTTTTTCTGAACATCCTGAACTGCTTCGGATTCATTTGTCTGAGAAATAGTTTTAACCTTTTTCTCAACCTCTGCTGAGGGTGAAACCATAACAGGCTTCTGAGGAACCTCGGCAGTTGCACCCTTAACCACAGGAATAGTACGGGTCTTTTCCTGAATCTTGCCGATAGGACGAGTTGCGCCCAAATCTGCAGAATAGGTCTGATAATCAAATTTAATGTTGGGATTTCTCTTTAACTCTTCAAGATCAAGAAGAACCTCTGCTGCGCTCTGATAACGCTCTCTTGTACTCTTCTGCATAGCCTTCATTGTTATCTGCTCAAAGCCTACCGGAATTCTCGGATTAATTGTTCTCGGAGGCTCAGCCTCTGTATTAACCTGCATAAGAGCAACGCTTACTGCATTATCAGCATCAAAGGGCAATTTGCCTGTAAGCATTTCGTAAAGCATTATGCCGACAGAATAAATGTCTGCTTTTTCATCGGTCAATTCACCCTTTGCTTGCTCGGGGCTTATGTAATGAACTGAACCGATTGCCTTTTCTGTAACAGTACGGCTTTCGCTATGGCTGAATCTTGCAATGCCAAAGTCAGCAACCTTAATAGTGCCGTTTTCAAGAAGCATAATATTCTGAGGCTTAACATCTCTGTGAACAACGCCCTTATCGTGAGCGTGCTGAAGAGCACGGAGAATCTGAATGATGAAGAACAAAGCTTCATTCCAATCAATAACCCCACGTTTTTCAATATATTCCTTAAGAGTTATACCCTCAATGTACTCCATTACAATATACTGCAATCTGTCACCGAAGCTTACATCGTAAACCTTAACAATATTGGGGTGTGACAAAACTGCAATAGCCTTGGATTCGTTTTTGAATCTGCGACGAAACTCCTCGTTTGCAAGATACTCTTCCTTAAGCACCTTTACAGCAACAATTCTGTCATCAATGTTGTCGTATGCCTTATAAACAACAGCCATACCACCAACGCCGATAACATCCTGAATTTCGTATCTTCCGTCAAGTCTTTTTCCTACATAATTTTCCATACTTACTCTCCTTGAACATCGTCGGAAATAATAACAACCGTCACATTATCGCGACCACCTGCATTATTTGCCGTTTCCACAAGTTTTTCGGTTGAAGAATCACCGTATTCATTAACCACTTTTAATATATCAGCATCAGACACATAACCATTAAGTCCGTCTGTGCAAATAAGTAATTTATCACCACTGTTAATGTCAACAACATCAATTTCAACATCAACAACATGCTCGATGCCCACTGCTCTTGTTATAACATTTCTGTCAGGGTGCACCTTTGCTTCCTCTTCGGTAATCTTACCGGTATCAACAAGAAGCTGAACAAAGGAATGGTCCTTAGTAACTGCCTTGATATCTTCGTTTATAAGATACGCTCTGCTGTCTCCCACATGGGCTACTACTGCTAATCTGCCTAAAACAATTACTGCAACAACAGTTGTTCCCATACCTTTAAGTTCTATATTTTCCTGAGCTTCTTTGAATACTGCTGAGTTTGCGGCGTTGATAGCAGTTGACAAAAGGTTTTTAGCGCTGCTGAGGTTCATATTATCTCGATACCCTCGTTTAATTGCTTCTGAAACCTTTTCTACGCAAATGCTGCTTGCTATCTGTCCACCGGAAACACCGCCCATACCATCACAGACAACTGCCCAGCAGCTGCCATTATCAAAGTTACCAAATGAAAAAGCGTCCTGATTGCTTTCACGGGCAAGACCAATATCTGTTTTTCCAAAAAGCTTCACGGTGTTTCACTCCTTTCAAGCATTGTCTTCCTTCATTTTTTCTCTTCTCAGCTGACCACAGGAAGCGTTTATATCAGAGCCGAGGGTACGGCGTATTGTTACCGTGTGCCCTGCTCTTTCAAGTATATTTTTAAAATTATGAATATCATTGTCACTGCTTCTCTCGTGTCCCTTTTCAGGAACCTCATTAGCAGGAATAAGATTTATATGGCAAAGGATTCCTTTTAATTTCATGCCCAATTCCCTTGCACATTCGGGTGTATCGTTAACGCCTTTCATCATTGCATACTCAAAAGAAATGCGCCTGGAGGTTTTATCTCCATAGATTTTACAAGCCTTAAGAAGCTCATCAACATTCCATGATTTATTTACAGGCATTATTTTTGAACGGATTTCATCGTTAGGTGCATGAAGAGAAACAGACAATGTAAGCTGCAAATCTCTTTCAAGCAAATCATATATTCTCGGAACAATTCCACTTGTTGAAAGTGATATATGTCTCATACCGATGTTGAGACCCTTTTCATCGCTCACAAGCTCTAAAAAGCGCATAACATTATCAAAATTATCAAGTGGCTCGCCCATTCCCATTAAAACAATACGGGAGATTCTGAGGCCTAAATCTCTTTGAGCTGCATAAATCTGACCGAGGATTTCTGAGGGTGCTAACTGACGCTTAAAGCCACCAATACCCGATGCACAGAATGCGCATCCCATTTTGCATCCCACCTGAGTAGAAACGCATATTGTATGGCCATATTTATAGTCCATTACAACACATTCAAGGTACTCACCATCAGGCAAGGAATACAGATATTTAACTGTATTATCATACCTTGAAACAAGCTTTTTTTCAATAGAACAGGTAAATATGACAAAATTGTCATTTAATTTTCCTATTAAATCCTTTGAAATATTGGTCATTTCCTCAAATGAGGCAACACATTTTTTATGTAACCAATCATAAACCTGTGTGGCTCTGAATTTAGGAAGTCCCATTTCTTTAAACTCTGAAGAAAGCTCTTCAAAATTCATTGAAACAATATCTTTTTTCATAAGACCTTACTTTCTGTGAAATGCAGCTACAAAAAAGCCGTCACAATTATTTTTATGTGGGAAAAGGGTTAAATAGTCACCCTCGTCAACTGCCCTTTCAATATGGGGCAACACCTTAACAGAATAAAAATCAGGATTCTCCTTCAGAAAAGCATCGCAGATTTTTCTGTTTTCATTAGGATTTACCGAGCAGGTTGAATAAACAAGCCTGCCACCGTTTTTTACATATTTTGATGAAGCTTCAAGTATCTGCTTCTGAATAGGCAACAGGGACTTTGTATCATCAAGCTTTTTATATTTAATTTCGGGCTTTTTGCCGATTATTCCAAGACCTGAGCAAGGAACATCGCAAAGAACTCTGTCCATCTGAGGTAATTCCTCATTAAAAACAGTTGCATCATTAACAAAGGGGTTAATGCAATCAAGACCTAATCTTTCTGCGCCCTCTTTGATTAAATCTGTTCTTTGGGAATAGATATCGCAGGAATAAAGCACGCCCTTATTCTCCATATACTGTGCAGCAGTGAAGGTTTTTCCTCCTGGTGCAGCACATACATCAATTGCAGTTGCCTCGGGGAACAGCTCAAGGGCTTCAACACAAAGCTGCGAGGAAAGGTCTTCAACATGGAAAAGTCCTTTTTTAAAAGACTCAAGGTTATAAACTGCATTATTGATTTCTATTTTCAAGGCGTTCTTAATGTATGTATCAAACACCTTAACCTTCTCTTTAATTAACAACGCCTTTAATTCTTCAGCTGTTGTTTTTACTGTGTTTACCCTTATAAAAATCTCTTTAGGCTCAAGAGATGCTTTAAGGAATGCCTCTGTATTATCCTTTCCATAATGGTGAATTAAAAATTTTACTGTATCCTCAAGCATTGAGTAGCTTACAGACATTTTTTCCGTTTCAGAAAGCTTATCGTCTATAACAAGTCCATTCTGCCCTATTTTTCTCAGAACTGCATTAACAAGACCTGAAGCGAAATCACATTTATTTGCTTTAGTAAGCTTTACGCTCTCGTTTACTGCAGCACTCACAGGGATTTTGTCCATAAAAAGAAGCTGATATGCACCTATTCTTAAAATCGTCAGAATTTCGGGCTTTGTTTTATTTAACGGCTTTGAAAGATACTGAGAAATAGCATAATCAAGGGTTATTTTTCGCTCTGTAACCCCATAAACAAGGCGGGAAATAAAAGCACAATCAGTGCTGTCAGGATTATACATCTTAACAGCACTGTCTATTGCAAGGTTGGAATACGCTTCGCTGACCTCAATTTTCAAAAGTATTTCGTAGGCAATCTGCCTTGCCGATTTACTCATTATCTTCTTCTCCTGCCTCCGCCACCAAATACAAGGATTAAGCGTAATAATTGAGCAACACTTGTTGCTAAAGCAGCAACATAAGTCATAGCTGCCATTTTCAAAACCTTTGATGCACCATTTTTCTCTTCAAAGGAAAGAAGTCCGTTTGATTCAATAACACTCAGAGCTCTTCTGCTTGCATTAAACTCAACAGGTAAGGTTACAAGCTGAAAAAGTGCAACAAATGAGAAAAAGCCGATACCAATCCATACCAAAGGCTCATAGCTCAAAACCATACCAATAAGCAACAAGGGCATTGAAAGAGTTGAACCGATATTGCACACAGGTAAAATAAGGTTTCTTACTTTAATCGGTACATAAGCCTCAGCATGTTGAGCAGCGTGACCTGCCTCGTGACAGGCAACACCTACTGCTGCTATAGAAGAGCCATTAAACACACCGTCAGAAAGACGAATCACCTTGGCTTTAGGATCATAATGGTCTGACAGGTTACCACCCACATGTTCAATATTAACATCACGGATACCATAGTAGCCAAGCACCATCTGAGCTGCCTGAGCACCTGTTATATTACGGACATTTCTGATTTTTGAATATTTGGCGTATGTTGATTTTAATTTTGCCTGAATAATAAGTGAAGCAATAATTACAGGCACAACAAGAATAATATAATAGTAGTCATAAAATAAATATGGCATTATATCAACCTCCAAAATGTAAAAATCTCTTCACTGTAATTTTATAATCATAAAGTTAAACAATTATATTTTATTTATAAATAAAATGTTAATTATTGTAAAACTGTTCCGTCAGGAATAGGATGTCCTCTGAGGAAATCTGCTGCATTCATACGCTTCTTGCCCTCAAATTGAACCTGAGAAACAACAACGGCTTTGCCGTCACCACAGAAAATTGCAAGACCATTTTTGAGAGTCCTTGTTTCCCCTGCCTTGCCACCGTTCAATTCCTTTGAAATTGAAGAGCCAAAGAGCTTTAAGGTTTTACCCTCAAGATAGGTCAAAGCAACGGGCCAAGGGTCAAGACCACGGATGTGATTATGAACCTCCTGTGCAGATTTAGTGAAATCAACGGGTGACATTGTTTTGTCAAGCATTGAAGCATAGGTGCTTTCCTCATCATTCTGCTTCTGAGGAGTTACCTCGCCCTTTTCAAGAGCAACAAGAGTTTTTATAAGAAGCTCTGCACCCATAGGTGCGAGTCTGTCAAAAAGCTCTCCTGCAGTTTCATTTTCACCGATTTTTGTTTTCTCAACAAGAAGCATATCACCTGTATCAAGGCCAACATCCATCTGCATTGATGTAACACCTGCATATTCTTCACCATCAAGAACACAACGCTGAATTGGTGCTGCACCTCTGTATTTAGGAAGAATTGAGCCATGGATGTTTATGCAACCA
>JAZQUT010000071.1:0-1665 GCA_045631405.1 Acutalibacteraceae bacterium | reverse complement strand
ATTTTCAAGCCCGACAAGCTCAATGATATGATGCTCACTCTGCCTCAGATGAACGCGGAGCTTCTGTCACAGATAACCTGTCCGACCTACATAGTAGCAGGGGAGAATGACATAATGTGGCTGAGTGATACTGCCTTCCTTTATGTGAGCACACAGCCTTACAGTGATATCGCTATCATAAAGAATGCTAACCATTCCTCCTATATTTCGCAGGACGGAAAGCAGGCTTATGTGTTGGCCAAGGATTATTTTGAAAGCCTTTAATTAAATGCAGAATGCAGAATGGCGTGTAGGATTTCAAAAATATGGAAATGATACACCGCAAAATAAAATACAAAAAATCAGGGACTGTTGTTTTGATATGCACCCCAAAAGTTAGACACTTTTGGAGGTGCATATTTTTATGTCAAAAAAAGGAACAATACAACAAAAATATAGTGCAGAATTTAAGATTGGTGTTATAATAGATGTACGAGAACACCGATTAGGATACAGAGAGGCTGCACGCAAGTATGGCTTAGTAAAGCAATCTGAATCATCAGCGGCAACAATGATACATAGGTGGGAACGTATATATTTGGAAGAAGGAGCCGAAGGTCTGATGAAAGAAAGGCGAGGCAGAGTTAGTACCACTAGCGAAAAAAGGAGAGGCAGGCCACCTAAATTAAATAAAAAGGTTGAGGAAGATTTAATTGCCGAAAACCAAAGACTTCGAATGGAGATAGAATATTTAAAAAAACTAAGTGCCTTAGTTCTTGCGGAAGAGCGAAAGAACGGCAGAAAGCAGAAATAATCTCTGAACTAAGGCAAAAATATCCGCTAAAAGATTTATTGAAACTATCAGGTATTGCTCGCAGCACATATTATTACTATCTAAAGCATCTAAACACAGATAAATATGAGTGTGAAAAGCAAGAAATACAAGAAATCTTTAATTCTAATAAAGGTAGATATGGTTATCGCAGGATTACAATGGCTATGCATAATAAAGGCTATGTAATTAACCACAAAACTGTGTTGAAACTAATGAACGAACTTGGATTGAAAGGCAAACAGCGTAAAAATGATAAATACCATTCCTACAAAGGTCAGGTTGGTAAAGTTGCATACAATTATTTAAATCGTGAATTTTATGCAGAAAAGCCTTTTGAAAAACTAACAACGGATGTTACACAGTTTAAGATTGGCGACGAAAAAGTTTATCTTTCTCCTGTTATGGATTTGTTTAATAGAGAGATTGTTTCTTATTCTGTTTCAACGAGTCCTAATCTCTATCAAATACGTGAGATGTTAGACGGATTATTTGAAAAATTACCTTCTGATGCAACACCGCTATTCCATTCTGATCAAGGTTGGCAATATCAACATGCTGAATATCAACGGTTATTAGCAGAGCATAACATAACTCAAAGTATGTCTCGAAAAGGTAACTGTATGGATAACGGAGCTATGGAAAACTTTTTCGGCAGACTTAAAGTTGAGATGTTCTATGGTGAAAAATTCGAAAGCGTTAACGCTTTCATCGATGAATTAAAGAAATATATTCATTACTACAACAACGAAAGAATTTCCTTAAAACTAAAAGGAATGAGCCCGGTACAATACCGAACTCATTCACAAGCAATTTAATGTTAATTTTTGTCTAAACTTTGGGGTTCACTTCAA
>JAZQUT010000070.1:0-21919 GCA_045631405.1 Acutalibacteraceae bacterium | reverse complement strand
GCTTTGTTTCTTGCAGCCTTTGTTGCATTAACAATAACTCTCTTCTTTGCAGATTTGATATTGGGCATCGGGGCACCTCCTTGTCGTTATTTTCGTATCATACAGTCATATATAATAACATAAACTATTTTCAAATGCAAGAGATTTTTTTACAAATTTGGATTATTTTCCGAATTTTTCTTCGTATGCTTTTATAGCATCCTCAATGATAGCAACAGCGTCAAGAACACCCTTAACCTCGTCAATTGCAGTGTCCTTGCTTTCAAGTGTTTTATATACTGAGAAGAAGTGCTTCATCTCGTCAAAAACATGGGCAGGAAGCTGACTGATGTCCTTGTATGAGCTGTAGGTGGGGTCATTAAAGGGGATTGAAATAATCTTGTCATCGGGTGCGCCGTTGTCAAGCATTGTAATAACGCCGATGGGGTAGCAGTCAACGATAGACATAGGAAGAATGTCGCCTGAGCAAAGCACAAGAACATCAAGAGGGTCGTTGTCCTTTGCATAGGTTCTCGGAATAAAGCCGTAGTTAGCAGGGTAGTGAGTTGAAGTGTAAAGAACTCGGTCAAGTCTTAAAAGACCTGTTTCCTTGTCAAGCTCATATTTCATTTTGCTGCCCTTAGTAATTTCAATAACCGCTGAGTAGGATGAACGGGAAATTCTTTCAGGGTTAATATCGTGCCAGATATTCATAGTGTCACCTCAGATTATTAATCAAATAAAAATTTCTTGAATGTTTCAATATAATCCTTTGCTCTTGCAGGATTAGTGCTTTCAGCAAAGATTCTGAGAAGAGGCTCTGTGCCTGAGAAACGGCAGATAACAAAGCCATCCTCAAAATAAACCTTGCAGCCGTCCTCGTAGTTAACCTTAACGATTTCATCCTTGAAAACAGGTAGGCGTTTCTCAACCATAAGAGTGTTTTCAACAACGGTCTTGATGGCAGGATCAAAGCGCATATCGTCCTCAACCATTGAAAACTCACCGAATTCCTTACGGAGATTTTTGAGAGTCTGGGAGGGGCATTCGCCGATAACGCTTACCATTTCTGCGAAAAGGGATGCAGCGTAAACAGAGTCCTTACCGTGAATGTGACCTCTAACTGTAAGACCACCGGAGGATTCGCCACCTAAAACAGCGTCAACCTCATCAATTTTTGAAGAAATATATTTGAATCCTACAGGCACCTCGTAGCATTTTTCGCCAAAGGATTCTGCGATTTTATCAAGCATATGAGTTGTTGCAAGGTTTCTTACAACGGGACCTCTCCAGCCCTTGTATTTTACAAGATAATAATACAAAAGGCAAAGGATTTCGTTAGCGTTGATATAGTTGCCGTTTGCGTCAATAATACCAAGTCTGTCTCCGTCGCCGTCCATAGCAATACCGAAATCATAGCCACCCTTAACAACAGCGTTCTTAAGGTTTGCAAGGCTCTTTTCAGAGGGAGCAGGCATTTCGCCACCAAAATATGCGTCCTTGTTGACGTTCATTGTGTCAATGGTGCATCTTGCAGTGTAGAAGATAACGAGAAGGGGATATGTGCCCGAGCCGTGCATTGTGTCAAAAAGAACACGAAGACCTCTGTTGCGAAGTGCATCCATATCAATAACATTTATGATGTCGTCAAGGAATTTGTTAAAGGGGTTGTTAATGTATTCAACAAGACCCTTTTTAACTGCAATATCAAAGGGTGTAAACTCAGCCTCGTCAACCTCCTCAATGAGCTTTTCAAGACGCGCAGTTGTTTCAATAGGAGCATCGCGACCCTCTTCAACAATAAGCTTGATGCCGTTGTAGCTTGATGGGTTGTGACTTGCTGTGATTTCAATACCAAAGTCAAGGTTTCTGTCCTTAACAGTGTGCATAACAAGGGGAGTAGGAACAGAGCGTTCCATAAAGAGTACCTTGATGCCGTCATTTGTAAGCACCTCTGCTACCCATTTTGCTGCATTTTCGGAAAGGAAGCGTCTGTCAAAGCCGATAATAACAGGCTTGTCTGTTTTTTTCTCTTCCTTCATAAGAAGGCTTATGCCCTTTGCAACACGGCGCACATTTTCGCAAATGAAATCCTCGCCGATAACTGCACGCCAACCACCTGTGCCAAATAAAATTTTATTCATTGAAACCACCTCGGACAAAATATCACATATACATTTATGATATCAAAAATTAAAAACAATGTAAATAGAAAATGTGATGGTTTTTAGGTAGTTATTCACATTGTTTTTATTAAATTTATTGTGTATAATAGGTTTAATAAATTCAAAGGAGCTAATTATGAAAATTTTAGTTCTCAACGGTAGTCCCAAGGGGGATTACAGCATAACCCTTCAGACATCGATTTATCTTTCCAAGCTCTACCCTGAGCACGAGTTTGATTTTCTCAATGTAGGGCAGAGAATAAAGGCTCTTGAAAGAGATTTTTCAGAGGCAGAAAATCTGATAAAAAACGCAGATTTGTTGATTTTCTCTTACCCTGTTTATACATTTCTTGCGCCATATCAGTTACATAAATTCATTTCACTTTTAAAAGAAAACGGAGTTGATCTCAAGGGTAAATTTGCTACTCAGATTTCAACCTCAAAGCATTTTTATGATGTAACTGCCCATAGATATATTCAGGACAACTGTCAGGAAATGGACCTCAAATTCATAAAGGGGCTTTCTGCTGATATGGATGATTTGCCCTTGGAAAAGGGACAGAGGGAAGCAAAATCTTTTTTTGATTATTTGATTTGGTCTGTTGAAAATGATGCTGTTGCGCCTTGTCTGAATTTATTTACTCCTGCGAAAAATGTTAAGGTGGATGTTCCCGAGGAAGCTCCTGAAAATAAAACAGGCGATGTTGTTATTATTGCAGATTATTCTGAAAATGACATTCAGCTTCAGAATATGATTTCTCGTTTTCAAAGGGTGCTTAACCGTAAAACAAGGGTTGTTAATATAAGAGATTTTCAGTTCAAGGGTGGTTGCCTTGGTTGCCTTAATTGTGCAACCGGTGGCGAGTGTGTCTATAAGGACGGTTTTGCAGACTATCTTAGGAACGAGCTGAACTCTGCCGAGGCAAGAGTTTTCGCATTCACAATTGAGGATCACTCTATGGGTACTCAGCTTAAGCTTTATGATGACCGTTCCTTCTGTAACGGCCACCGTTCTGTTACAATGGGCAAGCCTGTGGGCTACCTTGTAAGTGGTAATTACAGCGAAGAAAAGAATTTGCAGACCATTCTTGAAGCAAGAGCAAGCACAGGCGAGAATTTCCTTTGTGGTGTTGCAACAGACGAATTCAACCCCAATGAAGAAATTGATAAAATGGCAAAAATGCTTGAATATGCCCTTGAAAATAACCACACAGCTCCTCAGGATTTCTATGGTGTTGGTGGTATAAAAATCTTCCGTGACCTTATCTGGCTTATGCAGGGCTTTATGAAGGAGGATCATAAATTCTTCAAGGCTCATAATCAATATGATTTCCCACAGAAGAAAAGAGGAATGATGCTTCTTATGTATCTTTTAGGCGGCGCCCTTTCCTCACCCAAAATTAAATCCAAAATGGGCAACAAAATGAACGAAGGTATGCTCATGCCGTACCAGAAGGTTATAAAGGATTTGGATAAACAAAAATAAAAAGCAAAGAACACAATCTCAAGTGATTGTGTTCTTTGCTTTTATAACTCTACTGAGAGCTTGTTCTCGCCTTGTGAAAGGGGAGTGTCTGTTCCGTTGTATCTGAAAACAGCCTTTGTGCTTTCGGGAATTGTGATTTCAAAATCAACCTTGCCGTCATTGTTCTTGTAGCTTACTGCCACAACGCCCTGAACAGTTTCAATGCTACCACTCATTCTGCCGAAACGGTTAATGCCCTGAGGCTCAATAACAAGTGATTTATAGCCTGCTGAGCCTTCCTCCTGCTTGATACCTAAAAGGTATTCAAAAAGATATGCAACAGGTGCACCGAACATGGGGTGAGAGTGAGAACGGCTACGATTACTGTCCCAATATTCGTGGAATGTGGTTGCACCGTTTTTGCGCCAATGCTCAAAGCCCTGATCGCCATCGTGGGTTAAAAGGTCAATCGCAAGGTCGGTGTCGCCTTTCTGGAAAAGTAAGCGCGTTACAATATCAGTTGCAAAAATACCTGTGTCATAGTAGCCAAGCTTTTTATAATAGCTTACCATATTCTTATAGGTGTTTTCGTTGCCAAGGTCAATGTCAACTGCAAAGGAGTTTGCGCCCTGAACATTCATAATAAAGTTATCGTCAAAGGCATTGAAATATGCAGCAGTTATAGCGCCCTTGCGATATCTGATTTTCTCCTCGTATTCGGGAATATCCTCTTCCTTGCCGATAAGCTTCGCAATTTCACACATCTTCTCCAAGGACTTAACCATAAAATATGTGTTAACCATAGATGCAGGAAGAACAACCTGCTGATTATGAGAGGTGATATCTCTGTCAGGGTAGAGAATGTTGGGACCACACCAGTCACCTAAGCACCAGTTACCCTCCTTGTCGCTTGTAACAAGACCATAATCAGAGTGTGCCTCAAGGTAGTCGATGTAACGGCGCATATTGTGATAGTATTTTGAAAGGATTTCCTTGTCGCCGTAGTGCTTGTATAACTGTAAGGGTACCTCAACAATAGCTGAGCCCCAACCACCGGGACCACCACCACTGTGAATGTAAGGCGCAGTATATTGAATGTGACCACTTAAAACATCCTGACAGTCGCCGATGTCCTGCATCCATTTTTCATAAAGCTTGCGTGCATCAAGAATTGTTAAAACTGCATGGCAGGTGAGCTGACCGTCACCTGTATAGCCTCGTCTTTCAAGGTGAGGACAGTCAGAGGGGTGACCTGTGTGCATATTACAAAGCATTGTGTGAATAAAGGTATTGTAAATCCAATTAAGAGTTTCGTTGTCGCAGTCAAAGGTGGAGTTAACAGGCACATCTGCATAGATTACCTTAACGCATTTGGGAACGGCATTACCGATAACCTCAAAATATCTGAAGCCGTACCAAGTGAATTCAGTCTGAGCTAATTCGTTTTTACCGTCAGAAACAACGCTGAACTGCTGATCCTGAATGTGCTCAGGGTCAATGCTTCCGTCCTCTAAGCATTCCTCAGAGAAATTAACAATGATTTTTTCGCCCTTGGGAGCCTTGATTTCTAAAACAGGGTAGCCTGTTGTGTTTTCACCACAGTCATAAACAACCGAATTTTCAGTTCTCTTTATAACAGTAACAGAGCGCTCCTCAACGAGCTTGTCAATGGGGCAGTCTGTTGTGCAGTATTCTGTGATAAGCGCTTCAGTTAAAGCAGCGCTTTCCCAATCTGAATCGTCAAAATCCTCGCCGAAGCAGTTTTCGTAATCGCATAAATTCTGATGCTCATACATATTGAAAAGATAGCCGTCGACATAGCTTTTACCGATTTTGCAGGTCTCGTCAGATACGAAATCAACGGTGCCGTTTTCGCCCTCTGCAGTAATGCAGTAAATAGCCTTGGGAAGACCAAAGGTACGATTTTCAAAGGTGTACCAGCCACCACCGAAGTGAATGGCAATAGTGTTTTTTCCACTCTTTACAAAAGGTGTAATATCAAACTGATGTACATAAATTCTGTGAGCAGAGATAACCTCGTCAACAGGGTCACAGCCCGCCTCAAAGTCTGAGGAAAGGGGCAGGAAGGTATCGGGATTGATGCATTTGCCGTTTATGTAGCACTTAAAGAATCCAAGTCCTAAAATGTTGAGGTTAACCTTGCTGAAATCGCTGATTTCAAAAGAGCCTCTTAAAACAGAAAACGTCTTGGTTGTACGCTCCTTTGCGCCAACCCATTTGGCATTTTTAAAATAAAAATCCTGTGTCAATTTAAACACCTCTCTTAATCATATACTTTAAATATAGCATAATCAAAATTGTATTACAATAAAAAGGCATCACTTTCGTGATGCCTTTCATAATTATTTCTCTTCGTGATATTCCTTTTCGGTGTTAACATTCCAGATGTTGTCCTTTTTTGTTTCTCCTGAAAGAATATTTTTAACAGCCTCAAAGGATGTGCACATACTGTGGTCGATATTGTTGTATCGGTGCTGACCGTTTCTGCCAACACAGAAAAGATTAGGAATAGTGTCAAGGAAAGCCCTTAATTCATCCATCCTTTCATAGGTGTCAAAATAAGCAGGGTAAGCCTTTTTAACTCTCTCAACATGGGTATCAAGAACATCGCTTTCGCTGTCTATCAAGCCCATAGCAACCATTTCTTTGACTGCTGATTTGGCGAAATCCTCGTCACTTTGCGACCACATTTCGTCGCCCTCGTTGCAGAAATATTCCAAGCCCATCCAGACTGTGCTTTCAAGGTCCTTAACCATGTATGGCGACCAGTTGTTGTAAATCTGAAAGCGACCCATTTTAACATTTTTGTCATGAACATAAACCCAGTTATCAGGTACAATATTGCCGATAGTTTTAGTCTTGGTTTCGTTTTTCAGATTGAGCTTTTTGATAAGCACACCAACAGTCATATAATCGCGATAGGGAAGCCCCTCTGCAATTTCTCTGTAGCTCTCAGGCACATCGTTCATACCGAGAACCAAATCCTTAACAGGCATTGAGGAAATTACATAGTCTCCCTCAACTGTGATTTTTTCACCATCTTTTTCATAAACAAGACCTGTGATTTTGTTGTCAGCGTCTTTCGTAATCTCTGTAACCTTGGCGTTTTTTATAATCTTACCACCCATTTTCTCAACTTCGGAGGCAGTAAGCTCCCAAAGCTGACCGGGTCCAAGCTTGGGGTAAGCAAATTCTTCAATAAGTGAGGTTTCAACAGCTCTGTTTTTCTTGTTGAAAAGCTTGCCGAAAATGTCCTTGAGAACTGCCATAATAGAAAGCCCCTTGACTCTCTGCGCACCCCATTCGGGAGAGATTTCCGAAGGATGTCTGCCCCAAAGATTTTCGGTATAGTTTTCAAAGAACATCGAATAAAGTTTTTTACCAAAGCGGTTAATATAGAAATCTTCAAGAGATTTTTCTTCTCTTTTATAAACAAGGGTTTTAAGATAACTGAAGCCAACAATGACAGTAGTAATAAGTCCCATATTTTTAATGGTGTCAAGCTTTAAGGAAACAGGGTAGTCAAAGAACTTGTTTTTAAAGAAAATTCTTGAAAGACGGTTTCTTCGAAGCATTACTCTGTCAGTCTTTTCGGGGTCAGGACCACCTGAAACAACTGTGGACTCTCTGCCTAAAGCAATATCGTCAAGTGGCTTGCTTCCTTGAGTGGGGAGCATTTTCTCCCACCATTCATTTACCTCAGGCACTTTAGAGAAGAAACGATGTCCACCCATATCCATTCGGTTGCCCTTGTAGTTAACAGTTTTGGAAATACCACCAAAATCATCGCTTTCTTCGAAAACAATGATTTCAAAATCCTTTGACTTGTCAGCTAATTCATAAGCTGCAGTAAGCCCTGCAGGCCCTGCACCTATAATCAAAATCTTTTTCATAAATATATATTTCCCATAATTTGTTAATCTATTTAAATAATATAACAAAAAGCCGAATAAATATCAATGTTTTTTAAGCTTCAACTTATTAAGAATTTATAAATTTTAGAAAAAAGTGGGAGAGTGCAAAAAAGAAAAGACATCCGATTGGATGTCTTTCTTTTCTGGTTGCGTAGGTGGGATTTGATGGGCTTTGCCCATCATTCGCTACGCGAACACCCGATTGTGTTCGCCTTCGGCGAGGAGGTTCAAATCCCACTCATATATTTACATAAAACAAAAAGAAAAGAACACCTATTGGTGTTCTTTCTTACTGGTTGCGGAGGTGGGATTTGAACCTCACGGCCTCCGGGTTATGAGCCCGACGAGCTACCAGGCTGCTCTACTCCGCGATATTTACTTGCGCCCTCTCTTGAGTGCTTGAGTATTATAACACTATAATTATATGTTGTCAAGTGTTTTTTATGCAAAAAAATAAGATTTCATTTTTTACAGAAATATTACAGTATAATTTCAATTCTGTCATAAATGTTTACAATGCTATTCTATTATGTTAGTGTAAGCTCGTAATAAAAACCTAAAAAAGAGGTGTTTAAATGAAAAAGCATATTAAAAGATTGCCTTTATACATACCCTTGGCAATGGTTTTATTGTTCCTTGTTGTATGGGGTGCATCGCTTCTCAAATGCGAAATCTTAACAGATAAATACTATGAAGAATTGGAAGATGCACATATTGAAAATACAATGATTGGCAAAATTGAAGAGTTCAAGGTGTTGGAGTGCGATGGCGAAACTGCAGAGGTTTATTATGTTTGTGATAATAACAATTCAGGAAATGTTTTAAAATACCAAAAGGAAAACAACCAATGGAAAGAAACAAGCTGGGACTGTATCTGGTCAAAGCAGGGCAATGCAGATGAAATGATCTGGCCCTATTGGCATCATAGATTAATTTATGTATGGCTTTAATTGAAAATTAAGCGTAACGACACTTATCTTAATTGATAGGTGTCGTTGTTTTGTCAAACTTTTTTCTATATTTTTATGTAAAATTTATATTTACCAACGTGTATTAGTATGTTAAAATACTGTATGAAATTATTTACCTACGGAGGTATTATTATGGAAAAGATTAAATTCGGTATATTCGGCTTAGGTCGTGGAAGCGGCTTCTATGACGGCGTTGCTGCTAACAATGGCGAGGTTGTTGCTGTTTGCGATTTCAACGAAAAAAGACTTGAAAAGGCAAAAGCAGATCATCCCGACGTTACTACATATACAAATTTTGACGAGTTTATAAATCACGAGGGCTTGGAAGCAGTTTTCCTTTGCAACTATTTCCACGAGCATACACCCTATGCTATCAAGGCTCTTGAGAAAAATATTCATGTTTTAAGCGAATGTACATCAAATATTTCAATGGGCGAGGGCGTTAAGCTTGTAAGAGCAGTTGAAAAGAGCAATGCCTTCTATATGATAGCTGAAAACTATCCCTTTATGAAATTCAATCAGGAAATGCGTAAGGTTTATCAGTCAGGCGTTCTTGGTAAGGCATTATTCTGCGAGGGTGAATATAACCATCCTATTCTTTCTCAGAAGGAAATTGCTCACTATTGCCCCACATCAAAGCACTGGAGATATCATATTCCCAGAATTTATTATATTACTCATTCTCTCGGACCACTCATGTATATCACAGGTGCATTCCCCAAGAGAGTTACTGCTATGCCTATCTTCGCTCCCTTTAATGAAGAAAATGGTGGTGGCGACCTTTATTGGAGATTACCCGACAGAAGTGCAGTTGTTACCTGCCTTAATGATGACGACTCTGTTTTCCGTGTAACAGGCTGGTCACATTTCGGTGGTCATGCTAACACATATCGCGTTTGTGGTGAATTAGGTCAGATTGAAAATCTTCGTGCAGAGGATGGCAAGGTTCTTCTTTCCTTTAATCAGGAGCATATTCCCGAGGGTATGGAAAGAGTTACAACCTACGAGGCTGACTTTGAGCCCGATGCAAAAGAGGCTGCAGAAAAAGCAGGTCACGGTGGTGGCGACTTCTTCATCGTTAGAGAGTTCTTCAATGCTATCAGAGAAAACAGAAAGCCCATGTTCGATGAATATTTCGCAACAACAATGGCTTCAGTTGCAATTCTTGGTCACAGAAGTGCTATGGAATACGGCAAGCCCTATGATATTCCCGATTTCCGTAAGGAAGAGGACAGAAAGCTTTGGGAGAACGATTTCCTTACTCCCTGCTTCGATTCAGAGGGTAATGCTCCCACAATTGCTAATACAGAAAAGGCTGAATATGTTCCCAATGAGGAAACAATGAAGGCTTATGACGATGCAATTGCTGCTTACAGAGCAGAGCATCCCGATGAGGACTAATATGAATTGGGACGATTTATTGTATAACTCTGAAGAAAAGCCACTTGACAGATTGGTTGAGGGTTATAGCTATACATCAATTTTCAGAACTATCGCCTTTATAGGCGATAGTCTTTCCTCAGGTGAGTTTGAAACCCGTGATGAGCAGGAGAACAGAGGCTATCACGATATGTTCGACTATTCCTGGGGCCAGTATGTTGCAAGAAAAAACGGACTTAAGGCATATAATTTCTCCCGTGGTGGTATGACTGCCAGAGAATATCTCGATTCCTTTGCTGAGGTAAATGGCTTTTGGGACGAGGATAAAAAATGTCAGGCTTATGTTATTGCTCTTGGTGTTAATGATGTTTATAACGGTGGCTTAGAGGTAGGTGGAGTTGAGGATATCGACCCCGAGGATTACAGAAATAATAAGCCTACCTTTATCGGTAATTACGCTCAGATTATAAGCCGTTATAAGGAGATAAGCCCAGATGCAAAGTTCTTCTTCGTAACCTTTCCCAATGACGATGTAAGAGGAACGCAGGTGCAAAAAGAAAAAACTATAAAGGCTCTCTATGATTTAACAGAGGTCTTTAGTAATTCCTATGTTATTGACCTTAATAAATATGGCCCTGTCTATGACGAGAAGTTTAGAGAGAAATTCTTCCTTTATGGTCATATGAATCCGATGGGTTATATTTTTACTGCCAATATAATTGATAGCTACATTGATTACATAATCCGTAAAAATCCCGATGATTTTAAAAATGTTCCGTTTATTAATACGGACATCAGATATAAATAACTCCATTATGGAAAGAAGTCACAAAATGTCATTGTCTGCCTTTTCTCAGAAAGCAATCAGATTTTTGAAAAAGAATACTGTGACCGTAGTTGCCTTTGCAGCTGCGGTCATTACCTGTTTTTTCGTGCCATTTGACAAAGAGTATTTAGGCTATTTTGATTTCAAAACACTTACTTGTCTTTTTTGTGTTTTGGCTGTGGTCTGTGCCTTGAGAAACATTCGCTTCTTTTATACTCTTGCAAAGGCAATAGTTCAGGTTTTCAAAAATGCAAGGCTTAGTGTTATTGCCCTTGTTTACATAACCTTTATCGGCTCAATGCTTATAGCCAACGATATGGCGCTTCTGACCTTTTTGCCGTTAGGATATTATGTTCTCCGTAAAACGAGAAAAGAAAAGTATATGGCGTTTACCTTTGTTATGCAGAATATTGCAGCAAACTTAGGTGGTATGCTGACGCCATTCGGCAACCCTCAGAACCTTTATCTATATTCAAAATTTAATATTGATAATCTTGAATTCATGAAAATAATGGCACCACCATTCATTTTCGCAATTACCTTAATCACAATTTGCTGTATTGTGGGTGTAAAGCCCGAGCCTCTTGAAATTAAGGACGAAAAATCAAAGCTTCCACCGTTGCGAGTAGCCTTGTATTTAGTCCTTTTCGCCTTGGCAATAGCAATTGTTTTCAGAGGAATTCCATATGTTGTAGGTCTTGTTGTAATACCCTTGGTTCTTGTTTTTGCAGACAGAAGCGCATTGAAAAAGGTTGACTACCCGTTGCTTTTCACTTTTGTTTTCTTCTTCATTTTTGCAGGGAATATGGCAAGAATTGAGGTTGTGAGAAGCTTTTTCTCATTCCTCCTTGAAAAGAATACTCTTCTTTTCAGTATTCTTTCCTGTCAGTTTATAAGCAATGTGCCATCGGCAATTCTTCTTTCGCAGTTTACTGAAAATTATCAGGATTTGCTTGTGGGTGTTAATATCGGTGGTGTGGGAACCTTGATTTCTTCACTTGCAAGCTTAATAACATTCAGAGAATATACAAAACGAAACCCTATGATGACAGGGCATTATATGAAATATTTCACACTTCTGAACCTTTTCTTCTTAGTAGCTTTAACAGGCTTTATGCTGATATTGAAAACTTTATTTAATGGGTGATGTTGTGGGTGACAAGCTTTTTAAAGAAAAAGAAATTTCATATACCATTGATGAATGGTATGGCTTCAAAAAAATAAATTTTGATTTTTGCGATAGAAAAGCTCTTGTTGTTTGCCCTGAAAAAGCAATAGAAGGTAACAAGTGGCTATATAAAACCGAATATTTCGGTGCGTTTCCCGAGTTTGAAATTGAAATGCTTAAAAGAGGTTATTTTCTTGCTCATTTTGATACTAAAACCCGTTGGAATTGTCCCGAAGATAATGAATTAAGACCAATGTTTTGTAGGTTTCTCGCAGAGAATTTCAACTTTAATAGGAAATGTGTGACTGTTGGAATGAGCTGTGGTGGTATGCAGGCAGTATACTTTACAGCTAACAATCCCGAATGCGTTGCAGTTGCTTATATTGATGCTCCCGTTATGAATTTTTTAAGCTGTCCGTATTCCTTAGGCGAAGGTCACGACGACAGTCAGAGTGAGTTTGAAGAAGCAACGGGTATGAATATTGTTGATATGATTAATTATCGCAATCATCCCGTTGATAATGTTCCGAAGCTTCTTGAAAATAATATTCCTGTTGCCCTTATATGTGGCGATAGTGATACTGTTGTTCCTTATAAAGAAAACGGGAAAATTCTTTCTGATTATTACAACAAAAATGGTGGTGTCCTTTTTGAAATCCTCAAAGAGGGTTGCGACCATCATCCTCACGGATTAGAAGATAATACGGCTTTAATTGAATTTATAGAGAAACATTATTGATGGTTTTGAAAATATATTTGTTTTGAAATCAGAAAAGGAAGAAAGAGCGTTAACTCTCTCTTCCTTTTTTATATTCTTTAGGAGTGACCCCAACGCATTTTTTGAATACTGTTGAAAAATATAATGGGTCCGAAAATCCTGATAAGGCAGCAACATTTTTTACGGATTCCAATCCGTGATTAAAAAGTGAAACAGCGTATTTGATTCTCAAATCTCTTAAATATTCTGAATAGGTTACACCGGTTTTTTCTTTGAAAATGTGAGAAAGATATTTTGGATTATAACCTAATTCATCAGCAATTGTGTTAATTGAAAAATCTGACTGCTTGAAATATTCTTCTGATATTTCCATTATCTTATTAATAATAGGATTTCCCATAGGTTTGTTTGCCGATAATCTCGAAAAAGTATAGAGAAGTATGCTTTCGGCTGAAAGGTCTATGTTTTCAGCAGATGCTCTTGAAAGGCTTTCGTGCCAGAAGGGTATCAAACCATCGAAGCCTGAAAAAACTCTGTTTGAATTAATTATACCGAAACGTTTGAAAAGTTCAGTTGAACGGATACCATCAAAATCTATATACATATATTCACAGTTCAGAGCTTCTGTAGCAAAAAACTCTTCACCCTTGAAACAGAAAATTATGTCGCCCGTGTTTAAATCAAAAACCGAGGAAGAAAGATTAAAATTAACCTTACCTTTAGCAATAAGGCAAAGTCTGTTTTCTTCCAGAGTGTAGGGCGTTTTCATTGTAGCTTCATCCGTTTCAAGAATAAAACGAGAAGCAAAAAAGGGCGTAGAAATTAAAGGTGTGGAAATTTTACATATATTTTTTCTTGGCATTTTTTTGTCCTCTGAATATATTTACTACACATTACTACAGTTTTTGTTTTAAATCAAGAAAAAACAACTAAATTAAATAAAAATATAGAAAATTTCTATTGTTTAATGAGAAATCTTTTGTTAAACTGAATTTAATATCTCCAAAGGAGTGTTAAAAATGATTAAAATAGGTGTATTTGGTGCAGGTCGAGGTATTGATATAGCGAAAAATTTTATGCTTCAGGACTGCGAAATTGTTGCCCTTTGTGAATTTAACGAAAAAAGAGCGGAAGACGGTCTTAAAAATTTAGGTATGGAAGTTCCTGTTTTTAAAGATTTTGATGAGTTTTTGAAAATCGGAATGGATGCAGTTATTATCGCAAACTATTTCCACGAGCATGCACCCTTTGCAATAAAATGCTTTGAAAAGGGGATTCATGTTTTCTGCGAATGTATCTCAAACGGAACAATGGCAGAGGGCGTCGAGCTTTTAAGAGCTTATGAAAAAAGCAGTTCAATTTTTATGTTGGCAGAAAATTATCCCCAGATGATTTTCAACAGAGAAATGAAGAAAGTCTGCGACGGTGGTACTCTCGGTAAGCTTCTTTATGCTGAGGGCGAATATAATCATCCACTCAATTCTACCGACTACGATTTTTATAAAGGTTACATATATTTTCCTGAGCATTGGAGGAATTATCTTCCTCGCTCATATTATGTAACCCATTCCTTAGCACCACTTATGTGGTCAACAGGTGCAACACCTAAAACAGTTTGCGCTTTCGGTGTTTTCTCTCCTATGGAGGAGTTCGGTACTGCTCGCTTTGTTGGAGACAGTGCAACAGTTATGATGACTCAGAATGATGATGGCTCTGTGTTTAAGTTTACAGGCTGTGGTGCCTTTGGCGCTCATCATAACGCTTATAGAATCTGCGGTAAAAAAGGACAGATTGAAAATTTGCGAGGCATGGGTAGCAAGGTTATGCTTCGCTATAACCATTGGGAAATTCCTGAGGGTATGGAAGAGGTTAATCTTTATGAGCCTAGCTGGAATGACAAGGACGAGAAGCTCATAAATCAGGCAGGTCACGGTGGTGGTGACTATATTGTTGCGAGAATGTTCCTTGAATGTATTAAAGATAGAAAAGAGCCTGAGCATCCTTATGATATTCACTCTTCAATAGCGATGTCATCGGTTGCAATTTTAGGTCATCGTTCAATGCTTGAAAACGGCAAGGTCTATAAAATACCCGATTTCACAAAGGAAGAATGTCGCAAGGAATATGAAAATGACAGACTCACACCATTCTATTATTCTGACGGCAGAAAACCCAATATGCCCTGTTGCTCTGTAACAGATTATAAGCCCACCGACGAGCAGATAGATAAATATTTAAAACTTATAAATTCATAAATAAATCAAAGGAGTGAGCAAAATGAAAACAAAAGCACCTGCAAAGACAGAAAAATATTTCGCTTTAAATTATCATATGTTTGCTTTTTCGTTTGCTGTTTTTGTTGGATTCTTGTTCTCTTGCTTTGGTTTTGAAATAGAGGAAATGATTTTTGTTGTTGGTGGCATAGTGATTATCTTAATATTTGTTTTTCTTCTGCTTGTTTCACCAACCCATTATATTTTCACAAATGAAAAGCTTGTGATTTGCCATCCATTCAGACGAAGAGAAATAATTCTATGGGAGGATGTCACAGGTGTAAAAAGCTTCGGCAGCTGGTTCTATAAGACTCTGTTTGGTCTGCCACATTATAAAATCTATTATCGCCATGAAAAAGAGGTTGTCTTTCTGAATGGTGAAATCTGCAGAAGCAGAAGAACAAAAAAGCTTTTAGAAAAATATTACAAAGGAAATGTAAAATAAGAAATGGTTAACTACATACTCGTTTTTTCAGCAACAATTTTATTCGCCCTGCAGTTTTTCTTTAATCAGAGATTTGAGCAGAGCAGGGGAAGCGATTTAAAATCTGCCCTTGAATTTACTCTTTATAAAAGCATTGTTATTGTTGTTATAATGCTTTTTATCAGTAAGTTCAGTATAATTGTAACGCCCTTCAGCGTAGCTTTAGCGACGGTTTATGCCGTGGCGTGCATATTGATGACATATTTTAGCCTGAAGGCCTTTGCAATTGCAAATCTTTCAGTTTATTCCGTGTTTTCAATGCTCGGTGGTATGCTGCTGCCCTTCCTTTTAGGCGTAGGCTTTTATGATGAAAAGCTTACACCCTTCAAAATTGTTTGTTGTGTTTTAATTGTTGTTTCCGTTCTTCTTAATATTAAGAGTGGCAACGGTAATAAAAAAGCAATTCTCTACTATATGGCTGTGTTTATGCTTAATGGTAGTGTTGGTGTTATTTCAAAAATACATCAATCAAGCGAGATTGCTCATACAGACAGCACAGGCTTTATGTTCCTGTCCTCAATGGCGAGCATTATAATTAGCGCAATCTGGCTTCTTATAAAATACAAGAAAATTCCTGTTGTTAAGGGGAAGGCTCTCGCTTTTGCAGGCGGCTATGGAATTTTCAATGGCTTCGGAAACTGGTTCTTGCTTATTTCTCTTGTGAATTTACCTGCATCAGTTCAGTATCCATTGGTAACAGGTGGAGTTATGGTTTTCTCGACTATCATAAGCGCTTTAAGAAAAGAAAAATTAACTAAGTCGGACTATGTTGCTGCGGCAATTTCATTTGTGGCATCCGTGCTTATGGCATTTTAAGATTAGTTGTTGCACTATGTGTTGATATGTGGTAGAATTACTGCAAACGAGGTGTTTTTATGAAGGAGTATAAATGCTCTGCTTCAATGGGCAAAAAAATATTGATAGCTCTTCTTGCAGTTGTTGTGGCTGTAGGCGCTATTGGCACAATTATCGGTGTCAAAATTGCAATAGAAGAAAAAATCTATGCTGATAGCATAAATAAAGTAAAAACAGAAAAAATCAAGCTTAGCAAAAAAGAAAAAGCGTTTTCAATTGATGGCTTTTCTGTTACATTAACAGAAGATTTTGGAAATCTCGGCGATATTGAATTTCAGGATAATGAAATCGGTTGCGCTGCAGAGCATATAGAGTTTTATGTTATGGGCGACAGCTTTGAGGCAGGCTCTGAAGAATCCAAAATGACTGCTGAAGAGTTCACAAGCTATTTAGCAAATAGCTTTGATGGCAATGTTAAGGTAAGTGAATATAATGGCGTTCCCTTGGTTGAGTATAAATACAAGGGTGAAAACGATGATGTGGTTAAGGATTATAAGGTCTTTTGCTTTAAGGGCGAGGAATGCTTTTGGATGGTGCATTTTATGATTGAAAGTAATTACACCACTTTTTATAAGCCTTATATTTATGAGTGGGTTGAAACCATAGAAGCTAAATAATATTAAAGCGCCTTCAATTGAAGGTGCTTTTTTCGTTGTGGGAAATATAAATTGGTTTTTGCTACTTTACTAATTAAGATGTATATAAATAATCGTTATTTCTTGCATTTTATAATTGACTTTATAAAATCTCTATGATATATTATTAGCAACCGATAGAGGTGCATTTTGTTAAGAGTAACCGTGGCGCAAGGGTTTGCCAGAACTGCCGGGGTGAAAGGAGCAGGTGCCGAAGACGATTTGTGGCAAAAAATCGATCTGGCAGTACGGAATAATATCTTTACTGTTGTCACCATTCTGGTGGAGAGCTATCTTACATAATATTATGCTCATGTTATGGAGTATTTATTTTTGTGTGGGTAGTTGCTTTTCGGCAACTATTATTTTTTTGTGAGGTAAAATTTATGAAAAACACAGTATTCACAGGTGTAGCAACAGCTATTGTAACTCCCATGAACGCAAACGGCGTTGACTACGAAGCATTCGGCAGACTTCTTGACTGGCAGATTGAAGAGGGCATCAATGCTCTTGTAATCGCAGGTACAACAGGTGAGGGCTCAACTCTTACTGACGAGGAGCACAGAGAGGTTCTCCGTTTCTCCGTTGAAAAGGTAGCAGGCAGAGTTCCCGTTATCGCAGGTACAGGCTCAAATGATACAGCTTATGCTATTGATCTTACCAAATTTGCTTGCGAAATCGGTTGCGATGCAATGCTTCTCGTTACTCCCTATTACAATAAAGCAACTCAGAAGGGACTTATTGCATCCTTCGAAGCAATTGCAGACGCTTCAACAAAGCCCTGTATTCTTTACAATGTTCCCTCAAGAACAGGCTGTAATCTTACTCCTGCTTCCTGTGCAGTTCTTGCAAAGCATCCCAATATCGTTGGTATCAAGGAAGCATCAGGTAACATTTCTCAGATTGCAGAAATCGCTGCTCTTACAAAGGGCGAGTTCGATATCTATTCAGGTAACGATGATCAGATTGTTCCTCTTATGTCCTTGGGTGGAAAGGGTGTTATTTCCGTTCTTTCAAACATTCTTCCCAAGAAAACAGTTGAGCTTTGCGATAAATTCTTTGCAGGTGACTTAGAGGGTAGCCGTGCTCTTCAGCTTGAAATGCTTCCTCTTATTAACTCTCTCTTCTGCGAGGTTAACCCCATTCCTGCTAAGGCAGCAGTTGCAGCTATCGGCTTCGGCGAAAACTATGTAAGACTTCCTCTTACAACAATGGAACCCGAAAACGAAGCAAAAATGCTCGGACTTATGAGAGAACAGGGACTTAATGTTTAATATTTTTTAGTTTTGAATAACTAACTTAAAGAGAATAACTTGACCTCCCTGGCGAAGGGGTGCGTTTGTGAGCGCTGCCGGTGGCAGATGCAGCGAACAATAAGCACTGGCACAATAAGGAGCAATGCGAGTGAATAACGAAGCAGTGCGACTATATTGTAACTGGAGGGGGCAAAACCAATAAACCTCTTGTTAGGTTACGGTGGAGGGTTCTAGCGCGTAAGCGTGTATAATTTAAAACCCCAAGATACAAAAGAACCCCCAAAGGTGATTATATGATAGCTAACAATTTGTATATAGAGAATAATACCCTGTTTTTCGGTGGTCACAGTACAGTTGAGCTTGCCGAAAAATATGGCTCATCCATTTATGTTATGGATGAAAGAAAAATCAGAGAGAATTGCCGTAAATATGTAAACGGAATGAAAAAATATTTCGGCGATAATGCAAAGCCATTTTATGCAAGTAAGGCTTGTAGCTTCAAGAAGATTTATAATATTGTGGGCTCTGAGGGTATGGGCGTTGATGTGGTTTCCGTTGGCGAAATCTATACTGCCCTTAAATCGGGCATTGATATGAAAAATGCTTGCTTCCATTCCAACAACAAAAGCGATTCAGACATTAAATTTGCTTTGGAATGTGGCGTTGGCTGCTTCGTTGTTGATAACAAGGAGGAGCTTGATGCTATCAACTGCTTGGCAGGGGGAATGGGCCTGAAGCAGAAAATTCTCTTCAGAGTTACTCCCGGTATTGATACTCATACCTATGAAGCAGTAAACACAGGTAAGGTTGACTCCAAATTCGGCTTCCCAATTGAAACAGGCGCTGCTATGGAGATAACAAAATATGCTCTTACTAAAGAGAATATTGACCTTGCAGGCTTCCATTGTCATGTTGGCTCTCAGCTTTTTGAGTCCTCTGTTTTCATTCGCTCAGCAGAGATTATGCTCAACTTTATTGCAGAGGTTAAAAGCACTCTCGGCTTTGAAGCAAGAGAGCTTGACCTTGGTGGTGGCTATGGTGTCAGATACACTGAAAACGACCCCACAATTGATATTGAGGACAACATCCGTCAGGTTGCTGAATATTTCAAGGAGAAATGCAAGGAGCTTAATATTAACGAGCCATTTGTTAGTATGGAGCCTGGCAGAAGCATTGTTGCAGATGCAGGCATCACTCTTTACAGAGTGGGTAATGTTAAGCGAATTGAGGGCTACAAAAACTATGTTGCCATTGATGGTGGTATGACTGATAACCCACGATATGCTCTTTATGAGTCTGAATACACAGTTATCGCCGCAGATAAGGCAGAAGAGGAATGTAATTTCCTTTGTGACCTTGTAGGTAAATGCTGTGAAAGTGGAGATATCATTCAGCCCAGGGTAATGCTTCCCGAAAGCATTCAGAGAGGTGACCTTGTTGCAGTTCTTACAACAGGCGCATATAATTTCTCAATGGCTTCAAACTACAACAGAATTCCTCGTCTTCCCGTTATTATGGTAAACAGCGACGAAAGCTATGTTGCAGTAAAGGGCGAAACCCTTGAAGATATAATCAGCAGAGATTTATAAAATTAAACCACCGATTAAGAAAAACTTAATCGGTGGAATTTTTTTTGTTTAATTCAACTTTACTTTTCTTTTCTCAAATGCGATTATTAGTAAAACACCGAGAATCAGATTTCCGACACCCTGAATAGCATTTGCAGGAATGTTTACAACAGAGGGCGCGAAGCCGTATAAAAAGCCTTCGAATATAAAGTAACCAAGCACCATAATAGCTTCTGCAATAAAGCCACTGATAATTCTTGAGGGGGCATTCCCAAGCCTTTTGTTAAGAAGCTTGAAGCCGTAGAAGGCAATCAAAGCCATAAGACCCTTTGTAACAAAGGTTGCAGGAGCATAGGTGGCGTAGCCTGAAAAAACATCGGCGAAGGCAGAGCCAAGACCTGCAGCAAGAAAAGCATATGCAGGAGAAAGCATCCAGCCTGCGACTAACACGATGCAGTCGCCTAAGTTTATGTATCCCTTCAGGGGGGTGGGTATTTTTATAATCATTGTTGCTATACAAGCGAGCGCAGCAATCAGCGCAGCAACAACAATTTTCTTTGTTTTTGTTTTCATCACCATTATAGTCCTTTACATATTTATGAAAATAGTGTATATTAAATCTGACTATATAACAATTATCAAATTAGGAGAAAATTATATAACCAGATGAAATACATAATAGATAAGGAAAAGCGCCCAGTATATCTTCAGATTTATAAGCAGATTCGGGATGACATTATTTCGGAAATTTATCCATATAACACAAAGCTTCCCTCTAAGCGCAGTCTTGCAGAGGAAACAGGGGTCAGCACCATAACCATTGAGCACGCCTATGCTCTTCTTTGTGACGAGGGCTACGTTGAAGCAAGAGAACGAAGTGGATATATTGTCATTTTTCGTAGGTCTGACGGTTTTGCTGTTTCAAGCGAGCAACGCACCGAACGCGAGGTGCATTTCAGCGAAAACAATAATCCTTCTTTTCCTATATCGGTGCTTAGTAAAACTATGCGAAGAGTGTTAAGCGAGCAGGGAGAATTGTTGCTGGAAAAATCACCTAACTGTGGCTGCTACGAGCTTCGTGAGGCAATATGCCACTATCTTGCACGAAACCGCGGAATACAGGTTGATGTTGAGCAGATAGTTATCGGCTCAGGCTCAGAATACCTCTATGGTCTTATTGTTGAATTGATTGGGAGACACCGTGTTTATGCTATCGAATCGCCCTCTTATAAAAAGATTGAGCAGGTTTATAAAGCAACGGAGATTACCTATGATTCTCTTCCTTTGAAAAGCTCAGGAATTGACAGTAAGGCGCTTTCTGAAACGAAAGCAGATGTATTGCACACAACACCATACCGAAGCTACCCAAGTGGTGTTACTGCCACAGCATCCAAAAGACACGAATATATAAGGTGGTCGGAGCAGAATACTCGCTATATTATAGAGGATGATTTCGAGTCTGAGTTTTCTGTTTCTGCGAAGCCCACAGAAACCTTGTTTTCACTTTCCGGTAATGATAATGTCATATATCTGAACACCTTTTCTCAAACCATATCGCCATCCCTTCGTATCGGCTATATGGTGCTTCCGAAGCATCTTGTGGCAGAGTTTAACAACAGACTCGGATTTTATTCCTGTACTGTTCCCACCTTTATGCAGTATGTTCTCACAGAGCTTATCAATAACGGTGATTTTGAAAGACATATCAATCGCATCAGAAGAAGCAAGCGCAAGGAATTAGCAACAGACAAATAAGAAAACCACCGATTAAGTAAAGCTTAATCGGTGGTGATTTTTATACTTTTAAATTTTTTCCTATAACATAAATTCCGGTTAGCATCAGACCTATTGATAAACCGAGGAAAACGCCTGAAAAGAAGTCGGTGAAATTTGTCCCACCTAAAAGACGGGAAAGTACTAAAAATGTGACACCGAGAACAATAACGAGAAAGCCATAAATAGTTTTGTTTTGCTTTTCAAGGCTATGAACTCGCCTTAATAAAAACATTATTCTCATGTCTTCTGCATTTTCGGGAGTGTTGTCTTTTTCTTCTCCGTCCATAAGCTCAGAAACAGAAATATCAAGTTCCTTGCACAGCAGTTTTATGATGCTGTAATCGGGCATACAATTGCCGTTTTCCCATTTGGATACAGTTTTATTTGATACACCTAAAATTTCTGCCAATTGCATTTGAGTAAGATTTTTTTCTTTTCTTTTTTGTGCAATAAAATTACCGATTT
>JAZQUT010000069.1:0-55765 GCA_045631405.1 Acutalibacteraceae bacterium | reverse complement strand
GCTGATATTGCAAGATATGCAAAATAACAGGCGAATCGTGTCTTTTTAAAATTTGGTGTTGTCATATTAAACCTCAATCAATTCATAATCTCTTGAGCCGTAGCCAAGCTCTTCGGCTCTTTCAATGGTGTGGATTCCGTTTCTGCTTTCAATTCTTTCAATAAGATGTGGCTTACCCGGGTCAGAACAAGCATAAACAAGGTCGATACAAGCCTGGTCAATCGCTATTGGGTCAGTTGAAGCAAGAACTCCGATATCTGCAATACAAGGGTCTTCTGCCTTTGCACAGCAATCACAGTCAACACTCATATTTTTCATAACATTTATATAAACGATTTCACCTTTAAAGAAATCAATTACAGAGCTTGCTGCTTCTGCCATAGATTCTAAAAATTGGTCGTGGTCTGAAGTCCAGAAATTATCTGGGTTTCCAACACCATGAATATAGCCCTTGCCATAAGAAGAGGCAACACCAATTGAAAGCTGTTTTATAGCACCGCCGTAGCCACCCATCGGATGACCTTTAAAATGAGAAAGTACAAGCATAGAATCATAGTTGACAATATATTTGCCTACATAGTTTTCTTTGATGTTTTTACCGTTTCTTATGGGCAAAACAAGGTCAGGACCCTCTGAATCAAGAATATTAACAGAAAAATCTTTTGTCCAACCATGCTCTTCCATAAGTTTTTCGTGGCGTTCGGTTGTGTTCCTTGCACCTTCGTAAGCAGTGTTGCATTCAACAACAGTACCATTAACATATTCTATAACAGGTTTCCAAAAATCAGGCTTTAAGAAATTCTGATTTCCCTTTTCACCTGAATGTACTTTAATTGCAACATTACCTTTAAGCTCTTTGCCGAGTATTTTATAAAGTTCAAGAACCTTTTCAGCAGTAATTTCTCTTGAAAAGAATACTTTTGCACTCATTTTTACACGTCCTTTAATAGTAATATGGTTTTATACTAACACAGTTAGGATATAATTACAATTTTAAGTTGAGTTTTTCTATATATTTAGATATAATATATTTGAATTATATTGCGAGGTGAGCCTATGAAAATCGTTCTTTTAACTGCACTTGGTGTTGGTGGCGCAACAGTCATAGGTGCGCTTTTAGGCTTTGTTTTTAAAAAAACAAGTCACAAATTCAATGATATTGTTCTTTCCTTTGCGGCAGGTGTTATGCTTGCAGCGGCAGTGTTCGGGCTTGTTTTAGAATCATTGGAGTACGGCGGAAAGTATTCAATTATTGTAACTATAGTGGGTGTTTTTGCTGGTGCATTTTGTGTGAACCTTATTGATAAGCTTGTTCCTCATCTTCATAAGCTGACAGGGGCAGATCAGGAGCAGCATCCAAGCAAAACTGAGCAGCTTAATAAGGTTTTACTTTTTGTAATTGCTATTGCTATCCATAATCTTCCCGAGGGTATTGCTGCAGGTGTTGGCTTCGGAACAGGCAATACTGCTGAGGCACTGACAATTGCAGGTGGTATAGCTCTCCAAAATATTCCTGAGGGTATGGTTATTATTGCTCCGATGATAGCTGCAGGAATGAGTAAAGGCAGAACTCTTATAATCGCTCTTCTTACGGGTGTTGTTGAGGTGCTCGGTACTCTTCTCGGTTATTTCGCAGTAAGCGTTTCAACTGCAATTTTGCCATTTGCTCTTGCTTTTGCAGGTGGTACAATGCTTTATGTAATAAGTGACGAAATGATTCCCGAAACTCACGCTCACGGAAGCGAAAGAGGAGCAACATATTCTCTTCTTGTAGGCTTTTGTGTAATGCTTGCCTTTGATTATTTCCTGTCCTGAGCTTTTAATTCACGATAAATTAATTCTGTAACGCTTGGTGTTTCAAAATCAGCCAGCTCCTTGATTAATGGAACTGCATTTTCCATAGCGTAAGAGCGGAATTCTCTTATCATATCTTTATCGTTAACATTGTCGCCAACTGCTATTACATCCTCGTATTTGGCATCTAAAAGGTCTATAAGTTTGTAAATTCCTTTGGCCTTGTCCATATTGACGGAAACAATATCAAGACAGGTTCCGTTTTGTAACGGATTAAGAACATCACCAAAGCTTTCTTTTATGGCTTGTGTTACGTTTGCTGATTCTTCGAAGCTGTCTAAGGCAGTGTTTATCTGATAAATATATTCGAACTCAGGCAGTTCATCAACTGTGTAGCACTCATCCTTGTCATATTTTTCAAAGTCTTCATCCTTGAAGACTCTGCAAGGGAAGCTTGTCTGAACATAACCCCATTTGCACCCTTGCTCAAAAAGGAATTCAAGAAATGGCTTTGCGACCGATACATCAATTTTATCTTCGCAGACTATTTCACCATTTGTTGTCATTATAACAGCACCGTTATCGGCAATAAGATAGTCGCACTCAAAAGTGTTTTCGTTATATGTTCTTATAAGGTCTGGAGCACCTCTGCCACTAACAACAGAAAAAATGTTTCCTTCTTTTCTCCATCGAGAAATTGCATTTTTCTTTTTCTCGTCAATTCCGCCGTGGTTAAGTGTTCCGTCATAGTCAGTTGCAATAATTTTCAAAATGCTCACCCTTAATTCTGTCTTTTAAACGATTATAACATTTAATAAAAGCTTAGTCCATATCATTTATATAAAAACTCAAACCTGAAAGGAGTGGTACTGTGAAATGTCCCAAATGCAACAAAGAAATAGGTCGCTTTGAGCTTGCGCCTAATTGTAAGCATTGTGGTGTGAACATTTTTTATGCTCAGCAGGAGAGCTTGCTCACTGAGGATGCGAAAAAATGCGAGCTTGAATTTGCAACCTTTCATATTTTGATAGCAAAGCTGAAAACTGCTTTTATAGGTGGCAAAATTCAGATAATGAGAATTGTTGCTATGCTTCTTGCTATCGGTGCGATTTTCATTCCCTTTGCAACAGTTGAAGCAAATTTCAGTACTTTTTCTGCTAAAATCAGCTTTGGTGCTTGGGGGATTTATCAGGCATTCTCTGACGGCACATTAAAAGCAGTTTTTGATGCAGGTGTATATTACCCTATGTTATCTAATGCTGTTTTAGCAATATTGTCTTTTGTTATTATGATTTTCCTTTCTGGATTTGGTGTTTTCCTGACACTTATCTTGTCATTTATAAATATTAAAAAATCAGCAGTCAAAGCGCAGATTTTATCTATTACAGGTGCTTTACTTTCTTTGATGGCGGCTGCATGTAGCTTTACTATTAAAGATATTATTGGTGAGGTTCCTTTCATTGAAGCAAAGGCTGGTATTGGTTCGATTGCTTGCTTTGCAGTTCTTGTGTTTATTTTCATTCTGAACAGACTTGTTGTTACTAAAAACATTCAACCTGAAATCAAAGCGATTGATTTAGAAAGAGTAAAAATCAGAAAACAGATTAAGACTGGCGAGCTTACATATGCAGACTTGCCATTGCCTGTTTTAGAGTCCGAAGAAGAAAAAGAAAAGCGACTTAAGGAAAAAGAAGAAAAAGAGGCACTTGTCCAATCTGCAAAAGGGGAGGGCAAATAAAATGAATAGTAAAACAAAGCAATTTATTGCTTTTGGTATTGCGTCTGTTGTTGCTCTTGCGCTTTGTATGGGCGTGCTTGTTGTAACAGTTAATAATCTGAGTGGCGAAGAAACAACAGCAACAGAAAATAATGTGATAATCAATAAAACAGAGATTACATCTTCGAAGGATGTATTAGCTCAGTACATTAATAAGCTGATTTCGGAAACGGATAATAGATTTGTTAAAACTAAAACGTTTACAGATGTTTCTGTTAACAATTTAAAGGCTTTGAATTCAGTAAATCAGCCTCAGGATGAAGCCTTGTTTAATTTCGTGAAGGGAAAAATGCTCTCTGCCATTGATGGCTTTTATACTGAAGATTTTCAGGGCTCATTTGAAAAGAATGATAGCAAAAAGCTCTCTTTTACAATAGATGAAGTTTTATTAAAAAATGCAGGCTTCTCAATTGGTCTGGTTAATGAAAACGGCGAAAGTCAGTATGACGACGAGGGTAACCTGATTGATAATGAATATTATTATTTAACCTATGATGTTGATGTAAAAAATAAAGAATTTAGTAAAAAATATGCTGAAATGTTTTCGGTTGAAAATGATTTGTCTGCAAAAGTGCAGTTCATTGATGCAGTAAAATCAAATTGCAAAATCAATGATTTTGATTCAAGGCTTAATAGCCTGACAATAAAGGCGAAGGTGAATCGTGAAAATGATCATATACAATATATAAATATAATAAGAGAGTATGTCGTTGCAATTGACGCTGAGTTTATAAATTCTGCTGCGATTTTTGGCGACAAAGAAATTTCATTTGATTATACTGTAACTGATACCTACGAATACTCCTATGCAGGTATTTCCTTTGTTGAGAATGAGGTAACAATTGAACACGGCGAAGAGTATATGCTAAATGTAAATGCCATTATTGACGATGATAGTGAATACACAGTTGAGTTTTATTCTTCGAACGAAGATATTGCCTTTGTTGACGAAATGGGATATGTTAAGGGCTTGAAGTCCTGTGATGTGCCTGTAACAATTACAGTTAAGCTCAGTTACCTCGGAGAAGCATTTACAGATACTTGTATTGTAAATGTTTCTGAAGTTTAAGGAGGTGGTTGTGTGAGTGATAGAGAATTTGTTAATACAATTGAAGCCTCCGAAAATGAAAATGTCAGATATTATGAGGGCTTTAATTATGTCGGTGTCCGTGAAACAGTTGCATATCTTCTGAACGACTGGTCCAATACCTTTAATATCAGTACCTTTAACGAAAGATTTATATGGGATGTAGTTCATATTGATTTTGGTGTAAGTGCAGTAATGAACCTTGTAACTGCAGCATGGGATATTGTCAACGATACATTCATTTCTGTCATTGTTGACGGAACACGAACCCGAATAGGTAAATTCAAGCCGTATCTTGTTGGTGTTCAATTGCCATTGACCCTTATAAGTGTGTTTACATGGCTGTTACCATTGTTTTTTCCAAATACAGCAGGAACCTATTTACCTAAGCTAATTTATTATTATATATTTGCTATTATTAATGAAACTGCAGGTACTTTTACCAATGTTGCTAAAAGTGGCTATATGTCCACCATAACACCAAATCCAAACGAACGAATACGCCTGATAACGCTTGCAGAGCTTTTAACGGGCTATATGGGTGAGGATTTGCCACGTTACATAATGGGTGTTCTGATTGACCTTGTTAATAATAAGGTGGTTAAATGGAAGCTTAGTTCGGTGTTTATGGTTATGGGTGGGGGAACGGCTTTGATTTCCTCACTTTGCACCTTCTGGTTCTTCCTTCAGACGAAGGAAAGAGTTCCTCAGTCGGTTGATAAGCCAAGTGTAAAGCAGGGGATGAAGGCAATTGTTTCTAACTATCCCGTTTTGCTGATGTGCTTATCAGAGTTTTTGGGTAACTTCTCTATAAGTAAAAGTGAAACAAACTATTTCATTGATGTTCTTGGTAGCTATTCACTTATTACATTATTAAATATACCATCCTCTATGAACGGTAGTATCAGCTATGCTTTTGTCGGTCCTTTAAGAAGAAGGTTTTCTTCAAAATCCTTGTGGATATTCAATGATATATACAACAGTGCTATAACAACTGCTGTTTTTCTGTTTGGTATGACGGGTAAGAAAACAATGTTCAAGAGAACTGTTCCGATGTGTATTGCGTTTGGCTTAAAGGAATGGTTTGTTAAATGGTCCTGGGGTATTTCTAAGGTTATTAATGCTGACCTTTGGAATGAGGCTATGGACTATTGTGAATGGAAAAACGGTTATCGTATGGAAGCCACTACGGGTGTTGCAAAAGGTTTGATATTAAAAATTCAAAGCGCTCTTTTAGGCTCGGTTACAAGTCTTATAATGAAACGTATAGGCTATGTTCAAGGGCTTGAAATAGGCACACAGAATGATAGAACTAAGTTCTGGGAGTTTGCTCTTTGTACTATTGTTCCAACTGTTACAGGTATTTTAAGAATTGTGCCTAAATTTCTTTGGCCCATTTCAAAGCAGAAAAGAGAATGGATGTACGCTGAGCTTGCTGAAAAAAGACAGCAAACTGTTATTGATTACGCTGGATAATACATCAGAAAAAATAAAAATCCCTTGGTTCCTTCGAACCAAGGGATTTTGTTTTATGGATTAAACTCTGACGATTTCAGAAGCAAGCTCCTGAAGTCCATCTGTAAGAGCGGATGCAACATTTTTACCAAGGGAGATAAGTTCATGGTAATGGTTTACAGGATCGCCCATTGTGAAGTCGTTATCAGGAACAACATAACCGATAGCGTCGTTCATAAGCCCGAAGCATTTGATATCATCGCCGAAGATAGCGCAAGCAGCTACGCTCTGATAGTTAGAAGCTGTTACAGAGTAAGCAGCGTTAAGTGAGATACCGTTGGGAGCAACGAGGTCCTGACAGATTTCACCGGGAAGGAATACAGTCTTGAACTGGTTACCCATTTCCATATAACCGATTTCAGTGATTGTTGCATAAGAGCCGTCCTCTTTTGCGATAACAACATAGTTTGCAAGGTTAAGCTTACCAACAACTTCAATAAGAGCACTTGAAATCGGGATTTCAACCTGCTTGATGAGAAGGTTAAGGAAGGGTTCAACCTCTACTTCTTCAGGAATTCCATCACAGTTCCAGTTTTCATACCAAACTGAGTAATCTGTGTTAATGGGCATTACCTCGCCAGCAAATACCTTACCACTCTTTGCAACAGTAAGTCTCTGCTGTTTGGATTTGATTGTTTTTTCTGTTACTTCGATTTCAACGATTGCTTCGCCATTGAAGAGAAGCTCATAAGCCGTACCGTCTGCGTTGAGCTTTGCATCAGCAATTGATTCGTCAACATAGATTGCGATGATGTTTCCATCCTCATCTGCAGCAGCTGCGAAGCCCTGGAGAGGCATACCGGTAACAGCAGCGCCTTCACCGAACTCTTCGGTGATAACAGTGTAGTTACCATTCTTGATAGCGATTGTGTTAGCTTCTTCGTCTGCAACGAGAGTGAATTTGATATCAGCACTTGCATCCTCGTTGATTTTATATACAGGGATAGTAGCTGTATCAACGATTAAGTTGTAAATTGTGTAGAATGCGGTCTTCATACCGGAATCCTTGAATTCCTGCTTGAGGTAACCCTCGTCATCGTAGATAGAAACAAGCTCGGTATTTTCAGCAACCTCTTCTGCATTTGAAAGCATAGGATCTGCTTTGATTTCTTCTTCTGTCAATGTAAGGGAGAGAGCCATTCTTGCAAGCTCGTAGCCATATCTCTGAGATTCTTCAACTCTCTGTTCTGTGGGAACGCCATCACCAGTAACGCCTCTAGCCATGTAGATACCTGCGATTGCACCCTGGAAGAACATAAAGTTGTAGCCTGCGTCTTCGAGGAATTTGCCACAATAGAAGAGGTAGTCACCACTGATTTCACGACCGGAGTTGGATTCTGTGGGAAGACCAGCAACGTCAGGGTGAGCAGCGATGTTAAGCATCATTGTGGGAGTAGCGCCTTCTGCTTCAGGATAGAAAACGAATCTTGAAATGTCAGTCATAGCGATCTGAGTTTCACCGGTGAAAACCTTTTCGCCGTTTTCATTTTCTTCGTAAAGCATTTCGCCAGAAGAAGGTCTGTTCTTGTTCTGGAAATAATCCTGACCAAGATCTTTTTCAGTATAAGTAAGAACACCGGGCTGCATGTCTGCATAAGCTGCCTTAAGAGCACCAGCAACCTCATCCTTGAGGAATTCCATGTAAGCGGGGTTTGTACCCTGAACAAGCTCTTCGTCAGCATTTGTACCACTGATGATACCATTGTGAGCAAGCTTATAAAGAAGCTTTGTCCAAAGACCCTCTGTATCAATACAGCTATGAGTATGAGTAGAAGCAACGTTGATAGCAACGATATCGTTTTCTTCTGCAAAGTCAGAGAGACGAGCACGGATATCCTTGATGTCAGCGTTTGTGATACCGATACAGTCGATAGTTGCAAATAATACTGTGCCTCTTGTGCCATCGCTGATAGCTACACAACGAGCCTTCATATCATCCTTACCGATACCGGGGATTTCTGCGATGCCTTCAACAACGTTTGAGAAGCCGTTTGCAGGATCGATGTAACCACCGAGGTAGTATGTACCGTTGCTGTAATCTTCAGGAACAAGGCTTGTGTTAGCATAACCGAGATACCACTGAGCATCGTCTGCAGGTGCGCTGAGGAACTCGTTACCTGTACCTTCATAGAAGTTCTGGGCTGCTTTATCGTATGCGTCATCCGGAGTTACAAATCCGGGACCATCGTTAAACAGACCGGAGAAAAGATTAAGAATAAAATTCAAAATAGTTTCAACGATGTCTGCGAAAACAACACCGATGGGGTTTTCGCTGTTACCGCTTATGATAGGATAAGCGCTTGTTGCACTTGCAGTAACTGCACCGAAGGATGCGAAAACAAGAGTCAACGAGAGAATAACAGCAATGATTTTTGTTAATCTGCTTTTTTTCATGTTTTTTATCTCCTTTTATATTGCCTGATAACCGACAATATTATTTGATAACATATTTTATAATATATTTTAAGTATTTTCAACTATCAATATTGCTAAATTCCACCAACATTATTAAGTGTTTTGCACAAAAATTATTTTTTTACTAATTTTAATATAATATAGTCGCATTTTGTATTGACTTTTCGTTCCTTTTTGTGTAAAATGATTAAGAATTATTAGGTATCAAGGGGGATACTCGGATGAAAAACTTAGAAAACAATGGCAGACTCAAAAAAGTAATTGCCTTGTTGCTTGTTACTACAATGGTTGTAGGTATTCTTTCAAGCGCAGCTGTTAAGCTTGTTGCTTCAACCTATTACCTTCAGACAAAGCGTAAATTAAAAACTAACATCCCTGTTGTTGATCAGATTATTGACAATGTTGTTAATGATGACCACATCGCAGGCGATGATGCAACAGCTCCTGTAGTTACTGCTCCTGCTACAACAGAGGCACCTACAACAGAAGCTCCTTCAACAGAGGCTCCTACAACAGAAGCACCTTCTGAAGAGGAATCTGTATCAGACACAACAACTACAACTGCTGCTTCAGGCGATAGTGGCTCAAGTGGTGGTATCGGTGATATTCTCGGTATGGTTACAGGTCTTCTTGGTGGGGTTGATATCGGTGGTCTTCTTGGTGGTCTTGGTGATCTCGATATCGGTGGCCTTCTTGGTGGAATTACAGGTGGTTCAGGTGAAGAAACAACTGAAACAACTGAATCTACAACTGAGTCCAAAGAGTCTATCAAGCAAAAGAAGGATGTTCTTTCTAAGTATAACGCAGTTGTAAGCTATGCAAAGACAGTTGGTAAGCCTGCATTCACAAAGGTTACATACAGAACACTTGACAAGAACTATGATGCAGTTCTTATGTGCAGCCTTCAGTCAGCAAACCCCGATTACTTTATTTCAAAAGAAAACGCAGAAGCAAGTCCTATTGTTGTTCCTGCGAATACAGATACATCCGAGTTCCTTATTAATAACGAAAAGTACGCAAGTCTCCTTGCAACTGAAAATGCTGCAGAAGCAATTGAATCCGCAACAAGTGTTAAGCTTGAGGATGGTACTCAGAAAATTACTATCACTTTACGCGAAGAGGCAGATCCTGCAGTTACAGCTCCTGATGCTAAGAAAGCAGAAAGCTTCACAAGTGCTATGTTCCCTGTAATCACAGGTGACGAATTCGGCGCTATGGTTAGCAATGGTCTTAAGATTGCTGCTCTTTCTTCTTCAAGCGTAACATACAAGGATTGTACAGTTGAGCTCATCTTCAATCCTCTTACAAGCAGAATCGTTTCTATTAAGCAGACAACAAGCTATGTTGGTAGCGCTGAAGCTCAGCTTCTTATCGCTCCTATTACATCAAAGGGTACTGTTACCGAGGTTTCTGAATACAGAGATTTTGATTACGGTCTTATTTGAGTTTAATACAATTTATCAGAAGAACAGGTTTTAAATCTGTTCTTCTTTTTTTATACTTATTTGTTGATAATTGTATATTGATGTGATATAATTTAAAATTGATAAATTCTAATCTAAGGGTGATTATTATGACAAGACGAGAAGCAAGAGAACAGGCATTTATTGTGTTGTTTGAGAAAATTTTTGATAATGATGCAACTATTTCTGAAATTGTTTCAACTGCTAAAGAGGCTGAGCTTATTAAAATCAATAGCTTTGCTGAAAATACGCTTGAAAAGGTTGAAGAAAATTTCGCTGAAATAGACGAAATTATTGAAGCAAACTCTCAGGATTGGACAATCTCAAGATTACCTAAGGTTACTCTTGCGATTTTACGCCTTGCAGTTGCTGAAATTAAATATGTTGATGATGTTCCCAATGGTGTTGCAGTTAACGAAGCAGTGGAGCTTGCAAAGAAATACGGAACAAATGAGGATGCGTCTTTTATAAATGGTATTCTCGGAACTATTGCTAAAGCATAATATGAGTGGCTTTTTAGGATTTGATACAAGCAACTATACAACATCAGTTGCTATATATGATAATGGTCAGGTTGTTCAGAGAAAGCGCCTTTTGCCTGTTAAAGAGGGTGAGAGGGGAATTCGCCAGAGTGATGCAGTATTTCATCATACTAAGGCGTATGCTGAGCTTTTAGAGGAAACGTTAGCTTCGTACTCAGGGGAAATCTTAGGCGTTGGTGCTTCTGTAACTCCCACAACTCAGCCTGGCTCATATATGCCTTGCTTTTTAGTGGGCGAAAATGCAGCGAGAACTGTTGCGAGCTCTTTGAAAATTCCTTTTTGTAGCTTTTCACATCAGCAGGGGCATATTGCAGCAGCCTTATACTCAGCTAAAAGAACTGATTTGTTGGACAAGAGCTTTCTTGCCTTCCATGTATCAGGTGGTACAACTGATTTAGTTCTTTGTGAGCCTGATAAGGATAGTGTTATAAAAATAACATCGGTTTCAAGCTCAAGCGATTTGAAGGCCGGTCAGGCAGTTGACAGAATTGGCGTCAAAATGGGAATTCCTTTTCCTGCAGGTATCGGTGTTGAAAGATTAGCATTAAAATCCGAAAAGGTATATAAGAATAAAATCAAGCTTAATGACGGTTTCTGTTCACTTTCAGGTCTTGAAAATAAATGCCTCAAAATGCTTGAAAACGGCGAAACACAAGAGGATACAGCGAAGTTCCTTCTTTGCTATATTGCAGATACTGTTTCTGCTATGACAGAATTTGCTTTTCACAAACTTGGTGCTTTGCCCATTATTTTTGCAGGTGGCGTAATGTCTAATACAATTATTAAGAATATAATCACCTCTCGCTTTGACGCCTCCTTTGCACAACCGGAGTTTTCCTGTGATAATGCAGCAGGAATAGCATTTCTGACCTCTTTAAAATTAAATCAGGAGTAAATTTATGATAACACCTACACCAACTGTTTATAGTGTCTCACAATTGAATAGTTATGTTAAGGGTGTTCTTGACAGAGATGAAAGCCTTGCGCATATTTTTGTAACAGGCGAAATCTCTAATTTCAAGCCTCATTACAGTGGTCATTTGTATATGACTGTTAAGGATGAGTCTGCGTCTGTAAAAGCAGTTATGTTCGCAGGAAATGCCTCTAAATTGCGTTTCAGACCTGAAAACGGTATGAAGATACTTGCTTTCGGTACTGTATCTCTTTTCCCAAGGGATGGCTCCTATCAGCTTTATATAAATGATATGCAGCCTGATGGCGTAGGTGCATTGAATATTGCCTTTGAGCAGCTTAAACAGAAGCTTGAGGCAGAGGGACTTTTCAGGCAGGAATATAAAAAGCCCTTACCTGAATTTCCTAAAAGAATTGGTGTTGTAACCTCTGCAACTGGTGCCGCTGTTCAGGATATTTTTAATGTTTTGAAGCGCAGATATCCCGTCGCTCAGGTTGTTCTCAGATCCTGTCAGGTTCAGGGCGAGGGCGCAGCTGAGGATATTGCTAAGGCGATTTATGAATTTAATAAGTTGAAGGCTGCTGATGTTCTTATTGTCGGTCGTGGTGGTGGCTCGATCGAGGACTTATGGGCTTTTAATGAAGAAATTGTAGCAAGAGCAGTTTTTGCTTCCGAAATTCCTGTTATTTCTGCTGTAGGTCACGAAACTGACTATACAATTTGTGATTTTGTTGCAGATTTAAGGGCTCCCACACCTTCTGCTGCTGCAGAGTGTGCCGTGCCTGATATATTTGAATTAAAGGCTAATCTTGTTTCCTTGAAGCAGCATCTTTTTTCTTTAACAAGAAACAGAATAAGCATTGAAAGAAGCAAAATCGGTTCGATCGAAAAAACTCTTGCTTTGCGAGACCCTATAACTAATATCAATGAACAGAGAAAAGAGCTTGTTTATCTTACAGAGAAGCTGTCAGGACTGACAAATTCGGCTTTGGATGCCAATAAATTAAGACTTTCTGCTATTGCAGGAAAGCTTGATGCTCTTAGTCCTCTGAGAGTTATTTCAAGAGGCTATGCCCTTGTTGAAAAGGATGATAAGCCAATAACTAAAGCAGAGGATTTGAAAAAAGACGATATTATTTCAATTAAGCTTTCAGATGGTCAGGTTAAGGCCAGTGTTTTAGGAGAATAATTATGGAACAGAATTATGAGAATGCATTAAAAAGATTAGAAGAGATAGTTTCAGTATTGGAAGAGGGTGGGCAGCCCTTGGAAAAAACACTTGAGCTTTTCAGCGAGGGTACTGCTCTTCTTAATTCTTGTGCAAAATATCTTGATAATGCAGAGCAAAAGATAATTACACTTATGAACGGTGATAAAAATGCAGAATAAAATTGAAGCTTACGGCAAGCTTTTTGAAGAAGCTCTTTATGGCTATTTCAAAGAGTATCTGCCTCAGTATAAATTGATTTTTGAATCAATGGAATATAGCGTTAAAAATGGAGGTAAAAGAGTAAGGCCTCTTCTCACGCTGCTTTTTTGCGAGGCTTGTGGTGGTGATGTGAAATCAGCGCTTCCCTTTGCTCAGGCAGTTGAATTTATTCACACCTATTCCTTGATTCACGATGATTTACCCTGTATGGACGACGATGACTACCGTAGAGGCAAGCCATCTAACCATAAGGTTTATGGTGAAGCGTTTGCCCTTCTTGCAGGTGACGGTCTTCTTACTGCAGCCTTTGAGGTTATTTCAAAGGGCTGTTTTGACGGATTATATGATAGCGCCACTGCTATAAGTGGTGTTTCGGCCCTTTCAACTCTTGCAGGAAGCAGAGGAATGATTGGTGGTCAGGTTGTTGATTTGCTCAATGAAAACAACCCTGATGCAGATTTTGATACCTTGCAGTTAATGGACTCCTTAAAAACAGGTGCTTTAATTGAAGCAGCTTGTGTTTTAGGCTGTATTGCTGCAGGTGCAGACGAAGAAAAGTTTGAAGCTGCAAGAAGCTTTGCTCAGAATATCGGGCTTGCATTTCAGATCAAGGACGACATTCTTGATGTAACAAGCTCCTTAGAGAAGCTTGGCAAGCTTACAGGCAGTGATACTCAGAATGGTAAATCAACCTATGTAACACTTATGGGCGTTGAAAGGTGTCAGGAGCTTGTTGAAAAGCTCACAGATGATGCCTTGAATTCACTTGATGCCTTTGAAAATAACGAAGCGCTTAAGGCTTATGCCGAGTATTTAGCGCACAGAGAGAGCTGATTTAATGGAACACAAATTGCTTTCAAAAATTAAATCACCATCTGATTTGAAGAAATTGGATGATAAACAGCTTCCTTTGCTTGCAGAGGAGGTCAGAGATACTATTATCTCAACTGTATCTAATAACGGTGGACACCTTGCATCCAACCTTGGTGCAGTTGAACTGACTATCGCGCTTCACAAGGTCTTTAATTCACCAAATGATAAGATTATCTGGGATGTAGGTCATCAGGTTTATACTCATAAGCTTATTACCGGAAGATATGATGAGTTTTCGACTCTTCGTCAGGCAGGTGGTATTTCAGGATTTTCAAGACCTGACGAAAGTGAGCACGATATTGTTTTCAGTGGTCACAGTAGCGTGTCTGTTTCTACTGCCTTAGGTATTGCATCAGCTAATAAAATCAACGGAAAAAAGGATTATGCAATTGCAGTTTTAGGTGACGGAGCACTTACCGGTGGTCTAATATATGAAGCTCTTAATAATGCAGGTCATATGCAGGATGCTAGACTTATTATTGTTCTTAACGATAATGGTATGTCTATTTCAAAGAATGTGGGACATCTTGCAAAAAGGCTTGCAGTTATGCGCTCCCGTTCAGGCTATTTTAAATTAAAGGCATTAACAGAAAGAGCTGTTTTCAGAATTCCTCTTGTAGGACGCTTCTTTGCGAATAAGCTTTTCAAAATTAAGACGGATCTTAAGAATATGCTTTATGAAAGCAATTTCTTTGAGGATTTAGGTGTAAGATATATGGGACCCATTGATGGTCACAATATAACACAGCTTTGTAATGCTCTTGAGGGTGCTAAGCTTATAAATGCGCCTGTGCTTGTTCATATTAATACAAAAAAAGGCAAGGGATATAAGCCTGCTGAAGAGAGACCCTCTGAATTCCATGGAGTTGCGCCCTTTGATAGCGAAAGTGGTAAGCTTGCAGTCTCTAACGATAACTTTTCAGAAAAATTCGGCGAGTTTTTATATAATCAGGCACCTAAGGACAAGAGAATATGCGCTATTACTGCTGCGATGTCCTTGGGTACAGGTCTTAAAAAGTTCTCCGAGGAATACCCCGACAGAGTTTTTGATGTGGGAATAGCCGAAGAGCACGCGATTCCCTTTGCGCTTGGTCTTTCCAAAAACGGAATGCTTCCTGTTTTTGTGGTTTATTCAACCTTCCTGCAGAGATGCTATGACCAGCTTATGCATGATTGTGCTTTGCAGAACAGTAAAATGATAATTGCCGTTGACAGAGCAGGTATTGTGGGGGACGATGGAGAAACCCATAATGGTATCTACGACACAGCCTTCTTTAACGGTATTCCTAATATAACCGTTTATTCTCCTAGCTATTATTGCGAGCTTAATAATGCACTTGTTAACTCCCTTTATCATAGCGAAGGCCCGTGTGTTATCAGGTATCCGAGAGGCAGTCAGCCCGCTATGCCTGAAAATTATGAGTGCAGTGGTAAAGCCTTTGATGTGTTTGGTGATGAGGATGCAGATGTTGTTCTTGTTACCTACGGTAGAATTTTTGCTAATTGCTACGAAGCATACAAGCGCCTTAAAGAAGATGGTATAAGAGTTAAAATTATTAAGCTTAATATCATCGTTCCAATAGCTGAGGAAGCTATTGATAGTGTTAAGAATGCTAAAAAGGTCTTTTTCTTTGAAGAGGGCATTAAAACAGGTGGCGTTGGAGAAAGCTTTGCGACTTTAATGCTTGAAAAGAATGTTAAGGCAGACTTTTCTCTTACTGCATTCCCTGACTGCTTTGTTAAGCAGGGTAAGCTTGATAGCATTTTAAAGCAGTATTCCCTTGATAGTGATGGAATGTATAATATTGTTACAACGGAGTTAAACAAATGAGTGATAAAAAAAGACTTGATTTAGCGCTTTTTGAGCAGGGCTATGCTGAAAGCCGTGAAAAAGCCAAGGCGCTTATTATGTCAGGTATTGTTTATGTTAATGACCAGAAGGAAATTAAGGCTGGTCGTGATATAAAGCCAGGTGATATTATTGAGGTGCGAGGAAGCACTCTTAAATATGTCAGTCGTGGTGGATTAAAGCTTGAAAAGGCAATGGAGAGCTTCCCTATTGACCTTAACGGCAAGCTTTGCATGGATATCGGCGCTTCAACAGGTGGCTTTACTGACTGTATGCTTCAGAATGGCGCAGTTAAGGTATATGCTATTGATGTTGGCTATGGTCAGCTTGCCTGGAAACTTCGTAGTGATGACAGAGTTGTTAACCTTGAAAGAACAAATTTCCGTTATGTTACACACGAACAGATTCCCGAGGATATAGATTTTGCATCAGTTGATGTATCATTTATTTCCTTAAAGCTGATTTTACCGGTGATGTATAATCTTCTTAAAGAAAACGGTGAGGCAGTTTGTCTTATCAAGCCTCAGTTTGAAGCAGGGCGAGAGAATGTCGGCAAAAAGGGTGTTGTCCGTGACCCTAAGGTTCACGAAAATGTTATAAGGACTATTGCCGAGTTTGCAAATACTCAGTCCTTTGAGGTTTTAGGTCTTGAGCATTCTCCTGTTAAGGGTCCTGAGGGTAATATTGAATACCTTATGTACCTGAGAAAATGCAACGAACCACAGAATTCAGGAGAGGTTATTTCAACTGCTGAAGAGCTTGTTGAGCGTTCTCATTTGGTTTTAGACAAATAAGTTTTATAAATAAGTTGGCGATATTATGAAATTCTTTATAATTCCAAATATGACAAGAGAAAATGCGAAAGCTGTCACAACAGCCACAATTAACGAGCTTCAGAAGCTTGGCTGTGATGTTATGATGGATTCTTCACTTGAGCAAGCCTTTTCTGAGTGTAGCTCTGTTTTCTTTGGTGAATTGAACAGCCTTATCAGCAATTGTGATATTGTTATTTCAATTGGTGGGGATGGCTCATTTATAAATGCTGCTAAGGTTGCAACGGATAACAATAAGCCTGTTCTTTGCATTAATGCAGGTAAGCTTGCGTACCTTGCTTGTCTTGAGGGTGATGAGCTTCAGCTTCTTTCAAAGGTTGTAAAAGGGGAATATATAACAGAAAAAAGAATGATGCTTTCCGTTTCGATTCTTGACAAAAGCGATAGAATAATATATCATTCAAATTGCATAAATGATGCAGTTGTTTCAAGAAGTGGCGTTATAAGAATTATGAAGCTTTCAGTTTCCTGTAATGGTGCACCTCTTATTGACTATATGGCTGACGGAGTAATTATTGCTACTCCCACAGGCTCAACTGCTTATTCGCTTTCTGCAGGGGGACCTGTTATTGACCCCTGTGTCGAAAGTATATTGCTGACTCCTGTCTGTGCTCATAGTGTTTTCTCCCGTTCGGTTGTTCTTGGTGGCAATTCTGAGCTTGAAATCACTCATGACAACAGTGGTGAGGCAATTCTCTCTTGTGACGGTCAAAGCGCAGTAATTATACCTGAAGGAGCAGTTGTGGCTGTAAATAAATCAGATAAATGTGCATCATTTATTAAAATTAAAAGCGATACTTTTATTGAGGTATTAAATAAAAAAATATCGGGGTAGAATGAAATGAAAAAGAGAAGACATAAGCTTATACTTGATTTGATTGAGCAGTATGATGTTGGTACTCAGGAGGACCTTCTTGCGCTTTTGAGAGACCGAGGATATGATGTTACTCAGGCAACAGTCTCAAGAGATGTTAAGGAGTTAAGACTTTTAAAAACTCTTGGTGCAAATGGTGTGTATAAATATACAGTTGAGGCTGCAAAAAATACAGGATACTCAGGTATGTTTGATGCTCTTTTCCAGAGCGCTATGACAAAGGTTGACTATGCAGGTAACATTTGTGTTATCAAATGCTCACCCGGTCTTGCAGGGGCAGCCTGCGCCACAATTGATGCTATGAATGTTCACGATATTGTCGGTACAATTGCAGGTGACGATACTATTTTTATGCTTTGCCGTACTTCTGAAGAAGCAAGAGGCGTTGCAGAAGCACTTAACAGAATGATTGGCAGGTAAAAATTTATGCTTTCCGTTTTAAAGATTGAAAACATTGCTATAATTGAAAGCGCCGAGATTGAATTTTCAAGGGGCTTTAATGTGTTGAGTGGTGAAACGGGAGCAGGTAAATCTATAATTTTAGACTCTATTAACGCAGTTCTTGGTTTCAGGACATCCCGTGAGCTTATCAGAACGGGAGCAAGTGAAGCCCGAGTGACTGCGTTGTTTTCGTGTATAAGTGAAAATGTTGAAGATAAGCTTACTGAGCTTTCTTTACCTCTCACACCTGATAAAACTCTTCTTGTTTCAAGGGTTATAAGCCCTGATAAAAATGTTTGTAAGGTCAATAATACCTTAACAAATGTTTCTGCCTTGAGGGAAATTGGCGCAGAGCTTATTTCTATTCACGGTCAGCAGGATAACAGAGAGCTTTTAAACAACGAAACACACATTTCCTATATTGACTCAATTGGCGATTTAACTGACCTTGTAGGTGACTACAGAGCCTGCTATGAAGAGCTTTTGAGCCTTAGATCACAGATTAAAAGGCTTTCAGGTAATAAAGAGGAGAAGGCGAGAAGAATTGACATTCTTTCTTATCAGATTGATGAGCTTGAAATGGCTGAAATTAACCCAGGGGAATGGGATTCTCTGAAAAACAGAAGAACAGAGCTTCAGAATTTTGAAAGAATTCAGGAAAGCCTTTCTGCAGCCTATGACGCCCTTTCTGGTGGGGATTCTTATAAGGGTGCAGTTGAAATGGTTTCAGGAGCCTTCAGGGAGCTTTCTTCAATTGCTAAATTCTCAAACGAAATTCAGGCGATTTCTGAAAAAATAGGGGATTTGTATTACGAGCTTTCAGATGTGGCTGATACTGTTCGTGATAGTATCTCAGGCGATGGCTATAATCCTCTTGAGCTTGAGGAAATAGAAAATCGTCTTGATTTACTTTATAAATTAAGCAAAAAATATGGTGAAACCGAAGAGGATATGCTTGATTTCCTTGAAAAAGCAAAGAAGGAATTAAGTGAAATTTCTCTTTCTGATGAGGTTCTTGATGAGCTTAAAATCAAGTATTCAAGGAAGCTTACAGAAGCTGAAAGCCTCGCAAAAGCACTTTCTGAAAAACGAAAGGCTGAAGCAGAAATCTTCTGCGAAAGGGTTTGTGATGAGCTTCGCTTCCTTGATATGCCAAGTGTTCAGTTCCTTGTTGATTTCAAGGAGGTTGAACTTTGCGAGAATGGTATTGATAGCGTAGAATTCCTTATATCTGCAAACGTTGGTGAAATTCCCAAGCCTATTGCGAAAATCGCAAGTGGTGGTGAGCTTTCAAGAATTATGCTTGCTCTTAAAACCGTTCTTGCCCATAAGGACAAAATCCCCACAATGATTTTTGACGAAATTGATGCAGGTGTAAGTGGTCGGGCAGCATTAAAGGTTGCTTCAAAGCTTAAAAATGTTTCAAATGGTAAGCAAGTTCTTTGTGTTACTCACCTTGCTCAGCTGATGTCCTATGCTGACAGCCATTATCTCATAGAAAAGGCTGTCCGTGAGGGTAAAACCTATACAGGTGTAACTCTACTTGATTTAGAGGGCAGAAAAAAGGAAATTGCAAGAATTACAAGTGGTGGCGAGATTACTCAGACTCAGCTTGATAATGCTTTGGAAATGATTAACAGTGCAAAGGAGTAGGTTCCTTATGAAATTTGGTGTTTGCCGTGGTCTTGATGACTTCGCAAGTATAAAAGCTGCTGCCGAGGTGGGTCTTGATTACTACGAATGTAGCTTCGGTAGTCTTGCAAATTATGACGATGAAAAATTTCAGGAATGCAAGGCATATCTTGAAGAAAATAATTTGCCCTGCCTTGTTGCAAACGGCTTTCTTCCGGGTGACTTAAAGGTTGTTGGTGACAGTATTGATTATGATGCTCTGAGTGCTTATCTTGACAGAGGCTTTGAAAGAGCAAAGGTTCTTGGTATTAAGAAAATTGTTTTTGGTTCTGGTGCTGCAAGAAGCTTTCCTGAGGGCTTCCCTATGGAAAAGGCAAAGGAGCAGCTTGCATATTTCTTAAAGGAATATGCTTCTCCAAGGGCTGAAAAGGCAGGCTGTGTTATTGCTATGGAGCCCTTGAGATTTTGTGAATCGGCTATGATTCATATGGTTTCAGACGGTATTGAAATTGCTCGTATGAGTGGCGCCGATAATGTTGCAGGGCTTGCAGACCTTTACCATGTATATGGAAATAACGATAGCATTGAGGGTATTGCTGACTTTAAGGGTGAGCTTTTACATTCACATATTGCAGAGCCTGAAAAACGAGCGTACCCTTCAACAAAGGATAACGAAGAGATAGTTTCTATTTATAAAAAATTCTTCAAAGCCCTTAATGCAGCAGGCTGTGAAACCTGCTCAATTGAGGCTCGTACAGATGATTTTGCTACTGATATTTCAGATGCACTTGCAATTCTTAAAGCTTTGGTATAAAATATATTCAATAGATTTATAAAAACCGAAAGGATGTTAAATATGGCAAAAATCGTAGTAATGGATCATCCCCTTATTCAGCATAAGCTTTCAATTCTCAGAGATGTAAACACAGGCTCAAAGGAGTTCCGTGCTCTTATTTCTGAAATTGCTAACCTTATCTGTTATGAAGCAACAAGAGATTTACCTCTCGAGGAGATTGAGGTAGAAACTCCTATCTGTGTTGCTAAAACTAAGGTTCTTGCAGGTAAAAAGCTTGCTATTGTTCCCATTCTCAGAGCAGGTCTTGGTATGGTTGAGGGTATGCTTGCTCTCGTTCCTTCTGCAAAGGTTGGTCACATCGGTCTTTACAGAGACCCCGAAACAGTTCAGCCTGTTGAATATTACTGCAAATTGCCTGCAGATATTGAGCAGAGAGATGTTTTCGTTGTTGACCCCATGCTTGCAACTGGTGGTTCTGCAATTGATGCTATCACTCAGATCAAAAAGCGTGGCGCAAAGCACATCAAATTCCTTGGAATTATTGCTGCTCCCGAGGGTCTTGATGCACTTGCAAAGGCTCATCCTGATGTTGATATCTTCCTTGCTTCTCTTGATGAAAAGCTTAACGACCATTGCTATATCGTTCCCGGTCTTGGTGACGCAGGCGACCGTATCTTCGGTACAAAATAAGCTAAGTTGGCGAGAATAATCCGAAACAGTTTTTTTGAACGCATATTTTCGCCATGCTATTGTTAAAATACTCGTAAATCCGTCGAGGATTCACTGCGTTTTGTGCCTCAGCCTGACAAAAATCTGCACTTCAAAAAAATCTTCGACCTGAAAGTGAAGATTTTTCATTGGATTTTTGGATGCTGAGAACGAAGAAAGGCTGACGCCTTTCAAGGGCGAAGCGCCGAAAAGCCTTGAAAAAGAACGCTTTCAGGCTGTTTCGGATTGTCCTCGCCAACTTATGTATAAAAGCACATTTGGTATTTTCCAAATGTGCTTTTTCTTTTATTCAGCCTTGTCATTTATCATGTCATTGGTGGTATCTACCATATCATTTTCTCTGAAAAGAAGAGAAATGCACCAGATACCTGCAAGAGCAACAAGCACATAAACAATTCTTGAAAGAATAGCAGCCTGACCACCGAAAAGCCATGCTACAAGGTCAAATTTAAAAAGACCGACGCTGCCCCAGTTAAGTGCACCGATTGTTACAAGAATCAAAGCAATTCTGTCTAACATTTATAAAACTCCTTTCTGCAAAAGCTTTAATCGCTTTGATAATATTGTTTGCAGAAAAATTTTAAATATAATTTAAATTTTAATTTTATCAAGAGCCATTAATTGTATCTTAAAATTTGCATTTTATATTAATTTTATGTTATTATATGTCTAAATAAGCTTCGGAGGTGGATTATGTTACATTTGATTAAAGGTAGGGCAGGTAGTGGCAAAACGGCAAGAATGCGTGAAATCATTTATCAGATGACTGAAAATGGTGATAGTAAGCCATTGCTTCTTGTTCCAGACCAGTTTTCCTTTGAAACTGAAAGAATAATGTTAGCGTATCTTGGTCCCAAAAAGCTTAAAAGCATTTATATGACAAGCTTTCAGAGAATGGCATTTCTTGAGCTGCAGAAAAAGGGGCTTTCTAACCTTAAAACTGCTGATAGTGGCATCAAGGCTGCTATTATGAGTGAGGCTCTTGTTCAGCTTGACGGAAGACTCGATATCTTTTCAAATGTCAGACATAATTCAACTGCGCTTTCACCCCTTGTTGATTTCTGCAGAGAGATGAAATATTGCTGTATTGATAGCGATTTCTTAACCGAAAAGCTTGAAGGCTCAACAAATTCATTTTTGAAAAATAAATTAACTGAGCTTGATTTAATCAGAAATACCTACGAGGCTGTTCTTACTCAAAGCTATTTTGATGATTCCGATGCTGTTAGTGTGTTCACAAATCTTGCAGCAAACAATGGTTTCTTTAAAAATAAAACCTTATTTATTGATGGCTACAGAGATTTTACCAAGCAGGAATTGGAATGTCTTGAGCTGGCTTTTTCTCAATGTGATGATGTTTATATTACAATTTGCGCCGATGAAGTTGTGAAGAAATTCTCGTCCCTTTATTATATGAAGGAGCTTGAAAACAGACTTCGTACTGTCGCAGCTAAAACCAATACTGCTGTTGACGAGATTTACTGTCAGCAAAATGAAAATGCCTTTGCCCCTGATATTATGAGGCTTGAAAAATCTCTTTTTGCAGATAAAAGACCGGAAAAGACTTGTTACAATGGTGACATTGTTGTGGCAAAATGCTCCGATAGCGAAAACGAAGCACTTTATGTTGCTAATACTATAAAGAAGCTTCTCAGATCAGGGGAGTACAGATGCTGTGACATCGCAGTAATAGAGCGTACCAACGGCACATATAAGAAGAGTGTTATTGATGCACTTAAAAGACTTTCTATTCCCGTTTTTGATGATAGCAGACAGCCCTTGGCAACAGAGGCTCTCTTTATAAATATCTGCTCTGCTCTTGAATGTATTTCAAAGGGCATTACAACTCAGACTCTTATGAGCTACCTTAAAACAGGGCTTACAGGACTTTCTGTTTCAGAAATCTCAAGGCTCGAAAAATATGCGCTTGTATGGGATTTGAAGGCTTCAGGCTGGCAAAGAGATTTTACAATGCATCCTGACGGCTTTGGCGAAGAGCTTGATGAAAAGGCGAAAAAGCGCCTTGAAGAGCTTAATGTAATTCGTAAAAAAGCAGTTTTACCCCTTCTGAAGCTTAAGAAGGACTGCGAGGAGGCAGACGGTAAGGCAATTGCAGCTGCAGTTTATAATTTTATTATTGACTCAAAAATCAAAGATAATCTTTTGAAATTAACCCTTCAGCTTGATGAGGACGGCTTCTCAGTTGAAGCAAACCGTCAGGAATATTCATGGAATGCTATGATGCATATTCTTGACACAATGGCGATTATAACCGAGGATAAATTCTATCCCTTAAAGCGTTGGTTTGAGCTGTTTATGATTCTTGTTTCCTCAGGCGATATGGGTGAAATTCCTCAGGGCCTTGACGAGGTTACAGTTGGCTCTGCTGACAGAATTCGTCTTGAAAAAACAAAGGTTGTTTTTCTTGTCGGCGTAAACAAGGACGAGTTCCCACTTGTAAATGTTAACAGTGGTATTCTTACCGATGCCGACCGTGTTCTGCTGACAAATTTAGGTATAGAGGTGCGTCCTCCCTTTGAGGATACAGTTGACGAGGAGCGATTTATTGCTTATTGCTCGGTTACTGCTGCCTCCGAAAAGCTTTATATGACCTATAAATGCAACGATGGTGAGGGTGGAGCTCTCTTTAAATCAGAAATTATTACCTGTGTTGAAAATTTATTCAATGATTTTAACACGGTTGTGACCTCAGAATTGCCTGATACATATTTCATTGAAAGCGAAGAAAGCGCATTTTCTGCTTTTTCTAAAAGCTATCTTTATAACAATGAAATCAAGGCAACCCTTAAGGCATATTTTGATGATAAAAAGGAATATGAGGGTAAAATCAGTGCCCTTGAAATTCTTAGTGGCGACGAGCCCTTTGGCTTTAAGGACAGTGATAATTCCAAAAGGCTTTTCGGCGAGGATGTTTATATTTCTGCAAGTAAGGTAGAAAGCTTTTATAACTGTCCCTTTGCCTATTTTATGCGCTATGGACTTAAGGCTGAGCCCTTGAAGGAGGCGAGCCTTGACCCCGCTCAGAGTGGTACAATAATCCATCTTGTTATGGAGGAAATTTTGAAAAAGTATCCTCAGGCAAAATTTATTGAAGCATCCGATGATGAGCTGCGCGAGGCAGTTTCATCGGTTTTAAAGGCATACCTTGAAGAGAAAATGGGTGGCATTGAAGAGAAAAGCGAAAGATTCATGAAGCTTTTCTATCGCCTTGTTGATATTTCTCTTGCTATTATTGATAGAATCAAGGTTGAGTTCGGTGTTGGTAGCTTTGCGCCCTGTGATTTTGAATTGCGAATCGGTGGGGATGACATTCCTGCCTACGAACTGCCTCTTGATGAAGGTAAGGTTCGTGTAACGGGCTCCATTGACCGAGTAGATTTAATGGAAAAGGACGGAATAAAATACATCCGTGTTGTTGACTATAAAACCGGTCAGAAGGAATTTAAATTATCCGAGCTTTTTGATGGACTTAACATTCAGATGGTTCTCTATCTTATGGCTCTTGAGAAAAACGGTAAGAATTATTACGGTGATATTATACCCTCGGGTGTATTATATCTTCCCTCAAGAATAGGTCTTAAAAACTATCTCGGTGAAAGAGCGCCTGATGCTCTTACCATTGAAACACAGAAGCGAAAAAGTGGTAAATTGTCTGGTATGATTTTAGATAGTCCCGTTGTGTTTAACGGAATGGGTGTTGACACCTATCCCGATTATTTCCCTGCTAGCTTCAATGCCAAGGGTGGCGCAAAGGGGAACTTCTATTCATTACCTCAGTTCCATACACTTTCCCGTCTTATTGATGATAAAATTATCGCTATGGGTAATGCTCTTCATAGAGGTGAAATTCCTGCAGTGCCTTTAGGTGAAGGCGACAAAAAGGACGGCAAAATGTGCGAATATTGCTCCTATAGAGCTGTTTGCACAAGAGAGGGTGGCGAGCCCATCAATAAAATATCAAGGCTTACTCATTTGAAGGCTCTTGAAAGATTGGACGGTGAGAATCTTGAGTAGAAATTGGACTGATAATCAGAAAAAGGCTATTGAAGCCCGTGATATGCAGATTTTAGTTTCTGCTGCTGCAGGCTCAGGTAAAACCTCGGTTCTCACTGAAAGAGTTAAAAGAATTCTTTGCGATACTGAAAATCCCTGTTCCGTTTCTGAAATTCTTGTTGTTACCTTTACCCGAGCTGCTGCTAATGAGATGAGAGATAGAATTTATAAGGCTCTCGGTAACGAAATTGAAAATAACAGTGAAGGCAGCGATTATCTTCGCCGTCAGATGACTCTTTTGCCCACTGCTGATATCTGCACAATGGACTCCTTCTGCGCAAAGCTTGTAAGGGAGAATTTCCATCTTGCAGATGTTGGTGCAGATTTCAAAATCCTTGACGAAAAAGACGAAAAGGAATTAATGAAATATGCAGTCAAGGATGTTGTTGACAGTCTTTATGAGGATAATGACCCTGACTTTCTTGCTTTAAGCGAAATGTTTCTCAGCGAGAGGGACGATGCTGAGCTTGAGGGAATAATTGAAAATCTTTATAAGTTTTCCCGTTCTTATCCGTCACCTGAATTATGGCTTGACGAAATCAGTGAGAAATTTTCTCCCGAAAAAGACCCTCTTTCAACGGGTTGGGTAGATTATTGTGCAAAATATCTTAAGATGTTTGCAGATTTCTATTATCACAGGCTACGCCGTTGTGTTGCTCTGATAGAAGAGGATTCAGGCAATACCTCAAACTATACAGAGCGCTTCACTATGAGCGCAGAAAATCTCAGAATCCTTAAGGAGCTTTTAGAGAAAAACGACTGGGATTCTGCAGTTAATCTTCTCAGAGAAGGTGTTGCTGTAAAGCCTCGTCTTAAGGGTAAGAATAATATTGATGATGACTTAAAGGCAGTAACCGAAAAGGTTTTCTCAAGCTTTGAGGAAAATCTGAAGTCAATTAATAATCATACCTTGCCATTACTTTCTGAGCATAGAGAGGACTGCGAGACCCTTTATCCAATTGTGAAAAAGCTTTGCGATGCTGTTAAAAGGCTTACAAGCACACTTGATGAAATGAAGAAGGAGCGTAATTCCTATGGCTTTGATGATGTTCTTCACAAGGCTATTGATTTGCTTGCAAGCTTCTCCGAGGGTCAGGTTAAGAAAACACCTCTTGCAGAGGAGCTGACCTCAAAATATAAGGAGATTCTTATTGACGAGTATCAGGATACAAACAAGGCTCAGAATACTATTTTTGAAATAATTTCAAGAGACAGAACCAACCTTTATACTGTTGGTGATGTTAAGCAGAGTATTTATGGCTTCCGTCTTGCAAGCCCTGATTTGTTTATGGGCTTGAAGGACTCTCTTTCTGATTATGACGGAGAGAAAAAGCCCTCGCAGATTATTCTTGAAAACAATTTCCGTAGCAGAGAGGGTATAACAAAATCAGTTAACGCCGTATTTTCCAACATTATGTCCAAGGAAATGGGCGAGATAGACTATAACGAAAAGGAATATCTCAATTACAGCGCAAGCTATTCTGAGAAGCAGACACCAGATTTGGAAATTATCTGTGTAAATGCCGAAAAAAAGGACGAGCTTGCACCCACAGAGCCTGAGGCAGTAGCTAAATATATCAAAAGCGTTGTAAATTCAGGTGCAACTGTTAAGGGTGAAAACGGTGAAAGACGAGTTCGCTATGGTGATTTCTGTGTTCTTCTCAGAAGTGCCAAGGGCAAAATGGGTGCTTATGCCGAGGAGCTTAAAAGACTTTCTGTTCCTGTTACAAGCTCTGCAGACTGTGAGGCTGCATTGTCAAAGGAAATACAGTTCCTAACCTCCTTGATTAAGGTGGTAAATAACCCATTAATTGACATACCTCTTATTTCTGTTCTGATTTCTCCCGTTTTCGGATTTACTCCTGACGAGCTTTCTGAAATCCGAGCCATTGACAGAAAAGCAGATTTCTACGCTTGCCTTACAAGATATGCTGAGGAAAACAAAAAAGCCAAGGCCTTCCTTGAAAGGCTTCAGCTTTATCGCAATATTTCTGCAGCTCACCCCATAGACGAGCTTGTTCGCTTTATTGTTAATGATACTGCCGTAGCAGATATTTACTATGCAGCAGGCGAGGGTGACATCAGAAATGCCAATATAAAGGGGTTCCTGAAGCTTTCAAAGGATTTCTGCGACAGTGGAAGAAAGGGTCTGAGCGATTTCGTTCGCTATATTGATATCGCTGCAGAAAAGGACGGAATGAAGAGCCTTGACGGTGGCTTCTTTGACGATAATAGCGTTAAAATTATGTCCATTCATAAGAGCAAGGGTCTTGAATTTCCGTATGTAATTATTGCCGATACAGCCAAGGGCTTCAACAAGCAGGATGTATATAAGCAAATGGTTCTTTCAAAGGAAACCGGTGTAGGAATGCGAATTCGTAACGATGAGCTTTTTACCCGTTATCATTCTCTTTCTTCAAATGCAACAGAAAATGCAATTCTTTTCAGTACAATTTCTGAGGAGCTTCGTGTTCTTTATGTTGCTATGACAAGAGCCAAGGAGCACCTGACATTCTTTATCAATGTCAGCGATGCAAGCCTTGCAAACAGAGTAAGGCTCAACCATTTATTGAAGAATGATTATAACGATAAGCTTCATCCCTATGCAGTTTTCAGGGCAGGGTCAATGGCTGAGTGGGTTTTGTCCTGCTTGTCAAGTCACCCCGATGGTGCTATAATAAGAGATGTATTCGATATTCCGTCATATAGCTTTTCTGAGAAAACTGATTTCCGTTTTGACTGCTCTTATATCAGAACCCGTGACGATGATTTTGAAATTCAGACAGAAAAGTCCGAGGAAATACCCGTCAACGAAGAATTACTTTCTGAAATAAAGCGTAATATTGAATATGCTTATCCCTATGATTACTTAGGTGTTCTTGCCAAAAGAACGGCATCCTCTACGGAAACAACCCGTCAGAAAAGAGCGTATTTCGGCACTGCTAAGCCAAGATTTCTCAATGAAAAGTTCAGTGGTGCTGATAGGGGAACTGCAGTTCACAAATTCCTTGAGCTTTGTGATTTTTCCTCTGCCTACAAGGATTTTGAGAGAGAAAAAGCAAGGCTTAAGGAAACCTATCTCATAACCGAAGAGGAGCTTCAGGTGCTTGACGAGAGTGCTGTTATGGGCTTCTTTAATTCCGATGTTGGTAGCAGGCTTTTAGCATCAGAAGAGGTTCTCAAGGAGTATGAGTTTGCAATATTCAAGGATGCAAAAGAGCTTTATGGAGACTTACCTGATTCAGCAAAAAATGAAAAAATCGTTGTTCAGGGTAAGCTTGACTGCGCCTTCAAGGAAGCAGACGGCTTCGTTCTTATTGACTATAAAACCGATAATTCAACTGATGAAGGTCATTTCGTTTCGGTTTATAAAAATCAGCTTGAGATTTACGCCGATGCTCTTTATCAATGCACTGAAATACCCGTTAAGGAAATATTTATCTACTCATTTAAATTGAAGAAATTCATAAAGATATGAGGTGTTTTTATGAACAAAAAATATTGTTTTATTGCTATAGGTGTTATTGCAGTCGTTCTTGTTGTAGCTCTTGCTATTGCAGGACTTACCAAGGGTGATGCTTCAAAAAAAGAGCCTGAGGTTGTAAGCGACGAGGCTACATTACAGGCTCAGGAGGGTAGCTATAAGCTTAAAATAACAAGGGTTTTAGAGGCTGCCCCCAACCCCAAGGATGATGCTGATGCACCCGATGCGAAATCAGTTGCTATTGTTGTTTATGAATACACAAATGACGATATTGCTCACGGTCTTGTTATCGGTAGCACTCATTTTAAAGCCTATGATAAGAGAGGCAAGGAGCTTGAGCAGTATCCTCAGAAGGACCTTTTTGAGCCCAGCGATGTTGGTGCCTCAGGAACCTTCACAGCAAGCGTAGCCTTCGCTCTTAATAACGATGATGACTATCTGAAGATTGAGTATTATAAAGACATCTCAGCTAAAAAACCCGATGTTGTTTTTGAGCAGGAATGGTAAATTAAATTTGAAATTCGGAATGTGGAATTCAGAATTAAAAACTAACAACCCGAAGAAGAGAATTTCTCTTCTTCGGGTTGGTTTTGTTTTATTCAATATTAGCTTTAAACGCTGTGTCAGTTGGATATTTGCCACGGTGATTTCTGTATTTTTCTGCACCTGATTCAAATATAATGTACTGTCCGTTTTCGCCTTGGGTGATGCCCTCTGCCATAGGGGGAGCAATAATTGTTTCCTTTAATAAATCCGAGCTGCAGGCAAGAATGTCAATTTCAGTTTCCTCAATTTCGTAGGTGCCTACTCTTTCAGTCAAAAAGACATCATCATAAACATATATGTATGAATTGTTTTTTCTGCCGTAGCTTGTGGAGAAAATGATTTTACCACTGAGGGTGAAGCTCATACCCTGAACCTGCTCGGGAATTGCTAAAAGGTAATCGGGAATATAACCATTGGTCTGAGAATTTACCTTTTTTACATCGGGGATACCGTTCTTTAAAATGTAGCCCTCGCAATATGCATAAAAGGTTTCGCCACTGCCCAAGGTAGTTATTTTTCTTGCACTTTCTCTGCCCTTGTCACTGCTTTCAATGAAATCTCCCGTCCATAAAACTCCGTCGTTATAGCAGGCAAAGGAGCCGAAGGTGTTAAGCTTAAAATTGCTTTCAAGCTTCAGGGTGTCGCCATTGTCAAGCTTTTTCAGACTTTCGATTTCGCAGATGTAGCAGGTGCTTTCGCTTGTTAAGTAAATGTAGTCCTCTGAGGCAGTAAGACCACCTGCGTGACCTGAATAGTCTGTTCCGTCAACATTCTGCAAGGGGAATGCCTTTGTGAATTTGCCTGTTTTAGCATCAACTAGCATCAGCATTGAGGGGAAGATACCGTCCTCGTAATAGCCACTAATTGCAAAGGCGTTTAACTCACCGATATAGCAAAATCCTTGGGGAATAATACCTTCTAAAAGACCGGGAATTATAAAATCATTTTTGAATTCCTTGAAGAAGCCCTTGTAATCCTCAGCTTCGGTTATATCAGATTTCGTGACAACTGATGTCTGTGAAATTTTATTAGTTATTTCCTTGGTTCTTAAAACCCTTGTATTGCCACAGGAGCAAAAAAGCAAAAGTGCAAACATAAGGGCAATAATTTTAATGATTTTCTTATTCATTTTATCACCGTAGGTGAGTATATCATAAATGTGTTAAAAAGGCAAATAATACATTATTTTACAAATAATAGTTAAAAATCAGTATTTTCTCTTGATAGATTAATAAAACTGTGATATAATTCCAAAGGTTTAAAACATAATTAATGTGTGATGGAGGTCATTGAAGTGAAAACAATCGGTGTACTTACAAGTGGCGGTGACGCACCAGGTATGAACGCTGCTATTCGTGCAGTAGTAAGAACTGCTTGCGAAAGTGGCATGAAGGTTATGGGTATCCGTCGTGGTTATAAAGGTCTTATCGAGGGCGATATGTACGAAATGAATCTTCGTTCCGTTTCTGATATTATTCATCGTGGCGGTACAATGCTTTATTCAGCTCGTTGCCCCGAATTTGCTGATCCTGAGGTTCAGGATAAGGCAGTAGAGGTTTGTAAGGAGTTCGGACTTGAGGGTATTGTTGCTATCGGTGGTGACGGTACATTCAAGGGTGCTCGTGCTCTTACTCTTAAAGGTATTCCCTGTATCGGTATTCCCGGTACCATTGATAACGATATCGCATCCTGCGACTTTACAATTGGTTACGATACAGCTCTTAACACTGTTATGGCTATGGTTGACCGTATCCGTGATACAACAGAGTCTCATGATAGATGCTCAATCGTTGAGGTTATGGGTAGAAACGCAGGCTACCTCGCTCTTAATGCAGGTCTTGCTATCGGTGCTACATGTATTCTTATTCCTGAGGTTGATTATGATATCGATTCATACATCATCGAAAGAATGAAGCGCACTCAGAAAACAGGCAAGGAGCATTTCGTTATCGTTGTTGCTGAAGGCGTTAAGGGTATTGATGCAAACTCTCTCGCTAAATATATCGAAGACAAAACAGGCGTTGAAAGCCGTGCAACTATTCTCGGCCATGTTCAGCGTGGTGGTTCTCCCTCAGTTCGTGACAGAGTTCTCGCTTCTCAGATGGGTAACTATGCAGTTCATCTTCTTAAGAACGATATCGGTAACAGAGTTGTTGCTTCCTGTAAGGATAAAATTGTTGACTACGATATTATTGAGGCACTCAATATGAAGAAAACAATTGACCTTGATCTTTACAGAATCGCAAACGAAATCTCTATCTAAATTTCAATAAATTACCAATTCAAAGCAGTCCTGATTTTTCGGGACTGCTCTTTTTTTCTATAAAATTTCAATTATATTCACCTGAGTTTTACACAAATTAAGTTGTGTGAAGCGAGGTGATTTTTTTGAAAAAAAGAAAAGTGCTTTTATCAATGCTTTCGATAATTTTATCAGCCGTTCTTATGCTTTCGGTTTTTTCCACGGATATATTTAGAAATGAAGCAACGGCAGATGTAAAGCTATATAATGTCAGTGGTAAATTAACAGAGATCAAGGACGATTTTCTGAATATTTTCAGCGAAAGCAAGGATGAAAGCGCCGAGAAAAATCAGGTGTCTCAGATATTGCCTGAGGTGTATATCGGAGGTTATCCTATCGGTCTGAAGCTTTATGCAGATGGCGTTGTGATAGTTGGAACTGAGGCTGTTGATACGGAAAACGGGCCTGTAAATACTGCTGAAAGGGCAGGTCTGAGGCTAGGAGATATTATAAAAAAGATTAATGGTGTTGCTGTTAAAAGTAACAGCGAGGTATCAGACATTATTGAAAAAAGTGGTGGCGATGTGCTCAGTTTTGAGGCTGAGAGAAACGGTAAAAGCTTTGAGACAGAGTTTGAAGCAGAGTTTTCTCAGAGTGAGCAGAAATATAAGGCAGGTATATGGATAAGAGATAGCTCGGCAGGTATTGGCACGGTAACATTTTGTACGATGGAGGGTGGCTTCGCATCCTTGGGTCACGCTGTTTGTGATATTGATACAAAGCTAACCATCCCGATTTCTCAGGGCGAGTGCACACAAGCAAGGATTACAGGCTTTGTTAAAGGTCAGAACGGTTCGGCAGGGGAGCTTTGTGGTTATCTGGATAAGGAGAGCACAGGAGTTATTTTCAGTAACGATAGTCTCGGTGTGTATGGTTGCTTTGACAGCTTGCCTGAAAATCAATCAAAAATCGAAATTGCGCCTGCTTCAGAAGTTAAAGTAGGTGAGGCTGAAATGATCACAACAATTGAAAACGGAGTGACAGAAAAATACTCTGTTATTATTGAAAAAATTGATGAAAATTCTAGTGATAACAAGAATCTTGTAATCAGAATAACGGACAGAAGCCTTATTCAAAAAACAGGTGGAATTATACAGGGGATGAGTGGTTCACCTATTATTCAGAACGGGAAATTAATAGGTGCAGTCACCCATGTTTTTCTTAATGATGCCACAGGTGGCTACGGAATTTTCGCTGAAACAATGCTCGGAAAGCTGCAGGAAAATATCAGTTGATGTTAAATTTCACAATAAATTCGACAATCCGTGACAGATTATATATTAATGAAAGTTTTTTCATAATTAGAAATTTATAAGCGCTTGGTTAAAGTCACGATATTGCCCGAACCCCCTTGAAAGTAAAGGGTTTAGGGCATATAATTTTTATAGCGAAGAGGAACGAACACAATCAGATTTTCGTTGTGTTCGTTTGTTTTTGTCATACTATAGGAGGTGTTTAAATGGTTGGCAACATACGAGTTTTGTTGACTGATGAAAAGGATGAGCTTACTTCTCAGCTGGTGAATGCTTTACGTTCAAATCGGATGGAGGTAAGGCTTTGTCAGAAAAACGGGGTTGAATTACTTAATCTGATTGAGGAAACCAAGCCTGATGTGGTTATTATGGATGCGTTTTTACAGCATATTGATGCAGTGGGTGTTGTTACAAAGGTAAATATGAAGGACCCGACTAAAAGACCATTGATGATTGTTGTTTCGGGTATTGATAATGCTAATTTTGAGCGAGGTATTTTAAAGAGTGGAGTTGACTATTATTTCCTGAAGCCTATTGATCCGCAGATGGCTGCTCAAAGGATTCTTCAGCTTACAAGCTGGAAGGATGTTGGGGTAACAGCACAGGCTGAAGCACCAAGGGATGTAAATGTAATTATTACCGAAATTCTGCATCAGATAGGTGTCCCTGCCCACATAAAAGGCTACAGATATGTTCGTGAAGCAATTAAGCTTACTGTTGAAAACCCCGAAATGTTAAATTCAGTTACAAAAATTCTTTATCCGACTGTTGCCAAAAGCTTCAAAAGCACCTCATCAAGAGTTGAAAGAGCTATTCGCCACGGTATTGAAACTGCTTGGGACAGAGGCGATGTTGATGTTCTTAACTCTTATTTTGGTTACACTATTCAGAACGAAAGAGGAAAGCCTACCAACTCTGAATTTATTGCAATGATTGCCGATCAGATAAGGCTGAAAAGAGATGCTTCTTAGAATTAAGCTGCTACCTATTTGGTAGTGGCTTTTCTTTTTATTATTTTTTATATATTTATATAATATAAATAAAAATATACTTTAAATTTGAGCATTAAAACTCTTTACAAGAAAGTGGTATTGTTGTAAAATGTAGTAGTAAAAATAGGAATATACCGCATATTTGTGGTGAAAGGGGCTATTATATGAAACCAGTATATAACAGACTTTTATTAAAATTAAGTGGTGAGGTTCTTGCAGGTGAAGCAGGTCACGGCTTTGATTTTAATGTTATCGAGGATGTTTGTAAGGCAATTAAAGAGGTTACTGACAAGGGCGTTCAGGTTGGTATCGTTGTTGGTGGTGGCAATTTCTGGCGTGGTCGTTCAAGTGGCGCTATGGACAGAACAAGAGCTGACTCCATCGGTATGCTTGCTACTGTAATGAACTCTCTTGCTCTTCAGCAGGGCTTCCTTGATATCGGTGTTGAGGCTCGTGTTCAGTCAGCAGTTCAGATTACAGGTGTAGTTGAAACCTTTATCCGTGATGAAGCTGTAAGACATCTTGAAAAGGGCAGAGTAGTTATCTTTGCAGGAGGTACAGGTAATCCCTTCTTCTCAACTGACTCAGGTGCAGCTCTCAGAGCAGCTCAGATTAATGCAGATGTTCTTCTCAAGGCAACTAATGTTGACGGTATTTATGACAAGGATCCCAACAAGTTCGATGATGCTGTTAAGTTTGACAAAATCACTCATAACGAGCTTCTTGAAAGACACCTTGCAGTTATGGATACAGCAGCTGCTGCTATTTGTCAGGAAAACAATCTTCCCATTCTTGTGTTCAACCTTAATGACACATCAAACATTCTCAAGGCAGTTTGTGGCGAGAATGCAGGTACTGTTGTTACAAACGAATAAGAAACAGTATATAAAACGGTTAATAATTAATTTTACATAAACTTTGGAGGTATTCTTTATGGAATCAGTATTCAACTTAGCAAATGAAAAAATGGAAAAATCAATCAACTCTCTCAAATATGAGTATAACTCAATCAGAGCTGGCAGAGCTAACGCAGCAGTTCTTGACAGAATTTCTGTTGACTACTATGGCTCTCCCACACCCATCAACCAGATGGCAGCTATCTCAGTTCCCGAACCCCGCGTTCTTGCTATTCAGCCTTGGGATATGTCTGCATTAAGCCTTATCGAAAAAGCAATTCTTGCTTCTGATATCGGTATCAATCCCTCTAACGATGGTAGAATCATTCGTCTTGTTTTCCCTGCTCTTACAGAGGAAAGAAGAAAACAGCTTTCAAAGGATGTTTCTAAATTCGCTGAGGATGCAAAGGTTGCTGTTCGTCAGATCAGACGCGACTGCATTGAAAAGATTAAAACAATGAAAAAGAATTCTGAAATCACTGAAGATGATCAGAAGCGTGGCGAGGATAAGCTTCAGAAGATTACAGATGAATTCGTTAAGAGAATTGACGAAATCGCAGATGCTAAAACAAAGGAAATTATGGAAATCTAAGTATGGAAAGAAATATTCCCAAATTTGATGTTTTGCCCCAGCATATCGGCTTTATTATGGACGGTAATGGCAGATGGGCAAAAATGCGTGGACTTGAAAGAAGCGCAGGTCATAAGGAGGGTGCTTTAACCTTCCGTCGTATCGGTGAATATTGCGCTGATGTCGGTATTAAATATATGACCTTTTATGCTTTTTCAACTGAGAATTGGAACCGTCCAAAATCTGAGGTTCTCGCTCTTATGAAGCTTTTCAAGGAATATCTTAAGGAGGGTGATGAGCGTATTGCCGAAAACGATATCCGTCAGATGAGACTGAAGTTTATCGGTGAGCGCGACAATCTTCCTAAGGACCTTTTAAAGCTTATTGAAAAGGCTGAAAGAGAGTCTGCGAAATACGACAAGGTTACTGTTAATATTGCGCTCAATTACGGTGGCAGGGCAGAAATTACCCACGCCGTAAAAGAGATAGCGTCAAAGGTAAAATCGGGAGAAATGTCAGTTGACGAAATAACAGAGGATGCTGTAAGTAATAGCATTTACACTGCAGGTCAGCCTGACCCTGATATTATCGTAAGACCAAGTGGAGAATACAGACTTTCAAACTTTATGACATGGCAATCTGCATACTCTGAATTCTGGTTTTCTGATATTCTCTGGCCTGATTTTACAGAGGATGATGTTAACAAAATTCTTGAAGATTATCAGAAGCGCAACCGTCGTTTCGGTGGCGTATGATTTAATAGTGTGAGGAAAATAACGTGAAACAGAGAGTAATAACCGGTGTTTTGTCCGGTATAATATTTATTGGTGCGCTTTTACTTATGAACACAATTGTGTTCCCTGTATTTGTTGCTTTGTTAAGTGGTGTGGCAGTATGGGAGATAGAAAAAGCAGTTGGTCTTAAAAACAAAATGATTATGGCAGTAAGCATTGTGCTTTCTGTAGCAATTCCCTTTATTGTTCATTTTGGTGTGAAGATGCCTATTGCTGCATTCGGTGGCGTATTTGTGGTTCTTGTGTTCATTTTTATGCTTCTTAAATTTGAAACAACAAAATTTGAACAAGCAGTAACTGCAATTTTCTCATCCGTTTGTGTGCCGTTTTCATTTTCACTTATGATTGTTTTCCGTGATATTGATAAGCATTTTGACGGTTATACCAAAATAGACGGAATTTATCTTCTTCTCTTTGCATTCTTTGCAAGCTGGATGACAGATATCTTCGCATATTTTGTTGGTAGCAAGCTTGGTAAGCATAAGCTTTGTCCCAAAATCAGCCCCAAGAAATCTGTTGAGGGTGCAATTGGTGGCGTTGTTGGCGCAGTTTTACTCAACCTCTTGCTTCTCTTCGTTTTCAAGAAATTCTTCTTCGAGGGCGAATCAATTCTTTCTTACATAACTGTTGCAATTCTCAGCGTTGTTCTTTCTGTTATCAGTATGTTTGGCGACCTTGCAGCATCCACAATCAAACGCAATTTCGGAATCAAGGACTTTGGCAAGCTTCTTCCCGGCCACGGTGGTATTATGGACCGTTTTGACAGTGCATTGTTTGTTATGCCCGTTCTTTATTCTGCAATTTATTTCATTAATGCATTTTAATTATTATGAAAACTATTAATTTATTAGGTTCAACAGGTTCAATAGGTGTTCAGACATTAGACGTAGCAAGGGCCCACGGTTATAAAATCGAGGCTCTTGCAGCATTTTCTGATGTCGATGGTATTGAAAAACAAATTCGTGAATTTAAGCCCCGATATGCTGCTTTAGTGGACGAAAAGGCTGCAGCAGACCTTAAGGTAAGGGTTGCAGATTTAGATGTTACCGTTATGAGTGGTATGGAGGGTGTTTGCTTCTGTGGTGCAGAGGCAGAGGGCGAAATCACTCTTAACTCCGTTGTTGGTATGGCAGGTCTTAAGCCTACTCTTGATGCAGTTAATGCAGGTAAAACAATAGCCCTTGCCAATAAGGAGACCCTTGTTGCAGGTGGTCACCTTGTAACAGAGGCAGCAAAGAAGAACAATGTTTCAATTCTTCCCGTTGACAGTGAGCATTCTGCTATATTCCAATGCCTTTTAGGTGCGCCCTCAAATAAGGCCCTGAAAAGAATTATTCTTACTGCATCAGGTGGACCCTTCTTTGGTAAAACTAAAGAGGAGCTTGAAAGGGTAACTCTTGCAGATGCATTGAAGCACCCAAGCTGGAGTATGGGTCAGAAAATTACAATTGACAGCGCAACAATGTTTAATAAGGGACTTGAGCTTATTGAGGCAGTATGGCTTTTTGATGTAAGCCCCGATATGATTGACATTGTTGTTCATAGAGAAAGCATTGTCCATTCTCTTATTGAATATGACGATAATTCTGTTATTGCTCAGTTAGGTCATCCTGATATGAGATTACCTATTCAGTTTGCAATAACCTATCCCGAAAGATATGCTTCTCCCGAGAAGCAGCTCGACCTATGGGAGGTTGGAAATCTTTCCTTCTATAAGCCTGATTACGAAAACTTCCCCTGTATGAATATCTGTCGCGATGCAATTACTAAGGGTGGGCTTTATCCTGCAGCAGTAAATTGCGCAAACGAAGAAGCTAACCTTCTTTTCAGACAGGGTAAAATATCATTTAATGCAATTCCTGAGCTTATTTCTCTCGCTTCAGAGCATACTCTTAAAAAGCAGGATTTCACCTTGCAGGATGTTCTTGATACAGATGCTTTAATGAGAGAAAAGGTAAGAGAATTAGCAAAGCTTTAATTCAGTTTATTTATTTTAAGAGGTGTTAACCATAGAAAATTTTGATTTTGGCGCACTCTGGAGTAGTGTGTGGCCATTTTTACTTGCAATATTCCTTTTTGGTGTAATTATTGCCATTCACGAATTCGGTCACTTTTCATTTGCAAAGCTTTTTGATGTTCAGGTCAATGAGTTTTCACTTGGTATGGGTCCCAAGCTAATTAAAAAGAAAAAAGGCGAAACTACCTACGCCTTGCGCCTTTTCCCCATTGGTGGATTTGTAAGCATGGAGGGCGAGGATAGCGATAGTGACAACCCGAGAGCCTTTAATAACAAGCCTGCATGGCAGAGGCTTATCATTGTTGCTGCAGGTGCAATCCTTAACCTTATTTTAGGCGTTGTGGTTGTTGGTATCTGCCTTTCCTGTGGTGACCTTGTTGGTACTCGTGAGATTCATAGCTTTATGGAAAATTCTGTAAGTGACAAAAGTGGTCTTAAGCCAGGGGATGAAATTATAAAAATCAATAACACCCATGTGTATTCCTCGCAGGGTGTTTCCTTTAATATGGTTCGTGACACCGACAACAAGCTTGATATCACCGTCATCCGTGATGGTGAGAAGGTGCTTGTTAAGGATGTTGAATTCAAGCAGTTTGAATATGAGGGCAGAATGTATGTTCAACAGGATTTCTATATTGTAGGCGAGGAGCCCAACCCTCTGAATGTTATTAAAAACGCAGTGCTCGACTCTGCATCCATTGTGCAGATGGTAAGACTCAGCCTTGTTGATATGGTTACCGGTAAATACGGAATGAAGGATGTTTCAGGTCCTATCGGTACAATTTCTGCTATTGCAGAATCCACAGCACAGCCTACAGAATTTAAAGATAAAATTCTTACTGCGCTTAATTTCCTTTCAATGATTACAATAAATGTAGGTATGTTTAACCTTCTTCCCTTACCTGCACTTGATGGTGGCAGATTGTTCTTTATTCTTATTGAAATGATAAGAAGAAAGCCCATACCTGCAAAAAAAGAGGGTATAGTTCATACAGTAGGACTTGTGCTTTTGCTTATATTTATGGCAATTGTTTCAGTAAATGATGTTATAAAACAATTTTAGTGAGTGATTATTTATGATTAGACGAGTTTCAAGACAAGTTAATGTGGGCAATATTAAAATCGGTGGGGATGCTCCCGTTGCTATTCAGTCAATGCTTAATGCTCTTGCAAGTGATTTTGAGGGTAATCTGAAGCAGTTAAAGGCTCTTGAAAAGGCAGGCTGTGAAATTGTCCGTATGGCAGTGCCTGATATGGAAGCAGTCAGAGTTCTCGGCAGATTGAAGGAGCATAGCAATATTCCTCTTGTTGCCGATATTCACTTTGACTATAAGCTTGCTCTTGAATCACTCAATGCAGGTGTTGATAAAATCAGAATCAACCCCGGTAATATCGGCTCTGCAGACAGAGTTGCTGCAGTAGCAGATGCTTGTCAGCTTAAGAATGTGCCTATAAGAATTGGTGTTAACTCAGGCTCAGTTGAAAAGGATTTGTTAGAGAAATTTGGTGGTGCAACTCCTGAGGCTATGGTTGAAAGTGCATTTCGCCATGTTAAGCTTTTGGAGGACTGCGATTTCTATAACACAGTAATTTCTATTAAATCCTCTGATGTTGGTAATATGGTTGAGGCATATTCACTTGTTGCTGATAGATGTGATTACCCCTTGCACCTTGGTGTTACCGAGGCAGGTACAGAGCGAAGATCTCTTATAAAATCCTCTATCGGTATCGGCTCACTTCTTCTTAAGGGGATCGGTGATACAATAAGAGTTTCCATAACTGATGACCCCGTAAAAGAAATTTATGCTGCCAAGGATATTCTCAAGGCAGTAAATGTACGAGTAGAAACACCACAGATAGTTGCTTGTCCCACCTGTGGACGAACAAAAATTGACCTTGTTTCACTTGCTAATCAGGTTGAGGATGCGGTGAAGAATATTAAAAAGCCTATTAAAATTGCCGTTATGGGTTGCGTTGTTAACGGACCCGGTGAGGCTAAGGAGGCCGACATCGGCATAGCAGGAGGAGACGGATGCGCCGTTCTCTTCAAAAAAGGCGAAATACTCAGAAAGGTTTCAGAAGAAAATGTACTCAAGGAATTACTTGAGGAAATTGATAAAATATGATGAATAGTTTTGTAGATATATTCGGTGAGTATATTGCTACGGAAAAGTATCGTGAGATGCTCAGCAATACAAGCTTCACCGGTTTAGAGATAAATAAGGACGCAATGTCTATGAAGGCGCTTCTCCATGTTGATGCCTTCCAGAACATTATGTGTCTTAAGGCAGTCGCTAATGAAATCAAGACTGCTTTGAAATTTAAAATAGTTGAATTTGAATATGTTTTGCCACCCGAGGCGTTGACAGAGAGCTGCTTCCCCATGCTTTTAAAGGTTATGAGAGTTAACGTGCCTCAGACCAACGGTTTCCTTGAAAGCATTGATACAAGCTTTACAGGTGACACCTTTACTGTTAACTTCCTTAAAAGTGGCAGAGATATCTGTGTGAATGCAGGAGCAGATAAATTCCTTGAGGAATACATAAAATCCCATTTTAATCGTGATATTACTGTTGAATTTATTGGTCAGGACTCCAATGAAGAGGAGTTTCTGAGAAAACAGAAGGAAATTGACTCATCTAATATGACCCTTCGTCCTCAGGCACAGTATGAAAATTTTCCTGATGTTCCTCTTGATTTTAATACCGTTAAGACTATTATCGGTAATTTCAGATATCAGAAGCCCAAGCCTATGTCCGAGGTTGGCTATGAGGACGGACAGGTTTTCGTCTGGGGCGATATCTTCAAATATGAAAAAAGAGAAACCAAGGACGGAAAGCGCTATATTATCGAGTTTAATATAACTGATAATACAGGCTCCTTCGGTTGTAAATTCTTTGACACCAAGGAACAGCTTGAATACCTTGACGGTCAGTTAAAGGACGGTGTTACTGTCCTTGTCCGTGGTGTTTTAGGCTATGACGATTACAAAAAGGATTTTGTTATCAAGCCTAACTGCGTTGCAACAATTCAGAAGGTTGATTTTGTTGACGAGGCTGAGGAGAAGCGAGTTGAACTTCATCTTCATACCAATATGTCTGCGATGGACGCTATGAGTAGCGCAAAATCCATTGTTAAAAGAGCTATGAAATGGGGACACAAGGCAATTGCCATTACTGACCACGGCTGTGTTCAGGCATTCCCCGAGGCTTGTAATACTGCAAGAGGAAGCGATTTCAAAATCATTTACGGCTGTGAATGCTACCTTGTAAATGATTATAACGCTGACGGCTCTAAGAAGACTGACGAGGAAATCAAGGCAGATAAGAGCTATCACTGTATTCTTCTTGTTAAAAACAAGGTCGGTCTTAAGAATCTTTATAAGCTTATTTCTGACTCCAATATTAAATATTTCCATAAAAGACCTCGTATGCCCAAGAGCCTTATTGAAGAAAGGCGAGAGGGTCTCATTATCGGTAGTGCCTGCGAGGCAGGTGAGCTTTACCGTGCAATTTTAGCAGGGGAAAGCAAGGAAAAGCTTCTCGAGATTGCTTCCTTCTATGATTATCTTGAAATTCAGCCCACAGGCAACAATGAGTTTATGATAACAAAGAATGAGGGCGATTATGAGGCTATTAACTCCTATGCCGACATTGAAAACATCAACCGTATGATTATAAATCTCGGTGATGAGCTTGGCAAAAAGACTGTTGCCACAGGCGACGTTCATTTCCTTGAAAAGAACGATGCTAAGTACAGAGCGATTCTTCAGGCAGGACAGGGCTTCTCTGATGCAGATAATCAGGCTCCCTTGTATTTTAAAACAACAACAGAAATGCTTGAGGATTTCGCATACTTAGGCGAGGAAACTGCAAGAGAGGTTGTTATTACCAACACTAACTATATTGCAGATATGATTGAGCCCGGTATTCTTCCCATTCCCGACGGTACCTTCAACCCGGTTATTCCAGGTGCTGAGGAGGACCTGACAAAGCATTGTTGGGACAGAGCGAAGGAATGGTATGGCGACCCTGTTCCCAAGGTTGTTGCAGACCGACTTGAAAAGGAGCTTAAGTCCATTATAGAAAACGGATTCGCCGGTCTTTATATGATCGCCCGTCTTCTTGTTAAGCATTCAGAGGAATGTGGTTATTATGTTGGCTCCCGAGGCTCAGTTGGTTCATCCTTTGTTGCTATTATGGCAGGTATTTCTGAGGTTAACCCATTACAGCCTCACTACCGTTGCACAAATTGTAAATACTCCGAGTTCTTCCTTCATAATGAGGTAGGCTCAGGCTTTGACCTTCCGGTTAAGAATTGTCCCGAATGTGGCACACCCTTGTTCCGTGACGGTCACGAAATCCCCTTTGAAACCTTCCTTGGTTTCTTTGGCGATAAATCTCCCGATATTGACCTTAACTTTGCAGGCGAATATCAGAGCCAGTCTCACAGATATACAGAGGAGCTCTTCGGTAAGGCATATGTTTTCAAGGCAGGTACTATTTCAGGTGTTGCTGAAAAAACTGCTTACGGCTTTGTTAAGAAATATGTTGAAGAGCGAGGCCTTAATGTTACAAAGGCTGAAATTGACCGACTTACTCTCGGTTGTACCGGTGTTAAGAGAACAACGGGTCAGCACCCCGGTGGTATGGTTGTTGTTCCCAATACCTATGAGGTTGAGGACTTTACACCCGTTCAGAGACCTGCAGACGATGCTACAAAGGACATTATCACAACTCACTTTGACTTTAACTCTATGCACGATACATTGTTGAAGCTTGACGAGCTGGGCCATGATGTTCCCACAATTTATAAGCATTTAACAGACCTTACAGGTATTGATGTTCTTGATATTGATATCAGTGACAGAAAGCTTTATGAGCTTTGCACCTCACCTGAGCCTCTTGGTGTTACTGCAGAGGAGTTAGGTTGGCCCACAGGTACACTTTCCATTCCTGAAATGGGTACTGATTTCACCAAGGGAATGCTTCTTGAAGCTAAGCCTCAGACCTTTGCTGACCTTATTCAGATTGCAGGTCTTTCCCACGGTACTGCCGTGTGGCTTGGTAATGCGCAGGATCTTATCCGTGACGGCATCTGTACCATTTCCGAGGTTATCGGTACTCGTGACAGTATTATGGTTTACCTTCTTCATAAGGGTCTTGAGCCTAAGCAGGCCTTTGATATTATGGAGGACGTTCGTAAGAAGAACAAGCAGCTTAAGCCCGAGCAGGAGCAGATGATGAGGGACCACGATGTTCCCGAATGGTACATTGACTCTTGTCGTAAGATTCAGTACATGTTCCCCAAGGCTCACGCAGCTGCATATATTATTGCCTCTCTTCGTCTTGCATGGTTCAAGGTTTATAAGCCACTTGAATATTACTGCGCTTATCTTACAGTGCGTGGTGGTGATGTTGATGCAGAGTCAATGTCAAAGGGCAAGGAAGCAGTTAAAACACTTCTTCAGATGATAAGAAATAAAGGTAAGGAAGCCTCAAATGCCGAAAAGGACAAGGAAACAATTATGATGATTGTTTACGAGGCTATGGTTCGTGGAATTGAGTTCCTGCCTATCGATATCTATAAATCAACTGCTCATTCCTATGAGCCTGAGGATGGTAAAATCAGAATGCCCTTCTCTGCGCTTGCAGGTGTTGGTGACGCTGCTGCTGAGCAGCTTGCCAAGGCTAAGGATGACGGTGGACCTGCATTCTCTTCAATTGAGGATTTTGAGGTTCGTTCAGGCGCAGGCAGATCAACCGTTGCAGTCCTTAAGGCTTGTGGCGCCTTCGGTGAATTACCCGATAGCGATCAGATATCATTATTTGAATTTTGATTTAATTTATAGGTGATTATTATGAAAAAATCTAAGATTATTAAAACAGGCTTAGGTGTTGCTGCACTTGCAGGTGTTGGCGTTAGTATGGTTCGCGCTGCAACAACCTATAAAGCAAAGCCTGTGGATAACAGTAATATCAGTGAGGAAGAAAAGGTTGATGTTGAGAGATTTATAAAGAATCTTTCTGATGCTATTAAAATCCCCACAATTGCAAACAGGGACGAAACCCTTGTTGACTGGGCTCCCTTTGATGAGTTTCATGCAATGCTCGAAAAGGCTTATCCTCTTATGCATGAAAAGCTTTCCAAGGAGATTGTTTCAACCCGTAGCCTTTTATATCATTGGAAGAGTGAGCATCCCGAAAAGGAGCCTATTGCTCTTCTTTCACATCAGGATGTTGTGCCTGTTACTCCCGGTACAGAGGATGACTGGAAATACCCTGCATACAGTGGTGAGGTAGCTGAGGGCTTCCTTTGGGGCAGAGGCGCAATTGATATGAAAAATCACCTTATCGGTGTTTGTGAAGCAGTTGAGACTCTTCTTGAAGAGGGCTACACTCCTGAAAGAGATGTTTATATCTGTTTTGGTCATAACGAAGAGGTTATGGCTGAGGGTGAAATCTGTGGCGCTGACTGTATGATGCGTTGGTTCAAGGAGCGTGGAATCAAGCTTGATAGCGTTCTTGACGAGGGTGGAGCAATTCTTCAGGTTAAGGTTGATAAGGTTATTGATGGCCACCTTGCAGGCGTTGGTATTGCAGAAAAGGGTCACGTTGACTTTGAAATTTCTGTTAATGCAAAGGGTGGACATTCATCTCAACCTCCCAAGCACAGCGCTTTAGGTGAGCTTTCAAGAATTGTTTGTAAATTGGAAAATAATCAGTTTAAGGCAGAGCTTACTCCTCAGCTTTACTCTCTCTTCAATGAAATCGGCAAAAACACAAGCTATCCCGTAAGATGTGTTATGAGTAACCTTCCTGTACTCAAGCCTCTTGTTACAAAGATTTGCTCTGAAATTCCTCCTGTTGCATCTATGATGAGAACAACAACTGCAGTTACTATGGCAAATGGTAGCCCTGCACCTAATGTTCTTCCTCAGAAGGCTACAGTTAATGTGAATTTCCGTATTATGCCCGGTCAGACAATTCAGGATGTTGAAAACCACATCAGAAAAATTGCAGGACCCAAGGCTGAGGTCAGAATGGTTAGTGGTAAGAATCCCTCAAAGATTTCTCCCACTGACTCAAGAGCGTTTAATGCTATCAGAGACATCTGCAAGGAAATGGATCCCAAGGCAATTGTTGCTCCTTATCTTGTTATGGGTGGAACAGATGCCCGAAACTATGAGGATGTTTGCGATAACATTTACCGTTATTCTCCATTCCTTATGGATACAGGTCTTCTTCTTACTTGCCACGGCACAAATGAAAGGATACCTCTTGATTCTCTTAAGGACGGCGTAGTGTTCTTCAAGAAATATATCAAGGCATTAACAAATGATTGATAAATAAAAAATCCCCATAAGCTCGCATTGAGCTTGTGGGGATTAAATTTTTAGAATGATTTAATATTGTTTTCAAATTCGGTGAAGAAGCTTTGAAGTATTTCTTCATCCTTTTTATTACCTCTCAGACAGATTGAAGCGCTCAGGTCGCCGTTGATGCTGAGAGCAGTCATAACTGCACAGGGCTTGTTTTTGGCAGCACCTGCAACAAATGCTGAGAAGGGCTTGTTTTCTGCAAGAGAGAAGGCAACAGTATCAATCTTACCAACATTACTAACAGAAAGTGTGGGGTTACGGTAAAAGAGGTTTACAATTGGCTCTGCTTGCGCATAAACCATTGTTTTATAAGCAAAGTTAAGGAGTGGGATGCCGTGAAGCCCCATAAATTCATCTGATTTAAGTTCTTTTGTTTTCTTAATAACAATTGAAAGTGTATCCTTTAAATCATTACCCATTCTTTCAACTGCACAATGGCTGAAGGAAACATGATTAGTATAGCCAATGGTTGAAAGGTCTTTAATATGTCGCCTTAAATCAGTTGCACAGGAAATGCTGATGCCTTCATCATTATTGAAGCCTGCAACCTTTTTGAGTGCATCAATGTATGAAGCGACAATCAGGTCATTTACTGTGCCACCCTGAGCCTTTGTATAAGCAACAGCCTTGTCGAAAAACTCCTTTTCAACTCTTCTTGAAACGATAACAACATCCTTCTCGATATTGTTGTTTTCAAAGGGGAAGCGATGCTTGTCGCCAGGGGAAATGTTGGCGATTTGCTTCTTTGCTTTCTTCTGGAAATCCTTCGGCATATCCTTATACACCTCAGTGTAGCTTCTTGAGCCCACAGAGAAGCAAAGAGGGGAGTTACCGTTCAGGACGTAATCGGAGTAGGCTCTGCAAAAATCGCTCCAGAACGCCTTAAAGCCACCACCATCCATACACATATGATTCCATATAAAAAGTATGTAGGTCTTACCCTGATGGTAGAAAAGACCGATATTGAACTGAATATTGCTTTTCAGAGGAATCTGCCTTGAAAAGAACTCCTTTTTAGCCTTCTCCAAGTCCTCGACCTCTTTGGCGAAAACGAACTCATTTACATTATAATCTGCAACGCGCCAATATGGTGCTATGGGATTTCTGATTACCTGAGAATGTAAAAATGGTGCGCTTTCAAGGGCACAGACTGCAACATTTTTAAAGGCTTCCTCGTCAACTATAAAATCATAGTCAACCTCAAAGCGAGCAAGTCTGTCCATATATTTACGGCACATAAGGTTGATTTTGTCATACATCTCGCAGGGAAGAGTCTTCTTAAGTAAATGAGGATTCTTGTGCTTGAATGTTATTAAATCGCTTATGACCTTTTCATCAGTAAGTCCTTTTCTTTTTAGGGAAAGGGCTTCTGCTTCGTAGCTTAATTTCATAATTCGTCCTTAATTCTTTTCAATATGGTCGAAGAAGAAATCTCTCTTCTCGTCAGTATCAATAACCTTGATGGGCTTAACCTGATTAAGATTTGCTCCACGCTTTCTCAATACCTCACGGTAGTCGTCATAGGTGCCTTTTTTAAGGAAGCAAACCTCGGGGTGACCTAATGCGCCACTCTTGATAAGGGGCTCAACTGAAACATTACCCTGACAAAGCTTTTCTTCAAAGAGTGCGTTGTAGGTTGCTTTTTTCTCGTCGCTGATGTCCTCTGCAAGCTCAATGAAAAGCTTGTAATGACCAGGGGAGGTGCTTCTGTCGGCATAAATGCTGTAGCCTATGTATAAGTCGCCTGAGGTCTCAGACATATTTGCAACAATCTCGTCAAATGCCATTGAGCTAACCTTTTCACCACTGATGTTTGCAATCTGATTAAGACGATAGCAGAAGGTGATTTTCGGTGACTGATTATAATAGCCTGTAACCTTAATAACATCCTGAATTCTGTAACGGTAGAAGCCACTCATATTTGTGAGAATGATTTCATATTCCTTGCCAACCTCAAGGTCCTTGATGGTAAGAAGGTTGTCATAATCCTCCTGATCAATGGGTCTGAATTCATAGAAGCCGTTCTGAGGAAGAATAACATATTCAAAGGAGTTGAATTCAAGGGGAATCGCCATAAATGCTTCTGTTGCAGTGTAGCCGAGATAGTGCATAGGAATATCTTCACCAAGATATCTTCTCAGCTTCTTCTGATAGAAGCTAAGAGAGCCTGTACCCATACCGTACATCCAACCAACATTGGGCCATATACGAGGAATGATGGGGGATTCGTCAAAGCCCTTTCTGAATTCTCTTCTTAATTCCTCTGCTCTCTTGGGGTCGGGCTTAAGCTTTTTGTTGTATTTTTCTCTGATATGGTCAGGCACAACAACGCTGTCATTGATAATACCTTTTTCAATATCATCGCAGAGCATTTCCCAGTTTTCTTCCATATAGAAGAACATTGATTCAAGAGTTGTGATGAAAATTGTACCGAGATAGCTTACCTTTTTGCTTGGAAGAGCGAATCTCAGCTTCATATAGTGCATATCCATATCAACACCGGGCTCGGGGAAAAGAACCTCTCTGGGTGATGTTGTGAATGCTTCAACAATGGGGCTTACATTAAGAAGGGGAATTGAGGAAAGACAGCTGATAGTGCCACCCTTTACCTTTCTGCATCCGATTTCAGCAGTAAGAAGACCCTTCTGTGCAGGGAGAGTTTTGCCCTGCTTTGCAAACCATTTAACAGCACAGCCAACGGGAGCTGAGAAGCTGAAGCACTGGCACACCCATTCAGCCCAGTATGAAAGAGGAACAAGCTTCTGCTTACCGGTACTGCCTGAGCTTTCTGTGAAACGGCGTACATACATATTTGTAATAAGACCCTTTTCGCCGTTTGCCATTCTCCATACATAATCGTCATAATCAGCATAAACAGAAAGGGGAACGATTTTCTGATAGTCCTCAATGGATTTAACATCCTTGAAATTGTGGAGCCTACCGTATTCGGTTGTTTTGTTTTTTCTCATAAGCCTTTTAACGCAGGTTTCCTGCATTTTGTTGGCTCTTTTGGAGTAGATGAAGATTTTGATATGCTCGCACATACCAACAAATCCACCCCAGCCTGAAAGAAATTTATCTAACATATAAAAACACTCCTCTTATTTCATCTCATATATAAATGAGCCAGGAAATTGAATACTTTATTGTTGTGAGGGTTATATCTCACGGGGAAATCAAACCAGGTTACCTTTTTGTGAATGCTCTTCTGATGTGAGAAGGCATCAAAGCCTGCCTTGCCGTGATATGAGCCCATACCACTTTCACCAACACCACCGAAGCCGAAGCTGTTAAGGGCAATCTGCATAATTGTGTCATTGATACAGCCACCACCGAACTGGCATTTTTCAAGGGTTCGGTCAATTGCCTTCTTGTCCTCTGAGAATATATATAAGCCAAGGGGCTTGGGCTTGGTTGCAAATATGGAGTAAAGCTCCTCGTATGTATCAAAGGTGAGAATGGGAAGAACAGGTCCGAAGATTTCCTCCTGCATAATCTTGTCATCCCAAGCTACATTATCCATAACAGTTGGTGCGATTTTAAGAGTGGTTATATCTCTTTCTCCACCACAGACAACCTTGCTTTCATCAATCAAATCGCAGATTCTGTTGAAATGCTTTTCGTTGACGATTTTACCCCATTCCTCATTCCCGAGAATGTTATCGCCGAATTGCTTTTTAATCTGCTTTTTAACCTCGTTTATGAATTCGTCCTTAACACTGCTGTGGCATATTACATAGTCAGGAGCAACGCAGGTCTGACCACAGTTAAGGAATTTGCCGAATACAATTCTTTTGGCAGCAAGCTTTATTTTAGCAGTTGAATCAACAATGCAGGGATTTTTGCCACCAAGCTCAAGAACAACGGGCGTGAGAGTGTCGGCAGCCTTGTGAAGAATTTCCTTGCCTACTGCCTGACTGCCTGTGAAGAAAATCATATCGAATTTCTGATTCAGAAGCTCCTTGTTTTCCTCTCTGCCACCGGTAACAACTGCGATGTATTCAGGTGGGAAGCATTCCTCAATTATTTTCTTAATAACCTCACTTGAAGCAGGGGAATAAGCGCTGGGCTTTACAACAATTGTGTTACCTGCTGCAATTGCATCAGAAATAGGGGTCATTGTTAAAAGGAAGGGGTAGTTCCAAGGGCTCATTATAAGCACATTACCATAGGGCGAAGCCTTCTTGTATGCAGAGCCGATGCACTGACCAATGGGAGTATAAACTCTGTGCTTTTTAGCATAAAGGGCAGTATAGCGAATCATATAGTTCAGCTCCATAAGAACCAAGCCTGTTTCGCACATAAAGCCGTCGAACTCACATTTGCCTAAATCCTTTTTGACAGCCTCGTTGATTTCCTTTTCATATTTCTGAATAGTCTTATAAAGCTTTAAAAGCATTTTTATACGGAATTTAACTGAAAGAGTAGTCCCACCTTCAAAAAATTCCTTTTGCTTTTTTAATGTTTCCTCAATGTTCAAATGATCACATCCAAGAGATAAAGTTGGAGAAAATAATTAACGCCACATCATTCCTCACAATTATACAAATTATACTATAAAAAAATGTGTGTTGCAAGTGTAAAAATAGAGTCTCAGAAGGCTAAGATTTCATAAAATAAATTGTTGTTTTATGAAATCATCACTTGTTAACAAAATGTTCATATTTCTATAATATTCAAATGAAGCGATTAGTATAAAATTGATTACAGGAGTGATGATGTGAAAAATTTATTTTCTTTATTACTTAGCTTAAGTATTGTTTTTACAAGTCTTAGCGCTGCTTCTGCGCTTGAAATAGAATTACCTAAAGGTCTTGAGGGCTTTACTGCAGACGTTTCAGAAATGATCAGGGAGTATGATCAAACTGTTGCAGAAAAGCCTGATTTATTTACTACTGCTGATGACGAAAATACAACAGACGATTTGTATGATACCAACAGATTGATTGTTAAATCATCAAGAAAAATAGATACTCTTAATTCAATAGATTATGTAAGTGGTTATAACGACCTTTATATTCTGCAGTTTGGAAATGACGAGGACTGCGATGAGGCTCTTGAATATTATTCATCGCTTGAATGTGTTGAATATGTTCAGGAGGATGGTATTCTTAAGGAAACCACTATTGAAGAAGTTGAACCAACTGTTAATGAGGCTGCTATCGGAACCTCCTCTCAATATCAGTCAGACTTGTTCGGTTACACTAACGCAAAGGCAAATATGGGATCTGAAGAGGTTACAATTGCTGTTGTTGATACAGGTGTTCAGAATGACCACGAATATCTCGCAGGACGAGTTGAGCCGACAGGATTTGATAGTGTATATAATGAATCCTGCTACGATAAAAGGGGTCACGGAACCCATGTTGCAGGTATTATTGTAGCAAATACAAAATCTAATGTTAAAATTAAGCCCTACAAGGTTATCGGTGATGACGGAACGGGTACAGATACTCAGCTTTATCTTGGTATTCAGGCTGCTATTGAGGACGGGGTTGATATAATCAACCTTAGCCTGACGAGAAAGGGCGAAAGTGAAATTGTTCATGAGGCGGTTATAAATGCCTATAATGCAGGTATTACCGTTGTTGCTGCCGCAGGTAATGATAACGCAAATCTTAACGAAACCTTCTATACACCTGCCTGTTTCGATGAAGTAATTTGTGTTGTTAACATTGATGTGAACAAAAAGCGTTCAAGTACTTCAAACTGGAGATTCAATGATACCTTATCTGCACCCGGTGTTGATATTTTAAGCTCCTATGTAGATAACACCTACAAGATTATGTCGGGTACCTCTATGGCAGCACCCTTTATTTCCTGCTGTGTTGCTTATTTGTTGGCAACAGGGGACTATTATTCACCTGATGAAGCTTATAATACCTTATATGCAAATTCCAAGGTAGGTGCAACAGCAAGCATACATTATGTTGTACCCGGTGATGTTATAAATGTAAAATCCACCTGTGCTACTCCTGTGTTCTCTTATGATACCTGTGATTTCGGTGGTTATTTAGATGTGGAATTAGCCTGCGCTACTGCCGGAGCTACAATAATGTACAGAACATCTGATATGAATGACAATACCTACTACGAATATACGGGTCCCATTCGTATCGAGAAAACCAAAACCTTCAGCGCGTATGCATACTGTGATAATCTGAAAAACAGCAGCTCTGCTTCAGCCACTTATACAAAGGTGAAGACTGATGTAAATACCTTGGTGCTTGATGAAAACGGCGTTCTTGTAGGCTATACAGGCACTGATACTGCTGTAACAATTCCTGATTATGTAAATGGTACTCTTGTTACCGGGGTTTCTTCGTCAGCCTTTTCAGGTAATGAGGCAATAACTGATGTAACTTTAGGACAGTATGTTACTAAAATAGAGGACGGTGTATTCAAGGATTGTAGCGCTCTTGTGTCTGTTTCTGCTGTTGCCTGCACAGAAATCGGTGACGAAGCATTCAGTGGTTGTAGCAGTTTAAAAACCTTATCAGCAAGTGAGGTTACAACAGTTGGAAACAAAGCATTTTATGGCTGTTCTGCTCTTACAAAGCTGACCTTAAGTAAATTAACTTCTCTCGGAGAGCGCGCTTTTGAAGGCTCGGGTATGACAACATTTTCTGCAACAAAGCTTAAGACCATCGGAAACTATGCCTTCATCGGAACACCTGTTAAAAGTCTTACGCTTTCAAGTGTTACTACCATAGGCGCAAATGCCTTTGAAAACTGTCAAAATCTTACTACTGTAGCCTTCGCTGCTGCTACCTCTGTAGGTGATGATTGTTTTAAAAACTGTACTAAATTAACAAGCGTTAACTTTAATAAATTAAAAAGTATTCCCGAGAATATGCTTAAAGGCAAAGCCTTGCTGACTACTGCAAAATTCGCAGCAGCCACTAATGTGGGAGCTTACGCATTTTACGGTTGCTCTGCCCTTGCAACGCTCACATTATCTAAGGCTACCGATATCGGTGATTATGCGTTTTATGGCTGTAGCAGTTTGTTATCCTTTACATTTACAAATGTTACAACTGTTGGTGATTATGCCTTTTCTGGAACAGGAATTGATAGCGTTGTATTGCCAAATAATCCTACCTCTCTCGGAGAAATGGCGTTTTATAATTGCAATAATCTGAAATCAATTGAGCTTACATATATTGAAAGCTTTGATACACAAGATCTTGTGGGTGCTGACGGTCTTGAAGCACTTATTCTTCCGAGAGTAACTGAGTTTAAATTTAATGGTGGTAGCTTTGCCGAGGCCTTCCCTGAAATGAAGCAGTTTGATAACAATATGGGTATAGATGAAATACCCGAGGGCTTTTTTGAAGGCTGCTCAAAGCTTGAAGCAGTTGTGTTCCCTTACTATGTTTATGTTATCGGCGCAAATGCCTTTAAGGGTACATCAATAAGCGAGGCTGTGTTCCAGGAGGCGCATACCTTCGGAGAAAATTGCTTTGCAGACATTCCCACTCTTGAAACTGTTACCTTGAATAAATTCAGCAGTGATGACGATTTTTCAATTTTTGCAGGCTCAGAAAATATCAGGTCAATTCAGATGAATAATCTGACAGTGCTGCCCGAGGACTTCAGGTGTCTTGAGATGTTCGGGTCCATTGCTCATTTTAATGCACATATTGTTAATGTTCCCGATTATGCCTTTAAGGATTGTTCAGAGCTGACAAGCTTTACATTTACCTATGCCGAGACAGTGGGCAAAGAGGCATTTATGGGTACAGCCCTTAATTCTATTGTCAGCTCTAATCTTACCACAATGAAGCAGAGTGCCTTTGAAAACTGTGGAAGCCTCGAAAAAATCAGTTTACCCAAAATCAATGAAATTGATTTCAGTGTATTTAAAAACAGTACGGCTAATATTACTGAATTGAATTTACATAGTGCTACAGTAATTACCGATTCAAGCGAGAATGACTTTGATTTTAATGAGTTCACAAGTCTTAAAACTGTTGATATCAGCGCTGTTGAGGTAATTCCTGCCCAATTCTTCAAGTCATGCTCACTCCTTGAAACTGTTACATTGAATAAATGCACTGAAATAGAGGATGAAGCATTTGATGGTTGTTCAGCGCTCTCTGCAATTTCCTTGAACAATGTTACAAGCATTGGTGAGAGTGCATTCAGAGGCTGTGTCAGTCTTAAAACTATTGAAGCAGAAAGTGCTACAATCATTGGTGATAATGCATTTGGTGGCTGCACAGCGATTGAAACCTTTAAAGCTGATATGGTTACAGAGTTTGATTTTGCATCCCTTGAAGGATGGCAGAATTTAAAAACTGTTTCATTCAATTCCTTGCTTGAGTTCCCTGTTGACAGTAATAACAGCCTTGATATACCGGGAATTGACAACATTGAAAGCTTCAGTGCTGACAGTGTTACTGTTATTCCTGCAGGCTTTCTCAGAGACAAAGCAAAGCTTACCAAGATTTCCTTTAAAGCTGCTAAAAAAATCGGTGACTATGCCTTTTATGGTACAGGGATAAACAAAGCTGCATTCTCCAATGTAACCGAAGTTGGTGAATATTCATTTGCAGATTGCAAATCTCTTGAACGCATTGAATTTTCTTCCTTGCAGGAGCTTCCCTTGAGTGTGTTTGTAGGCTGTACTGCTGTTAACTATATAAGCCTTGGTGCAATTACCGAGCTTATTGTCGGTGAGGATGGTTCAACCTATGTCAGCGATAAGCCGTTGCTTGAAAGCTTTTCAGCAAATAAGGTAAAGGTGATTCCAGACTCTTATTTTGAAAATAATACCAAGCTGAAATATGCTTATTGTAGTGAAGCTGTTACAATTGGTGAGCGCGCTTTTATGAACTCAAGCTTAGAATCACTGTCTTTCAATAGAGTGGAAAATATAGGCGAATATGCTTTTTACGGAACAAAGTTTAATGCAACTTCTTTCTCTAATATAAAAGAAATTGGTGATTATGCTTTTGCTAATTGTAAATCTCTCCAAAGTATTTCATTATCCAATAAAACCGGCAACATTTCATTAGGTAAATACGCTTTTGAAAATGCTGTGAAATTATCAACCATTACATTAAGCTTTAATGATATTGAGCTACCAGAGGGCTTCTTTAAAAACTGTAAAGAGTTACATAGAATTAAATTTGATAGTACAACAAATGTACCTGATATAAAATATATTGGTGATGAAGCTTTTTATGGTTGCACTAATATGTCGCTTTATTATTTAGGTTTTACGGGTGTTGAGTATATCGGTAAAAATGCTTTGGTAGGAGTTGATAACTTATATGGTCCGGGTATTGAGGAATATGTATTACCCAATCTGAAGTTTGTTGATGAAGGTGGATTCGGTGGTGTAGAAAACTTAACATCACTCGTTCTTGAAAATGCCGAGGTAATAAGAGATATTCCTGAATGTGAATATGTTGTAATTGGATCAGATATTGAAGAGTTCAGCTGTTCTATTACAACTGAAACGGTTATCTGTGGCTATGAGGAGAGTGTTGTTGAACAATTCTGTAACGACAATAATCTCAGCTTTAAAAAATATAATTCAACAGAGCCTGTAAGATTTAATGTTGAATCTGTTGTTACGGGGTATAATACAAGACTCAGCTTTGAGGCTATGGGCTTTGACCTTTCATATAAGTGGTACGCCTGCAATAATCCTGATAGAAGCGATGCAGTACCGATTGGAAAAACCTTATCAGAACAAAATGAAATCGAGCCTATACAATTATTCAAAAAAAGCAAAGAGGAAAATAAATATAAATATTTCTTCTGCGTTGCAACAAGCACTGAAAATGGTAATGTGCTTGATATCTTCAGCAGTCTTTCTAAAAATCTTTTTGCAACCATCAGGGGAACGGTTGATACATTTATTGACTACAATGAAGGATTGATATTTACTGACAGTCTTGATAATATCAACACACTTGACAACATTCTTGTTGTAGATGGTGATATCAGAGTTACACCGTCATATTCAACCGAGAATATAAATTGCTATGGCACAGGCTCAAGGATTGATATTATGAACGGCGAAGATGTTGCTATGAGCGAGACTCTTGTCGTTCTTGGCGATGTTAATGGTGACGCAGTAGTTGATGCTCTTGATGTGGCAGAAATTGAAAAGGTATCAAATGATAGCTTTAGCTTAAGTTACACATGTATTAGCGAATTTGCCTCCGATGTAAACAGAGATGAATTTTTAGATGAATATGACTATCAGGCAGTAGTAAACAAGGCACTTTCATAAATAATGTTTATATAAAATAAAAAAAACTTGCTACATCTAGTAGCAAGTTTTTTTCGTCTAATTATGCATTAACTAAATCTGTCATATTATAAATGCCGTTTTTCTTGCCGTTAAGGAAGGCTGCAGCATTAACTGCGCCCTGAGCAAAAATTGCCTTGGAGCGAGCGCTATGTGAAAGCTTAACGATTTCATCATTACCTGCGAAGATTACCTCGTGCTCACCAACAATTGTACCACCACGAAC
>JAZQUT010000068.1:0-47468 GCA_045631405.1 Acutalibacteraceae bacterium | reverse complement strand
CGTTATCGTTGTTCCCGTTTCTGCAAAAACACACGCAGGTATCGACGAGCTTCTCGAAATGGTAATCCTCACTGCAGACGTCAAGGAGCTTAAAGCAAACCCCGACAGACTTGCAAAGGGTATCGTTATCGAAGCAAAGCTTGATAAGGGCAGAGGCCCTGTTGCAACTGTTCTTGTTCAAAACGGAACACTCAACGCAGGAGACATCCTCATTGCAGGAACCGCTGTTGGTAGAGTTCGTGTTATGACAGACGATAAGGGCAGAAAGGTTAACGAGGCAGGTCCATCTGTTCCTGTTGAAATCACAGGTCTTGCAGAGGTTCCCGTTGGTGGTGATGCTTTCGACTGCGTAAGCGATGAAAGACTTGCAAGAGAGCTTGTTGAACAGAGAAAGAATTCACAGAAAGAGGAAGCATTCCGTTCAATGCAGAAGGTTACTCTTGATAACCTCTTTGATTCTATCAACGAAGGCTCACTTAAAGACCTCAACATCATTGTTAAAGCTGACGTTCAGGGTTCAGTTGAAGCAGTTCGTCAGAGTCTTGAAAAGCTTTCTAATGAAGAGGTTCGTGTTAAGGTTATTCACGGTGGTGTTGGTGCAGTTAACGAATCTGACGTTATGCTTGCTAATGCATCAAATGCTCTTATTGTTGGCTTTAACGTTCGTCCCGACCCTGTTGCAGAAGCGAATGCAGAGCGTGACAATGTTGAAATGAGAATGTATCGTGTTATCTACGATTGTATTGAAGAGGTTGAAGCTGCTATCAAGGGTATGCTTGCTCCCAAGTATCGCGATGTTGAAATGGGTAAAGCAGAGGTTAGAAGCGTATTCAAGCTTTCAAGTGCAGGTACAATTGCTGGATGCTATATCACTGATGGTAAAATTACAAGAAACTGCAAAATCCGTGTTGTTCGTGACGGTATCATTGTATTTGAGGATGAAATCTCTTCACTCAAGCGTTTCAAGGACGACGTTAAAGAGGTTGCAACCGGTTACGAATGTGGTGTAGGTCTTGTTAAGTTCAATGATATTAAAGAGGGCGACGTGCTCGAAGGTTATATTACCGAGGAGTACAAGGACTAATAAAAATCTAACTCTTCAGGCATATTGCACCTAAATCTTTGAATTTAAGGTAAGTTTTGAATTTTTAAGATTAAGTAATTATTTTTAACATTTAGGAGTTAAAATGGGAACTTATAGACAAAATCGTACAGCAGAGGACATTAAGCGCGAAATTGCTGCTATTGTAAGAGAGCTTAAAGACCCCAGAATTTCTGATCATCTTATAAGCGTTGCAAGAGCAGATGTTGCAAGCGACTTGTCCTATGTTAAAGTATATGTAAGTGCTGTTGAGGGTATCGAGGTAGCCAAGGGAGCTACCAAGGCCCTTACAGGTGCTACGGGTCTTGTGCGCCGAGAGGTTGGTAAGCGTCTCGGACTTCGCAAAACTCCCGAAATTAAATTCGTTGCCGATGACTCTATTGAGTACGGTATGAATATTGTTAAAAAGCTTGAAGAAATTTCAAGCGAGTTTACCGATTAAGGTGAAAGATATGGTAATTGATTTAAAACAGTGTGCTGCTCTTATAAGAGAGAATGACGAATTTGTTATTCTTTCTCATGAGCATCCTGATGGTGATACCTTAGGCTCTGCATTTGCACTTGCTGAAATACTCAAAATAATGGGTAAAAAGCGAGTTGTGAAATGCAGCGATAAAATACCGAAGGATTTCTACTATATGACCGATTCATATATTGCCGATGATGTAGCAGACCCGTATATCATTACTGTGGATGTTGCAGATGAAAAGCTTTTAGGCAATATGGCAGCGATATATGGTGGAAGGGTTGATTTATGTATTGACCACCATGTTTCCAACACATATTACGCAAAAAATGTTTTTGTTGAAGACAGAGCAGCTGCTTGTGGAATTATTTACGAGCTGGCATTGGAGCTTGGTATTGAGCCTAATTTATATATAAGAGAATGTATATATACAGGTATTTCAACAGATACAGGCTGCTTCAGATATCAGAATACAACTCCTCAGACTCTCAGAATTGCTGCAGATCTTATGGAGAAGGGTATCGATTCCAAAAAAATCAATAAGCTTATGTTTGAAACAAAAACAAAGAGCTTTTTGGAATTGGAGTTGCTTGCAAGAAAAACTCTTGAATACCATTTTGAAGGTAAATGTGCAATTATTACACTTACTCAGGCTATGTACAGAGAAAGTGGTTCAAGTGAACATGAGTGTCATCCTATAACAGCGCTTCCTCGTCAGATTGAGGGAGTGCTCGTGGGTGCTATTATTAAAGAAAAAGAAGATGGAACCTTTGGAATCTCTGTTCGTACAGAGGGGGATATGGATGCTTCGGCAATTTGCGCTCATTTAGGTGGCGGCGGTCACAAGGGTGCTGCAGGCGCAAGCTTCTCTTGCTCTTACGAGGAGGGTAAGGCTCAGCTTCTTAGTGTTATAAAAACTGCTTTGGATGGTTTGAATTAATGACAGGAATAATACCTCTCAAAAAAGGTGAGAATATTACCTCCTTTTTTGCAGTAAATAAGGTCAGAAGAATAATAGGGGAGAAAAAGTGTGGCCATACCGGTACCCTTGACCCCAATGCAACAGGTGTACTGCCCATAGCTGTGGGTGGTGCAACCCGTTTTATAGAGCTTCTTCCGACACATAAAAAAGCCTACAAGGCAACCTTTAAAACAGGCTTTTGTACAGAAACTCTAGACATATGGGGTACAGTTACAGAAACCTTTGAAAAGCAGGTCAGCTTTGAGGAAATAGAAAAAGCTACTGCTGAATTCAAGGGCGAGATAATGCAATTACCACCAATGTATTCAGCAATAAAAAGGGATGGAGTCCGTCTTTATGAGCTTGCCCGTCAGGGAATAGAAGTGGAAAGGACACCCCGAAAATGCGAGATTTTTGAGCTTTCTGTCAGCGAAGTGGCTGGGGAATATTCTCTCTATTGTGAATGCTCTGCAGGAACATATATAAGAACGCTTATAAATGATATTGGTGAAAGGCTAGGCTGTGGTGCAACAATGACATCTCTTTGCCGAACCTTCGCTTGTGGAGTTGAGCTTTCAGAATGCTTTACTCTCAATGAGTTAGTTGAATTAAAAGAAAAGGGCGAAATTGAAAAAGCGATTATTCCCTTGGAAAAGCTGCTTTTAGAATACCCCGAAATTCAGGTTACAGAAAATCAGGCGAAAAGATTCTCAAATGGTGGAAGCCTTATGAGAGACAGACTTCGTAATTTAAAGGAAAACGGAATTTACCGAGTTTACGGAAACGGGGAGCTTTTAGGCTTAGGTGAGCTTACCGAAACAGATTTATTGGTGAAAAGAGTTTATAATAATGTGTGAAAAAAGACGGGTGCTTGTAGCACTGGGCACCTTTGATGGCCTTCATATAGGACATAAAAAGGTGCTTTTAAGCGATACAACTGAATATGATGAGAAAATCGCGTTGATGTTTATCGAGCATCCTCAAAAAACACTTTCAGGCAAGATGCCCGATAAGCTCATTACTGATACAAAAAGATGTGAGATTTTGAATGAATGGGGCTACAAGCCTGAATTTATTAATTTCTCAGAAATTTCAAGGCTTTCTCCCGAAGAGTTTGTAGATGAAATCCTCGTGGAGAAATTTAATGCAACGGCTCTTTGCTGTGGATTTAATTATCGCTTCGGTAAGGGTGCAAAAGGCGATGTGTCCCTTTTAAAAAAGCTTTGTGCCGAAAGAGAAATCAAGCTTACTGTTTGTGATGAGGTTGATTTTGATGGTGCACCTGTAAGCTCTACCAGAATAAGAGAATGCATCCAAAAGGGCGATATCCAAACAGCAAATAAAATGCTTGGAAGATATTTTTCTTATGATTTTGAGGTTGTTCATGGTGATGCCCGTGGCAGAACCTTGGGCTCTCCCACAATCAATCAGTTTTTCAGTGAAAGCTTTGCTGTTGCAGAGTATGGTGTTTATGCTTCGTTCACTCTTATAAACGGCAAAAAATATATTTCAGTTACAAATATCGGCGTTCGCCCTACAATTGAGGGTGTCAGCGAAAAAAGAAGCGAAACAAATATTGTTGGCTTCAGTGGTGATTTGTATGGTCAAATCATCGAGGTTTTTCTCGTTGAAAAGCTGAGAGGTGAAATGGCATTCAATTCTCTTGATGAATTAAGTGCAAGAATTTCTGCCGATAGAGAAAAAGCAACAGAAATTATAAAAAAGGAGTTTCAAAATGAATTTTAAAAACAAAATCAAAGTAGCTCCATCCATTCTTTCTGCAGATTATGCAGATTTAAAGAATGAAATAGAAAAGGTAAAGGCTGCAGGAGCAGATATGCTCCATGTGGATGTTATGGACGGGCATTTCGTACCCAATATTTCAATCGGACCTCCCGTTGTGAAATCCATAAGAAAAGCAACTGATATGTTTCTTGACTGCCACCTTATGATAAGCAATCCTTATGATTATGTTGAGAGCTTTGCTTCTGCAGGTGCAGATTTAATCGGTTTCCATATTGAAAGCGAAAGCGATGTGGAAAAAACCTTAGAAAAGATAATAAATGCAGGGGTTAAGCCTGCATTGGTAATAAAGCCTAAAACTCCTGCCGAAGTAGTTTTTCCATACATAGAAAAGCTTGCAATGGTTCTTGTTATGACAGTTGAACCCGGTTTTGGTGGGCAGTCCTTTATGGCAGATATGCTTCCCAAAATCAAGGCAATAAGAGAAAAAGCAAATCAGGTAAACCCCGATTTGCTCATTCAGGTTGATGGTGGAATTGTTCCCGAAACTGCAAAATTATGTGTTGAAGCAGGCGCAGATGTGCTTGTTTCAGGAAGCTATATTTTCGGTGCAGAAAATATTGAAGAAGCGGTAAATTCTTTAAGATAAAGAGTGTCCGTATTCGTATATTTTTGAAATTTCCCATTCGGTACTGGTAATTGCATTACCGAATTCGCATAAAGTATGTATAATTTTTTCTGAAAAAGAAATTTTGGGACGAATTATTATATAAAAGCTATTTTTATATTTGTAAGACTCACAGGTTTTTATAAAATCCTTTAGTCTTGGAATGATTTTCAGACAATCAATATAAGAATTGTCGTCCCAAGGAGAAAAAAGAATCGGCTCTGCTTCCTTTTTCATAATTAATCGCTTTTTTCCCTTGTAATCTGAAAAAGGCGAGTTTGTGAAATGAAGAATGCACCCCCCATCTTCTGCAGGGGCAACCTCTATAAGTAGCTTGCCGTCTGTATCAACAGATTTGCCCAGAGCTTTTCGTGCTTTATCAAGAATTGTCCATATAACACGGCGGGTTTCGATGTTTGAGTAATCCATTTCATCGTATGTAATGTCAAGGTCACTCATATCCGATTGTGATAATGTCACAGTGATTTTTTCTTCGCCGTTGGATTCGATTTTCATTTTCTTCCCCCCAAAATCTTTTTGGCTTTGTACTAATATCATAATACTCAAACAGCTTGGGTACAATGATAAAATATTGGAAAGGATTTTTATTATGAAATTTGCGGTCAGCAGTTATAGCTTAAGCTCTCTTATTTCAAAGGGCGAGGCAACAGAAAAAGAGTTGATATCAATTGCTAAAGAGCTAGGCTTTGATGGGATTGAGTTTGCTGAAATACATACCCCTGACGGAAAAGCGAAGCTTGAATATGCAAAAGAGCTTAGAGCAGAATGTGAAAAGGTTGGAGTTATTCCTGTTCAGTATTCTGTTGGCGCAGATTTTATTTATGGCTCTGATGGTGATTTAGAAAAAGAAATCGAGAGACTTAAGGGTGAGGTAGATATTGCTGAGGCTTTAGGTGTTCAGGGTATGCGTCACGATGCAACTGCAGGCTACCGTGATGAAGAAAAGAAGTATAAAGGCTTTGAGCAGGCTCTTCCAAGAATAGTTAAGGGCTATAAAGCAGTAACAGAATATGCCGAAGCAAAGGGCATAAAGACAATGATTGAAAATCATGGTTATTTTTGTCAGGACAGCGACCGAGTTGAGAGAATTATAACAGGTGTTTCTCATAAGAATTTTGGTGCTCTTATTGATATCGGTAATTTCCTTTGTGCTGACGAGAATCCTGTTAATGCAGTTTCAAGACTTGCCCCCTTTGTATCATATGTTCATACAAAGGATTTTCATATTAAAAGTGGCAGCGAGCTCGCTCCTCAGGATTGCTTCTTCAAAACCAGAGGTGGCAATTACTTAAGAGGTGCTGTTTTAGGTCACGGAAATGTTCCTGTTTTGCAGACCCTCAGCATTTTAAAGGATGCAGGCTATGAAGGCTACATAACTCTTGAATTTGAGGGCTGTGAGGAGGCCAAAAATGCTTGCAAGTGGGGACTTAACACCCTTAAAAATATATGCGAGTATCTGAATTGGTAAAAAAATGATTGATTTTGATAAAAAAGTAATTCTTGCTTCTGCTTCTCCAAGAAGACAGGAATTGATAAAATTAATTTTTGATAGAGTTGAGATATTGCCTGCAGATTGTGACGAATCACTCCCTGAGGGAATCGGTGCTCGTGAAGCAGTTGAATATCTTTCAAAAATAAAAAATGAAGCATCGTTAAAATTAACAGACAAAGAGAATTTAATCATTTCTGCAGATACGGTTGTTGCGGTTGATGATAAAATTCTTGGTAAGCCTGTTGATAAAGAGGATGCTCGCAGAATGATTTCTCTTTTAAGTGGAAAGGTTCATCAGGTATATACAGGTGTTACCCTTTCCTTAAATGGTAAAGTGAAAACCTTCAGCGAAAAAACGGATGTTGAGTTTTTCAGCTTGACAGTAAATGAAATTGAAGAATATATAAGCTCTTCTGAGCCCTATGACAAGGCTGGTGCGTACGGAATCCAAGGGAAAGCAGGCCTTCTTGTTAAAGGCATAAAGGGAGATTACTACAATGTTGTAGGCTTCCCTGTTGCAAGGCTTAAAAGAGAGATAGAAGAATTTATAGTATAAGGGGGAGAATCCTTTGGCAGAAAAAACAAAAGAAGTATATGTTGAACCCCAGGTAACAGAAGAAGATATTGAAAAACAGAGAAGACAGCAGGAAAAGGAGTACCTTGGTCCTCGCGAAATGGCAGCATACATAATTTCAGGTATTGGTGATAAAAACTGGGAAACCTTTAATGGTAATAACGAGTTTTTCTACACCACAACCTTCCAGCATGTAAGCCCCATTACATTGAGCGTTGCTCAGTCCTTCTGCAGTATTCTTGATACATTCGACAATGCGATTTCAGGACCTATTCTTGACAGAACCCGTACTCGTTGGGGTCGAGTTCGTCCTTATCTTGTGCTGACTCTTCCTTTCTGGCTTTTTTCAGCATTTATGCCCTATATTTTGCCTGATGGACTTTCTCAGGCAACTCTTTTGGGTCTTTTTCTTGTTATAAGATATATCGGTTCAATTTCCAATTCCTTCTATACCCCTGCTTATCAGGCTGTTCTTTACAACCTGACACCAAATGTTAATGAACGAAACAAGCTTATTGCAGCAGATACTTATGTTGACCTTTTCGGCGTGTGGCTGCCATCCCTGTTCCCGTTCTTTGTTGACTATTTGCCGAGAACAATACCAACAAGAAACATATATCTTGTAGGTGCTATTGTATTTATAGCTCTTGTTGTTGTTTTCCGTGTGTTTGGCTTCTTCAGTCTTCGTGAAAGAGTGCCGCTTGCATCCCGAGAAGAAATGAACAGCACAAGCGTATGGAAATCTGTTAAGCAGGTTGCATCCTGCCGACCTATGTGGGCGCTTATGGCAAAGAATTTCTGTGGTATGGGTAAGGGTACAGGTCAGAGCGTTGCTAACTATTTCTGGCTTAACTGTACCGGTAAGCTCTCAAACGCAGCGATTTCAGGTATTTTTACAGGTCTTCCCAGCTATTTCGTTTTACCATTCGCAAACAAATGGGCAAAGAAAATCGGCGTTAAGAAGCTTTCTGTTTTAGCTTATGGCTATTGTGGTATAGTTTACCTTATAATGTATTTTATCGGATATAGTCCTACTGATAACAACATAATCAACCTTGTTATCATTGTAATCCTTCTTACCTTGGCAGGTGCTATGAACTCTGTTCAGCGTTTCTGTGGTACAGCTCTTCAGGGAGATTTGTATGACTATGTTGAGTGGAAAACCGGTATTCGTAATGAGGGTATGATGAGTGCTGCTATGGGCTATATCACTCTTATTACAAACAATATTTCAACAATTCTCAGCGGTATCATTATCGCTGCGATCAAGTACGAGCCTCTTATTAACTCATACGGAGTTGTTATTCCTCAGACAGACCCCAACATGCTTAAAGCAATTTGGGCAGTATTTACTCTCGCTCCTGCTTTTGGACGAATCGGTAAGGCAATCTCTCTTTCCTTCTTTAATGTTGATGGTAAGATAAGAGATCAGATGATGGAGGACCTTGCAGTTTCAAGAGCAGCTAAATTAAAGAGCAGAACAAGCGATTCAACAGAATCAACCGAAAACTAATAAAATGGAGATGCTATTATGAGAATAGTAGTTAAAGTTGGCACATCAACTCTTGCTCACAGTACGGGTTGCCTTAATATTCGCCATATTGAAGAGCTTTGCAAGGTTCTTTCTGACCTTAAAAATGCAGGTCATGAGGTGATTCTTGTTTCTTCAGGTGCTATCGGAATGGGTATAGGAAAGCTTTCTCTTAAAGAAAAGCCTACTGATATGCCTACAAAGCAGGCAGCTGCGGCAGTCGGACAGTGTGAATTGATGTATGCTTACGATAAGCTCTTTTCTGAATATAATCATACAGTTGCACAGATTCTTCTTACAGGTCTTGACCTTGAAGACCCGACAAGATATCACAATATCAAGAACACAATGAACAGACTTCTTGAGCTTAATGTTCTTCCGATTATTAATGAAAATGATACAGTTAATACCGACGAGATTTCTGTTGGTGATAACGATACCTTAAGTGCAATTGTGGCAGTCAGTATGCATGCAGATTTGCTTGTGATACTTTCTGATATCGATGGACTTTATACTGCAGACCCGAGAACAGATAAGAATGCAATTCTTCTTTCTGAGATTACAGAAATTACGCCTGAAATTGAGAGTCTGGGTGGAAAGAGTGGAACAAGCCTCGGCACAGGAGGAATGGCAACGAAGCTTTCTGCTGCTAAAAATTGTGTTGCAAGAGGAACAGATGTTGTTATTGCAAATGGTTCTTCACCTGCTCTGCTTTATGATATTATGGATGGTAAAAAGGTTGGAACAAGATTCATTTCAAAGAAATAAGGGTGTTTTATGAAATCAACATTAGATATATTAAAAGACGCAAAGGCTGTAAAAAGAGTTCTTTTTTCACTTGACACAGAAACAAAAAATCAGGCTCTTTTAAAAATGGCAGACTCTTTAGAAGAAAATTGTGATGCAATTCTTGAATCTAATGCTAAAGATATGGAAAAAGCAAAGGGAACAATTTCCGATGTTATGCTTGACAGATTGGCTCTTTCCGAAGAAAGAATAAAGGGCATGGCTGACGGTATTCGCCAGGTGGCAAAGCTCGCAGACCCTGTGGGTGTTGTAGAGGATAGCTATTTTGCAGAGAGGGGCTTTTTAGTAGAAAAAACCAGAGTGCCTATGGGCGTTGTGGCAATAATTTATGAAAGCAGACCCAATGTTACCTCAGATGCTGCAGCACTTGCGCTTAAGAGTGGTAATGTATGCGTTCTTCGTGGTGGTAAAGAGGCTTTCCTTTCAGCAAATGCAATTGTTGATGCAATGAGAAAGGCTCTTAAAGAGGTTGGTCTTCCGGAAAACCTTATAAATCTTGTTCAGGACACAACAAGAGAGAGTGCAAATGAGCTTATGAATGCAGTAGGCTATGTGGATTTGCTTATTCCTCGTGGTGGTGCAGGTCTTATCAAGGCTGTTACTGAAAATGCAAAGGTGCCGTGTATTCAGACCGGTACAGGTATTTGCCATATTTATGTAGATGTAAGCGCAGACTATGAAAAAGCTCTTAATATAATTGAAAACGCAAAAACAAGCAGACCCTCTGTTTGCAACGCTTGTGAGGTTGTTCTTATTAACGAGCGTATTTGCGACCAGATTCTTCCTCTTCTTAAGGGTCGACTTTGTGAATACAGAGAGGCTATGGGTCTTCAGCCAGTTGAGCTTCGTCTTGATGAAAAAGCATTGGAAATTATTGATGGTACACCTGCAAAGCCTGAGGATTATGATACAGAATTCCTTGATTATATATTGGCTGTTAAGGTTGTTTCTGATATAGATGAAGCTATTGAGCATATTTCTCTTCATTCCACAGGACATAGTGAAGCGATTATTACAGAGAAAAGATCAAGAGCGAAGAAATTTGTAGCAGAGGTTGACAGTGCTGCAGTTTATGTAAATGCTTCAACTCGTTTTACTGATGGTGGCGAGTTCGGCTTGGGCTGTGAAATGGGTATTTCAACTCAAAAGCTTCACGCAAGAGGTCCTATGGGACTTAAAGAATTAACCTCTTATAAGTTTATTGTCAAAGGTGACGGACAGATTCGCTGAAAGGGATGATTTTAATGAAGAAAATCGGCTTTATTGGTTGCGGAAATATGGGTGGTGCTCTTGCAAGAGCAGCAGTTAAATCCGTTGGCGCAGAAAATATATTTGTGTCTGATACGGATTCTCAGAAGGTGAAAGCATTCTCCGATGAAACAGATGTAAATATCGCAGATGCAGAATATATTGTTCTTAATTGTGATTATATTTTCCTTGGTGTTAAGCCTCAGATGCTTAAAGGGCTTTTTGAGAAATTAGCTCCTGTTATTGAAGAAAGAACAACAGATTTTGTTCTTGTTTCAATGGCAGCAGGTGTTTCGCTTTCATCTCTTAATGCGATGGCACAGGTTGACTGCCCTATAATCAGAATAATGCCCAATATGCCTGTCAGTGTCGGAGAGGGTATGGTTCTTTATACCTCCAATGAATTTGTTTCAAAGGAAGACCTTGACGGCTTCGTTGAGACAATGAAATATGCAGGTCGTCTTGATAAAATTGAGGAAGAAAAAATTGATGCAGCGAGCTGTGTTTCAGGATGTGGTCCTGCATTTGTATTTATGTTCTGCGAAGCACTTGCAGACGGTGCGGTTGAATGTGGACTTCCTCGTGACAAGGCACTTCTTTATGCAGCACAGACGCTTATCGGTTCTGCTGAAATGCTTATTAAAACAGGGGAGCACCCCGGTAAGCTTAAGGATGCAGTTTGCAGTCCTGCAGGAAGCACAATTGAGGGCGTTAAGGCTCTTGAAAATGGTGCTTTTAGAGCAAGTGCTATGGATGCTGTAAGAAAAGCTTACGAAAGAACTCTTGAGCTTGGAAAATAAATGTTGGAACTGTTCGAAAGAACAGTTCTTTTTTATTGAAATAGCTTTTTTTATGTGTTACAATTAAAATGTAGATATTAGGGCTTTTGGGGGTGATTCTGCATGATAAAAGCAGCAGTTTTTGATCTTGATCATACACTTTTTGACCGTTACGGAACAATAAAAAAGATAGCACCACAAATTGTGTCAGCGCTTAATGTTGCCGATGGTATAACTGCAGATGCTTTTGCAGAGGAGCTCACATTTGCAGACAAGCAGTTTGTTCATAAGGGCTGGAGGAAAATTTACGAATATCTTGTTGATAAAAATATGTTTAAGGCTGCTCCCACCTATGACGAATATGCTAAATGTGTTTTAAAAGCCTTTAAAACAACAACAGTTAAGTATGTTTTTGCAATTCCTGTTTTAAAAGAAATAAAAAATATGGGAATAAAAACTGCTCTTATCACAAACGGTGACCCCGAGCTGCAGAATTTTAAATTAATGTCCCTGGGAATGACTGATTGCTTTGATGAGATTATAATCAGTGGCGAAACTGCTTATGAAAAGCCTGATGTGAGAATTTTTCAGCTGATGGCAAGAAGCCTTGGTATTAAAACAAATGAAATGCTATATATAGGCGACCATCCCTTGAATGATGTTGATGGTTCAAGAAAAGCAGGGTGTGTTCCTGTTTGGGTTAAAACAACTGGGACTTGGAGCTTCACCGAAATAGAAAAGCCTGAATTACAGATTGAAACAGTAAAAGAAATTCCTGATATAATCAGAAAAATAAACGAAAGGTAAGAATTTATGAAAGGCACAAGCTTTTTACCCATAACTGCGAAAGAGGTTGAGGAACGTGGTTGGGCAGAGGTTGATTTTGTATATGTTTGTGGCGATGCCTATGTGGACCATCCCTCCTTTGGCGCAGCTATAATCACCCGTGTTCTTGAAGAGCAGGGGTTTAATGTGGCATTTATCGCTCAGCCTGATTTTCATAATTCTGAGGATTTCAAGCGCTTTGGAAAGCCTCGTCTAGGCTTCCTTGTAAGTGCAGGTAATATAGATTCAATGGTAGCTCATTATACAGTTGCCAAAAGAAAAAGAAATTACGACTATTATTCACCCGGTGGTAAAATGGGTCTTCGTCCTGACAGGGCAACAGATGTTTACTGTCGTCTTATAAGAGAGGCTTATCCCGATACTGCAATTATTATCGGTGGTCTTGAGGCATCACTCAGAAGATTTGCTCATTATGACTATTGGAAGGACGAGGTTATCGAAAGTGTACTTGTTTCATCAGGTGCAGATATTCTTACCTATGGTATGGGTGAAAATATAATCAGAAAAATTGCCTCTCTTCTTGATAAGGGTGTGCCGATTTCCAAAATCCGTGATGTAAGAGGTACAGTATGGCTCGGTAATCGTGATGATAAAATTCATTTTGATTATTCAGGCGAGTGGGATTTTAATAAGCTTAAGAGTGATAAGGAATATTATGCGAAAGCATTTTCCATTCAGTACAAAAATCAGGATAGCGCTTATGGTAAGGCATTGGTTGAGTACTACGGCGACAAAATGCTTGTACAGAATCCTCCTATGCCACCTCTTGAAAGAGAAGAGCTTGATGCCGTTTATGACTTGCCCTTTATGAGAGATTATCATCCCTCTTATGAAAAGCAGGGAGGAGTTCCTGCTATAACAGAGGTGCAGTTTTCTCTTACCCATAACCGAGGATGCTTTGGTGGTTGTAATTTCTGCGCTCTTGCCTTCCATCAGGGAAGAAGCGTCCGTTCAAGAAGCGTTGAAAGCGTTGTTAAAGAAGCAAAGCTTTTAACCGAAAGAAAGGATTTCAAGGGCTATATCAATGATGTAGGTGGACCTACTGCAAACTTCCGTCACCCTGCCTGTGAGCAGCAGCTTAAAAATGGCGTTTGTGCAAACAAGAAATGTCTTGCTCCTGAGCCCTGTAAAAATCTTAAGGCAGACCATAGCGAATATATTGAATTGCTTTCTCAGATTGAAAGATTACCTAAAATAAAAAAGGTTTTTATTCGCTCAGGTATCAGATATGATTATCTTAATGCAGATAAAACTCCTTCTGGCAACGCCTTTTTCAAAAAGCTTGTTAAGGACCATGTAAGTGGACAGCTGAAGGTTGCTCCTGAGCATTGTTCAGGTAATGTCCTTCGTCTTATGGGTAAGCCTGATTTTAAGGTTTATGAAAAATTCAAGGACAGATATTTTGAATTAACAAAAAGCTTTGGTATGGAGCAGTACCTTGTGCCCTATCTTATGTCAAGTCACCCGGGTAGTACTCTTTCTGATGCAGTTAAATTGGCTGAATACATTAAGCGTTGGAATTATAATCCCGAGCAGGTGCAGGATTTCTACCCCACACCTGGTACAGCTTCAACAGTTATGTTTTATACAGGGCTTGACCCCTTTACAATGAAAGAGGTTTATGTTCCGAAAACAACGGAAGAGAAGCGTATGCAGAGAGCCCTTTTACAATGTGCTGATCCTAAAAATGCAGATTTAGTAAGAATTGCTCTTAAGAAATGTCACAGAGAGGATCTTATCGGCTACGATAAAAAATGCCTTATCAAGCCTTCTTATAAGGACAGAGTTGAGCAGGCAAAGAAGCAGAACGCATCCAGAAATGGCAAAAACCAATCCCGAAGAGGTAACGGTAGAAATACACCGAAAGGAAAGAGAAGATAAATGCAGCTTTTAAAAATAGATAAAGAGAATTATGTCGGTCAGGCAGACCCTTATATTCTTAAGCATAATGATAAATATTATATTTACACAACAGGCGATGATGGACTTTATGCACATTCCTGCGATAGCCTTTTAGGTGAATGGAAGTTCGAAGGAAGAATTTTTACAATTCCCGGCAAGGAATGCTTTTGGGCACCATCTGCTATTTATCACGAGGGTAAATTTTATATTTATTTCTCATTTGAATACTATGATGTTGAGCCTGATCAGGGAGGACATCATCAAGCGATGCACGTTATTGAAAGCGAAAACCCCTTGGGACCATTCTCTGAGGCTAAAAATATTTTGATGCCCTTCTCAATTGACTCCCATATTGTAAAAACCGAAGAGGGATTGTTCCTTTTCTATTCTCCCAATACCTTTGAGGGCGAAAGAATCGGTACTCATATCGTAGTGCAGAAAATGGCAGATCCATATACACCTGTAGGTGAAGCTGTTCCTGTTGTTATGGCTTCTATTGATGAAGAGATTTTCAGCCGTAACAGATACAAAGAGGGTCAGCATTGGCACACAATTGAGGGTGCTTATTGGTTTCAGGAGGGTGACTGGCAGTATCTTATGTATAGCGGTGGTCGCTATGAGGATGAAACCTATTTTGTTGGATATGCAGCAGCAAAAACAACCGAGCAGGATTTAACAAAGGTTAAATTCCAGAAAATGCCCGATGATAATACCTATGCACCTCTTCTTCGCAGTAATGATTGGGAAGAAGGTACAGGTCATAACAGTGTAATTAAGGAAGACGGACAGTATTATATTGTTTATCATGCAAGAAATACTGAGGCAGACGGACTTAACGGCGACAGAAGAAATGCAAGAATTGCAAAGATGCATGTTGAGGACGGAAAAATCTGGGTTGAAAGATACCCTGACCATATATAAAAAGAGGGTTTTAAAATGATTTTAGATGAACTTGTTGGCTTTTCCAACCTTTACGGCAGTAACGAGGAGCTTGTTCTTGCAGGTGGTGGAAACACCTCTGCAAAGGATGGCGATGTAATGTATATCAAGGGCTCAGGTACCCGCCTTGCAGATATTACTGCAGAGGGCTTTGTAAAAATGAGTCGTAGTAAAATTGCAGAAATTTTTACAAAAATCTATCCCGATAATGACAAGGAGAGAGAGGCTCTTTCTCTTGCAGATCTGATGGCAGCAAAATTGCCTGATCAAGAAAGCAAAAGACCCAGTGTTGAAACAACGCTTCATTCCCTTTTCCCTCATACCTTTGTTTTGCATCTTCATCCTGCACTTGTTAATGGTATAACTTGTTCAAATGATGGCGAAAAGGCAGCGAAAGAGCTTTTTGGTGACAGCGTTTTGTGGATTGAGCCCTGCAAGCCCGGTTATACTCTTGCAAAAAAATGCTGTGATACGTTAAAGGAATATAAGGATACCTTTGGTAAGGATGCAGATTTTCTTCTTCTTGCAAACCATGGTATTTTCCTTGCAGATAATACTGTTGACGGATTAGGTGAGAAGCTCTTTTCTGTAATGTCCAAAATCCGTTCTGTTGCAGAAAAGGAAGCAGATTTGTCTGTGGGAGAATTTGATGGCGATAAATGTCAGGAAATCTTCAATGAATTTTGCGATGTTTTCGGCGAGGACAGTGTTATTACATATGAGCCATCTGCAATTTCCTTGGAATATGCAAAAGACAAGGAAAGCTTCAATAAAATCTATGAGCCCTTTAATCCTGACCAGATTGTTTATTGCAAGCCATATCCCGTTTATATTGAGAAAAAAGAAGATATTAAATCTTCTGTTGAGGAATATAAAAACAAAAACGGATTCCTTCCCAAAATTTTCTTTGTTAAAGATTGTGGGCTTTATGCAATAGACTATTCTCCCAAGGGAAGTGAGACTGCAGCAGCACTTTTCAACGATGCTATGAAGATTGCAGTTTATGCAGAAAATTTCGGTGGCGCAAGGCATCAGAGTCAGGATCTGACAGATTTTATTGTTAACTGGGAAGCAGAAAGCTATCGCAGTAAGCAACAATAATTTTCTCACAATAAAATAAACAAAAAAAGCCTGTGTTATTTATGGAATGTTCCAAAAAATAATACAGGCTATTTATTATATTGGCTTTTTTATAAATCTGTGTTAAAATCAATAATGTATCAAAATGGTTTCAGCGAAATCATAAAGGAGGAGAAAACGTTGGCAGAAAAACAGATGAAACTTAACTATAAGAAAACCATTCTTACAGGTTTCGGATTTCTTGCAACATCAATTGCATGGGCAGTTTATGACCCATACATCACAAAAATTCTTAATAAAATTCTTTCCGAAAGCGATTTTATTACAAAGCTGAGTAATGCTATTGCTGATGCAGTTCCGTGGATTGGCGAATTTTCGGAGGCTCAGGGCAATGCAGTTTCTCTTGGTGGTGGATTTACACTTGTTCCCTTGTTTATCGGTATCATTATGACCTTCGATAACATTTTCGGCGTTATTTTCCAGCCCACATTTGGTAAGCTTTCTGATAACTGTCATTCAAAATTAGGTAAACGCCGTCCCTTTATTGTGACATGCGCTCCTATTTCTGCACTTCTTTTTGCACTTATTCCCATAGTTGCTCTTAATACAAGTGGTGCTATGCAGCTTCCTTTGACAATGTTAACGGTTATTCTTTTCGTTTTCTCAATGTCATTGTGGAGAGCTCCCGTGGTTGCACTTATGCCCGACCTTACACCTCCTGAGCTTCGTTCAGAGGGTAACGCAGTTATCAATCTTATGGGTGGTATCGGTTCAGCTATCGGTATGGTTGCAGGTACTCTCGGTATCCTTCTTTGCACACTTTTCACAGGTCACAGTAAGGCAGAAATCACAGCTGATGAAACCCTGTCCTTCCCCTATGTTTTCATTGTTGGTTCTGTGGTTATGATTATCGGTATGCTGGTTCTTCTCTTCTTCGTTAAGGAAGAGGACACAAGCATCAAGCTCAAGGGTGAGCTTAATCAGTATGCTGATGCAAAGGCTAAAAAGGCAGCAGCTAAGGCAGAAGCAAAAGCTCAGAAGGCAGCTCTTAAGGCTATCAAGCTTTCAAAGGCAGAGAGAAAGAGCCTTATCTTTATGCTCGGAACTCTTTTCTTCCTTTTCTGCGCAGCAAACGCTATTACAACATTCTTCTCATTGTTTGCTCAGGAAATCCTTCATATGATTACCTCAAAAGCAACAATCGTTATGCTTATCTTTGCGGTTTGCTCAGGTCTTGCAGCTATTCCTGCAGGTAAAATGGGTAAAAAAGTGGGCAGAAAGAAAACAATTATGGCAGGTCTTGCAGTATTCCTTGCAGCATTCGTTGTTTTCTTCGGCGTATTCGTTGGTATGCTCGGTAGCAAAAACCTTACAATCAACAACTATGTTAAGGTGAATAACACATATATCGCAATTGACGATAACATTAATGCTTATAACGCAGAGGTCAGTGACCTTGCAGAAGCAGAGGGCAGAGAGCTTGCTGATGATGAGGTTCTTAATATGGCAGGCTATGTTGCATACAAGACCGAAGGCACAGATATTAACGGTCAGTATGCTGAGTTCGATAAATATCTTGTTGCAAATGCAGGCGACGGCATTTACGATGCAGTAATCTCTGTTGCAAAAGAGATTCTTATTAACGGCGAGGCTGATTTTGCTACTGCATTGACAGCAGTAACAGAAACAGTTGACAGCGTTACAAAGATTCTTCAGATTCTCATTTACCCCGTTCTTGTTCTCGGTGGTGCAGCTAATATGTTCATTACCGTTAACACTCTTCCTCTCGTTCTTGAAATCGGTGGCGTTGAAAAGGTTGGTACATTTACCGGTTACTATTACACAGCAACCTTCTCAGCTCAGATTGCATCTCCCATTGTTTACGGCTTCATAAGAATGTTTGCAGGAACATATATGTCATTGTTCTATTACAGCCCCATTATGTTCGCTCTTGCAATCATACTCATTATGTTTGTTAAGCACGGTGAGGCAGTTCCGGATGAGGTAATAAAGGAAGCTCAAGACGCCGAATAAGATTACCATATTTTGCGCATATAAAAAACAACTCCTATTGCAAATGCAATAGGAGTTAATTTTTTGTTTTTAATAATATCTCATTAAAGCAACTACCTTACCGAGAATGATAACCTCATTTGTGATAATGGGCTCGAATTCATCGTTTTCGGGCTGCAAACGGAAATGCCCGTTTTCCTTATAGAAGCGCTTAACAGTTGCTTCATCCTCAATCATTGCAACGACGATTTCGCCATTGGAGGCATAGGGCGTTTTCTCTGCAATAACAATATCGCCATTGAGAATACCTGCCCAGAGCATACTCTCGCCACGAACCTTTAAGGCGAAGAGAGGCTTGTCTCTAGAAACTCGGCCTGTATAGGGGATGTAGCCCTCAATCTGCTCAACTGCGAGAATGGGCATACCTGCTGTTACAGTACCAACAAGAGGAACATGGGTTACATTTTCAGCCTGACCAAGAATACGGATTGACCTTTTAAGAAGAGGGTCACGCATAATATAGCCTGCTTTTTCCAAGGCATCAAGGTTTGCCTGAACAGAGGATGTTGATTTAAGACCAACGGCAGCACCGATTTCTCTTACTGACGGAGGAACACCGTCCTGAGAACGCTCCACTAAAAATTCATATATTCTTTTTTGAGTTTCGTTAATAGGTTCCATAATATCACCTTTCCGAACAAATTTTCTGTTATCTAAGAGTATAATAACACATCTTTTTGCAAAAAGCAAACATTTGTTTGCAAAAACTTGAAAAAATTTTCATATATTTTAAGAAAACGGTTAATTTTTCGTGTGGGAGAGGTTATATGTTCAGAATTTTCACATTCAAGCAGATAGCTATTATGTCTTTTTTTCTTTGTCTGATTATGCTTTTGGGTTCTTTTTTGAACACCTTATCGCCCTATGTTGATGTGTTTTCTGAAACGGGTCAAGAGATACCAATAATTATGTACCATCAGATTAGTGAAAATAAATCTATATGGGGAGACTATGTGCTTCCTCTTTCTGTTTTAGAAGACGATTTTCAATATATGAAAAGTCACAATATAACTCCCATATCATTTGAACGCCTAAAGGACTATGTAAAAAATGGAAAAAAGCTACCTGATAATCCGATAATCATAACCTTTGATGATGGAGAAAGGAGCTTTATTACAAAGGTTTTGCCCTTGCTTGAGGCTTATGAATATCCTGCAAATATGAATCTTGTAGGCTCTCTTGTGGAGCTATATACCAAAAACGGCGATACCGATGACCGATATGCTTATCTCAATGAAAATGATATAAAGGAGTTGGCAAAAAACGATTTGATTTCATTGGGCTATCATTCCTATAACCTGCATTCTCTGAGCGCCCGAAGGGGTATGGGGAAAATTTATGGGGAAAGTGAAGAGGAATATAAAAAGCTGATATACAATGATATTGAAAAATTCAATGCTGATTACGAAAGAATAACAGGAGAAAAAACAGATATAATTGCCTACCCCTATGGAATTAAAAATGACACCCTGAAGGCAATTGTGAGAGAGAAGGGCTTTAAAATCACATTGACCTGCAGAGAAGAAACCAACAGAATTTCTGTGGGTGACAGTCTTGAAGAGCTGGGACGCTTTAATCGTCCCTACGGAAAGAGTAGTAAAAGCTTCTTTGAGAAAATTTACAAGGGGTAATGCTCTTGTAAACAATCGTTCTTTATGCTATTATTGATTTGTAAGGATGTTGATATTATGAACATTTATAAAAATATAGATGAATTAGTTGGAAAAACTCCACTTATGGAGCTTTCCAATATAATAAAAGAAGAAAATCTGCAAGCAAATATTTTTGCAAAATTAGAGTGCTTTAATCCTACAGGCAGTGCCAAGGACAGACCTGCGCTTCAGATGATTTTAAAGGCTGAAGAAGATGGACTGCTCAAAGAAGGTAGCGTAATTATTGAGCCTACAAGTGGTAATACGGGTATTGGTCTTGCAGCAATAGGTGCGTCAAAGGGCTATAAGGTTATAATCGTTATGCCTGATACTATGAGTGAAGAGCGAATTATGCTTATGAAGGCGTATGGTGCAGAGGTTGTTTTAACCGACGGCAAAAAGGGTATGCAGGGCTCAATTGAAGAGGCAAAAAGACTTTCAGAGAATTATGAGAATTCTTTTATTCCCTCTCAGTTTGATAATCCTCAGAATCCAGAAGCGCACTATAAAACAACAGGTCCTGAAATATGGAATGATACTGATGGGCAAGTTAATATCCTTGTTGCAGGAATCGGCACAGGTGGAACTCTTTCAGGTACAGGCAAATATTTTAAAGAGCAAAACCCTGATATAAAGGTTGTTGGTGTTGAGCCCTTGAATTCACCATTGTTGACAAAGGGCGTTGCAGGCGCTCATGCTATTCAGGGTATCGGTGCAAACTTTGTGCCCGAAAATCTTGATAAAGAGATTTATGACGAAATAATAGATGTTTCTAATGAGGACGCATTTTCCTATGCTCGTAAAATGGCACAAAAGGAGGGCGTAGCAGTTGGAATTTCATCGGGTGCAGCGCTTTTTGGTGCAATAGAGCTTGCTAAGCGCCCAGAGAATAAGGGTAAAAATATAGTTGTTGTGTTGACAGATACAGGCGAAAGATATCTTTCAACATCGCTTTATAAATGAGGTAAAGAAATGGAAAGATTTTTGGAATCAGTAGGATTGATAACAGGAACAGTTAAAAATCTTGAAGCAATTAATAGCGAATGTTTTCTTAAAAAGGATGCAGATAAAGAGCTTATTCCTAACAGAAAAGAGATTGTTAAGGTTATAAAAGATTTGCAGTCACTTTTGTTCCCAAACTATTTCAAGCATAGTGAGGGAAGCGAAAATGTGCTTTCACAGACAGAGCTGCTTCTTAATATTTATAACAGACTTATTGAGCAGATAAAGGGTGCTTACGCTTTCAACGGAACTCCTATGGATGAAACTCCCGAGGAGCTTTGCAACGCCTTTATTGAAAGTCTCCCGAAAATAAAACAGCTTCTTATTAAAGATATCGAAGCAATTTATGAGGGTGACCCTGCAGCAAAATGCCATGAAGAAGTGCTTATCTGTTACCCAGGGTTTTATGCAATTTCAATTTTCCGTCTTGCTCATGAGCTTTATACCCTCAAAGTTCCGCTTATTCCCCGAGTTATGACAGAATATGCCCACGAGAAAACAGGTATAGATATTCACGCAGGTGCAACTGTTGGAGAATATTTCTTCATAGACCACGGCACAGGTATTGTTATTGGTGAAACTACAACAATCGGTAACCATGTTAAAATTTATCAGGGCGTTACTCTTGGTGCTAAGAGCTTTGAGCTTGATGAAAACGGCGCACCCGTTAAAAATATCAAGCGTCACCCCGACATCGGCAATAATGTTGTTATATATGCCAATGCAACTATTCTTGGTGGCAATACCAAAATCGGTGATAACTGTGTTATCGGTGGTAACACTTGGCTCACTCATTCAGTTGAAGAGGGCAGCACAATATACTACAATGCAAAATAAAAGTAAAAAGATGGATTCGTTTGAATCCATCTTTTTTTAATACATCGCTTCGCGTTTTTTCTTTTTTATGAATTTATAAACTGCATAAACTATAATGAGAATTGCGGTAACAGAAAGTCCGATATAAGCGTCGAGATTTGAGTTACCCTCAATTTTAAGCTCGTTCCAGAGCATATTCATATAGTTCTGGGTTTCGTAATCGAGATTTTCGAACATTTCTGTTCTGGGTGTGTGTTCTTCATCGGGGTAAAGAACAGGGTCACCCTTTAAATCATAATCGTCAGATTCAAGAACATTGGAATGAGGGGTTGCATAGCAAATGTAGTTAGCGTTTGCAACTGCTATTTCGTCCTCAAGCATAAAATTGATATAAAGCTCAGCAGCTTCCTTGTTTTCTGCATTTTTGGGAATGCACATTGCATCCACGAAGAAGTTAACGCCTTCTTTTGGGTAAACAAAGGCAAGGTCGGGGTTAATATCATACATTGTAAGGAAATCACCTGCATAATAAGGTGCAAGGGCAGCTTCGCCGTTTTCCATTTTGTTGAAAACCTCGTCCATAACATAGGATGAAACAAGGTGGTTCTGTTCTTTTAAGGCTTCGATTGCCTTGTCCCAATCCTTGAGATTACCTGTGTTGATGCTCTGTCCTAAATAGCATTGAGCAACACCGAAGGCATCACGGGGATTGTTGAACATAAGAATTTCCCCTGCGTATTTTTCATCCCAGAGGACGTCCCAGCTATCAGGAGCTTCTTTTACAATTTTAGTGTTGTAAATAAGTCCAACCATACCAACAGTATAAGGTACGGAGTATTTGTTGTCGGGGTCATAATAAAGTCCACGATATTTTTCGAGAACATATTTGTAATTGGGTATGTTGGAGAAATCAAGCTCAGCAAGCATATCCTCTTCAATAAGCTTTGCAATCATATAATCCGAGGGGATTATAACATCGTAGTTTGCACCACCTGATTGAAGCTTGTTATACATATTCTCGTTGCTTTCATAGTTTGAATAGTTAACGGTAATTCCGTATCTCTTTTCAAATTCTTTATTAACATCGAGAGTACCCTCTGCACCGTCGGAGATGTATTCACCCCAGTTATAAACATTAAGGGTTGTGCCTTCAAGGTGGGAATAGTCCTTCTTATCTCCAGCAAAGCAAGGAACAACAGTAAGACAGAGAATGATTATGCTGAATATTACTGAAAAAAAGCGTTTCATCATTTTGCACCGCCTTTTTTCGCATTCTTCTTATCTCCTCTTGAAGAAATAACATTTGAAACAACCAAAAGAACAAGAATTGCAAGGAAGATAAGAGTAGAAAGAGCGTACATATCAGGAGTAACCCTACGCTTTGTCATAGAGAAAATTCTGATGGGCAGGGTCTGTGAGCTTGTTCCACTTACAAAGTAACTGATGATAAAATCATCAATTGAAAGAGTAAACGCCATCATAAGACCGGAGATAATACCGGGCATAATTGCGGGCAGAACAACCTTATAAAATGCTTGGAATGGTGTGCAACCCAAATCCTGCGCTGCTTCTGAAAGGTGAGCGTCAGTCTGCTTTAATTTGGGAAGAACATTAAGAATAACATAAGGAAGCTCAAATGTTACATGGGCAATTGTAAGAGTTGTAAAGCCCAATGTGCCTGTTTTACCAAACATACCACCGATGAAAACGAAAAGAAGCATCATAGCGATACCTGTAACGATTTCGGGGTTCATCATAGGAATGTTTGTAACAGTCATAATGCTGCTTTTTACAAGCTTGTTTTTATAGCCGAAAATAGCTGTTGCAGCTGCAGTACCCATAACAGTTGAAATAATAGAAGAAATAACTGCAATAATCAAAGAGTTTTTGAATGCAGTAAGGGTAGCAGCGTCCTTGAAGAGCTCCTCATACCAATGGAGTGAAAATCCCTCGAAAACAGCTGTGCTTTTCCCTGAGTTAAAGCTGAAGAGAATAAGCACGGCAATAGGTGCGTAAAGAAAAAGGAAAACAAGTCCTGTATAAAGCTTTCCACCGAAGGAGGTTTTCTTTGTCATATTACAACACCTCCATCGTCATCAGAGAACTTGTTCATAACTGCAAGACAAATGAAAATAAGTATCATCAGAACAAAGGAAAGAGATGCACCTAAATTAAAGTTGTTTGCCGTCTGGAACTGAGTTTCAATAATATCACCGATAAGAGTTGTTCCTGTACCACCTAATTTCTGTGAGATAAAGAAAGTACTTACAGATGGAACAAAAACCATGGTAAAGCCTGAAACAATACCGGGAACACTTAAAGGAATAGTAACATTTCTGAAAACATCAAGCTTGTTTCCACCTAAATCCTGAGCAGCCTCAACGAGAGAGCGATCTGCCTTGAGCATAACAGTATAAATAGGCAAAATCATATATGGCAGGAAATTGTAAACCATACCCAGAACAACTGCACCACGGGTATTTATAAGATGGATAGGCTCAAGGCTTAATCCTGCAAAATTGTTTATGCCTTCAACAATAAAGTTAAGTCCTGTTGTAAGAAGACCGTTGTCCTCTAAAATAGTCATCCATGAATATGTTCTCAAAAGGAAGTTCATCCACATAGGGAGCATAATAAGCATTGTCATTCTGCTTTGCTTTTCAGGCCCCTTGGCTGCCATGATCATTGCGAGTGGGTATGCAACAACAAGGCTTATGACAGTAGCCAGAAGACCTAACCATATGGAGAGAACTATTGTATCGGTGTATTTGCCGATACTGAGCATATTATCAAAAGTGAAATTACCGTTTTTATCGGTAAAAGCATAGTAGGCAACCATACAAAGAGGAACGATGATAAAGAGAACCGCCCAGACAATGTAGGGAGAACCTGCTATATGTGTCATAAGAGAAGATTTTTTCTTCATTACAAGCACTCCTTTCAAAAAATATGGGGGTTAAGGATTATTCTTCCTCTTCCTCGTAAGTAGCGTCAGAAAGCTCATCAAACTCTTCGCTGAATGAGCTATAGTCGCCGTAAAGACCGGAGTACTTGGATTTTTTCATAATGTGAATAGCGTCAGGGATGATGTTAAGACCGATAGTTGAGCCAACAGTCTGATTATGAGTTGATTCAATCATCCATTTGAAGCCCTTGATTTCAACGATGATTTCATAATAATCGCCTTTGAAGGTTGTTGAAGTAACAACACCTGAAATCATAGCCTCGTCAACAGGAACAACATCAACATCCTCGGGACGGACAACAACATCAACCTCTTCGTCAACGCCGAAGCCCTTATCAAGACATTTGAATTTATGACCTGCCATTTCAACCCAGAAGTCAGCACGCATAACACCCTCGATGATATTACTCTCACCGATGAAATCTGCAACGAAAGCGTTTTTAGGCTCGTTGTAAATGTCAGTAGGAGTACCGATTTGCTGAATAACGCCCGAGTCCATAACAACGATTGTATCAGACATTGAAAGGGCTTCTTCCTGATCGTGAGTAACATAAATAAAAGTGATACCCAAACGCTTCTGAATATTTTTAAGCTCTACCTGCATATCTTTACGAAGCTTAAGGTCAAGAGCACCTAAAGGCTCGTCAAGGAGAAGAACGCGAGGCTTAACAACAAGAGCGCGTGCAATTGCAACTCGCTGCTGCTGACCACCTGAAAGAGAAGATATATTTCTACGCTCAAAGCCTTTAAGGTTTACAAGAGCGAGCATTTCAGTAACTGCCTCTTTGATTTCCTTTTCAGGAGTCTTTTTAAGGCGAAGACCGAAAGCGATATTCTCATAAACATTCAAATGGGGGAAGAGAGCGTAACGCTGAAAAATGGTGTTCAATTGTCTCTTGTGAGGAGGAACACCATTTATTATTTTACCATCAAAAATAACATCGCCGGAATCGGGCTGCTGAAAGCCTGCAATGATTCTGAGCGTAGTTGTTTTACCGCAACCTGAGGGGCCTAAAAAGGTGATAAACTCTTTGTCACGGATATATAAATTCATATTATCAATAATTGTTTCTCCGTCAAAAGCTACGGAGATATTTTTCAAATCAATAATGTTGTTGGACAATTATGCAGCCCCTTTCTGCAAATTAAGAATAGAAAAATCACCTACCCAAAGAATTTTATATAATTCTTCAAATTGGTGAGTTTTTCGCTCAAAAAAGATAATACATATAATATGTATAAATATTAATTTGCACTTTAAATATATATATATTTAAGTAAAATGTCAATATATTTTTAAAATTGTTATAAAATAAATTTTTTTGTAAAAAAGACTGCTTAAACACAATAAAATAATGTGTCCCAGGCAGGAATATATGGGTGGTGACGCAGGTGGATTTTATACTCAGGATTAATAGCCTTTATGAGTATGGGAAGCTTAAAAATATCTTCGCTTTTATGATATGCTGCAACATTCATTTTAGGCTTGAATTTTTTTAAAATTTCTTCTCCACCCTTCAGGATTTCAAGCTCGCAGCCCTCGGAATCGATTTTGATAAATGTGGGCTCGCAGTCCTTGCAAAGAGTAGGTAATGAAAGGGATTTTATCATACTATCACCACCAACTGCAGACTGTCTGCCTGCAAGGGATGAAAAGCCGATTTCACCGTCATAGTCAGTGATTGCAGCGTTATAGCTGATAAAATTATCGAGCTTTTCGCAGTTTTTAATAAGCTTCTGATATGTTTTGAAATCAGGCTCAGCTGCAACGATTTGTTTATATTTACCTTCTGTTCTGTTGACAAAACCCTCTACTGTGTCTCCACGATATGCTCCAATGTCAATAAAGGTCTCGTTTTGGTTGAAGCTTAAAATGCTATCATACACCTCAGCTTCAGGTGTTTCGATTTCTTTTAGGATTTCTATTCTTCCACCGAACTGAAAGTTTACATACCCCTCAAAAACCTTCCTTGAAGCAGCATCTGCTAAAAGTGAATGTGCAAGGTTTATTTCCTCGATATGAGAGTTTAAAAAGCTTCGGTTAAATATTTCTGTTCCTATAACAGGTACACAGGGAACGAGAACTCTATGCCTTTCAGCCAAGGAGAAAATATTGTTCATAACATCGGAAATTGATGTGCCGAATGTAACAACAATGGTGAATTTATCGTATTTCTCTTCAAAATATTCTAACGGCTTAACAGGAAAGCCTCTGAAAAATCTCTCTCTTACAAAGCCACTGCTTGCAGTAATGCCTGAAAGATTGATGCCAAGATTTTCAAAAATATCAACGACCTTATCGGCACCGTTACCGGTACCGTACATAATTATAGGCTCAGCCGTTTCCTTCAGCTTTTCCCATACAGATAAATCGTCAATTCTGAAATTTAACATAAAATCACCGAGGATTATTTTATCATAAAACAACTCCTTCTTCAATACAAAAACCACCTCTGTTTTTTACAGAGGTGGTAACATTTGACGAAACAGATGTTATGCAACAATATTTCCGCAATTATCGCGCAAACCTAAAAACATTTCATAGAGCACCATCAACTGTTCTGCTCTGAATTTATGAAAGTCTTCACGGTAATGCGTGCTTACGCAGGTTTCGTGGCAGGTTTTCTTATGCAAACAGTCAACGCGCCACCAATGGTATTCGATGAGAATGGCAAGTATTTTCAATTTAAGTTCTTTCATAAAACAGCGTCTCCTTTTCTTATATTAAGAACGATACATAAAGCACTATATCTTGTGGTTTTTCCTTGTGTTTCGCTCTTTAACTACATTATACATATTTACCTTGTCGAAAACTGTCCTAATGTGGCGAGAGAAAAAGTTTTTTATAGAATGAAGTAAATGTATCGCAAAAGCATAAAGCAGAAGCTCACCGTCTTGCGACAGTGAGCTTCCGCTGTGGATGTGGGGTGTGAAAGAGAAAGATATGGCTGTGGCTTTCGCCACTATATAAACTCCTTTCGGAGAATATATCAATTAAATTGCCTGAGTTGTTACTGCTGCCATATTGGCTTCTTCAGGCTTGGAAATTCTTATTACATATTCAAAATAGGTATCAGTTTCGCTTTTTGCAGTATCTGCTTCAATTCCTGCTTTTCGTATGCTGTCAACTGCGTGGTTCAATGTGTTGAGAAAAATTCTCATATCTTTATACGCTTTGGTTTGTGGCTTCCTTGTGCCCTTCCTTCTGCGATGAACATCCTGAATAAGTCGTTCTGTTTCTGCAACTGTAAGGTGTCTTTCGATTACAATATCAAGAACCTTTTTTCTTGTGTTATTGTCGGGCAAGGTTAATAATGCCCTGGCATGACGCTCGGAAAGTCCTGCATAAGAAATTCTATCTCTTATTTCGTCAGGAAGTCTTAAAAGGCGAAGCTTGTTGGAAAGAGTTGATGGAGCCTTACCTAATTTTTCGGAAATTTCATCCTGAGAAAGACCGTATTCGGTCATAAGCCGTTCAATTGCAACTGCTTCCTCAAAGAAATCAAGATTTTCTCTTTGGACATTTTCAATAATTGCAAAAAGAGCAGATTGCTGGTCGGAAGCATTCATCACGATGCAAGGTATTTTAGTCATACCAATCATTCGTGCAGCTCTGAGACGACGCTCACCTGAAATCAATTCAAATTCATTATTTTCCAAAACACGCACATTTATTGGTTGAAGCAATCCGTTAGCACGAATTGAACAAGCCAAGCCCTCTAATTCGTTGTAATCGAAACGCACTCGAGGTTGTTGAGGGTTTGGTTTTATAAGATCATGAGGAATAAATTGTATCTGATTTGTTGCTTTGCTTTTTGAAGATTTAATCATTGGTGTTCCATCCTTTAAATGCATTCATCCACAAAGCCTTGTCCGTCTCTCTTTGACAACACTATAGCACGAAGAGCTGAAAAAAGAAAGCATTTTCGGTCGGGGTAATTCGACTGAAAATGCTTTCTTTTGATAGGTTTATAAGGGCTTTTTGGCGATTTGTGCCGAAGGCCTCGGATATTTTGGCGAAGTTTGCGAAATCTTTTTCACATTTATTATAGCTCTTGTGTCTCCACCGGGTAGGGTGAAGTCATTTATGCTATCAATTTTACCTCCGAGAGTCTTCAGAGAGTTGCCTGCACCATCAATTTCCTCTTTTGCAGTGGCAGCTTTAAGAGAAAGGAATGAGCCCCCTTTTTTTACAAAGGGCAGGGTGTATTCAAGAAGAACTCTGAGCTCGGCAACTGCTCTCGCAGTTGCAAAGTCATATTTCTCACGGAATTCAGGATTTTTTCCTGCATCCTCTGCTCTTGAATGAACGATTTTTACATTTTTGACGCTCATTTCCTCTGCCATATTTTCAACAGCCTTAAGCTTTTTGCCTGTTGAATCAAGAAGTGTTACATTAACCTTGGGGTATGCAGCAGCAATAACAAGACCGGGAAAGCCTGCGCCTGTGCCTACATCTATGACCTTCATTCCGTCCTTGAAGTCGGCAACCTTGCTGATAAGAAGGCAATCAAGAAAATGCTTGATTGCGATTCCCTCATCGTCTTTAATGGCAGTAAGGTTTATTTTATCGTTCCATTCCTTTAAAAGTCTGCCGTAAATTTCCAATTTATTTGCTAAATCGTCACTGATTACTATATCGTAATCTGTGGCGTTTTGCTTTAATACATCAATAATTGACATAAATTAACCTCTGTAAAGTGCAAGAATTTCTTCAATAGGTCCGGAGAAATTGTCTGCCATAGGAGGCAAGGGCTTCTCTGTTTTAAGGAATTCTGTAAAGAGAATACCTTTTTTGTCGTTACCCATCTGATATTTTGCAATTGTTTCTGTAAGCGCCTGTTTCTTATCAATATTTGTAAGATATACGCAATCAAGGAATTCAATTTCAACAGTATCTGTGGGAGCGATTCCTTCAAGAAGAATTGTGATTGTTTTGCCTTTTTCTGTTTTGAGTGCGCGTTTTCTTCCGTTGACCTTAATGGTGATTTCACCACTTACAACATCCTTGAAGCGGAGCTTGTAGTTTCTTTTTTCGGGAACTACACTGATATCGCCCTCACCCTTATCAATTGTAAAGTAAACAGAAGAACCATTTTCTTTAACAGTAAAGGGTGTTTTGCAGAATGCACCATTCTGATATGAAAGAGATTCGCCGTCATCCTCGTAAAGCTTGAAGGTGTTGTTGCCTCTGTAAATGAGAAGCTCCATATCAACGGGATTTGTACAGTCATTTGTTTTGTCGTTTGCGCTCATAGGAATGATAGCGCCGGCCTTTGCAAGAACAGGGATGTTTTCAATATCACGATACATTTTCACAAAGCGCTTACCGCAGTAAATTCTGCCTGTGAAAATATCGGTGTATCTACCCTCGGGAATCCATACATTTACACTTGCCATATTGTTGTCTGTTGAGGTGTGCTCTGTAATGGGGGCAACAATAAGCTCTGTACCAAAGAAGAACTGGTTTTTACATTCGTAAGCGCTCTTTCTTTCGGGATATGCGTAATACATAGGCTCGCATATTGCACGGCACTCGGTGTGAGTACGGTAGTTCATTGTGTAGATATAGGGAAGAAGCTTGTGGCGCAGACGAAGATAGTCCTTTGCTGTTTTTTCAACAGGACCACTGTAGTTCCAGGGCTCCTTACCTGCAAATTCGTTGTTTGTTGAGTGGAGTCGCATAATGGGACTGAAAACACCCAACTGAACCCAACGGATATAAAGCTCGTCGTCCTTTTTACCCATACAGTGACCACCGATATCGTGGCTCCACCAGGGATAACCGATGTTTGATGCAGTTGCTGTAAAGCCAGGCTGGAAATCAAGAGCAGACCATGTCTGAGTTGTATCACCACTGAAGCCTAAGGGGTAACGCTGTGAGCCTGCGCCTGCGAAACGGGAAAGAATAAGAGGTCTGTTGTTATTCTTTGCGTTATCATAGAAGTGATAATGGTTTAATGCCCAAAGGGGATCAAGGCCGGGAACAGCAGTTCTTGTTCCCTGTTGCCAGTCAATCCACCAGAAATCAACGCCCATTTTTTCATAGGGATGATGAAGCACCTTGAAATAATGCTCTGTGAATTTTTTATCTGTAATATCAAATTTAACAGGTTGTTTTTTGGATGGGTCCTGACCCATAGCCTGACACATTTCTTCATACTGATCCTCAAACCAACGAACGCCCTGAGAGGGGTGAAGGTTAAAGGTTACCTTGTAGCCGTCATCCTTAAGCTTTTTAAGGAAGCCTGCAGGATCGGGGAAAAGGTCTGTGTTGAAGCTGTAACCGGTCCAGCCTGCTGACCATACATCATAAACATATTCCATAAGGTTCTGATGAAGGAAAACCTTGTGGCTGTCTTTACCAAATTTTTCTTTAATATCAACCCAGTGCCAGTCCATATCAACAGTTGCAACTGTGACAGGAATTTCCTCATCCTTGAAGCGATCCATAAGGTTGAGATATTCTTCCTGAGTATATGCTTTATAACGGCTCCACCAGTTAGAAAGTGCATAACGGGGAATAAGCGGAACCTTACCGGTTAATTTATAAAGGTCGGTTGTTGCTCCGATATAATCGTTGCCGTACGCAAAATAATATTCGTCTGTTTCTTTATGCTTACGAGGGAGAATTGCTCCATCCTCTTTAAGAACAAGAGTATCGCTGTCATCAAGAATTGCAACACCATTTTTAGAACAAACACCATCACCGAGAGTGATAACGCCTGCAGTAATATCAAGAGTACGGCAGGTGCCCTTAAGGTTTCCTGCTTTGTAATTGGTTACAACTCTGCCGTCACGGAGCTTGATGCGAACCATTTTCTTGGTTTTAAGATTATAAAGGAAATTCGCCTTGGTTGTTTTGATTTCGATAGTGCCACTTGATTCGTTTACTTTGAATTCAGGCTTTGCGAAATCTCTGAACCATACACTCTGGGTAGGTTCATCGCAAAATTTGTTGCGACTCTGTGTTTCAACTCGTAAGAGGCAAGGGGTAATCACAGTAAGTCTTACACCATTACGGACCAATGTATGACTACTATGTGATACAGGTGAGCAGTCAATTTTAAATCTGTCAAAAAACTGTTCCATATATATACTCCTCAAAAATTATTTAAGTGTAAAATACTCTATTATAAATAATACAACTTATACAAATTAATGTCAATAAATCAGTAGGTTTTTCCGTTGACAAAACAAAAGTGGAATGATAGAATTATATTTTGTGAAAGGGTGATTTCTATGGTTTTTGAGAAGAAAATCGGTTTCGACAACGATATGTATATCGAAAAGCAGTCTGAACAGATTATGAAGCGTATTGACGAATTCGGAGGTAAGCTGTATCTTGAATTCGGTGGTAAGCTTTTTGACGATTTTCACGCGTCTCGTGTTCTTCCAGGGTTCAAGCCCGACAGTAAATTGCAGATGCTTTTAAATCTCAAAGACCACGCAGAAATTGTAATTGTTATTTCCGCAGGTGACATTGAAAGCAATAAAATCCGTGGTGACTACGGCATTACTTACGATAGTGACGTTTTGCGTCTTATGGATGCCTTTGCAAGCGCAGGACTTTTTGTTGGTAGCGTTGTTATTAATCAGTTCAGTGGACAACCTGCTGCAATCAAGTTTAAGGAAAGACTTGAATCTCTTGGAATTAAAGCTTTTATTCACTATACTATTGAGGGCTATCCCTATAATGTGAAAAAAATTGTAAGTGACGAAGGCTTTGGTAAAAACGATTATATAGAAACCACCCGTCCTCTTGTTGTTATTACAGCTCCCGGTCCCGGTAGTGGAAAAATGTCTGCTTGTCTTTCACAGCTTTATCATGAAAATGCAAGAGGCAACAAGGCAGGTTACGCTAAATTTGAGACCTTCCCAATATGGAATTTACCTCTCAAGCATCCTGTTAACCTTGCTTATGAGGCTGCAACTGCAGATCTTAACGATGTTAATATGATTGACCCCTATCACCTCGAAGCATACGGAAAAACCACTGTTAACTATAATCGTGATGTTGAGGTTTTCCCTGTTCTTAATGCTATTTTTGAAAAAATTGAAGGTGTAAGCCCCTATAAATCGCCCACAGATATGGGCGTAAATATGGTAGGCTACTGCATTTCTGATGATTTAGTATGCCGAAAAGCATCTTATAAGGAAATTGTAAGAAGATACTTTGCTGCTCTTTGTGATAAGAAAACAGGTCAGAAAAATGATGCTGCTATTGCAAAGCTTGAAAGCCTTATGAATCAGGCTGGTATTTCTGTTGAAACAGAACGCCCCACAGTAAAGGCTGCTCTTCTTAAAAGCGAAACAACCGGTAACAGACCTGCAGTTGCGATTGAGCTTCCTGACGGAACAATTGTTACAGGTAAAACAAGTGACCTTTTGGGATCTGCTTCTGCAGCACTTCTTAATGCTTTAAAGGTTATCGCAGGAATTGATGACAACGCACTTCTTATTGAAAGAAAGATTATTGAGCCTATTCAGGATCTTAAGACAAGTATTCTTGGTAATCACAATCCCAGACTTCATACTGATGAGGTGCTTATTGCTCTCACGATGAGTGCAGTAGAAAGCTCAGATGCAAAAAAAGCATTTGATTCTCTTAAGGCTCTTAAGGGCAGCGAGGCTCATGCAACTGTTATTCTTTCACAGGTTGACAGAGATACATTCAGAAAGCTTGGAATAAATCTCACCTGCGAGCCTCATTACGAAAGTAAAAAATTATATCATAAATAAAAACGAACACCGCGGAGTTTTTCGCGGTGTTTTTAGTAGAGAGTGATTTTATGACATTTGAAAAGTTGCTTCAGAAAAAATACATCCTTCTTGATGGTGGCTTTGGTACAGAGCTTATAAAAAGAGGTCTTTTGCCTGAGGAGGATACTGCAAATGCAGTTTTTGACCATCCTGAATGGGTAAAACAGATACACAAATCCTATATTGATGCAGGAAGTAATATCATTTTTGCAGATACATTTGGCGCAAATGCTTTTAAATTGGAAAGCTCAGAGCATTCTGTTTCTGAATGTGTAAATAAAGCAATTCTTCTTGCAAAAGAAGCAGCAAGGGGAACAGATACGCTTGTTGCACTGGATGTTAGTACAACAGGAAAGCTCCTTGCACCCTCAGGAAATCTGACCTTTGATAGAGCATATGAATGCTATAAAGAGGTTGTAATATGTGGCGAAAAAGCAGGAGCAGATTTAATCTGCCTTGAAACCTTTACTGATTTAAGAGAGGCAAGAATCGCTCTTTTAGCTGCAAAGGAAAACACAAGGCTTCCTGTAACAGTGACTCTTTCCTTTGATGAAAATGGACTTACAATGAACGGAAGCACAGCTTCTTGTGTGGCGACAACCTTAATCGCTGCAGGAGCAGATGCCGTTGGTCTCAACTGCTCCTTAGGTCCTGACAAATTGTCAGGCGTTGTAGAAGAATTTCTGAAATATTCTTCTGTTCCTGTAATCGTAAAGCCCAACGCAGGTCTGCCTGATTTAAAAACCGGAAAATATTCAATGTGTCCCGAAGAATTTGCTTCTCTTATGGCAAAATTCTATGAAAAAGGCGCAGTAATTCTCGGAGGCTGCTGTGGCACAAGTCCCGAATATATCGCAGAGCTTAAAAAAGCGCTCGAAAAAACAGAAGCAAAAGAAAAGGCTCAGATTATAAAGGGTGTAATCAGTGGTGCAACAAGCGCTGTTGTACTCTGTGAGCCAAGGGTTATCGGCGAAAGAATTAACCCTACAGGTAAAAAGAAATTCAAGGAAGCTCTTGAAAATAATGATCTTGATTATATTCTTAATGAAGGTCTTTCTCAGGTAGAGGCAGGGGCAGATATTCTTGATGTAAATGTGGGCCATAGCGAAATTGACGAAAAGGAAATGATGCAAAGCGTTGTTACCTCCTTGCAGGGCTCAATCGGTCTTCCCTTACAGCTTGACTCCACCTCTCCCGAGGTTCTTGAAAAGGCGTTGAGAATTTATACAGGTAAAGCAATTATAAATTCTGTTAACGGTGAAGAAAAATCACTTTCAACTGTTCTGCCTCTTGCTAAAAAATACGGTGCAGCAATTGTCGGTCTTACTCTTGATGAGGATGGTATTCCCGAAACTGCAGAAAAAAGAGTTGAAATTGCTGAAAAAATTATAAATCGCGCAACAGAAATGGGTATATCCAAAGAAGATATTATTATCGATTGCCTCACAATGACAGTAAGCGCAAAGCAATCTGCAGCACAGGTTACCCTGGATGCTATGAAGCAGGTTAAAGAGAAATTTGGTGTAAAAACCACCCTGGGCGTATCAAATGTTTCATTTGGCTTGCCTCAGAGAGAGGTTGTAAACACTGCTTTTGTAACTCTTGCCCTTGAAAATGGTCTTGATTTACCCATTATGAATCCGAATTCTGCCTCAATGATTGGCGCAGTGAGAGCTTATAAGGTTCTGAAATCTATTGATAAGGATTCTGTTCAATATATTTCTGCTTTTGCAGGAGAAAAGCCCTCTGTTCAGGAGAAAAAAGAACTTACAATTGGCGAATGTATCGAAAAGGGTCTTAAAAATCAAGGTGCAGAATTAACTGAAAAGGCACTTGAAAGCACTGATGCACAGGAGCTTATAAACAATGTTTTGATTCCTGCTCTTGATAAGGTTGGTGCAGGCTTTGAAAGTGGCAAGCTGTTTCTTCCTCAGCTTATGAGAGCAGCAGATGCTGCAGGGGCATGCTTTGATGTTATTAAAGAGACAATGAAAAAGAACAACACCAAGACAGAAAGCAAGGGGAAAATTATTCTTGCGACTGTTAAAGGCGATGTTCACGATATAGGAAAAAATATTGTTAAAACAGTGCTTGAAAATTACGGATATGATGTAATTGACTTGGGCAGAGATGTTCCTGCTGAAGCAGTTGTTGAAGCCCAGAAAGAAAATGGTGTTAAATTAGTCGGTCTTTCTGCTCTTATGACAACAACTCTTCCTGCAATGGAAGCTACAGTTAAAGCATTACGAGAAGCAAATGCAGACTGTAAAATTATGGTGGGTGGAGCAGTTTTGACACCTGAATACGCAGAAAAAATCGGAGCAGACTTTTATGCAAAAGATGCTAAAACAGCAGCTGATATCGCTAAAAAGGTTTTGTAAAATATAGTGAATCAACATACACAAGAGAATGTGCACAATATATGCATATTTTCTTGTGTATTATGTTATATATACAAAATTCAGATTAACTGATATACTTAATGTATTATACGAAAAGGTTGTGATATGTTGGAAAACAAAATCAAAAACCCCTTAGAACAAAATCATATTAAAAACAAGGAAATGATATTCTACCTTGCTGCCATCTTCTTTTACACTATGATGACAGGTATGGTAGGCTCCTATCGTCAGGCATATCTCGTTAATGTGTTGAGAATGGAAGACGACGCCGTTTCTTTTTACAATGCATTTTTAAGTGTTGCAGGCTTTTTAATGAGCTTCGTTTACGCGCTTATAATTGACAATCGAAAAATCGGCAAAAAGGGTAAATTTATACCAATAGTTAATGCAGTTGCAATTCCTATGGGTATTGTAACAATGCTTCTTTTCTATACTCCCGATGGACTTGCTGGCACTCTCCTTATGATTTATCTCATATCAATCGGTATGATTCACGGTGCTTGCTGCAGCTTCGGTAATGCAATAAATCTTGTTTCTTATGTTATGACTCCCAACAACAAGGAGCGAGATAAGGTAATTTCATTCCGTAGTATTTCGAGTGCAGTTGGTAACTCTGCACCATTGGTTGTTGTTCTTGTTATTGATGAAATTATCAAGGCAGTATCACCTGACAACCCCAACAGAGAATATCTTGAATATATCATCGGTGCTTCACTTATCAGCGTTGTTGGTACATTTATAACTCTTATGGGTATGCGATTTATGAAGGAGCGCATAACCTATAGTGAGGAAAAGAAGAATCCCTTTGTTGGTATTGCAGATGTTCTTAAAAATAAATACGCTTGGGTTATTATTATCAGCGAAACTCTCAAGAGCTTCCGTGGGATTGCAAACTATATGGGTGTTTTCCTTGCAGCAGCACTTCTTGGTACAGGTAAATTCCTCTTGTTTGGTCTTCCCACAGGTATCGGTACAGCAGTTGGTATGCTTATTATCAACGCACTTCTTAAAAAATTCAATGCAAAGCAGCTTTATATTGCATCAGGTATTTATTCAGTTATTGCAAATACCATTGCCTTCATAATCGGCTATACATATTTTAACTCACCATCAAGCATTTTGCAGATAGCCTTTATCGGATGCTTATTCCTTATTGGTCTTCAGTTCGGTGCTTCAAACCTTCTTCCCTCAATGTTCCAGGCTGATGTTCTTGAGGTTATCGAGCTTAAAACAAGCAAGCGCCTTGATGCGACACTCCCCTTTGTTATCGGTATCGGTACAATGATAAGTGGTACTATTGCTACTGCTCTTTCACCTCAGATTCTTTATGGTGAGGGTTCAATTATTCAATACATTCAGCCCACAGAGCTTGTTCCCGAGCCTGAGCAGACACTTAATACAAAAATTCTTATGCTCTTCTTCTACACTATTTTCCACGGAATTATGATGTTCCTTGCAGGTGTACCGTTCTTCTTCTATAAGCTTACAGGTAAAACAAAAGAAGATATACATAATCAGGTAATTGCAAAAAGAGAAAATATGAAATAAAAAGAAAAAACTCAGCTCCTTATTTAAAGGAACTGAGTTTTTCATATTCTTCCTGAGTTATTTCAATAACTTTACCATGTTTAAAGCCATAGGGGAAAGAGAATTCCTCGTCTGCTCGTTTGAAGTTCATATCACCGGGACAAGAAGAAACAAAGGGGACATATCCCATTTTCTCTTTCTCACAACCGAAGAAATCAAGCATCAGACACCATCTGCCGTCAGGAAGCGTGTAGGTGGTGGGGCCTTCATAGGCGCCGGGATTGGGAACGTTTTTTTCCATATACTCCTGAAATGTCTGGTCGTGCTCAAACGGTCCGTAAAGACTTTTTGAGGTTGAATGCATATTCATTCCGGGGTTATGAGCGTTTTTATAGAAAAGATGATATGTATCTCCAACCTTGGTTATGTGAGAATCAAGGATTTCGTTGTCTTTTGTGAAATAAAGCTTTGGCTTGGAAAAGGTTTCAAAATCCTTAGTGACAGAGCAGTATATGGACATATGTGTAAAATCATCTTCTGCAACTGTTGAACCCCAATGTATGAGATATTCTTCGTTGATTTCATCGAAGAATATTTCAGGTGCCCACATACACCCGAAGTCGTCTCTACCGAAATGAACCAATTTCTGCTCGGAAAAATGAACAAGATCATCGGTTTTCCACATTGAAAGGCATTTGCTGCCGTGGCTGTTTATATGCTTCCAATCTACATTGTAGTTTTCATCCATCTGACGAACAATGCAAAGGTCTGTTGTCAGGATTACGAAGCCACCTGTATGAAGCCTTATTACCTCAATATCACGGCAACCCATATCACCAAGGGTGCTCATAAGAACAGGTTTACCATCGTTAACCTGTTCCCAGTTGAAGCCGTCCTTGCTTATACCGAAATAGACAGCTTCGCCGTCAACTGTAATTTTTTCTTTAAAGTGAACAAACAAATATGGCATATTATCACCTTGAATTATTTAAATCTTCAGAGAAAACAAAGGTGTGTTTTCCGTGCTGCTTTGCATAGTAAAGCGCATCGTCAGCATTTTTGTAAAGCTCTGAAAGGCTTGTTCCGTCGGCAGGGTATATACTTATGCCAACACTTGCAGAAACATCGTATTTTTTATATGCAGAGCAAACATTGGAAACAGCACTCATTAATGCAGATGCCTTATATTCTGCAATATATCGGGCAGGACAATGCTTCATAAGAATAAAGAATTCGTCGCCTCCAACTCTGCCGATAAGGTCGGTATTTCTGAAGCAGGCCTTTACTGCTGAAACTAAATCTACTAAAAGTCGGTCGCCCTCCTGGTGTCCCAGATTATCATTTATGCGCTTGAAATTATCGATATCGAGCATAAATAAAGCGTGAGTGCTGTTTACACCCTCGGTTCCCAGGAAGGTGGTTATTTTCTTTGTAATAGCTGCACGATTGAGAACGCCTGTCATCTCATCAGTTTCAGAGGCTTTTAGCAGGGCCTCCTCTTTTTTCTTTCTCGCGTCAATATCACGAGAGATAATAGCAATTGACAAATGGTTGTTTTCGGGGTTTACGAGGAATTTAACTATATCCTGAATCCAACGGATTTTGCCGTTAGGTATGATACGTCGATATTCCATAACAATGTCACGGCGACCGTAGTTGAAAATTTCTTTTATGTATTTCTTTGAAAGGTTTTTATAAAAGCTGAAGGCATCGCTGTCGCTGTCTGAAACGCCATCATAGGCCTCGGTACAGAAAAGCTCGATGTCCTTGAAAAGAGGGAACTTGAATCCGTCAACAGTTCTTCTGCGCTCCTTGATAATTTCCCAGTTATCAACATCAATTAGAGTAAGACAGTATGTGTTTCTGTTGGTGTCAAGAAGGAAATCCAATTCCTGCTCATAGCTCTGTTTATCAAGATATTCCTTTGAGGTTTCTCGGATCATACCGAAAATGCCTATGGAACGACCATCTTCATCATAAAGTATATGCTTTTTAGCAAAGCCAAATCGGGAATTACCCTCTTCGTCAGGTATGAGGTTTACAACATTAACCTCAGATTTTCCGGAAACCATCATCTCAAGGTCCTGAATACGATATTTCTCGGCAACATTACTCTCGCCATAAATTTCTTCATCGGTTTTTCCTATTATTTCTTCTGTTGAAGATTTACCGGTATATTCTACAAAGCTTTGAGATACAGTGATGTATCTTAAATCTTTGTCCTTTACAAAGATAATGTCAGGAGTAATATTTAAAATAGCATCTAATATAGCGGGGGTGTATTTGATATTGCTTTTGGCGGCTTGTTTTAAGTTGTCAGAAGTCATCATTTTTATCTCCTCCGTTAATGTAGTGGTTTAATCTCTGATTTAAGTGTATCATATTGAAAAAGCTTTTACAACGATAATATAGTATAAGATTTTCGTGTAATTATTGTAAAAAATGATATGTGTGCTATAATAAAACTACATTAATGAAATAAATGGTGCAGCTATGAAAAAAATGAAGCTTAAACTTTCTACAACACATATAATATTATTCAGTTTCTTTGCAGCTGTGCTTTTGGGTGCAGCTTTACTCTCTTTACCTGTCAGCTCAGCTAAGGGAGAGTGGACACCAATTGTTGATGCACTGTTTACATCAACAACTGCAACCTGTGTTACCGGTCTTGTGGTGGTCCCTACATTTTCTGCATGGAGCACATTCGGACATGCTGTAATTCTATGCTTAATTCAAGTGGGTGGCTTGGGTGTTATTACGGTTGTCTCCGTTATAGCGATGATGTTTCATAAAAAAATGGGCCTTTCTGACAGATTGCTTTTGCAGGATGCTTTTAATCTTAATACTCTTTCAGGTCTTTCTGTATTTGTGAAAAAGGTTGTTATAGGAACCTTTTTAGTAGAAGGTATCGGAGCTCTCCTTTATATGACAGTATTTGTCCCTGAGTTTGGTCTGAGGGGTATCTGGATTTCAATATTCACTTCGGTTTCTGCCTTTTGTAATGCAGGTATTGATATAATTGCAGAAAACAGCCTGTGTGATTATGTCCATAATCCAATTATTAACCTGACAACCTGCCTTTTGATTTTTTTCAGTGGTATCGGATTTGTTGTGTGGTGGGATATTGCAAGGGTTTTAAAGCTCAGGAAAAACAGAAGAATAAAGCTTTTGAAAAGTCTGAGCTTGCATAGTAAAATTGTTATTACAACCACATTGGCTTTGATTTTTGGTGGGGCACTGTCTATATTCCTTTTTGAGTACAACAATTCTCAGACAATGAATGATTTCACCTTGTATCAGAAAATACAAGCATCATTTTTTCAATCGGTAACAACAAGAACTGCCGGCTTTGCCACAATTCCTCAAGAGAATTTTTCTAACGGTTCAGCTCTTGTGTCCATTTTTATGATGTTTATAGGTGGTTCTCCGGTTGGTACTGCAGGTGGTATTAAGACTGTTACTATTGCCGTAATAATTGCAGCGACAATAGCAGCAATAAAGAACCAAAAGGATGTTACAATGTTTAACAGGACATTATCAAAGGAAGCAGTAAGTAAGGCTGTTGCTGTTTCTTGTACATCATTCTTTATAATGTTTGCTTCAACAGCCCTTTTAACAGCAGTAGCAGATGCAAGCTTTCTTGATATTCTTTATGAATCTGCAAGTGCAACTGCAACAGTTGGTCTTACAAGGAATTTAACAGCTTCGTTAAACACAGCCGGTAAGCTTATAATTATAGCCACTATGTATTTCGGTAGGGTTGGCCCTATTTCTTTAGCGTTTGCCCTTAATGTGAAGAAGAAAAATCCAAATATAATAAAAAATCCTGTTGAAGAAATAAGTGTGGGGTAAAAAATATGAGTATAAATAAAACTTATGCCGTTTTCGGTCTTGGTAGATATGGAAGAGCAGTTGCCGAAGAGCTTGTAAAAAATGGTGCAGATGTAATTGCAGTTGACAAAAATGAAGAGCTTGTAAATGATGCAGCACAGGTTATTCCTGTGTGTAAATGTGCAGATGTTACAGAGCCTGAGGTTATTGAGAAGCTTGATATTGCAGATGTTGATGTGGTTGTTATTGCTATGGCAAACAACCTTGAAGCAACAGTAATGGCAATTACTCTTTGTAAAGAGGTAGGAGTGAAAACTGTTATTGCAAAATGCGTTGAAGAAATGCAAGGCAGGATTTTTAACAGAGTTGGTGCAGACAGAGTTGTTTTTCCTGAAAAGGAGGCAGGTACTCGCCTTGGAAAAAATCTTTTGAGCTCAGGCTTTGTTGATATAGTGGAGCTTTCCGAGGATGTTTCAATGGTTGAGCTTGGGGTGAAGCCTCAGTGGGTAGGAAAAAGCCTTGTAGAGCTGCATTTGAGGAAAAAATATTCTATTAATGTTGTAGCAATTCTGAATGGTGATGAGGTTATTACAAATATTGACCCAGAAATGCCATTAACAGAAAACATGAAAATTATTGTTATTGCCGATGTAAACAAGCTGGAAAAACTGAAATAAAAATCAAGGGAGAGTAAAACAATGGTTTACTCTCCCTTTTGAATCATTTTTTGAATGTAGGAAAATTGTTTTCGTCAAAATTGATTTTTATAATTCTTGCATGACGGCAAGGGTCATAAAGCACCTCGTCACAGAAGCTTCCACATTTTTTATCTGCATGAGACGCTGGACGGGCGTGATAAACCAAAAGCAACTTGCCGTTTTCGTCAACAACAAAGCTGTTGTGGCCTGGCCCTGCCTCATCAACTAAATCTTTAGTTTCAAGAACAGGGCAGGGGAGCTTTTCCCAAGAGGATGGGTTCATTAAATCTGCGTTTTTATCAGCAGAAAGCATACCCATACAGTATTCCTCGCCTGTGCCTGATGCAGAAAAGAAAACAAATATTTTTTCCTCTGTTTTCAGAACGGAGGCACCTTCATTTACTGCAAAGCGTACCTTTTCCCAATCGTATTCGGGCTTTGTTAAAAGAATGGGCACTGAAATCAGCTTCCAAGGCTTTTCGGGGTTGATTTCTGCCATGAAAAGAGAGGAAGCACCAACTATTTCTGCCCATATAAGATAGTGCTTACCGTTGTTTTCAAAATAAGTCATATCAAGAGAAAACTCTGTGAATGATTTAGTATCAGTTTCTGATGCCTGCATTTTTCCCTTTTCTTCCCAAGGGTCATTCATAGGGTCTGAGCCCTTGCACATAAGAACATATGGGCGAATATTCCAGATGTTGTCTGAATCGCCTGCAGCAAAGAAAATGTACCATTTACCATCGATAAAATGTATTTCAGGCGCCCATATATGCTTTGCCATATTGCCTTCTCTATGGGCGAGCCATATAGCTTTTTCTTCTGCGTCTCTTAAGCCCATAACAGTTTTGCTTCTGCGAAGAATTATTCGGTCATAACCACTATCAACATTCTGATATGCAGGGTAAGAGGCAGTGAAATAATAAAAATTGTCAGGACCCTTAACAATATAAGGGTCAGCGCGTTGAGGTATAAATGGATTTGGATAGCTTGTCATAATATCACCTTTAAGGTAAGAATATCATTTATAAGTTTAAGTGTCAATGTTGCTTTTTACCACACGGGGGATTATAATTTTATCATTAAGTTAAACAGGTGAAGAAATGAATACAGAAAATCGCTTTGAAACAATAAAACAGTTTGCAAGAGCATATACCTACCCTCCCGAAAGAGTCAGAGTAGGGTGCAGAGGTCTTGTGGTAAAAGATAACAAGGTGCTTTTATCATATGAAGAAAGAACCGGGGTTTATATGAGTCCTGGTGGTGGACTTGAAAATGGAGAAGCATATGAAGAATGTGTAATCAGGGAGTTGGCAGAGGAAACCGGATTTAAGGTGAAGCCTGTAAAAGCCTTTGTGAAGGTCAGGGAATATGCCTATGAGGTCCTTTGGGACAACAACTATTTTATTTGTGAAATAGTGGGCGAATGCGAAAAGCATTTGACTGAAAGTGAGGAATATAACAAGGTTTCTGTCAGATGGGTAGATATTGATGAAGCAATAGGGATTTTCGGTGATTACCAAAGCAAGGATGCCGACCGTGCAAGCCTCTATCTGAGAGAATTTACAATTTTAAAAAAGCTCAAAAAAGAAAAAGAGATGGATTGAATCCATCTCTTTTTTGAATAAAAAAAGAACTCACACAAAAGTGTGAGCTCTGTTTTGGTGCGGGAAAAGGGACTTGAACCCTCAAGAACTTACGTTCATATGAACCTGAATCATACGCGTCTGCCAGTTCCGCCATCCCCGCATATCAAGGAACCATATTTTAACATAGTTACAGGCTTGTGTCAACAAATAAAAGTCGAAATTGGTTGTATGCTGTTAAGCTTTTTATTCACTTTTTATTCACAAACGCCCAAGAAAATCAACATTTAATACAACAGGTGTTTAATGTTTCGCAAAACGGGCGTTTTTTTACAGATTTGCTTGACTTTGTCGGAAAAAAACTATATTATAACCATTACAGTAATGTGGAATAGTATGTTGCCACGCTATTTAATCGCCTAAGATTTTTTGGTGGTTAATATTCTTCGAAAATTTAATTTTGGATTTTTAATTAAGTTCACAGATTATCTTTTTATAAAAAATTGTCCTTACATATGGACAGAAAGAGGTTGCCAATGGGCACAAAATGTAATTATTTTTCTACTATGAAGGCTATGTCTTTGATAGACTTACCTGCAGAAGAGAAAACCTGGCTTCAGCACTACGGCGATATGCCCGAGAATATGTGCTATCGTGAGGGCTCAATTTATGAGCTTCTCAAGGAAATGGTTGATAAACAGCCCGATGCACCTGCATTGGAATTTTTTGATACTGTTTATAGCTTCGAGGCAATGGATGAAAACATCAATATTGTTGCGAATGCTCTTAAAAAATTAGGCGTTGTAGAGGACGAAAGCGTTACTGTTTGTATGCCAAATATGCCCGAGGCAATTTTCCTTATTTATGCTATCAATAAAATCGGTGCAGTTGCAAATGTTATTCATCCCTTAAGTGATGCAAACGAAATCAGAAACGCAGTTTCTCTTACAAACTCAAGCCTTATTTTCACAACAGATGTTTCCTACAAAACTGTTGCTGATGCTTGTGTTGAGAATATTGTTGTTTGCGAAGTTAGTATGAGTATGCCACCTGTTCTCAAAACTCTTTATAACTTAAAGAGCAGAAAGCAGATGAAATATTCCTCTGATACAATTACATGGAAAAAATTTGTTTCAGGTATGGGTACAATCGCACCTTCTGTTAAAAGAAACAGAGACGATGCTGCTGTGCTTATTTACAGTGGTGGTACAACAGGTAAATCAAAGGGTATTGTTCTTTCAAACCTTTGCTTTAACGCTCTTGCAATTCAGTGTATTGCAGTTTGTCCCGAGGCAAGACCCGGTGCATCAATGATGTCTGCGCTTCCCATTTTCCATGGATTTGGTCTTTGTGTTGCAATTCATGCACCTCTTTGCTTGGGTATGAAATGTATTCTTATTCCTAAGATTGATATTAAAAAGCTTAACGAAACAATTAAAAAGAAAAAGCCTACAATTGTTCCTGCAGTTCCCACAATGCTTAAGGCTATCACCAATAACAAAAATCTTGGTCCTGACAGCTTCAAGAGTGTTAAGGTTATTCTTAGTGGTGGCGACTATTTAAGCGACGATTTAAGAGCTAAGGTTATCGATTATTTCCGTTCCTGTGGCTCAAAGGCTCATATCAGAATCGGTTATGGCCTTTCTGAAGCAACTGCATTCTTTACTGCAACTGCTTACGGTGCAGAAAATATTGATAACATCGGTATTCCTAATCCCGATACTCGTATCAGAGTTTGTGATCCTGTTACAAACGAAAGACTTCCTGATGGAGAAATCGGTGAAATCTGTGTTAACGGCCCCACAGTTATGTTAGGTTATGTTAATGATAAGGAAGAAACCGACAATGCTATCAGAACTCATTCTGATGGAACACAGTGGTTACATACAGGCGACCTTGGTTATCTTGAAAACGGTGTTTTACATTTCACATCTCGTCTTAAGAGAATGATTATTTCCAATGGCTATAACATTTATCCAACAGAGCTTGAAAACATTCTCAACAAATGTAAATATGTTGCATCAAGCGTTGTTGTTGGTATTAAAGACAAGGTTCGTGAAGAAGCACCCAAGGCAGTTATCGTACTTAAAAGTGGTGTTGAAAGAACTGTAGAAATTGAAAAAGAAATCAAAGAATTCTGCAAAAAGAACATCGCAAAAAATGCTCAGTTCAAGGAAATTGAATTTACTGATGCATTACCCACAACAAAAATCGGTAAGGTAAATTACCGCATATTTGAAAAATTAAAAGAAAAAGAAAACGAAGCTGCTGAAGAAAAAGAAGCAGTAACAGTAGATAAAGAATAAAAGAGAAAACCTCGGTGAGTTTTTGCTCATCGAGGTTTTGTTAATTATTTTGCTTTTACAGATTTACTGCCGCCCGGTGCAGACCATCCGCCTTTTCCGTTGTTTTCATCATGAACTGCCTGAACAGCATATTCGTATGTTTTGCCCGATTCTACATTCTCGTCAAGGAAAGTGGTCGCACTTTTACCTACTGTGCCGGAATACCAGAAGAACCCCCCGTCGGAACCTTTTTCCTTTCGTAAAACTTTATAGCCTGTAGCATAGGAATTCTTTTCCCATTTGATTTTAATTCCGTCTGAGGTTGCTGTTGCGGAGGTAACATCAATTGTTTCCATACGAGTTACGGGTCTTCCTACTGTAGTTGAAAAGCCACTTAATGTACCCTTATAGGAAACCTTGATATCGTAAAAATATACCTGTCCGTTTTTAGCGGTTTTATCAACATAAAGGCAAACGCCGTACTCGTCTTTTTCCAAATCGTCTGCAGAAACTACATCAATCTGCTTATATGTGCTTTCGCCGTCAAGCTTTCTGTAAACATAATATTTGTCAGCCTTTTCAGCAGGCGTCCAACGAAGCTGTACACCGCTTGCAACATTATCAGCAGTATATAAGCCGGTTGTTTCAACATATCTTAAGCTAAGACCCGTTTTGTTATAGTAGCTTGTTGCATCATCTTTATAAGCTCTGACGGTATAGGTATAAACCTTACCGCTTTTTGCAGTATCGTCAGTAAAGGTGGTTTTCTTTGTTGTATCAATAAGCTTGAAATCGCCTGAGCCTGTCTTTCTGTAAATCTTGTAGCCGGTTGCACCGCTTACCTTGCCCCATTTGATTTTTACACCTGAATTGGTGTTTTTTACAGAAGAAAGCTTTGGTGTTGAGAGGAAAAGCTGTTCGATTGTTTTGTAAGCACTTGTTGTTTTGCCGTTAACAGCTTTAACTCTGTAGGAATAGGTTTTGTTATTCTTTACATTAGTATCCTTATAGGATGTTTTTGTTGTGGTAGCAACCTTTTTGAACTTGGAGTCGCCACTTGCTTTTCTGTAAACAATATATTCCTTTGCTCCTGAAACCTTACTCCAGGAAACAGAAATAGAGCTTGTGTAGGTTGTGGCTTTAGTCTTCGGTGCTGCAAGATATTTAAGCTTAAGACCGGTTTCGTTATATGTACCGTTGGTTTTGCTGTAATAAGCTTTTACGGTGTAGGTATATGTTTTTCCTGATTTTGCAGTTTTATCTGTGTAGGTGGTTTTTGAGGTTTTGCCGATATATTCATAGCTTCCGCTACCGGTTTTTCTGTAAACCTTATAGCCTTCTGCACCTGTTACCTTTTCCCATTTTACTTTAACACCTGTTGAAGCATTGGTTGCAGAGGAAAGCTTGGGAGTTGAAAGATAATATCTTCCCACAACCTCGTAGCTGCTCATATCACCGCCTGCAACAGCTCTTACACGGTAATAATATTTTGTGCCGCTTTTTGCAGTTTTATCGGTGAAGGTAGTCTTTTTTGTGGTGTCAAGAAGCTTCCATTTTGAGGAACCTTCAGTCTGACGATAAATTCTGTATTTTTCTGCACCTGCAATTTTGGTCCATTTAAGGTAAATACCTTTTGATGTGTTATTTGCGGTTGCTTTAGGTGTGGCAGTATGAGTGATTGAAACGCCGTCTTTATTATAGTCGCCCCAA
>JAZQUT010000067.1:0-4394 GCA_045631405.1 Acutalibacteraceae bacterium | reverse complement strand
AGAACATGGAACCAATAGTTACACCATTTGTGACCAAGATATGCCTCACTCTGAGCAATTTCGTTTGTATGATGGGGGAAAGCATTATCAATACCACCACAATGAATATCCATATACTCACCAAGGTGCTTAAGGCTGATTGCAGAGCACTCGATATGCCATCCGGGATAGCCTACACCCCAGGGTGACTCCCATTTAAGAGCCTGATCCTCGAATTTTGATTTTGTAAACCAAAGAACGAAGTCGTTTTTGTTGCGCTTATTAGAGTCCTCTTCAACACCCTCACGAACACCAACCATTAACTCATCGCTGTCGTGCTTGTTGAAAACATAGTATTCGTCAAGCTTTGATGTGTCAAAATATACGTTTCCACCTGCAACATAAGCATAGCCCTTGTCGATAAGACCCTGAACCATATTGATGAATTCGTCAATACAGTTTGTTGCGGGTTCAACAACATCAGGAACCTTGATGTTAAGCTTTTCGCAGTCTGCAAAGAAAGCATCTGTATAGAATTTTGCAATATCCATAACAGATTTATTTTCTCTCTTCGCACCCTTAACCATCTTGTCCTCGCCTGTATCGGCATCGCTTGAAAGATGGCCAACGTCAGTAATATTCATTACTCGTTTAACATCATAGCCACTGTAACGAAGATGCTTTTCAAGCACATCCTCCATAATGTAGCTACGAAGATTTCCTATATGTGCAAAGTGATAAACTGTAGGCCCACAGGTGTACATATTAACCTTACCGGGTACATTTTCTTTAAAAGTTTCCTTTTTTCTTGTAAGAGAGTTATAAAGCTCCATAAATTCACCTTATTTCGAAAAATCTATAAGTTTAATGGACTGTTTTACATAAATTACACCTGAAACAACACAAAGTGCAGCAGTGATCCATAAAAGTCCGTTTGATACTGCAGAAATGGGGAAGCTCTCACCAAGAACACCAATGTCATTAAGCTCTGCAAGAATCATAATAACAAGGGAGAAAACCATCTGTGAAATGGTTTTGAGCTTACCGTAAATATTAGCAGGAATAACAATTCCCTGAGCTGTTGCAACAAGTCTGAAGGATGTAATTGTAAACTCACGGAGTAAAACAATCATAATAATCCAGATATTGCAAAGTCCGAACTGCATAAACGCAAGAAGCGCTGCAGTTGTAAGAATTTTATCTGCAACAGGGTCTGCAAGCTGACCGAAAACTGTTACGATACCTTTTTTTCTTGCAATTTTACCGTCAAGGAAATCAGTAAATGAGCCAATTGCGAAAACAATAAGACCGATTAAATAATGATGCTCAATATCACTCAAAAATAATGCAAGAAAAATTGGTGTAAGAATAATCCTTATAATTGTTAATTGGTTGGGAACATTCATATGCTTCATACTGCTTCACCAATGAGAGAATACTCATCCTTATCAAATATTTCAACGGGAACAATTTCACCGTTTTCAATTTCATATCCACAAGTGAAAATAATATTGTTGTCAATATCGGGAGAATCCATATATGTTCTGCCGTAATAGCTGTCTGTATAGGGATCATAGCCCTCAACAAGAACATCGTAGGTTTTACCCATACATTCTTCCATTTTTTCTTCGGAGATTGTGTATTGCTGAGTCATAATTGCTTCGACTCTGTCTGCTGCAACCTCGGGATCAACCTGATTGGGGAAATCATATGCAGGTGTACCCTCCTCGCGAGAGTATGCAAAGCATCCGACTCTGTCAATTCTTGCTTCATTTACAAACTCTGAAAGAGCTGTAAAGCTTTCCTCTGTTTCACCGGGGAAGCCAACAATGAATGTTGTTCTTAAAACAACATCAGGAATTGCTGCTCTGATTTTTTCAACAAGAGCAAGAAGAGAGTTCTTATCGCCCCTTCTGTTCATTGCCTTGAGAACCTTGCCGTCTGCATGCTGAAGAGGAATATCGATATAATGACAAACCTTTTCGTTTTCTGCAATTGCAGTCAGAAGCTCGTCTGTGATTCTATCAGGATAGCAATAAAGAAGACGGACCCACTGAAGCTTTTCAATTTTGTTGAGCTCGCCTAAAAGCTCGGGAAGCTTAAGCTCGCCATAAAGATCCTCGCCATATCTTGTTGTGTCCTGTGCTACAAGAATAAGCTCTTTAACGCCCTTTTCGCAAAGCATATTTGCTTCTTCAAGAACATCCTCCATTTTTCTGCTTCTGAAGCCACCTCTGATAGAAGGTATCGCACAATAGGAGCAGCAATTGGAGCAGCCATCAGCTATTTTAAGATATGCTGTATATTCAGGAGTTGTAAGAATTCTTCCACCATCAAGAGGCATCTGCTCTTTATCAGGGAAGCTCTTATACTGCTCTTCGTTTTCAAAAATCGCATCGCATGCTGCAACAATATCTGCATTTGCTCCAATACCGATTACGCCGTCAACCTCAGGAATTTCGGCAAACACCTCGTCATTATATCTCTGAGCAAGGCAGCCTGTTACAAGAATTTTCTTGAGAAGACCGTCTTCCTTCAAGTCCACCATCTCAAGAATAGCTTCAATAGACTCTCTTTTCGCATCTTCGATAAAACCACATGTGTTGACAATAACAATATCTGCTTTATCAGCCTCCTGAACAAGAATATATCCTGCATCAACAAGCTTTTTAAGCATTAATTCTGCATCAACCTGATTTTTCGGACAGCCTAAGCTAATCATTCCGATTTTTCGTGACATAACTACCACCTAACCTTTTGGAAAATCCAATTCACATTCGCAAAATGCTGATTTTATATCTGAATAGGAATATCCCATTCTTACGAAACGGTTGACAATTCTCTTCCTGTCCTTCTCCGTTTCAAGTTTATTTTCGTATTTTGTCCTTAACATTTCTATAATACGCGAAATTGGCTCATTGTCAAGTATTTTCAAGGTATTATTAATAGTTTCGCCATCAATACCCTTTATTTTTAATTCGTATGTAATCCTCTTTACATCATATTTTTTAACTTCGAAAAGATACCTTACATACTCTTTGCAAAAGGCCTCATCATCAATGTAGCCCCTGTCAAGCATTTTATCCACTGCTCTGCGAGCGCTTTCTGCCCCATATTTCAGCTTAAGCTTGTCATATAGCTCTTTTTCGGAATAAGCTCGCATAGAAAGGTATGTTATACCCTTCTCATAAGCAGAGCGAAAGCCTGCCTCCTCTTTCAAGGAAGCAAGCTCGTCATCTGAAATTTCCTGACCATCCTTGATACCACAAAGGTACCAATAGTCATCATAAAGTGTCAGGGTATATTCTCCATCAATATAGATATGAACCTTATTGCCATTACCCTGCTTCGATGTTATTTTCATAAATAATTATTCGTCGTCATCTACTGCAATATCGATTTTTGCTCTTGCAGCTGCTTTGGAAACGGGCTCTACCTGAACAGGCACAGCAGCCTCTCTTCTGGAAATAGGGTTTCTTGCTGAAATAAGGTTTTTGATGCCCTCACGAACCTTTGCCTCAACCTCTTCACAGAATTCAGGAGTGTTTCTGATATACTCTTTTACATTGTCTCTACCCTGACCAAGTCTTTCCTCGCCATAGTAGAACCATGCGCCACTCTTTCTGATAACCTCCATTTTAACTGCAAGGTCAAGAAGCTCACCGTATTTGGAGATACCCTCGCCATACATAATATCGAATTCAGCCTCTTTGAAGGGGGGCGCAACCTTATTTTTAACAATCTTTGCTCTTGTTCTTGAGCCGATAAATTCGTTACCTGCACCCTTGAGCTGCTCAACTCTTCTTACATCAATACGGATTGTTGAATAGAACTTAAGTGCACGACCACCTGTTGTAACCTCGGGGTTACCATAGATAACGCCAACCTTTTCACGAAGCTGGTTGATGAAAATAACAACTGTATTTGACTTTGAAATAGCACCGGTTAATTTTCTTAATGCCTGAGACATAAGACGAGCATGAAGACCAACATGGGAGTCACCCATTTCGCCCTCAATTTCTGCCTTAGGAACAAGAGCTGCAACTGAGTCAACAACAATAACATCAAGAGCACCTGAACGAGCAAGATGCTCTGTAATTTCAAGCGCCTGCTCACCATTATCGGGCTGAGAAACGAGAAGAGAATCAATATCTACGCCGAGAGCAGCTGCATAAACAGGGTCAAGAGCGTGTTCAGCATCAATAAATGCTGCTTCCCCACCCATTTTCTGCGCTTCTGCAACAACATGAAGCGCAAGAGTTGTTTTACCTGAACTTTCAGGACCATAAATCTCAACAATTCTGCCACGGGGAAGACCGCCTATACCTGTTGCCGCATCAAGAGCAATTGAACCTGTGGGGATTGCTTCAACATTAAGACCTGCATTTTCACCAAGACGCATAATTGCGCCTTTA
>JAZQUT010000066.1:0-3809 GCA_045631405.1 Acutalibacteraceae bacterium | reverse complement strand
TTTTAAAGATACAATGTATGACTATTACCGTTGGCTCGTTAACTGGAAAGACATGATTGTTATGGTGCTCAAGGCACCCGTGTCAACCGTTAAAGGTTTGTGGAGATACCGTTGGATGGCATCGTATCTTTCGGCACCTTCTTTTGTTGACAGACATGTTGCGGGCTTAAGAGGACCGCATCTTCGTATAGCTCATCTGCACTATAATATGATTGTTAAACATACAACAAAGCTTATCAATATTTCTTTTAAAGCTGATGAAAAAATAAATCCCGGTAACAAGCTTTCAAAGAAAATTGTGCTTATGGATGAGATTGTTCCCAACGAAGTTTTTACAGGCTTCCCCAATCTTATTCCTATGCCACTGCAGACACTTCCGATTTTCCTTTCTTCAATGGTAGATCAGCAGATTACCCCTCCTTATCTTGAAACAACGGAAAGCTTCGGTGTTCCTGCTGACGTTTGTCCTCTTCCGAGTGCGGAAGCAGGTGTTGCAATTGAAGACGATTATCCTAAAATGGGTTGTTGTATGATCGGCACGAATATGCCTTGTGACGGTTCAATTATGAACTCATCATTCCTTGACAGAAGATTGAATCTGCCGACTCATTGTTTTGGCATCCCTCTTCGATATGACGGTGAGGATGTACAGGAATATGCAGTTGAAGAAATCAAGTCACTTATTAAGTTTATTGAAGATCAGACCGGTGAGAAATTTGACTGGGATGCATATTTCAAAAGAATGAAGGATTATAACAAGCAGCTTGAATTTGAAAGACAAAAGTGGGATATCAATAAAACTCCTTATCCTCAGATGACAGGTGCGGCCTTCTGGCTTTACAGAATTTTTTATTTCAATCTTTCAGGCGGCTCAAACGAAAAGTTTCTGAAGGTTGACGAAAAAGTAAATAAGATAATGATGAAAGCATATGAAAAGAAAACACCTGTTTCAAAGCATATGCGTCACAGAGCAGTTGTGTGGTCCTGTCCTGCAAACTACTATACAAGTTTTGCTAACTGGCTTGAAAACTGTTGGGGTATGAATGTTGTTATGGATATGGAAACAATGATTTCATATCTTGAAATTGATACTGAAGATAAAGAACAATCTCTTAAGGATTTGGCAAAAACATATCAGCGCTCTATTATGAGAAAGCATACAAAGGGCGGTTATCGTAATGTTGTTGACGAGCTTTGGAGAATTGTTGAAGAATATAATGCAGATACAGTTATTATGTATGACCAGATTTCCTGCAAAGGTATGGATGGTCTTGCAGGTATATTTGATGACCAGGCACGAGAAAGAGATATTAACTTTATCTGGGTTAAGCAGGACCTTATGGACCCGAGAACAATTTCAAGAAGAGATATGCGTGAGCAGGTTAATAAATATATGCAGACAGTTTTGCAGGAAGAGCCTCTTGATGAAACCCTTCTTGATTTTGAAGACGATTTAGCGTGGTAAGGAGATAGAAACTTATGAAATATTTTGGTGGATGCGATGTAGGCTCTACATATACAAAATGCGTTATTCTTGACGAAAATGGTAAGATAGTTGCTAATGTTACAAACAGAAGTAAAATCAATCCCGTTGCAAGTGCAGAAATTGCTCTCAATGATGCAGTGGCACAGGTTGAAGGTCTTAATTCTGCAGAGGAATTGAGCTACCTTATTGGTACAGGCTACGGAAGAAACAAGGTTCCCTTTGCTGATGAAAACATATCTGAAATCAGTTGTCATGCAATGGGTGTTCATGTAACAAACCCCGAGGTAAAAGCGATTATTGATATCGGCGGTCAGGATGTTAAGGGTATTTCAATTGATACCGACGGTACTGTTAAAAACTTTGCTATGAACGATAAATGCGCTGCAGGTACAGGAAGATTTTACGAAGCGATGGCAAATGCTTTTGAAATGACTCTTCCCGAATTTTCAAAGCTTTCACTTAAGGCAAAAAATACAATTCCCATTACAGCTCAGTGTACTGTATTCGCAGAGAGTGAGGTTATCTCTCTCGTAGGTGAGGGTAAGCCTATGGATGAAATTGCTGCAGGTATTCAGCTTGCAGTTGCCAAAAGATGCTTCGTAATGGCTAAAAAAGCAGGCGCAACAAACAGCATCACTCTTACGGGCGGTTGCGCGAAGAATGACGGTCTTAAAGCAGCTATCGAAAAGGTTCTTAAAATCAAGGTAGTAGAGCTTTCAACTGATCCTCAGCTTATGGGAGCTCTCGGTGCGGCAGAGTATGCAAGACAGAAAGGTCTCGCACAGGTGAAGTGATATGGAGCTTGTTTTAATCATAATTGCGGTTATAGTTTCTCTGTTCCTTATCACTTTTGCAATATATTGGTTTAATATGGATATGAAGCTTGTCAGAGTGGTTTACGATTGGCTGTGGAAAAACCGATATGACAAAATGAAAAAGGATAAAAAACTGTAATGGGATTTTTTGATTCATTAATATGTGAGGTGTCCATGCTGACGGACATCTCACAGAAAATAAATTATCCGTATAATAAAGCTTCAGTATGGACGGATGTAGGGTACAGTCAGGTTATTTTGCGACGGGATACGGCTTTTGAGCTTGAAGGTGTCGGATTCAATCTGGTTACGTCATCCTGTGTCGACGACGGTATCGTTGTAATCGGTGACGAGCTTGATAATATAAGTGCTGACCGTAAATTCGCCAGAATTTGTCTGGTTCAGATGGAAAAGGACTGCGATGAGAAGGAATACTATAAGTTTATCAAAAAGATAGACTATGTAAAATATCATTGGTTTCCTGAGGGATATATGATAAGAACCTCTTCCCGTTCTCATAAGGAGTCAGTAAGAGTTGCCGGAAGCGCTCTGAAAAAGCATATTTCTTTTGAGAGGGTCGGAAATCTGCTCATTGATAAATATAAGGAAAACCCAATGGTTAAAGCCGTAAAGGTTATTTTTATAACAGCGAAAGAAGCTGATTATAAAAAGCTGGAAATTATGGCAGAGAAAAGCGTAAGCATAACTGAAACTCTTAACCACACGATGAACAGCGTAAAGTTTGACTGCGATACATGTAATTTCAAGCCTGTATGCGATGAGGTTGAGGGCTTGAAAGAGCTTCATTTCAAAAACTCGTCAATGGGAGTGTGACTATGGATAAAAATCAGATTATCACATTTTTCGATGACAGAGCATCTGAATGGGACAGCCATCAGGAAAGTAATGAAGAGATAATAGCTTTCATTCTCGATAAGGGAGAAATAACAAAGGGTAAAAAAGTATTGGATGTTGCCTGCGGAACAGGTATACTTTTTACTGATTATCTTAATCGTGGAGCAGATGTTACAGGTGTGGATATTTCTTCTCAGATGCTGTGTGTTGCGAAGAAAAAATATCCGGATATTATGCTTATCTGTGCGGATGCCGAGGAATATGTGTTCGAAAAAGATTATGATGCAGTAATAATATATAATGCATTCCCTCATTTCGCAAATCCCGAAAAGCTCATTGTAAATCTCTCAAAGGCGATGAAGGTCGGAGGAAGATTTACTGTAGCTCACGGTATGAGTGAAAAAGAACTCGAAAAATGCCACTCAACTGTGGCAAAGGATGTATCTTTGCCATTACCGTCGAAGGAAAAGCTGAGTGATATGCTGGCGGAGCTTTTTGATGTCGATGTGATGGTTTCGGATGAAGAGAAATATATAGTTTCAGGATTGAAAAAATAATATGCGTATATCAGCCCCCGTTTGTCAACCTGTGGATTCAGAAGGAGGGCTGATTATTCTTTTATAAAACTATATGTTGTCATAGTAAACAATCAC
>JAZQUT010000065.1:0-29576 GCA_045631405.1 Acutalibacteraceae bacterium | reverse complement strand
TATTGATGGTAAAGCCGGTACAACCGGTTTGAGAATATATGAAAGACTTGAACAGTTTGAAGGTATTGAGCTTATAAGCCTTTCAGATGAAAAAAGAAAAGACAGAGAATGCAGAAAAGAAGCTCTTAACAGTGCAGATATCGCATTTCTTTGCCTTCCCGATGATGCAGCAAGAGAGTCTGTTTCTCTTATAGAAAATGAGAACACAGTTGTAATTGATACATCAACTGCTCACAGAACTCTTGATGATTGGGCATATGGCTTTGCAGAGCTTTCTGCTTCCCACAGAGAGAAAATAAAAAGCTCTAAAAGAATTGCAGTTCCCGGATGTCATGCAAGTGGCTTCATTTCTCTTGTTTATCCTCTTATTGAGGCAGGTGCTCTTGACGGAACAGAAAATCTTTCCTGCTTCTCTCTTACAGGCTACAGTGGTGGCGGTAAGAAAATGATTGCCGAATACGAGGAAGAGCCTGATGTGCTTTTGGGTGCGCCTCGTCAGTACGGACTTACCCAGAATCACAAGCATCTGAAGGAAATGGTTAAGATTTCAGGACTTAAGAATTCTCCTGCATTCTGCCCCATTGTTTCAGATTTCTATTCAGGTATGGAAGTAACTGTTCCTGTATTTAAAAGCGATTTGAAAAACGGCTTTGATATAGAGAAAATCAAAGAAATTTATAAAAATAAATATGACGGACCCTTGGTTAAGTTTGAGGACAATTTAAACGAAGAGGGCTTCATTTCGGCAGCTCTTCTTTCAGGTAAAGACAGTATGATTATTTCTGTTTTTGGTAATGAAGACAGAATCATTCTCACTGCAAGATATGATAACCTTGGAAAAGGTGCATCAGGCGCAGCAGTTGAATGTCTTAACATTGTTCTCGGAAATGACGATACAAAGGGCTTGGAGATATAATTATGAAACTCATTAACGGTGGCGTTTGTGCCGCAAAAGGCTTTACTGCAAGTGGTGTTCACTGTGGTATCAGAAAAAACAAAACAAAGCGTGACCTTGCTCTTATTTTAAGTGAGACTAAAGCAAGTGCAGCAGCAGTATATACAACAAACCTTGTTAAAGGTGCACCCTTGGCAGTAACAAAAATGCATCTTATGGACGGTAAGGCTCAGGCGGTTATCTGCAATAGTGGTAATGCTAACACCTGTAATGCCGATGGTATAGAGGTTGCTCAAAAAATGGCAGAGATAACTGCAGAAGAGCTTGGGATTAATAAAGAGGATGTGGTTGTTGCTTCAACCGGCGTTATCGGACAGCCTCTCGATATTACTCCTATTAAGAATGGTCTTCCTTCACTTAAGACAGGTCTTGGTAAAAATAACAGCGAGTTCGCAGCAGAGGGAATTATGACAACCGATACTGTTAAAAAAGAGGTTGCAGTATCCTTCGAAATCGGTGGCGTTGAATGTAAAATCGGTGGTATCGCAAAGGGTAGTGGTATGATTCATCCTAATATGGCAACAATGCTTGTTTTCATTACAAGTGACGTTGCGATTTCTTCTGCTATGCTTCAGAAGGCACTTTCCTCCGATATTCAGAATACCTTTAATATGGTTAGCGTTGATGGTGATACATCAACAAATGATATGGTTTGTGTTCTTGCAAATGGTATGGCAGGTAATAAGGAAATCATCGAAGGGGACGAGGACTTCAACACCTTTATGAAAGCGCTTAATACTGTTACTGTTCATCTTTGCAGAATGATTGCAGGTGACGGCGAGGGTGCAACAAAGCTTCTTGAATGTCGAGTAACAGGTGCCAGTGACGAGAAAATAGCAAAAACAGTTGCAAAAAGCATTATTTGCTCTTCTCTTACAAAGGCTGCAATGTTTGGCGCGGATGCTAACTGGGGCAGAATTCTTTGCGCAATCGGTTACAGTGGCGCAGAGGTTGATGTCAATAAGGTTGATGTTTCCTTTGAATCAGCTAAAGGCGTTATTCCTGTTTGTAAGGATGGCGCAGGCATAGAATTCTCCGAAGAAATAGCAAAAGAAATTCTTCTTGAAAAAGAGATTATAATAAATGTTGGTCTTAATTCAGGTGAGGTTGCTTCAACTGCATGGGGCTGCGACCTTACTTATGAATATGTAAGAATCAACGGCGATTACAGGACGTGAGAAAATGGAAAATTTGAATATTACAAATCTTCAGCGTGCAGAGGTTATTACTCAGGCGCTTCCCTATATTCAGAAATATCACAATAAAATTATTGTTGTTAAATACGGTGGCAACGCTATGATAAGCGAGGAGCTTAAGCTTCAGGTTATGGAGGACCTTGTTCTTCTTTGGCTTATTGGTGTTAAGCCCGTTCTTGTTCACGGTGGTGGTCCCGAAATTTCTGATATGCTTAAAAAGGTAGGCAAAAAAAGTGAGTTCGTTGAGGGTCTTCGCGTAACAGACAAGGAAACAGCAGAAATTGTACAGATGGTTCTCGCAGGTAAAATCAACAAACAGCTTGTAAACCTTTTAGGCGAATTCGGTGGTAGCGCTATCGGTATTTCCGGTATTGACGGACACCTTATTGAGGCAAAGGTAAAGGATGAAAGACTTGGCTTCGTTGGTGAAATTACCAATGTTAATGTTCAGCCTATTCTTGACCTTATTGAGAAGGAATATATTCCTGTTGTTTCAACAGTTGGCTGCGATAATTATGGTAATGTTTATAACATTAATGCAGATACTGCAGCGTCCTATATTGCAGGTGCAATGAAGGCTGAAAGACTTATTACAATGACGGATATTCCTGGTATTTTAAGAGATGTAAATGACCCTGATTCCTTAATCAAAAAGGTTACAACTGAAGAAGCTCGTCAGTTATTTGACGAGGGTGTTATTTCAGGTGGTATGATTCCTAAGGTTGAATGCTGCATTGAAGCAATTGAAAAGGGTGTAAGAAGAGTAACAATTCTTGACGGTAGAGTGCCTCACGCACTTCTTCTTGAATTGCTTACAGATGAGGGTGCAGGTACACTCGTTAAGGGGATGGACTAATGAGCATAAAAGAGCTTGACCAGAAATATGTTGCCAATACCTATGCGCGTTTTCCTATTGAATTGGTTTCAGGCAAGGGCTGCTATCTTTATGATGCTGACGGCAAGGAATATATTGATATGGGTACAGGTATTGGTGTAAGTGCCTTTGGTGTTGGTGATGAGGCATGGGTTAAGGCAGTCACAGAGCAGCTTACAACTCTTCAGCATACATCAAACTTATACTATACTGCTCCCTGCGCTAAGCTTGCAGAGCTTCTTTGCACTAAAACAGGTGCAAAAAAGGTGTTTTTCTCAAACTCAGGCGCAGAGGCAAATGAATGTGCTATCAAGGCTGCAAGAAAATATGCTGCTGATAAAAAGGGTGAGGAGTATTATAAAATCATCACTCTTAACAACAGCTTTCACGGCAGAACAATAACAACTCTTGCTGCAACAGGACAGGATAGCTTTCACAAGGATTTTCTTCCTCTTACAGAAGGCTTCCTTTACGCAGATGCAGGAGATTTAGAAACGGTTGAAAAATACATAAAAGAAGATAAGATTGCTGCAATTATGTTTGAAACTGTTCAGGGAGAGGGTGGAGTTGTTCCACTTTCTAAAGAATTTGTTGCAGGTCTTTCCAAACTCGCAGAAGAAAATGATGTTCTTCTTGTAGTTGATGAGGTTCAGACAGGTAACGGCAGAACAGGCACTCTTTACGGATATATGCAATACGGAATTAATCCCGATATCGTTTCAACAGCAAAAGGTATCGGTGGAGGTCTTCCCTTAGGTGCAACAATGCTTTTTGAGAAAACCGAGAATGTTTACACACCCGGTTCTCACGGTTCAACCTTCGGTGGCAACCCCGTTTCCTGTGCAGGTGCGATAAGCATTATTGAAAGACTTGATGATGCCTTTCTTTTAGGTGTTGAAAAGAAGAGTCAGTATATTATTGATACACTTTCTGCTTGTAGTGGTGTTAAGGGTATAACAGGTCTTGGCCTTATGCTTGGAATTGAAACCGAAAAGGATGTAAATGAGGTTCTTGCATATTGTCAGCAGAATGGTGTTTTGCCCATTAAGGCAAAGAACAAATTAAGACTTTTACCACCTTTGAATATTCCCTTTGAGGATTTGGAAAAGGCGATTGGTATTATCAAAAAAGCTTGTGAGGTATAAAAAATGAATTTAAAAGGCAGAGATTTTTTAAAGCTTCTTGATTATACAAGTGAGGAAATGGAATATCTTATCAACCTCGCAGCAGACCTTAAGAAGAAAAAGAAAAACGGAATTCCCCATGATACTCTTAAGGGCAAAAATATTGCTCTTATATTTGAAAAAACAAGTACAAGAACCCGTTGTAGCTTTGAGGTTGCAGCAAGAGATTTGGGTATGGGGGTTACCTACCTTGATCCCAATGCTTCTCAGATAGGCAGAAAAGAAAGTATTGCAGATACTGCAAGAGTTTTAAGCTCAATTTATGATGGTATCGAATATCGTGGATACGGTCAGGAAATTGTAGAAGAGCTTGCAAAATATTCTTCAGTTCCAGTTTGGAATGGTCTTACAAATGAATTCCATCCCACTCAGATTCTTGCAGACTTCCTTACAATTAAAGAGTGCTTTGGTAAGCTTAAGGGTATAAACTTTGTTTATATGGGCGATGCAAGATATAATATGGGTAACTCACTTATGGTTGGTTGCGCGATTATGGGTCTTAACTTTACTGCTTGTGCTCCGGAAAAATATTTCCCTGATAGCGCACTTGTTGACGAGTGCAAGAAGCTTGCAAAGAAGAGTGGCGCAACTCTCAAATTTGAGGTTGATCCTAAGAAAGCAACTAAAAATGCAGATGTTATTTACACAGATGTATGGGTTTCAATGGGCGAGCCTGAGCTTGTTTGGGCAGAGAGAATAAATGAGCTTTCCCCTTATCAGGTAAATGCAGAATTAATGAAAAACGCAGGTGACAACGCAATATTTATGCATTGTCTCCCTGCATATCACGATAAGAAAACCGAAATCGGTAAGAGAATGTGTGAAAAATTCAATCGCACTGCTATGGAGGTTACAGACGAGGTTTTCGAAAGCGAGCAGTCTGTTGTTTTCCAGGAAGCAGAAAACAGAATGCACACAATCAAAGCAGTTATGTATGCAACTCTTTAATAGGTCGTTCCTTATAAATTATTTTAAGGAAGCTGTATTCTGAAAAGTAATTTTTTAGTTCATTAATAAATTTACCAGATGCACCGTAGTTGATAACAGCTATGGTGCATTGTTTTTGTATTCCTAAAAAGGAGCATATTTCCCGAAGGTTTATTATTTTGTCATAAATCTCCTTGTCGTCTGAATTCAAGGGTATGGAAATAATAACATCGCATCCTTTCCATACCAACATTTTGAAAATTATCGAAAGCAAAAGAAAAACTACGCCAATAATCGCAAGAATCAAAGAAAAAATTTCAGATAACATAAAAAACACCTCTCGCATTATTTTATGCGAGAGGTTTGTACTATGTTTTATTTAGTTCTATTATTTGTTGATATCGAAAGCCATTACAGCCTTTGACCAATCATCTTCTGTAAGGAATTTACCATTAGCAAAGTCTCTTGCATAGAAGATAACCTGATCTTCAGTAACCTCAACTAAGAAGCCTGTACCAGCATTGTTATAAACGCCGTCTTTGTTGTCAATACCAACAGAGGGAACGTTAACGCCCTGAACATTGTTTTCTACGTTAAGTGTTTCGTAAGTGTATTTACCGAAGCCTGTGTGAAGGTGACCTGTAATGAAGAATACGTTTTCATACTTTGTAAGAATATCGTAAACATCATTTGTCTGATCGCCGATACAGCCTGTCATATCGTAGCTATCTTTACGCTGATATGTGGGAAGAGATTCGTCGCCTGCGCCGCTGTTAGCTGAACCCCATGTGTTAGGAAGACCGTGGCCTTCTGCAAGAGGATAGTGGCAGATAACGAATACGGGCTTGCCTTCAGCTGTCGCATTCTTAAGCTCGATGTTGAGCCACTGAAGCTGCTCTCTGCTGATGAAAGCATCTTCAAATCTGCTTTCTTCAGATCCCATTACCAAGAAGGTGTAGTCGCCAACCATTGTTTTGTAGTAGATGTTGTCACGAGCATTTTCTTCTGTGTTAAGACCATTCATAAATCCGAGGAAGTTTGCTGAGGATTCCTCAAAGCTACGAAGACGGATATCGTGGTTGCCTGTACACATGATGTAGTTTGCTACATTGAAATCCTTGATGAGATTTGCAACTCTGCCGAACTCGTGGGGCATACCGTTTTCAGCGATATCACCAGCGATGATGAAAGCGTCAAGCTCGATATCGGAGTTCATCATGTCTTCTGAGAAGGACATAAGATTTGCTTCGCGTTCGGGCATATAGTCACCAACCTGAGGGTCACCTGTTAAAACGAAATCGATTTTAACATCATCAGAGAAATTTCTGAGGAGGTCACCTGTTGCAGGAGTTGTAACTCCACCGAACATCATAAGGATTGACAAAAAGAGTGCTGCAATTTCTTCGAATAAGCCTAATATGTATTGCATAAAGACCCTACCTTTTCATTTTATTTGGTACGATTATATCATTTAAAATATGTTTCGTCAACGATTATTTGTAAAAGCCGAAAAGAGTTGAACCCCGTACGCCTAAAATTCAAATCTTTCGGCACATCACGGCGTTTTTCATCTTAATATTGTCGTATTTCAAGCTTTTTGACGCAGTTAGTGCGGAAATTTGCCTTAAGAAACCGTGTGGTGTTTAACTCTTTTCGGCTATATTTGGTAAAAAAGGAGTGGTTTAAATATTGAAATAATCGGAGTGTTATGGTATCATAACTTATGTATGTTTAGAAAATTTTTATAGTTTGGAGTTTATTATGGAAAGATTATTTACAAGATGGGGAAAAACATTAAACAAAGAATTACCCCTCAACGATTATCCCAGACCCCAGATGAAACGCGATAGCTTCATTAACCTTAATGGCGAATGGAACTATGCAATTCTTGACCAGTTTAAAAAGTTCAATGGCTATCAGGGTAAGATTACTGTGCCCTTCAGCCCCGAATGTATTTTAAGTGGTGTTGAAAAAATGGTTATGCCCACTGATGTTCTCTACTATCAGAAGAGCTTCGAGTTCAAGAGAACAAATCACCGTGTGCTTCTTCATTTTGGTGCAGTTGATTATGAATGTACCGTAACTCTCAACAATAGTGTTGTAGGTACACATAAGGGTGGTTATCTTCCCTTCACATTTGATGTTACTACACTTATTCTTGATGGTGAAAATGATTTGAGACTTACCGTTACTGACCCCACAACAGAGGGCCATCAGGCAAGAGGTAAGCAGACCTTCAAGCGTGGAGGCATCTGGTACACACCTCAGTCAGGTATCTGGCAGACAGTATGGCTTGAAGAGGTTTGCGAGGGCTATATCGAAAACATCAAGCTTACACCTGATATTGATAATGATGAAATCAACATCGAGATCAAATACAACGGCAAGCCCGAGGATGAAATGGCAGCTGTTGTTATGGACAAGGGTGAGGTTAAGGGTGCAGTTAAGCTTGTTGACGGAAAGGGTACAATCAAGCTTACTGATTATGAGCTTTGGAGTCCCGAAAATCCTTATCTTTATGACCTTAAAATTGCAGCAGGTAATGACAGGGTTGACAGCTATTTCGGTATGAGAAAATATAGCGTTGGTAAGGATGCTGAGGGTGTTTCCCGTCTTATGCTTAACAATAAGCCTTATTTCTACAATGGTCTTCTTGACCAAGGCTATTGGAGTGACGGTATGTACACTGCTCCCTCTGACGAAGCTCTTATTTACGATATTCAGACAATGAAGGACTTAGGCTTCAATACCTTGAGAAAGCACATAAAAATTGAGCCTCTTCGTTGGTACTACCATTGTGACAGACTTGGTATGATTGTTTGGCAGGATATGATTAACGGTGGTGGCTTGTACAATTTTGTAGCTATCGGCTCTGCTCCTGCATTGTCAATGGTTTTCAACAATAAGCATGCAGGTAAAGTTTCTGACGGACCTAAGCATTACAGATATTTTGCTCGTCAGGATGAAGCGGGCAGAAAGGAATTCTACGAGGATTCCGAAAAGATGATTGAGCTTCTTTACAATGTTACATCTCTTGCACTCTGGACTCCTATGAACGAGGGTTGGGGACAGTTTGACAGTGTAAAGGCTTGTGCATTCTATAAAGAAAAAGATCCCACTCGTCTTGTTGACCATGCAAGTGGTTGGGTTGACCACGGAGCAGGCGATGTAAATAGCTTCCATATCTATTTCACACCCTTTATGTTCCCCCAATACGATAAAAACGACGATCGTCCTATTGCTCTTACCGAGTTCGGTGGTTATTCAATGCAGTTGAAGGATCATAGCTTCAATAAAGATAAGTTCTTTGGCTACAGAAAATACTACAATCAGGAAAGCTTTGATAAGGCAATTAAGAACCTTTACGAAAACAGAATTTATAACTGCATGGTAAATAAGGGCCTTTCTGCAATTATTTACACAGAGGTTAGTGACGTTGAAGACGAATGTAATGGTCTTCTTACCTATGACCGTGAGGTTATAAAAATCACTCCCGAGGTTATGAAGGCTGCTAACGAAAAGCTTAAATACTAATTGAACTATTTAAAGGCGGGTTTACAATGGAAAAGCTCAGAATTGGTGAATATACTCAGAAAATAACAGAGCATATTGAGCTTGCAGGAAAAATTTCTTCAATTGCAATTGCTTCTGATGGCGAGATTTACGCCTGCTCTGAAAACGGACTTTGCCGTTATAAGAACGGAGAGTGGAATAAGCTCTTCTCAGACGGTGTCTTCTCTAAGGTTTATTGCGATAAAAAGGGTAGAGTTTTTGCTTCTCTTGATAAAGAACTTTATGAGATAACAGGTGCTGGTGCAAATAAGGTTGCTGATTTTGAGTTCCCCATTGTTGATTTATGTGGTGAAGAGATGCTTTATGTTCTTACGGAGCATTCTCTCCATGTTGAACAGGGTGAAGGGTTCTTTACTCTTCAGGAAATGGGTCAGGATGAAATTGCTCTTGCAGTTCAGGGCGATAAGCTTTGCGTTGCAAGTAAAACCATTCTTCAGAGAATGGAGGGCAAGCGCAGAACATGGCGTTGCATTTTCCCTGCTTATTCCTCTATGCCCGAAATCAATATCAACACAATTGCATTTGATAAAACAGGCTATCTTCTTGTTGGTGCAGATGAGGGTCTTTTCATATATGACTACAAGAGTGGCTGGGTTGGCAAAAATGAAATTTCAATTTTACCTGAAGAAAGCGTGTATTCTATCTGCGTTTGTGATGACGGAAGCTTCGTTTTAGGTACAGATGCAGGAGCAGTGCTTATTAAAAATGGTCTTGCAAAATATTTACCTGCAACCCGTTATGCCTTTGATACAAATGTAACTGCTGTAGCTTTCTTCAATGGTGCGATTTATACAGCTTCTGAGGGTGGTATTGTTAAAACAAGCGAAAAGCTTATGACTCTCGAAGAAAAATCAAGAATACTCTTTGAAAACACAGAGAAATATTTCCCAAGAGACCCCGGCTTTATTACATGGGTTAAATCTCTTGACGGCAAGGATTGCTCACATCCTACAGATAACGACGGTCTTTGGACACAGCACTATCTTGCAGGTCTTGCAATGTGGTATGCAGTAACAAAGGATGAAGAGGTTCTTAAGGCTGCAAGAAGAGTAAAGGAAGGTATGCTTTTCCTTACAAGAGCGCCTGAAATCAAGGGCTTTACTGCTCGTGCAGTGCGTTTCCCCGGTGAAGAAAATTGGGGAACAAACCTTGAGTCTGACAGTATCGGTAATGAATGGCATCGTTCCTCTGACGGTAGCTATGAATGGCTTGGTGAAACCTCAAGTGATGAAATGACAGGTCATTATGCAGGCTTCTATCTTTACTATGAATTTTGTGCAGACGAGGAAGAAAAGAAGGAAATCTGCGAAGCAGTTTGTAATATTACAGACCATATTTTAGATAACGACGGCTACCTTATTGATAAGGACGGTAAGCCTACCTCGTGGGCTTGCTGGAACGAAAGCGCACTTAATCTTGACAATGCATGGATGTGGGAAAAGGGCGTAAACTCTCTTGAAATGCTCAATTTCCTTAAGATTTCCTACCATATGTCAGGTAACGAGAGATATAACGAGAAATATCAGAGCCTTATAAGTGACCATCATTTCCTTATTAATGCAGCTTATCACAAGAAGGCAGACGGACATTCCTGCCATATTGACGATAATCTTGCTATGATGAATACTCTTTCATATCTCCTTGTTGAAAAGGACCCTGCAATTCGTCAGTATCTTCTTATGGGTCTCGCTGCTCACTATGAATATGAAAAAATAGAGGGTAACCCCTATTTTGCATTTATCTATAAGGGCTTTACAGGTGCTCCTTGTGATGTTGATAGTGTGGTTAAGGCTCTTAAGGATTATCCCTTGGATATGAAAAACAGAGTAATGATTAACAGTAAGCGCAGAAATATCGAAATGGATTACGAACCACTTAAATGGTACGAGGATCCTCATATAAAATATCCGTTAGCATGGGACGAAAGACCTTTTGCAACCTTGGGGCTTCGAGCATTCAAGCTTGACGGTGGTAATGGCTTCTCCTATGAAAATGGAATGTCTTACATCTTCATTTATTGGTTAGGCAGATTTTTAGGAATTATTGAGGAGTAAAATATGTCATTAAAAACTTTTTACATAAAATGGGAAGCACAGTTGAAGGCGCTTAATCCCAAATATGATGTTCATTATGAGGTTTCAAAGAATGAACCAATTGTTTTCAAGGATAGTGAGAATGTTAAGCTTTCCTTTGCAACAATTGCTGATACCCATTTGATTGATAATGAAGCTTCTGAAAAAAACCTTGCCAATGTTTTTGAGGATATTGGTAATTCAAAAGAGAAATTTGACGCTTTCCTTATGGCAGGCGATATTGCAGAATATGGTTTAAAAAAAGAATATCAAAGGTTTTTCAGAGTTGTTGATAATCAGAAAGCAATTCCCTATAATTTTGTTACAATGGGTAACCACGATGTTCGCTTTACCTACGGCAAAAATCAGAAAATTATAATGGATAAGGTAAACGAATACCTTAAAATCAATACAAACGGCAAGAGCTATTATTCCTATGACATAAATGGCTACACTTTTATTGTTATCGGTACTGAAAAGAGAGTGCTTGAGAAGGCGCATATTACTCAGGAGCAGATTGATTTTCTTGACAAGGAGCTTCAGAGAGGTACCAAGGATGGTAAGCCAGTTTTTGTAATGTGCCATCAGGCTTTTGCATTTACTCATGGTCTTCCTGAGGTGTGGAAAACCGGCGATATGGGTGAGCAGAATGACCTTGTCAGAGCAGTTATGGAGAAATATAAAAATGTTATCTTCATAAACGGTCATCTTCACGGTGGTATTTATGAGAAAACCTTTGAGTATATCAACAAGGAAAACAATGTTTGCTCTTTAAGCGTTCCCGGTTACAGAAAAGAAAACAACTTCGGTATCAAGCCCTGTGGTATGGGTTATATTGCAGAGGTTTATGACGATAAAATTCGTTTCGTTGTCCGTAACTTTATGAAGGGCGAGTACATAAAAGGCGATTGCGAGTTTGTTGATTTTGAAATTGATTTAATATGAAATTTATGAGGCTGTAAATTTTACAGCCTCATTTTTTATGCTTGCTTTATTTCAATGCCTTTATAATAATGCTTGAGGATTTCCTCGTAGGAGCTTCCTTGCCTTGCCATAAAATCAGCACCATATTGGCTCATGCCGATTCCGTGTCCATAGCCTGTAACTTTAAATGTTACAGACTTTTCGGTTACTTCAACGGTAAATGACGGACTTTTTAAAGAAAAGGCTTTGCGTATTTCTTCTCCTGTGAATGATTTTTTGTTTAGTGTTGCCTTAAGAACAGTTCCGGATTTTGTTTTTTCTTTTATTTCGATTATGCCTTTTAGCTTTTTTATACTTTTAACTTCGGTTAATTCCTTCACTATTTCAATGAATTCATCCTTTTCAAAGACTACAACTGAAGAATATTGTGGTGAAAGATTATCACCCGAGCTCTTTACACTCACAAGATAAGGGACCTTTTCACCCCATATATTTTCAGCATTTTCTGTTTTGCCACTGCAAATTGCGTGAAATGCTGCCACACAGGGCTCATCGTTATAGAGTATGGCAAGATTTTCCACATCTTTAACTATGCTTCTTAGCTTGCTCTCGTATTTTTCAAAATCCTCGCCCCATTTTTCCTTGCGTTGGTCTTCATTGAGGTATCCCTGATGAATACTACTGTTATCACTGATATGATAGGTGCTACTTGTTTGGGCAGACATCTTCAATCTCAAGGCATTAGTGTAACAGGCAATGGCTTGTGCTTTCAGAGCTTCCTCGTGATAGGACAGTGGCATTTCTGCTGCAACACTACCACAAACGTATTCAAAAAAGTCAATTTCAATCGTGTCATTCTCCACAGAGCGAAAAACAGTTACTGTGTTTTCGTTTTTTAAAGGCTCGTTTGTGCTTGTCTGTGGAGTAGCAGTTGTTTCCTCCACAGAAACGCTCTCTCTTAATATTGCAATAGGGGAAATGACAATAATAATCGCTGATAAAAGAATAAGTGACAAAAACTTTTTCATAAAATTTAATCAGTCCTTTGTTTTGATATTATTGACAATAAAGTCAATTTGTTATAAAATAATATGAATTATTATTTAAAAGTATGATTAAAGTTATTAATAAAGGAGTGAGATATTTGCCAACATATATCGAACCAATTAAAAGTGCCGATTTAAAATCACTTTGTGATGAGCTTAAGGAATCAAGTGCAGTGCCTCAGGAATATTTTGACAGATTTGAGGTTAAAAGAGGATTAAGAAACCGTGACGGCAGCGGTGTTATGGCAGGTCTTACAAAGGTTTGCTCAGTTGATGGCTACTATATAGAAGACGGTGAAAGAAAGCCTATTGAAGGTAAGCTCAAGTACAGAGGCATAGATATTAACCATATCGTAGATGCTTGCGTTGCCGAAAATCGTTTTGGCTTTGAAGAGGTTGTATGGCTTCTTCTTTTCGGCAGCCTTCCCACCAAGAATCAGTTGGCTTTGTTTAACAAGGTTCTTGGAGAGTGCAGAGAGCTTCCTGAGGATTTCATAGAGGATATGATTATGAAGGCTCCCTCTCCCAATATTATGAATAAATTGGAGCGTTCGGTTCTTTCTCTTTATTCTTACGATAGCAATCCTGACGATCTTTCAATTGAGAATGTTTTGCGTCAGAGCATCCAGCTTATAGCACAGCTTCCGATGATTATGACCTATGCTTATCAGGTTAAGAGAAGATATTATCTAAAAAAGAGTATGTATCTCCATCCTGCAAAGGAAGGTCTTTCAACAGCTGAAACAGTGCTTTACACAACTCGTTCTGACAGAAAGTTCACAGACGAGGAAGCAAAGCTTCTCGACCTTTGTCTTATGCTCCATGCTGAGCATGGTGGTGGTAACAACTCTGCCTTCGCAACAAGAGTTCTTACATCCAGTGGTACTGATACCTATTCTGCAATTTCTGCTGGTATCGGTTCTCTTAAGGGTCCTCGTCACGGTGGTGCAAACCTTAAGGTTGCAGAAATGATTAATTATCTCAAAGCTGATGTTGCAGATATTACTGACGAAGGTCAGATTGCAGACTTCCTTAAAAAGATTATCAATCGTGAAGCAGGGGACAAGAGTGGTCTCGTTTATGGTATGGGTCACGCAGTTTACACTCTTTCAGATCCAAGACAGGTTATCCTTAAGCGCGAAGCGAAAAAGATTGCAGAAGCTAAGGGCTATGGTGCAGATTTCAGAGCACTTGAGCTTATTGAAAAGCTTACTCCTGAAATCTTTGCAAGCGAGAAGAACAACAATAAGAAGATTTGTGCTAACGTTGACCTTTATTCCGGTCTCATTTATGAAATGCTCGGTATTCCCGTGGATTTATATACACCTCTTTTTGCAGTTGCTCGTGTTGCAGGCTGGTCTGCTCATAGAATTGAAGAGCTTTTAACAGGTAACAGAGTTATCAGACCTGCTTATAAGAATGTTGCGTCTCCTAAGGAGTATGCGCCAATTGATGAAAGAATTTCAAACTTTAAGCGTCAGACAAAATACATCCCTCTTGATGAGAGATAAGGATTTGACGATATACTGAAAGGACTATAAAGAAATGAATAAAATCAAAGGTTCTTCAAGTGCAGTAAAAATGAAATATCTTCTCTTCGTTTTTGCAGCAGCAGTTTTAGTAGCGTTGCCTACAAGAGTTTATCAGCTTTTAGCTCTTGTGGATTCATCAAACGGATTTTTCAAGGAAAGCGATGTAACAGTGCCGGTGCTTTATGCAATTGTGGCAGTGTTCTCACTTCTTTTCCTTGTGTTAAGCTTTATAAGTAAAGAGGTTCCCTCTCCGAAATTGCCCACAGGTAAAAATCCTGTTTTAGGTATTGCTTCTTTTGTGATTACTGCAGGGCTTGGATGGGATATGTTTGCAACTCTTAGCGAAGTTATCCCCGTGAATCAGGGCAGCGCAGGTATATTTATAAGCCTTTTGAGAAACAATCTTGCTCAAGCAGGTGGCGCTTTTACAATTTTAAAATTTGTATTTGCATTTTTTGCAATTATCTATTTCATTGTTTTTGGCATCAGCCATCTTAATGGCAAGGCTTCATATAAGGAGTTCAAGCTTCTTGCGCTTTCTCCGTTATGCTGGTCTATGACTGTGCTTGTTACAAAGCTTATGAATGCAATCAGCTTTATAAAGGTTTCTGAGCTTCTTTTTGAAATCTTTATGTTCGTATTTGTAATGCTTTTCTTGATTACCTTTGCACGCATTTCTTCAGGTGTGTTTACCGAAGACAGCATGTGGGGTATTTATGGCTATGGTCTTACAGCTTCTCTTCTCGCAGCGATTGTAACTATTCCCAGAATTGTTATTCTTGTTGTTGGCCTTGATGCAGTTGAGGGCTACGAATTTAATTTCTCTCATTTAGCTCTTTTGGTGTTTATAATGGCATATGTTTTTGCATCTTTGGGTGTTGGCTTCAAGGATGGTATCAAAAACAGAAGAGCTATCAATGAAATAGATCTTCCTGATGATTTCGAGGCTATTGCAAAGAAAGAGGATTCAACCGGTTTCTTTGAGGATGAGACAGAAGAAATTATCGAGGATGCAGTAGAAGAAGCAGAAGATATAGAAGAAGCTGTAGTAGTTGAAGAAGCTGAAACAGTTGAAGAGGTTGAAGCAGCTGATGATGTTGAAGAGACAACAGATGATACAGTTAAAGGCTTCGAAATCTCCTTTGATGCAGAGGATTTGACATTGGAGGAGGCTGTTGTTGAGGAAACAGCAGAGGAATCAGAAGAGGTTATTGAAGAAGTTGTTGAAGAACCTGTTGAAACAGAAGTAGCTGCTGAAGCAGAGGAAGTAGCAGAAGAGGCAGCCGAGGTTGTTGAAGAGGCTACTGTAGCTGAAGATAAGGCTTCTGAGAACTCTGAAATTATCTCTCTTGCAGAATTGAGAAAAAGAAAAAATAACGAATAAAAATAAAATCGTGCGGTAGGAGGAAGATTTATGTTTTTATCAAATATGACAATGGCCGCACAGCAGGTAGTAGTTCTTTATCTAATTGTTGCGGTCGGCTTTATTGCCGACCGTTTGCACGTTTTCGGTCAGAATACTGCAAAGCGTTCAAATGATTTGCTGTTTTATATAGTCACTCCTGTTGTTATGGTTCAATCCTTCATAAATATGGATTTCGATATAAAAACTGCAAAAACCTTTTTAATCGCGTTTGCCTGTATGACAGGAACTCTTGTGGTCGGAATTCTTGTTGCCATTCCGTTTTTCAATAACAAAAAGGATAAAAACGCAGCTATTTTTAAGTATGCTGTATCATACGGTAATATGGGCTATATGGCGCTTCCCTTGTGTAATGCTATTCTCGGAAGCGAAGGCGTGTTTTATTGCTCAGCAGGTGTTGTTGCCTTCAACATTCTGTCCTTTACTCACGGAATATGGTGTATAAATAAGGGCGAGGGCGAAACAAAATTTGAATTGAAAAGGCTTATTCTTAATCCCGGTGTAATATCAGTTCTGATAGGCCTGCCGTTGTTTATTTTTGATGTAGATTTGCCCGATGTGATTGATTCGGCAGTTACTCATATTGCAAATCTTAATACTCCTCTTGCAATGTTGTTTTTCGGAACATATATTGCAAATACAGATTTAAAAACAATGTTTAAGGAAAAAAATAACTATCTTGTTATTTTCCTTAAAACCATTGCCTTACCATTGATAATGTTCTGTATTTTTAAGGTGGCTGGTATTTCGGGGGCATTGCTTACTGCCTGTATGATTTCTGCATCAGTGCCAAGCGCTAATAATACAGTTATGTTTTCAGCAAAATATGGCAAGGATACAGGTGTGGCATCAAAGGTGGTTTCCATCTGCTCCTTGGTTTCTGTTTTAACAATGCCCGTTATGATTGCCTTGAGCAAAATGTAGTTGTAAAGTTACAGAAAATAAATTATAATATTAAAAAAGGAGTTGACAGCTATGAAACTTGTTATCGGTATTATTAACAGCGATGATGCTAATGACCTTCTTGCAGAAATTACAAAAGCATCATTTCAGGCTACAAAGCTTTCTACCTCTGGTGGATTTCTTAAAATGGGAAATGTAACCGTTCTTGTTGGCGTAGAGGATGAGCAGGTTGATGATGTTGTTGAGATTTTCAGAAGCTGCTGCTCTCGCAGAACTGAGATGATTCCAACTGCGCCTCACTATATGGGTGAGGGCTTTATCAGTGCTGCTCCTGTTCAGGTAACAATCGGTGGTGCTACATTGTTTATAATTGATGTTGATAAAATGATAAAGTTATGATAAGCGAAAAGAATTTTTCTGAAAATATTTTAAAAACCTTAGATAGCTTTTTTGCAGATGGCAGATGTCCTCACGCAGTGCTTATTGATGGTGCAGGTGAGGAAGAGAGAATGGCACTTGCTTTGCTTACAGCAAGAATGATTGTTTGTGAAAACAAAGACAGAACGCCCTGTGGTGAGTGCGAGCATTGCAGAAAAGCAAAAGAGGGTGTCCACCCTGATATTATTACGGTTTCAAAGCCGGATGATAAAAAGCGTTTTGTAAAAGACGATGTAAAAAAAATGGTAGCAGATGCTTATCTTACGCCAAACGAAGCTACTACAAAGGTGTTCATTGTAAAGGAATTGCAGCAAATGACAGAGGAAAGTCAGAATTTGCTTCTCAAAATTCTTGAGGAACCCCCTCGTTATACAGCGTTTGTACTCACAAGTGATAATTCAAATGCAGTTATCGGAACAGTGCTTTCCCGTGTTGTCAGATTAAGAATGGGAAAAACTACTGCTGTTGAATACAGTGAAAAGGCAACAGGTGTAGTAAAGGCGTTGGTAAATGCGCTTTTATCTCCCTATGAATATGACAGAATTGAAGCAACTGCTCCTATGGATGGAAACAAGGCTCTTACTGCAGAGGTTCTTGATTTGTTTATTGGTGTTTTAAGAGACGCTATTGCTCTTAAAAGTGGTGGTAAGATTTTGTTAGAGGGCTTTAATAACGAAACAGAAAAAATGTCTTTTGGCATGAATTTGAGTAAATTGCTCAAAATGTATGAAACTGTCGATGGGTTAAGAAAGTCCTTGGAAAACAACCCGAATTATACATTGCTTTCAGCTGTGTTGTGTGCAAAAATTTAAATTGATTATATAAAATTATTGGAGTTTATATATGGCAGATGTTGTAGGTATTCGCTTTAAAGAAAATGGCAAGGTTTATTATTTTGACCCTGACAATAAGGCATTTTCAAAAGGTGAAAAAGTTATTGTTGAAACTGTTCGTGGTATAGAATGTGGAGAGGTTTCTTCTGCAAACCATAAGGTTAATGATGCAGAAATAATCCACCCTCTTAAAAAAGTATTAAGAGCAGCCAACAAGGAAGATATTAAAATTGTTGAGCAGAACAGGAAAAAAGAAGAGGAAGCCTTTGCTTTTTGTCAGAAAAAGGTTGAGCAGCTTGGACTTGATATGAGTCTTGTTGAAGTGGAATGTGCTTTTGATGGCAGTAAAATGATTTTCTACTTTACCTCTGATGACAGAGTAGACTTCAGAGAGCTTGTGAAAATTCTTGCAGGTAATTTCAGAACAAGAATTGAAATGCGCCAGATAGGTGTTCGAGATGTATCTAAAATGCTTGGTGGTCTCGGTATCTGTGGCAGACCCTTCTGTTGCTCTCAGTTCCTTGATGATTTCCATCCTGTTTCAATTAAAATGGCAAAGGAGCAGGGACTTTCACTTAATCCTACTAAAATAAGTGGTACCTGTGGAAGACTTTTGTGTTGTCTTAAATATGAGCAGGAAAGCTATGAATATCTTGCTAAGGTAACTCCTCGAGTTGGTTCTGTTGTTGATACAAGAGAAGGTAGAGGTACTGTTGTTGACAATAGTCTCCTTACCGGTAAAATAAAGGTTCAGCTTGATAGACGCCCCGAAGCAATTCCTACAGAATTTCATCGAAAAGAAGTGAAAATTGTAAAGGGTGCTAAGCCTCAAAAAGAGGAAGCAGTTTCAGAAGAATAAGATAAAAAATTTGTAAATTCATATTTTTCTATTGATTTTAGAAAAATATGTGCTACAATGAAAGCAAATATTAGCAAGGAGGTCAGAAAAAATGGCATACAAGATTACTGATGATTGCATCTCATGTGGTGCTTGTGCAGCAGATTGCCCCGTTGAAGCAATTTCTGAAGGCGATGGCATCTATGTTATCGATGCAGATACTTGCATTGATTGCGGTGCTTGTGCAGGTTCTTGCCCCGTAGGCGCTCCTGTTGAAGACTAATTAGTATTTAATAGCAACCAACCGTTCACTTTTTGTGAACGGTTTTTGCTTTTTTACGGTGTTTTTTATTGTAAAAAATATTTAAATTTTAAATAAAGTATTTGTTTTTATATATTATGTATGGTATAATAAAACAGATAATGGATAGGTGCCACTAAAATACGGAAGGATGTGCAATTCTGATGTTGATGGAACGATTTTTGGATATTACTGATTTTTCAAGAGAGGGTCTCCGAGAAGCTCTTAATGTTATGACCTTTATTAAGGAAAACAAGAATGCATATTCAAAGGATCTTGAAAAGAAAATTGTATTTAATGCATTTCTCTCAGAGAATCGAAACGCAAAATCTGCATTCTCTTCAGCAATAGTGAAAATGGGTGGCGTACCCACTGATTTTAACATTCAGCCTAACGAAACCTTAAAGGATGCAGTTATGGCAATGTCCGGATTTGGTGATGCAATTGTTATTTCACATAACAAAAAAGGTGCTGCAAGAGCAGCATCACTTTACTCAACTGTTCCTGTTATTAATGCTGGTGATGGTGGCAGAGCTTACCCCGTTAAAACCCTTTCTGATTTGTTTACAGTGTGGACAGAGAAGAAGCATGTTTCAAATATGAAAATCGGCTTTTTAGGAGATTTTTCTGATAATGTACTAATTAAAAATCTTCTTCAGTGCCTTAATCTTTACAAGGGTAATGAATTTTATTTTGTTTCTGTAAACGGAAAGCCTCTTGATGAGGATTACATTAATCTTATGGAAAAAAGAGAAAAGGATTTTGTTGTTTACGATAACCTTTTTGAAATTCTTCCCGAGCTTGATGTTCTTTATATGACTCAGGTAAAAAAAGAGTCCTTTGATAGTGAAATTATGTATGAAGCAAGAAAGCATAACTTCACCCTTGATGAGAGAATGCTCCTTGCAGCAAAGGAGGACCTGATTATTCTCCACTCATTCCCACGAGGTGCAGAGCTTCCACAGAGTGTTGATAATGATAAAAGGGCAAAGTATTTTTCAGCGTTCGAAAGATATGTGGATGCTTGTATTGCTATTTTGTCAAAAACTTTGTCAAACAGAGCAGGCAAGAAGATTAAAGACCAGATGGAAGAGAATACTCACGATGCCTTCTGTGGTAAGGAAGACTGCATAACAAGTGATGAAAAATATCTTCCAAAGCTGTTTTATGAAACTGCAGATGGCAGATTGTTCTGCAAATACTGTGGTCAGGAATTGAAGAAATGAGTAAAAAAATACTTGTAATCAAAGGCTCTTGCCGAAAGGATAGCTTTACTAACAAGCTATGGCAGGAGGCTCTTGAAGAGAATACTGATATAGATGTATCTGTATTTGACACATATAGCGAAGGCTTCATCTTTTGCACAGGCTGTAACTATTGTGAGAGTAACGGTAAATGCGTTTACAGAGATTTGGATTTGTTTTATGAAAAATTTGAAAACGCTGATGTGGTAATATTTGCATCTCCGGTTTACAATGGTGGCTTTTCTGCTTCGGTAAAAGCTTTGATAGACAGATTTCAGGTTTACTACACCTCGTTTTACAAAAATGGCAAGGAGCAGCCTATAAAGAAGCATAGGAAATGCCTTCTCGTTACAGCAGCAGGAAGAAATGGCGAGGAAGCTCTCGGAGATATGGAAAAAAATCTGAAATGTGCTTTCACTATTTTAAATGCCGAATTAACAGGCTCTGTTTTATGCGCTTATACAGATACTGTTCCACAATATGAAAAAGCGCTTGAAGACTTGAAAATACTTCTCAGAAGGAGTTTATCAGATGATTAAACGAAAGGTGAAAATTGTATCAGTTATTGTGGCTGTTGTAACAGTTGCGTTGTCTTTATGCGCTATCGGTTATGCTAACACAGTTAATGACGGTATGTTTAATATGAATACACCTATGCGAATCACTCCCAACTCAACGGTTGTTGGTACAATGGGCTCTCAGGACGATTACGAAGCCTATATTTTCGAGATAGACAAAGAGGGCGCCCTGGATGTGCGTCTTGACCATGACGATGTTCTTGACTCTGTTAAATGTGGTTATAGAGTAACCCTTTATAAAGTAGTTGAGGGTGAGCTGAGAGAATATAAAGAGCTTACATATTTTGATTCATTCTGGAGCGATGTTACAGCAAGCTGGGGTGAAACAGGTGTTGATAAGGGCACTTATGTGGTAGTTGTTTCTCCCGGAACAGATGTACTCAGAGGTGAGTTTACCCTTGTAACAACATTTACTGCAACAACCTCCTTTGAAAAAGAACTTAATGATACCAAGGAAACAGCAAATCCAATAAGTGTGGGCAAGTCGGTTTATGGCTCCTCCTCTCAGAGAAGCGAGGATTATGACCTTGACTGGTTCGTTTTTGAATTGACTCAGGATAGCTGTATAAATCTTTCCTTTATTCACGATAATTTAACCTTCCCCAAGGCAGGATGGAACATTAAAATTCTTTCTGAAAACGATGAGATTATATGTGACTTTACATCTAAGCTTACAGATACACTTATTAAAACAGGAACAATAGGCTTAAAAGCAGGTGTTTATTACATAAAGGTTGAAAATGTTTCAGCTATCGGAACGACCTACAGTATGATTTTAGGCTCAGATAAAGCTGTTAACCACGAGTTCGAGCTTAATGATACACCGGACACTGCAATTAATCTGCCACAGAATATTGCTATGGGTGGTTCTCTTGCAGACAGACTTCTCAGCCTTGATAAAGACTATTACAAGATTAATGTTACATCTGACGGTGTTCTTGATATAACCTTCTCTCACGAAGCTCTTGAGGGCGATAAGAATGGTTGGAATATTCGTGTTATTAAGGAAGAAAATGGCGAATATTACGAAATAGTCAAGAAGATTTCTGCATGGAACAGCAAGGATTGTGTAATTGCAAACCTTGGTCTTGAAAAAGGTGAATATTATATTCTTGTTGATGGCGACTCCCTTTCATATAATTCTGCTTCATATACTCTTCAGTGGACATTGACCCAGAGAAAAGACTTTGAAACAGAGCCTAACGGAACAATGCGTCGTGCTAAGAAAATTGATGTCAATACCTTGTATTACGGCGCAATCATTTCTTCTGATATGGAATTCGATGAGGACTATTACAGATTTGAAATGACTGAGGAAGGAAATGCAATTCTTCAGTTGGGTCATGAAAAAATCAATGACAGCTCACTTACATGGACTGCAAGTATACTGGACGAGGACGGATATGTGCTCGCTACAGTAGAATCGTCTCTTAACGAGGGTCTTGTTAATGCTCCTAAGGTTACCTTGCCGGAAGGTACCTACTATGTAAAGGTAGAAACAGGTATGTATGGATCTGAAACACCCTACTATTTCAGAGTGGTAAGGTAATAAAAAATGAAGAAGATGTTATGTGTGTTTCTTGTGCTGAGCATTCTCGTGCTGAGTGCCTGCACAGGAAATGCTCCTGATTTGCAAAAGAGTGAGATAACTGTTACAGCATCCTTTTATCCGGTTTACATATTTACACTGAACCTTCTTAATGGTATTGATGAGGTTAATGTGGAATGTATGGCCGAGCAAAGCGTTGGATGTCTTCACGATTATACGCTTACTGCAAGGGATGCCAAGCTTTTAAGCGATTCGCAGATTCTTGTGATAAATGGTGCAGGCATGGAGAGATTCCTTCAGGATGCTTTTCAAAGTGTTGAAGGACTTAAGGTGATTGATTCTTCCGAGAGCATTGATACTGCTTGTGCAGACGAGCATCACCATGAGGATGACCACGCTCATCACGAAAACTCTCATATATGGCTTTCCTTGGGAAATGCAAAGGTTCAGGTTGAAAATATTAAAAATGGCCTTGTGAAAGAGCTCCCCGGATATGACGCTGAAATAGAAGCAAATTATTCGGATTATATCGAGAGACTTAATTCTCTTGAGGAGGAACGAAAATCAGTTCTTCTGAGTACAAAGGATTTTGATATTATCTCTTTCCACGGAGCTTATGAATATCTTGCTCAGGATTTAGGCTTAGAAATCAGTCATACAATTGAGGCTGACGAGGGTTATGAGCCTTCTGCAAGGGAGCTTGCTCAATTGAGCAATAAAATTAACGAGGATAACATAAAAGCATTGTTTATTAACCCTGATTACAGTGGCTCTGCTGCAGAAATTCTTGAAAGAGAAACAGAGGCAGAGATTTATGTTATAAACCCAATCATAAGTGGAGAAGAAAAGCTTACTGCTTATGAGGATATGATGAAAGAAAATTATAAAACTATTTTGAAGGCGGTGAAATAATGGCTTCCGAAAACGGCTGCGGTCTTTGTAAAATAAAAGTTGATAATATCGGAGTAAAAAAAGGCGGCGAGGTTTTGCTTTCGGCAGTTTCATTCCACCTTCATTGTGGAGAATTGACTGCTCTTATCGGTGTTAATGGTGCCGGTAAAACTACACTTGTTAAATCAATTCTCGGTGAGATTCACCACGATGGTACAGTTTCTTATGAATCCCACGAGGGTGAAAAAATAAATAATATAACAATCGGTTATGTTCCTCAGCATCTGGATTTTGACCGTTCTGCTCCTATAAGCGTTGAGGATTTTCTTCTTGTTGGCAGGACAAACAGTCCCGTTTGCTTTGTGAAAAACAAGAAATTGAAAAAAGACCTTGATTATGCTCTTGAAATGGTTGGCTGCAAGGAGCTGAAGCACAGAAAATTAGGCTCTCTTTCAGGGGGCGAGCTTCAGAGAGTTATGCTTGCCAACGCCTTGTACCCACTTCCTGAGCTGCTTCTTCTTGATGAGCCTGTTTCGGGTGTGGATGCAGCAGGTAGCGAAAAGTTCTATGAGGTCATCAAGGATTTAAAGCAGAATTATCATATGGCAATTGCTATGGTTTCTCACGATTTGGGTATTGTAAGAGATTTTGCCGATAATGTTGTGCTTATTAACAAATCTGTTCTTAAAAGTGGTAATGCTAAAGAGGTTTTCAATTCTCCCGAATTTAAAAACAGCTTTTACAGCTTAAGCGAAGGGGAGGCAGAATAATGAATTTGATTTATGATTTTTTCAGCTCTGTCTTGCCGTTCTCGTGGGCAGATTATAAATTTATGATAAATGCTTTTATTGCAATTCTTCTGATTACACCGTTGCTTGGTGTTCTTGGAACAATGGCAGTAAACAATAAAATGGCATTTTTCTCTGATGCGCTCGGTCATAGTGCCTTTACGGGTATTGCTTTGGGCGTTCTTTTGGGTATAAAAAATGAAATGATTTCTCTTGTAGCCTTTGGAGTTTTTCTCGCGTTGATTATTACAAGAGTGAAAAATAAAGGGAACACCTCTTCTGATACAGTTATCAGTGTGTTTTCTTCAACCTCAGTTGCAGTAGGTCTTTTAGTGCTTTCCTATGGAGGAAGCTTTTCTAAATACAGTGCCTACCTTGTTGGTGACATTTTAAGCGTAACAAAGACTGAGCTTTTAAGCTTATTTATTACATTAATAGCAGTGATAATAATATGGTCTCTTATTTATAATAAGCTTCTTGTTATATCAGTAAACAGAGAGCTTGCTGCAAGCCGTGGTATTAAGACGGCTGTTTATGAGAATATATTTGTTATTGTGGTTGCAGTTGTAGTAATGATGTCAATAAAATGGGTTGGTATTCTTCTTATCAATTCCTTGTTGATTTTACCTGCAGCAGCAGCGAGAAATATTGCAAAAAATTCCCGTCAGTATCTGATTTCATCTGTAATTATTTCGCTTGCTTGTGGAATTTCGGGACTTTTGATTTCCTTCTATGGAGACACCTCAGCAGGTGCTACTATTGTTACAGTTTCTGCAGTAGTATTTTTTGCTACATATATTTTCAGAAAAAACAAATAAAATTTAATTAATAAAAAATAATCCGAAAGGAATGTATATAAATGTTATTTTCACAGGATATAGGCGTTGATTTAGGTACTGCCAATACACTTGTTTTTGTTAAGGGTAAGGGTATTGTAATCAGAGAGCCCTCCGTTGTGGCAGTTGACGAAAGAACAAATCCTAAAACAGTTGTTGCAGTTGGTGCAGATGCCAAAAGAATGATTGGCAGAACACCCGGTTCAATCACAGCAGTAAGACCTCTTAAGGATGGTGTTATTGCAGACTTTGATATGACCTCAGATATGCTCAAGGCATTTATCAAAAGAGCAATTAGTGGTTCACCCTTTAACAGAGCGAGAGTTATGATCTGTATTCCCTCAGGTGTTACTGAGGTTGAAAGAAGAGCTGTTCACGATGCAGCAAAAAGCGCAGGTGCAAGATATGTCAGCCTTATTGAAGAGCCTATGGCTGCAGCTATTGGCGCAGGTCTTCCCGTTCTCGATGCAACAGGTAGCATGATTGTTGATATCGGTGGTGGCACAAGTGAGGTTGCTGTTATTTCTCTTGGCGATATTGTTACCTCAAAATCCGTAAGAGTTGCAGGCGATACATTTGACGATGCAATTATTTCTTATGTAAAGAGAACCTTTAATCTTCTTATCGGTGAGCGTTCTGCAGAGGATATTAAAATCAAGTTAGGCTCTGCTTATCCTTATGAGGGAGAGGCAGCAATGGAAATTAAAGGAAGAAACCTTATTGACGGTCTTCCTAAATCAGTTGAGATTACAAGTGAGCAGGTTCGTCAGGCTCTTGCAGATCCTGTTGATCAGATTCTTGACTCTATCCGTTATACTCTTGACAGAACTCCACCTGAGCTTGCAGCAGACATTATTGAAAGAGGTATTACTCTTACAGGTGGAGGCGCACTTCTTCGTGGGCTTGATAAATTGATTGCATCTGAAACAGGTATGCCTGTAAATGTTGCTAAGAATCCTATTGACTGCGTTGTTAACGGTACAGGTCTTTGTCTTGAAAAAGACCTTTTAGGCTTCAGAGGTAAATAAAATGAAAAGATTTTTCCGTAGCAAAGGGTTTAAAAATCTTGTTGTTATTGCAGTTGTGATTTTCTTGGGTGTGCTTACTGCTGCGTTTACTCATAATGCATCATCACCTATTACTTCTGTTGTAGGAACAGTTTTTTCTCCTTTGCAGAAATTGTCTGCAGCGATTTCTGAAAATTTAGGAGAGGTTTCAGCTTCCTTTGAGTCTGCCTCGGTTTATGAGGAGGAAAACAAAGAGCTGAAAAAAGAGTTGGAAGAATATCGCAAACAGCTTGCAGATTATAACGAGATGAAAAAAAAGGTAGATTCTTATGAAGAATTCTACGGTATAAAAAAACAAAACCCTGATTATGAGTTTTGCTATGGTTCTGTTTTATCCCGTGATGTAGCAGATGCTTATGGTTCATTTACCCTGAACATTGGCTCAAAGGATGGGGTAGAGGTGGATGACCCGGTTATATATGGCGAATATGTAGTTGGTGTTGTTAAAAAGGTTAATTTTTCCACCTGTGTTGTTTATACAATTGTTGACCCTCGTGTCAATATAGGTGCATTGGAGTCAGCTACAAGAGAGTATGGCTATGTTTCAGGAGATGCTGCTCTCTATAAGGATGGATTATGTAAATTATCAGGACTTGATTCCTCAACATCAGTTGTTGGTGGAGGCATTGTTTGTACCTCGGGTGCAGGTGGAGTTTTCCCCGATGGTCTTCTTATAGGTCAGGTGAAAGCAGTTCATAATGATGATGTTTCATCAGGCTTTTATGCAGAGATCAAGCCATTCGCAGAGCTTTCAAAGATTTCCGATGTTTTTGTAATCACATCCTTTGAAGGTCAGGGCGAAGAATAAAATATAAATTAAAGCGAGAAAAAGGAAAGAGGTGATATCCTTGCGTTATGGTGATAATAAGCCTAAATATATAAGATGGGCAATTTTTGGTGCGTTGTTGGTTGCTTCTGTTGTATTGCAGAATTCAATTGGTGGTTTGTCAGGAATTTTCAGCGCAAGGGTATTTATTTGTATTCCTTTTTTAGTTGTAATTTCAATGTTTGAAAGAGAGGTGCCTGCTGCTGTTTTTGGTGTGTTGGCAGGTGCTTTGTGGGATGTTTCAAGTGGCGTTGATGGTTTCAATACCCTTGTTTTAATGACCTTGGGTGCAGTATGTAGCTTGCTCATAAGCCATCTTATGCGAAACAATCTTGTAACTGCGTTGGTTTTAGGCGCAGGTGGTATAGCTGCATATGAAATTATATATGTTGCCGTGAGATTCTGGGGAGCAGGAAGTCCTATAAGACAGATTTTCACATTCTATCTGCCCTCACTTATTATTACGGTTCTTTTTGTTCCGATTTGTTATTTTATTGTTAAATCAATCTACGATTACTATAAGGTTGCTGAGTAAAAAGTTATGTCTATTGAATTAAGAAAAAACAGAAGAATTGCAGGTACTGTAATTATTGGTCTGATCTTTTTGTTTTTAGTCTTCGGTTTTGTGAAAACCCAGCTGATTGATGCAGACCAATATAAAGCTGCAGCAGACAGTCTGGCAGTTTCCAGTAGCTCTGTTAAGGCTGCAAGAGGTGAGATTCTTGACTGCAATGGTAAACCCCTTGTCACAAACAGACAGGGTAATTCTGTTGTGTTCAAATATTCTGATTTTCCCTCTTCAAAAAAACAGAATGAAAGAAATGACTTGATTTTTGCTCTTATAAAGCTTTTTGAAAAAAATGATATTGAATGGCGTGACTCGCTTCCCTTGAAATATCAGAAGGGGAAGCTTGTAATAGATAAAGATAAGGAAACCGAGTTTGAATATATGGTTTCCGAGAATATGCTCGAAATGGAAAAGGGCAAAAAATCAACGGCAGATGAATGTCTTGATGCTCTTATTGAGAGATATGGCCTTGAGGGATATAGCAGAGAGGAAGCGCGAAAGATTGCCTCTGTTTGCTTCGGAATGAAATATTCCTATTTCTCTGTTTCCTCTCCCTATACATTTGCAGAGGATGTTCCAACAGAAATTGTTTCTGCAATTAAAGAGAAAAGTGGTACTTTCCCCGGTGTAGATACAGATAGCGTCAGCTATCGTGAATACAGCGACAAAACAAGCTATTCCCATATTCTTGGTGTTGTTGGCTCAATAAGCGCAGAGGAATATGAGCTTGAAAGTGCAAAGCTTGCTGAAAATTTAAATGATGATACGCTTACTGCTAAGGAAATCAAGGTTTTGAAAAATAATGCCTATACCCTTAACGATAGCTATGGAAAAAGTGGTATTGAGTCTGCTATGGAAGGCTATCTTCGTGGTGTTAATGGTATAAAAACAACAACAACCAATTCTGACGGTTCAATTACAGAGGCTTATCTTTCCAAGCCTCAGCAGGGTAACACCGTTGTTACAACAATAGACAGCGAGCTTCAGAAAATAGCAGCGCAGGCTCTGCAGGAAATGCTTATTGACAATAAAAACTCATCATATTTTGGTACTGCAGGTGCAATGGTTGTTATGAACTGTAAAACAGGCGCAGTTCTTGCAAATGTATCCTTACCTACCTACGATATAACAAGATATTTCAAGGATTACAGCAAGCTTGCTGCAGACACCGAAAGCCCCTTGTGGAACAGAGGTGTTCAGAGTGCATATGCTCCCGGTTCTACAATGAAGCCTGCAATTTCAATTGCAGCATTGGAGGAAGAGGCAGCAGATATTAATACAGCCTGTTATTGTGGTGGTTCATATACTCTTGAGGACCAGACCTTTAAATGCTTGCAGTCTCATGGTTATCTTAATGTTACATCTGCTCTTGAGAAATCCTGTAATATCTATTTCTTTGAAATGGGTAAAAAGCTCGGTATTGATAAAATGAATAAATACTGTAGCCTTTTGGGCTTGGGTCAGAAAACCGGCATCGAGCTTCCCGAGGCAGAGGGCGTTCTTGCAAGTATTGCCAATAAAGAGGCGGCAGGACAGGTGTGGAACCCCGGTGATACGGTTCAGGCAGCAATTGGTCAGTCCGACAACCTTTTCACTCCCTTACAGCTTGCAAACTACTGTGCAACAATTGCTAATGGTGGAACAAGATACAGACCCTATATTATTAAGTCTGTTCTTTCTGCTGATATGTCAGAGGTTATCTACGAAACTCAGCCAGAGGTGCTTAATACTATAAATGTTAGCGAAAAAACTCTTAAAATAGTAAAACAGGGTATGCGTCAGGTTATTCAGAATGGTGGTAGCTCGTATTATTTCCAGGATTGTATTGTTGAGGCCGCAGGTAAAACAGGTACATCACAGCTTAAGAGAACCACCCAGAGTGGAGTAACAATGGTTTGCAATAATGGCTTCTTTATTTCCTTTGCTCCTTATGATGACCCCGAAATTGCAATTGCCATTGTAGCAGAAAACGCTTTGTCAGGTAGCCAGACCTCTCAGGCGGCAGTTCCTGTTTATAACTACTATTTCGGACAGAAAACAAGCTTCGACTCAGCAGGAACAGTAAACGAATTGATACCATAGACAAATTTAACACCATAGGTAAAGCCTTTTTGTTTTGCCTATGGTGTTTTGCTTTTTCTACAAATTTTTGTTTTGATATTTGTGTATATACACGAATTTTACTTTTGGTTAAATTTTTTGTGATTTTT
>JAZQUT010000064.1:0-8821 GCA_045631405.1 Acutalibacteraceae bacterium | reverse complement strand
CAGTAATAAGAGATATAGCAACTGTGATTGCTGCTAAACCGATAACTATTTTCTTGATAGGTGACATTTCCATTACAATGCACACTCCATTCCAATTTTAATCCCTTTCATTATAAAGAAACAATTCCGAAATGTCAACATTTTTACAATAAATGATTAAACACAAAATTCAAAAAATTCTTTTTCGCTATTGTTTATTTTTTACAATTATTGTAGAATACTAAAGTATTACTATTCGAGGAATTATTTATGAGCAGTATTTTAAGCAAACAAAACATTAAAACAGACATTCTTTCAGGTCTTACAGGTGCTATGCTTCTGGGGTCTTATGCCCTTTGTTCAGCTGCAGCAGTAGGGCTTGGACTTTGGAATGTCTTTTTCTGCGTTATTATTTGTTCCGTATTCTCAGTAAAGCTTGAAAATAAAATCTACGCGCCTGATGTTTTTCTTCTTATTCCTGTTCATTATGTTATATCAGAATGCAGTAGTTATTATTTACCCATATGCATTGTCGGCGGAGTTATAATTTATTATCTGCTTTCAAAAGTTATAAAAAGAAACCATCGTATAAATTCCATAATAGCTTGGGTAACATTGATACTCGCTCTTGTTGCAACGGTTATACTTACAAATCTGTATTTCGGAATTGGTGCTTCGGGCAGTACAGCAATTGAAATGCTCAAAAGCTACCGTTCATTAGGCTTCCACCCTCATTTCCGTGGACTCCTTTACGGTACCATTACTCTCTTCGCAATGATTACCTACCCCTTCAAGTTCAGGAAGCTTAATAAGACTCTTCCTGCTGAGTTTATGACATTGTTAGTTCCGTTAATTCTCAACTTATTTTTAAATCCTGAAAGAGAATTTACAACAGTAAACGAGATTCCTACTTTCGTTTACGAGAAGTACTACTACTCAATCCCATTCGGATTTTCTGAATATTTTGAGAAACCAAACATTTTACCAATTATATTAGGTTGCTTGTATTTCGGCTTTGTTCTTTTCCTCAGGTCAAGTGAAAAGAGCCCTTCAAAAAATACTCTTACCAACCTTGCAAATGGTGTTATCTCATTCTTGCCTGCAAGACAGTTTGACATAACAAGCTATTCTGTTGTTTCAGCAGTCGTAACAATAGCTGTAAGTGGTGCAGTAATTATTCTTTGCCCGAATATTTTAGCAAGAATACCTATGCACTGTGTGGGCGCTCTTCTCATTGTTTCTGCTTGGCAGCAGGTGCCATATAAAAATCTTTCTCTCTTATTCAAAAAAACAGATAAGGGGGCTAAAGAATGATAAAGGACAAAAAGAAATTAGCAAGAGTTATTGCTACATGGGTTGTTACAAGCGTTATGCTTTCAGTATTCGTTCTTGACATAATTGTTGTAGCTCTCGGCAATAAATACGTAAACGAAACTCCGATTTCATATGAGGCCTTTGATTATAAAAATGGTGATGACAGAATTCATTTTTTAAACACTGCAAACTCCGACTGTATAATTCTTGAGAGTAATGGCAAATTTGCACTTATTGACTCAGGAGAGGGCAACGAAAATCCCCGAAGGAAAACCGAATACAAGGGATATCGCGATGAGGTTATCTCCTATATCAAAAAGGTCGCATCTGACAAAAACGGCTATGTGAATTTCGATTTCGTTTTAGGTACACATATTCATTATGACCACGCAGGAAATTTCGAGCCTATTTTCAAGGATGAAAAAATCTCTGCAAAAAAAGCGTATTTTAAAAAATTCAACGAAAATGTTGCAACTAAAATGGAAACAGGCGATTGGGGTAACAAGGAAACCTACGAAAAAATCCTCGAAGCTCTTACAGCCAAAAGTATTCCTGTTATAAGTGATTTGCCTGACGAGGAATTCACCTTCGGTGATTTCACCTTAAGATTTCTTAACACAGTTACTCCCGAGGAGCTTTATGAAAAGGGCGAAAATGCAAGCAGCGTTGGTGTAATTGTAAAAAAAGGTGAAAGAACGGCGTTTTTAAGCGCAGATTTCACCAAGGATTCAGGACTTGAACAGATTTACGTCGATGACATCGGCGATGTTGACCTTCTGAAAATCGGTCATCACGGTTATTACGGCTCCTCTTCAAAGGATTTTCTTAAGGTCTTAAAGCCCGAAATAACAATTGTTACAAACAACCTTGGAAAAATCTATCCTAATGTTAAGTGGAATTTGACTATGGTCGCGAAAGCTCCCACCTTCTCCACGGCTCACCGAAACGGAATTATCGCAAGCTTTACGGATAACAATGAAATTATTTTAACTCAGGATACAATGTAAAAAAAGAAGCAGATTTCAACTTAATGAAATCTGCTTCTTTTTATTTTTCTATAATTTGTCTTTCAATGATTCCTTTTTCATCATTGAAGATAATCTCAATATTATTTTTATTGAAAATGAAACCACATCCTGCGAAATAATTTCTTCTCTTATCAACCTCAGCACCTATAACAACAGGACAGGGCTGACCGAAATCATCATATTTACCACCGGGCATATAAACCGAAAACTTATGGGTGTGTCCACAAATCATAAGCTGTGGCTTTATTTTCTCTCTGAGAATTTTTGCCCACAAGGTAAAGGTTTCCTCTTCTATGTTGAATGGTTCAGCATATTTTCTTGTAAAAGGATTGTGAGCAATAACAATTTTATGCTCGATACCCTCATCATTAAACTCAAAGCTCTTTTTCTCTGCAAACTCTTCAAGAAAACGAGTCTGCTTTTCTCTGAAAAAGCTGAAGGCAGACATATTACCATATTCCTTGTGATCATCAGGTTTATCCTCACCACAATCAAGAACCAAGCCCCAAACATTACCGAGTCTAAACGGGAAATATGAATTGCCGTTTTCACAAGGCGTATATTCAGCTATATTTTCAGCATAAATACCTCTAGTATCGTGATTACCTCTTGAGAATATTACAGGAATTTCACCATTTGTAATCTGAGAAATAATTTCATATATGGTATCAAAATTCTTGATTCTATCGCTATCCTCAGGAACATCACCATTAAGAATAAGAAAATCGATTTCACCAATTTCTTTTCTGAATTCTTCTGCACAAGCAACCGGCCCTTTAATCATATTGTGGGCATCTGAAATATGATACGCCTTGACGCTTTCGCCCTGAACCCTTCTGAACGCAAAGGTTTTCTCTTCAACAGAATGAGTTAAAGAAAAATAGGCTTTTCTCTTTATAACTCTACGATAACAGATTGTGTATTCGCACTCTTTTTCAAGAATCTCTGCAGGCACAATCATTTTATGAATTCTTTTTGCAGAGCGCAAAACACCATTAGATTCATCATAGAAGCATTTATCGCCTACGCGAACCCACATAACTGTTTCACAGTTAACAAGAACGGTTATCTGATAATTTTCTCCTACTGCAAAAACTGCAGGAGCAGTTTTTAATACTTTTTTCATATAAACACCTGATTTCAAACCCAAGCTTAACCCTGAAGCATTTGTCCCAATGTAATGATAATCGGGAACAAGTTATTGAACAGCTGTGGGAATACTATCGCAAAAAGAATCGAAATAATAAAGGTTAATCCTGCTCTTTCAAGAATTGAAAAGCCATAAATCAAGCCATAAAAGGGTGCCACCAATATTTTAACTATTAACTTGGTTTCATTATTATAGAAAACATCCTTAAAGGTTAAAACATCCTCAAAAGAGGGCACACAGTTTGTTGCCAACGAAATGCCCATCCACATAAACAACCATGAAAGAGCAGACTTAAAATCACCAATATATGATATTCGATAAGAGCCACCCAAGAGGAAGGCAGACGCCAATATAAAATTGAACAAAAAGGGAGCAAAGCACATAGCAAAGCTCTTTGATTTTTCCTTTATCAAATCGTGATCAACATGACCACACATTTCATTAACCTTGAATACTCTTATATCTTCTGCAGGAATTGAGCACAAACGACAAATCAAGTGCTCCCAAAAATTTCTCAGAACTGCGCCGGGAAATGTCAGTATTCTTGTAGCCACATAGAGATTAATCATTGAACATCACCCACACCTTCAGTAAATAATTGCTTTGCAGAGATTTTCCCTTTAAGATAATCATTTACATTGTCTGTTATCTCCAAAGAATTCTCTTTTAAAAGACTTTTAATTTCCTTGACCTCGTCCTTGTTGCCCAATTCGTTTTCTATAACCAAGGAAACAAGCATCATAAGACCATAATCCTCAATAGCTCTTGCATCATCTATGATAGCCTTGGCTGACTTCAAATCTCCCTTAGCAACAAGCGCCATAGCCTTCATACGCATAAGCTCAGTATCGTTGGGAATCACATCAAGACCCTTATCTGCCCACTCAATGGCTTTTTTAGGCTGAGCTGACATTCTGTAAATATATGAATACAACGCATAAGAGCCTGAGTTTTCAACATTAAGCTCATACAAGGCTTCAGCCAATGCTTCAGCATCCTCTGTCTCGCCCTTCTGTAATTTTACATTACCTAACTCATAAGCATAAAGCCACAAGTATTCAGGCGCGAGCTCTGAAACCTCTACCATATATTTATAGCAATCATCATAATGCCCCGTTGTATAAGCAAACATATACTGACAGAATCTTACTGCAGCCTCATTCGCTTTTTGAATTGACTGTGTACCATCAATTGCCGAAACTGATATTTCTTTATCGATAAGAGAGCCGATTTGAGTCATAATTTCTTCATAAGCCTCTTTATCAGACGCATCCATTGTTGCATACTCTTCGCTGTTTATCAGAGTATAAAATTCCTGAAAGGTTCCATTCATAATAAGAACTTCTTCTCTCATTTTGGTGTATTTGTAATTAAGAGGTAAATTTGATTCAAAGCCAGACAAAGCAGTTGAAATGTTTTCTGCCACCACCTGCATAGAAGAAACTCCGTCAGGCATAGTGTTGAACAAAATCTCTGCTGTTTTAAGATACAGCTTCTCAGGCTTTATTTCTTCGCTTTCAAATACAGCTATTGCGTCCTCATATTCTTCCAAAGCAGAAAAAAGCTTGTGTTGTGAAAGCTTTTCGTCAGCCTTACGAACCATATTGTATTTAGAAAAATCATTAGAAAAAGAGAATATACTTAAAACACAGAAAAATACAGTTACACCGAGAAAGATTAAGCTTTTAATGCTGAACGGATAATCCATCATCGCTTCACGGCATGCTCTGCAATACTCGTATTTTTCTCCAAAGGATTTATCGCGACGATGCTCACCACAGCATCTGCAAAGCTCTTCCTCAGGAATAGCACCATCTTCATCCTCGTACTGTGGAACAATAATCCCGTTTTTGATAAGCTCTTCTTCATTCATAGCCTGCGCCTTCTGCAATTCCTGCTGAAAGGTTTGCGCAAGCTTTTCCAACTCCTCATTGAGAGCTGTATCAGTATAGTTCTGAGTTTTATCTACAGCACTTGAAAAATCATCCTCTGTTATAGCAGCCTTATCAACTGCCTCAGATAATTCATCCTTTTCCAAGCCTAATTCATTTATATCCTTCAAGGAAAAACCTCCTCATAATAAACTATTTTCATTTTATCACCATTTACGGCAAAATTCAAATAAAAATAAAATTTAATGAGGAGGTTTACAAAATATTAATTTTTCAGTTTATTTTTCGACTTTTTTGCGTCTTTTTACCTTTAATTCCTTTGAGGTCAAATCAAATATCGAGGCAAGAACGACACATCCTACAACGGTTATTATCAATTCAGGCACCATATATCCTGCATTGTATGTAAAGGAATATTCCCAAACAGCCTGAGCACCATCTGCGTAATCGCCCCATATTGTAACGCCACTAATAAAATGGCAAATAAATCTGATTACAGACACAACGCCACCACCGAGAGCCATAGCAATAACGGGATTCTTGATTTTGTTTTTGAACATACCACCAAAGCCTAAAGCACCAAAGGCAACTATATAATCTGCAAAAATCAATATAAGATAAGCTGCTATACCACTGACATAAGCAAAATTGCCCATACCGAAAAGCATCTGGATTATACCCATACAGAGTCCTGCAAAGGCACCCCATTTTATGCCATAGCGATATGATACAAACACCATTGGCACCTGACTGAAGATGGTAACGCTTCCACCAAAGGGGAATTTGATTATAGCAAACTCTGCTAAAAGAGTTGAAAGAGCAAGCATCAAGGCGCTTTCAACAAGTCTTCTTATTTTTTCTTTTTTTGTTAAAGTCATTTTAAAAATACCTCCGAATAAAAATCTCCCTACGGCGGTAACACTGCCATAGAGAGAAATAAACTCAGAGATATTTTTCCTACGGCGGCATTATCCGCATCAGGTTATTAGGGTCAGAAAAGGAATGTTTTCAATCTCAGCCGGCGTCCGCCAGCACCCCTGTTTTATTTTCGGCAAAATTTGTAGCTACTTAATTTTGCAACTTTATTATATAACTTAAATTCTAAATGTCAACAAAAAATTACAGATTTTTCGCTCTGAAAGGAATATTCTCGCCACATAATCTTTTTGAAATCCTCAAAAATGCACTGTTACCCTTGCAATCGTAAGGAATGTTTCCACCGTTAACGCCTGCATAAATTTCCTGAGAATCAGGAATTATTCCCAAAAGTCTTGCACCAACAGTATCAATAATCTCATCAACATTGATTTTCTTATGTAGCTTTTTATTGAATTTATTAACTACGAGGCGAACATCTGCAACACCATTTTTTCTTGCATTTTCACAAGCATATGAAGCAGCACGGATGCTGATATTATCAGGTGTTGAAACAATTACACAGCTTTCACTTGCTTTAGCAGAAAGCAAAAATCCACTTTCAAGCCCTGCAGGAGAATCGAGAAAAATAAAATCAAAATCCTTTTTGTACTTTTCAATACATTCAGAAAATCTCTCGGGAGTATATTCATCAGAGAAATCAATAGGAGCAGGAAGCAAATACAGATTTCTTTGTGTCTCAATAACTGCTTTTCTGTAGTCAACATTGTTTTTAACAACATCGCCCCAGTTATAAACAGTTCTTTCGGAAACACCCAATAAAATATCGAGACTTCTTACTCCGATATCCATATCAACAAGAAGAACTCTTTTATCGTGGAGAGCAAGCATCCTGCCAACGCTTGCACAAAATGTTGATTTACCTACACCGCCCTTGGCAGATGCAACAGATACAACTTTCATTTAATCAATCCTAATTTATGTATGAATACTTTTTATGTTTTTTAAGCTTTTACAATTTTATCAGTCTTGCAGCTTGTAGTTTTGAGAGTACAGCCTGCTCCGACATATACTGAACCTTTTGTGTTTTTTGTAAGTGTTGTGTATTTCAATTCAGCCTTACTGTTACTTGCTAAGCCTATTGCATATTTACCATTTTCCTGAATATATGTCTTTTTATATGAGGCTTTGAGATATGAACCATTTTTAAGATAAATTCCGTACTGCGCACTTCCGTTTATCTTATTGCCTGTTCCAACTATATAAAGCTTTGCCTTTTCATCAAGAACAATAGAATTCTGATCCTTTGACTCGTTAATAGTGTTATTCTTACCAAAGCTTATTTTACCATACTTACCAGTTACGCTTATATTGGAGCGCTTGCTCTTTTTAATGGTGTTTGATGACATTTTCTTGATAACATACTCATTATCACCAGGGTATTTGTGTGTTCCCTGTATTGCAATACCACATGAAGCTGAGTCTGTTATAGTATTGCTTGAAAAAGCACTTTTAATATAGCATTTTTTCTCAAGCCAGATACCATGATTTCCTGATTTTGAAATCTTGTTACCCTTAACATTTGTGATTCTGACATAGTTCTGCTTTGTTTTGCTTGAGGGTGACTGCTCTGTGTCGGTGCTGATACCATGACCCGCAGCGTTAGTTATTGTATTATTGTTGATATTATCTGCACTTGCATGGGTAACATCAATACCGGAGCCCTTTTTGTCTGCACCTACATTAGTAATTGTATTTCTTGAGATAGAGGTTGCCAATGAACCATACATTATGCTGATACCACATGCATTGCTCTTAGTACAATCATGTACATTGTTGTAGCATATTCTTATATTTTTACAAGTAATAGCCTTGATACCACATGAGGTTGCGCCTGTAACCTCTGTATATTCTATATTTCCGTCAACCTGCTTATCGCCGGATTTTGTTTTTTCAAAGGTTGTGCTGTTTTTAAATGAAAGAGGATATGATGCCTTGAACGCGCCGTCATATTTACCACCGTAAACAGAGCCACTTACCATAACCAAGCGAGTCATAGACGCACCTGCTTTGATGACAGTAGTATCTTCAGCTACAAGGATTACATTTTCGGGAACATATACACCAACCTTGTAGCCTGCTTCAATACCACCCTTTTTATATGCCTTCGCAGTTTTTATAACATAGGTAGTGTTTGCAGGAATATATACTATGCAAGGAGATTTATCAGAAGAATTATTCAATGCAGCTTCAAATAAATCAGCCTGCAAGGTATCAAGGGATTCATTGGTTATAACCTTTTTAGTGCTGTACAGTTTTTTTGCTGCTACAAGGTTTTTGGTGTCAGCCTCAGCAGCCACACCATTAAACATAAAGCTTCCTGTTACAAACAAGATTGCAAAAACAACGCTCAATAATCTCTTCATAATTCTACACCCTTCCTGATATGGTACATAGAACAGGGAACAATTTTATATCTTGCTTGATTTTGTCCCACATTTTTTATCAATTTAATTATATTCTATCACAACAGATATTTCAAGGACTTTCAGCTTAAAAATTAAGGAGCGATTCCCGAAGAA
>JAZQUT010000063.1:0-12233 GCA_045631405.1 Acutalibacteraceae bacterium | reverse complement strand
ATACAATTATGAAGCACGCCGTTGGGTGTGCTTCTTCTATTTCATATATAAAACATTGAAAATCATGTTATCTTGTGATAATATTTTTTTACAAGGGGTGTTTTTTATGTTCGCTAAAATTTATGATACAGAAATTAAAATAGATTATAAACAAGTTGACGGCTTTAACAGATATCTTGATGATATTATGGCGGAATATCATCAGAGTATGGAAGAGGGGCTTGATATTGAAAAGCATAAAGCCTTGTTTGAGTCTGTTGCGGCACTTAAAAATGGTGAAATTAAAACAAAAATGAGCGATGCAATTTATGAGTTGGTTATCAATTCAAAAATCCGCTCCGATTATAAATATAATGAGCCCAATAAATTGAAAGAAATCAAGCCTTTGAGAAAGCCTTATGATTATGAATCCGTTATGCCCGACGAAGAAGCTCTTCGTAAAAAAATACTCGGTGCCTGGACGGGTAGAGCCTGCGGTTGTCTTTTAGGTAAGCCTGTTGAGGGTATAAGAAGCAATGAGCTTATTCCATTCCTTAAAGAAACGGGCAACTACCCAATGCACCGCTATATTCTTTCAACAGACATCACTAAAGAGGTTGCTTCTCACTATAAATTCCCTCTTCAGAATAAGCCTTACGGGGATAATGTTGATGGGATGCCCGTTGATGATGACACAAACTATGTTGTTATGGCGCAACAGATTATCGAGCAATTTGATAAGGATTTTGAGCCTGAAGATGTTGCGAACGCCTGGCTTCGTTATCAGTCTGTTTATTCGTATTTCACAGCAGAAAGAATAGCATACATAAATTTTCTTAATTGCATTGAACCGCCCGCATCTGCAATGTATAAAAACGTTTGCAGAGAATGGATTGGTGCACAGATAAGGGGTGACTATTTCGGTTATATTTGCCCCGGTGAACCTGCAGAAGCAGCAAAAATGGCATATAATGATGCCTGCATTTCTCATGTTAAAAACGGAATATATGGTGAAATGTTTATTTCTGCAATGATAGCAATAGCAGCGGTAAATGATAATATTGATGACATTATTTTAGGCGGTCTTGCTCAGATTCCCACAACCTCAAGACTTTATGAAGCAATTATGAAAATCTATGAGGACTATGAAAATGGCTCAACTCTTGAAGAAACATTCAGTTATATTCATAGCCAATATGATGAGCATACTGACCACGGCTGGTGCCACACAATTTCAAATGCAATGATAGTTGTTGCGGCTCTTCTTTATGGTGAGGGCGATTTCGGCAAATCAATCTGCACCGCAGTAAGCTTTGCTTTTGACACAGACTGTAACGGTGCAACTGTTGGGTCGATTTTAGGTATGCGAGGCGGAATTGACTGTATAGACGATTGCTGGCAAAAGCCTATCAATAATAAAATTCACACCTCGCTTTTCGGTATAGAAACCATTGATATTGAAAAAGCGGTAGATAAGACAATGGAGCATATAAAGCTTTAAAGGGGATAGAGAATGAGCAGAAAAATTGATGGAACATTCTTTGAGTTCAGGCATCATAACACTCCTGAGGGAAAATATTGGAATCCAGCGCTTGAAGGCTTTAAGGGAGAGGATTGGCGCAGAAAGGTAAGGGAAATTTCTGAGCTTGGAATGGAATATATAGTTGTTATGGCAACTGCTCTTTATGACAAGTGTTATTTTAAATCTTCTGTTTATCCATTTGCAGAAATTTCTTGCTCTGATCCTATTGAAGAGCTTCTGTCTGAAGCTGATATATGTGGCGTTAAGGTGTTTTTAGGTAATGGCTTTTACGGAGATTGGAGAAAAGCCGATCACAATATAAAAAGCAAAGAGGTTATTGACCGTTCATTCAGAGCTATGGAAGAGTTGACAGCTCTTTATAGTCACCACAAGAGCTTTTATGGATGGTATTTCCCTGATGAAACCTGTATAATTCTAAATTACTCAAGGGATTTTATGAAATATGTTAACCTTTGTTCTGCTAAGAGCCATGAATTAACCCCTAGTAAAAAGACATTAATTGCACCATACGGAACAAATCTTGTAAGAGCAAATGACAGATTTATTCGCTCTCTCACAGAGCTTGATGTGGATTTTATTGCATATCAGGATGAGGTGGGCGTGAGAAAAACAAGGGTAGATAAAACAAAGCGTCTTTTTGAAAAGCTGAGGCTTGCCCACGATAAAGCAGGGCGTTCAGAGCTTTGGGCAGATATTGAGCTTTTTGATTTTGAGGGAATTGTATATAATAGTGCATTAATTCCTGCAGATTTTGAAAGAGTGAAAAAGCAGATTTCTAATGTTGAGCCCTATGTTGATAAAATTTTAGGCTATCAGTTTTTAGGGCTTATGAATCCACCTGAATCTGTTTCCTTTGCAGGAAACGAAGCCTCTGTAGGCTTTTATGAAGAATATAAAAAATATATGGAAGAGAAAGAATGAAAGATAAGAAGAAAATTATAGTTATAGCAATAACAGGCGTTGCCATACTTATTGCAGGGATTTTATGTAAACAGGAATTTTTTCTGATGATACCCTTGTTTGTATCGCTTTTTGTTATGGCATTTCAATCGGAAGCAAACAGAATCGGACCCTTAATCGGTTCGATAAATTCAATTATTTATACGGCGGCATATATTTATATGGGTGTTTATGCTTCAGCAGCATCAGCAATACTTTTCAGCTTCCCCATACAATTGATGACCTTTTTCCGTTGGAAGAAAAATGCCTATAAAAAGACCAAAACAGTTGTTTTCAGGAAAATGACAACAAAAATGCGAATTGTGTGGAGTGGGCTTTTCCTTGTTTCATGGGGAATTATTGCAGCAATTTTTATGCACCTTGATTATGAATACGCGATTTTAGACAGCTGCACACTTCTTTTCGGCTTTGTGATACCCGTTCTTACAATGCTCGCTTACATTGAATATACATATCTTTGGATTGTTCAATGCATTCTCGGTGTATTTTTAAATATTCAGATGGTTGTAAATGACCCAAAGGAAACGACCTACCTGATATATGGTGTCTATGCTCTTTACTGCGTAATTGGTGCTTTCATCAGTGTCCATAAATTCTATAAGGAACAACAGAAGACAATATAATTTAAGATTTTAAAAAGGCTACCTGCTCAATGAACAGGTAGCCAATACTTTTATTATTTATGGTTTTTAATGTAGTATTTGTAGAATTTAACGCAGTCTGCGACCTCTTTAACTCCGATGCTTTCGTTAGCTGCGTGCATAGCTGCAAGTTGTTCGTTGCTCATTTTGATGGGGCAGAAGCGTAAGCAGTTATCTGCAACAGCTTCATAGTGACGGCAGTCTGTGCCACCTGTCATAAGGTAAGGAATAACGCCTGCGTCGGGGTAGCATTCGTTAAGACATTTTTTAAGATAGCCGAATTCCTCGCCCTTGTAGTCAACTGTGTTTGAAGCGTTTCTTGCATGAATGATTTCAAACTCAAGGTCATATTTATCTGCATATTTCTTAAGAACTGCAAGAGATTCGTCAACATTCTGATGGGGAGATGTTCTGAGGTTGCAAACAATGTAAGCCTCTGAGGGAATAACATTAGGTGTGTGTGAGCCCTCGGCCATTGTGCAACAGAAGGTTGTTTTAACAAAAGCGTTACACATAGGTGAAACCATGGGAAGAACCTTTGTGAGAAGACCCTTGAAAAGCCACATATTACCGAGAACCATACGAAGAGGGAAGCCAAGGTAGGGAGCAGCTTCAGTAAGCATAGCATAAACTGCGCCTGAGATTTCAGCTTTAAAGGGCTTATCCTTTTCAACATCAGCAACAAACTTTGCAAGTCTTGCCATAGGTGTGTTGCTTCGGGGTGTGGAGGAGTGACCACCTTTACTCTTAGCGATAACCTTAAGGTCAATATAGCCTTTTTCAAGAAGACCGATTGCTGCGCACCAGCCATTCATTGTGGGGAGCTGATCCTTAAGAATTGCGCCACCCTCGTCCATTGCAACATCAAGGTGAACGCCTTTTTCCTTTAAGTAGTTAACAAGCTTGGGTGCGCCGTCGCCTGAAATTTCTTCATCAACTGCAGTAGCGAGGTAAATGTCGCAAGGAGGCTCATAGCCCTCAGCAAGCAATTCTTCAATTGCCTGAAACTCTGAGAAAACTGTTGATTTGCAGTCCATAGCACCTCTGCCGTGAATATTTCCGTCTGCAATTTCACCTGAGAAGGGGTCCTTTTCCCAGTTGGGCTCGTCAGCAGTAACAACATCCTGATGTCCCATAAGAAGAATACCGTTTCTTTTAGGGTCGGTACCTTCCCAACGGAAAAGCAGGTTTCCTTCAATTTCGGTGCGCTCAAGCTTTGAGAAAACAAGGGGGAAGTTAGCCTTCATAACCTCGTGAAGCTTATAAAATTCGGAAAGATCCGTGTTTCCTCTTAAAGAAATAGTGGGAACCTTAACCATTTCTGAAAGCTTTTTAGCATAATCGTTTGCTTCATCCTCAGTGGGATTGATAGCAGGTGCATTATTATTGGGCTTAGCCTTGATTTTTGCAGCCTTGATAGCAGCAACAATAATCAGAAGCACAAGAATTGCAAGAATAGCAAGTAATGCAAGTCCTATGTATTTCATTTTTTCAAATCCTTTCGATTTTAAACTGCTATAATTATACTACTAATTTATGAATAAGTAAATATATAAAGCCTAATGATAATAATTAATTGCTTTTAATTTATTAATATGCTACAATAAAATGAATGTAAATATTTAGGAGATAGTTATGAAAAAATCCAAAAAAATTTTATTAGGTATTGTAAGCGTAATTGTAATTATTGCAATCGGAGCAACAATTGTCGGTCCCTTTGCCGTTTTAAAGGGTGCTCGTCAGGTAGAGGTTGCAGATGAATATAATTATAGCGAATCCTTTTTAAATTCTTATGAGGATGTAAGAGCAAATCTTCAGAAGAGAATTGCTACACTCAAAAAAGACGGTGTAAAGGTTAAATACACAGAATACGCTATTGATGAAAGCGACAACTTGTTCATTGACAACCTTTATATTCCTGCCCAAAAAGAACAGAAAAATCTTGTTATTCTTACAACAGGTGTTCATGGTATGGAGGGCTATATCGGCTCTGTAATGCTTGATGTATTCTTTGAAGAGATTTATGATGGCTTGGACAAGAAAGACACAGGTGTTCTTGTTGTTGCGAATGTCAATCCCTACGGTATGAAATATATGCGCCGTTACAACGAAAACAATGTTGACCTGAATCGTAATTTCATAATGGACTGGGAAAGATTTGACCTTTCCTCAAATAAGGATTACCCCAAGGTTCAGAGCTTCCTTGAGCCTGTAGGAAAAATCGGAAATGCATTCTGGCACGAGGTGGGCTTTTATTTAAGCCTTGCTAAAGAAGCAATTTTTACAGGTGCAGATGTTATTTCTGACGCATTACTTACAGGTCAGTATGAATCACCTCAGGGTGTTTATTACGGTGGTACAGGCGACGAGGCATCAACAGCATACCTTAAGGGTGTGTTCAATGACTGCCTTGATGGTGAATATGAGAATATCGTTCATATAGATATTCACTCAGGCTACGGCCCTCGTTATAATATGGTTATTTTCAATTCTGTTTATGAAACAATGACAGAGGCAGAAACCAAGAAGGCATTCGGTTATGACTATGTAATTTCTCACGATTCTGAATCCTTCTATGCTACAACAGGCGATACAACCGATTATTTCTATCGTTTGGCAGAAAGCAAAAACACCGATAAAGAGCTTTTCTCAACCTGCTTTGAATTCGGAACAATCGGCGATGAATTTATGGATACAATTCTTTCACTCAAATATACTGTTGACGAAAACAGAAATCATTGGTATCCTACAGGAAACAACACAACTGCTGAGGTTGTAAAGGAAAATTATTATGAGCTTTTCTATCCTACAGAAAAGGAATGGAGAGAAAAGACAGTTGAAGATTTTAAAATAGCAACAAAAGGCGTTTTAGACGCTAAATTGAAATAATAACAAACAAAACAGGGGGATTCAGAATGAAAAAGTTATTATCAGCTTTAATGGCAATTGTAATGATTTTTACAATTACAGTACCTGCTTTTGCAGCTCAGAAGGCAGTAAATACTGCTGAAGATTATGACGGCAATCCCGTTATTATCGTAAGAGGTATTGACTTTGCAGGTCTTACCTTTGAAAATGGAGAAAAAGCGCTCAATGTCAGCGCATCAACAATTTTCTCAGCTTTATTTGATGGATTTATGGGTATGCTCAGCTTAAAGGATGCAGAATCTGTGCTTGATGGTGCATTTTTAGCAGCAAAAGAAATTTTTGATCCCATTTCCTGCGATAAAGAGGGTAACTCAAAGTATTATGATGTTTCCATGAAGCAGTACCCCAAATCAATGGCAAATTACCCTGAATTTGTTTCAACTCTTCCCAATGGTGGTGAAGAGGGTATTGTAAAAACTGCTATTGATAAATACGGCGCAGAAAATACATATTTCTTTACTTATGACTGGAGAAAAACCCCTGAGCAGATAGCGGATGAGCTTCATGGCTTTGTTGAAACTGCAAGAAGAACCAGTGGCAAGGATAAGGTAAACATCATTTGTGCTTCAATGGGTGGTATGGTTACAACTGCTTATTTCTATTACTACGGTACATATAATGTTGAATCTGCAGTATTCCTTTCAGGTGCGCAGAACGGCACCTATGTTTGTGGCGATGCTCTTAACGGCAAAATCGTTTTTGATGGCGATGTTCTTGTTAGATTTATAAACAATGCAACTGATAACAACATATTCCTCAGAATATTTATCGGCATTTTCGATATGCTTGGTGTTGTTGATTTTATTGCAGATGTTGCTAACGATGTGGTTTCAGGTAGCTTTGACAGAGGTAATGATTTGATGCTCCGTGACAGCCTCGGTGCATTCTGTGGCTTCTGGGCTCTTTGTCCTGATGAATCCTTTGAGAGTGGCTTTGAAAATATCTTTGGTGGCCACGAAGAAGAATATCCCGTTCTTGTTGAGAAAATCAACGGTGTCAAAGAGTTTGTTTTCAGTACAGAAGATACTCTTAAGGGCGCTATGGACGCTGGCGTTAAAATCTCCTTCGTTTCAAACTACAACTCAGGTCTTACTCCTGTTTATGAAAGAGCAAATCTTAATGGTGACAATGTTCTTGAAGCAGAGCTTACATCAAACTTTGCAACAATTGCTCCTTTAGGCGAAACCCTTTCAAATGGTTATATTGCAAATGCAGACCCCAATTACATTTCACCTGATAAGGTAATTGATGCTTCAACTGCAGTTTTCAAGGATAACACATGGTTTGTTAAGGATGCACCTCACGTTGCAGCAGATTACAAAACAGGCTTCAGCGAATTCACATTTACTCTTCTTGAAAGTGAAGCTCAGCCTTATGTTACTACATTTGAAAAATACCCCCAGTTTATGATTGCAGATGAATTCCTTTTCGTCTCACCTCTCAAGTAATAAAGGAAAACAGACTATGGAAATTTTATCTTACATATTAAGCCTTTTGGGTCTTGCATCCATGATTGCTGCATCCCTTATAAAAGGCGAAAAAATGAAGAAAACACTTTTCTTTGTTTTTTGTGCTAATGCACTCATTGCAACAAGCTATCTTATTGGCGAAAGTGGATTGAATGGTGCAGCATCCTGCTACATCGGAGCAATTCAGTCAATAATTAACTATTTCTTCGATTCAAAGAACAAGCCCTTACCCAAATGGTTGATTGCAGTATATGCTATTGCATTTATCGCTTGTAACCTTGTAGTCGGTGGCTTCAACTTCCTCAGTATTCTTGCGATTGTTGCTTGTCTTACATTTATTATGAGCATCGGTCAGTCAAATGGTGCAAAATACAGATTCTGGACACTTTTCAATATCACCTTATGGGGTGTTTATGATATTCTTTCAGAATCCTACAGTGCACTTATTACTCATGTAGTTCTTCTTGTGTTTACAATTGTTGGTATGATTGTTCACGACAGAAAGAAAAAAGTTGAAGAATAAAAAATTAACCGTCTTGGAAATTGCCAAGACGGTTGTTTTTATATGTTTCCTAAATGCTCTGTATTATTTATGTAGTCAAAAACCACATCGCCATAAGGGTTGGTTCCTTTTTTATAAAGTATTACTCGGGTTACACCGGTATTAGCAAAGTTTATATCGTAAAAAGGTGTTTCGGTTGTGAAGCCCATTATGGAGAAAACTATAAATGTCAAAAATGCTGCATGGCTGACCAAAGCGATTTTTTCACCATTGTTAAAGTGCTCTCTAAGATGCTCTAAAACAAAGCCTGCTCTTTTGAAAAGTCCTGCGTCATCCTTGTTGTCAGAGGGAATAAGAAGAGGGGTTTCAGAATCAAGCTCAGGAGCGAGAAGTGCAAGAGGATTAATTTGGTGCAGGGTATCAAGAGTTGTTTCGTATTCAGCGCTCAAGCCTGCTTCTGCTAAATGGGGGAATATGTATAAGGGCTTTTCTGTGGACTGCTCATTAAGAATTTCTGTTGCAGTTCTTACAGCTCTTAATAAGCCACTTGAATATACTCTGTCAAAGTCAATGTCCGATAAATGCTTTCCTGCAAGCTGAGCTTGTTTTATGCCTTTTTCGGTTAAAATGGGGTCGTGCTGCTCTTGGGGTGTTAATTCGTCCTTGTCATAGCCAACATTTCCCTGGCTTTGTCCATGACGGATTAAATATAATTCAAGCTCTACAATCGGTTTTTTCTTTTCCATAATAACCCTCCGAAATTATACTGATAAAATTATAGTTTTTCGGAAGATATATGTCAAATTGTTTTTGGTTTTCGTTGAAAAGAAAACGTTTGAGTGGTATAATTTAAAAAATATCTTTTTATTAAGGTGATATTATGGAAAATAAAGCAATAATCGCTCTTTCAGGAAAAGGTGGCGTAGGAAAAACTTCAATTTCTGCGGCAATTGTTAAACTTCTTGTTGAAGCATACCCCGATAAAAGAATTCTTGCTATTGATGCAGACCCTGCAGTTGGGCTTTCAACCGCTTTAGGAATAGAAGTCAAAACTACAATTGATGATATAAGAAAAGAAATCGTTGAAACAGTTGAAGATGGTGAAGTTAAAGCGGCTATTGAGCTTTTAGGTGAGGCAAGATATAAAATTTTTGATGCTCTTGTTGAAACAGATGGCTTTGCATTTATTGCTGTGGGCAGACCTGAAAGTGCAGGTTGCTATTGCAAAATCAACACCTATTTAAAAGAGGTTATCAGTATTCTTTCAAAAGAGTTTGATTATGTTGTAATAGATGGTGAAGCAGGTATCGAGCAGATTAATCGCAGAGTTATGGAAAAGGTTTCACACCTTCTTCTTATAAGCGATGCTTCAAAGAAAGGTACACAGGTTATCTCTACAATAAAAAGTGTTGCAGATGAGCTTGTTATGTATAAAAAAATCGGTGCAATTATCAACAGACTTCCCGATAAAAGTGTTATTGACCATATAAATACCAACGGAATTCCCGTTCTTTCGTATATTGAAAACGATAGCAACTTGGCAATATATGATATTGAGGGTAAAAACATTATTTCTCTTCCTGACAATTCAAATGTTGTCGAGGGTGCGAGAAAAGCACTCAACGAGTTGGGAATTATTGAATAAGGAGTAAGCTATGAAAGACTTAAAACATCTTTATTATTTTGAAAATCTTTTGCAGGAAGCAAATAATGACCTTGTAAAAAAAGCAAAAGAAGATGGCGGAATTGCTTTGGGTTACACTTGTTATCATATTCCCGAGGTGCTACTAAACTGTGGTGATTGTTTTTCTGTAAGGCTTCGCGCTCCAAGAACAGGTTCAATGGATATTGCAACATATTATATGAGCAATTTCCTTTGCGGTTATTCAAAGGCAATTCTTGAAAGAGCTATTGAAGGTGGCTACAACTTCCTTGACGCTCTTCTTTCTTCTGAAACTTGTTCTGAAATGAACAGAGCTGCAGAGCATTTTGAGCTTTTGGATTTAGTTCCCAACGATAAATTTTTCCTTACATTCCTTGATGCGCCCTTTAAAATCGAAGAGCATACCATAAAGCATTATGTTAATCAGACAAAAGTTAAAATTCTTGATAAATTAAAAGAGGTTTACGGAGTTGACACTTCCGATGAGGCTCTTCTTAAAGCTGTTGAAGAGCATAATGAGGTTTGCCGACTTATGACAGAAATCGGTGATTATAGAAAAGAAGAAAATCCAAGAATTACAGGCTATGAATACCATATTTTAAACCTTATTACATACTGTTGCCCGAAATCCTTGATTCTTCCTGCACTTCGAGAAACCGCAGCAGAGCTTAAAAGCAGAGAACCAGACCAGAAGAAAAACTACAGAGCAAAAATTGTCGTAGTAGGTTCCGAAATGGATGACCCTGATTTTACTGCTCTTATTGAAGATAGCGGAGCACTTGTTGTTGCGGACAGATTCTGCTTCGGTGCATTACCGGGAAGACAAGAAATTATTATTGATAAAGAAAAAGATATTCTTACACAGATTTGCACCCATTATCTTAAAACAAGTCAGTGCCCTCGTTTTATGAGCCATGAAAAAGTTCAGGAACGAAGAGATTATGTAAAACAGTTGGTTGAAGAGTATCATGCAGAGGGTGTTATGTATGAACAGCTTAAATTCTGCGAATATTGGGGTTATGAAAGGTCTTTGGCGTCTTACATAATGACCAATGATTATGGTGTGCCCACTGCGGCAGTTGACCGTCAATATACCGCATCTGCATCAGGTCAGCTTCGCACAAGAGTTCAGGCTTTTGTTGAAAGCCTTGAAATCAAGAAAATTCAGAAAGCAAAGGAGATGAGCAATAAATGAAAAACTATGGTAAGCTTTATAAAGAGCATACCGCCATACTCAAACACAGAGAATGGCGAGGTTTTAAAGACACAATGTATGACTATTACAGATGGCTCATCACCTGGAAAGACATGATAAAAATGGTGCTTAAAGCACCTATTTCCACAGTTAAAGGTATCTGGAAATATCGTTGGATGGCATCCTATCTTTCTGCTCCGTCCTTTGTTGACAGGCATGTTGCAGGGCTTCGTGGTCCTCAGCTTCGTATGGCTCACCTTCATTATAATATGATAGTTAAGCACACAACAAAGCTTATAAATATTTCATTAAGAGCAGATGAAAAAATCAATCCCGGTAACAAGCTTTCAAAGAAAATTGTTCTTATGGATGAAATTGTTCCCAACGAAATTTTCACGGGCTTCCCCAATTTAATTCCAATGCCCTTGCAGACTTTACCGATTTTTCTTTCTTCAATGGTTGACCAGCAGATAACACCACCTTATCTTGAGGTAACTGAAAGCTTTGGTGTTCCTGCGGATGTTTGCCCTCTTCCAAGTGCGGAAGCAGGTGTTGCTATTGAGGACGATTACCCTAAAATGGGTTGTTGTATGATTGGCACGAATATGCCTTGCGATGGTTCAATTATGAACTCTTCTTTTCTTGACAGAAGACTTAATCTTCCCACACATTTCTTCGGTGTTCCTCTTCGTTACGATGGAGAAGATGTTCAGGAATATGCGATTGACGAAATTAAGGCTCTTATTAAATTCATTGAAGAACAGACAGGTGAAAAATTCGACTGGGATAACTATTTTAGACGAATGAAGGATTATAACAAGCAGCTTGAATATGAAAGACAAAAATGGGATATAAATAAAACTCCCTACCCTCAGATGACAGGTGCTTGCTTCTGGCTTTACAGAATCTTCTATTTCAACCTTTCAGGCGGTTCAAACGAAAAATTCCTTAAGGTTGACGAAAAAGTTAATAAAATTATGCTGAAGGCATACGAGAAGAAAACTCCCGTATCAAAAGAAATGCGACATAGAGCAGTTGTTTGGTCATGCCCTGCAAACTATTATACAAGCTTTGCAAACTGGCTTGAAAACTGCTGGGGTATGAATGTTGTTATGGATATGGAAACAATGATTTCATATCTTGAAATTGACACAGAGGACAAAGATCAGTCGCTTAAAGACCTTGCAAAAACCTATCAGCGATCAATTATGCGTAAGCATACAAAGGGCGGATACCGAAATGTAGTTGATGAGCTCTGGCGTATAGTTGAAGAGTACAATGCTGATACGGTAATTATGTATGACCAGATTTCCTGCAAGGGTATGGACGGTCTTACCGGTATTTTTGATGACC
>JAZQUT010000062.1:0-1426 GCA_045631405.1 Acutalibacteraceae bacterium | reverse complement strand
TGCTTTTTTATCTGTGTAGGTAACCTTTGAATTACCCTTTACAGTTGCAATTTTTGAATAAGAGCCGCTACCGGTTTTACGCCAAACCTGATAGCCCTCTGCACCTGTTACCTTTTTCCATTTAAGGGTTACACCCTTCTTAGTGCTCTTAGGTGTGCTGAGGGTTGTATCTGCAAGATAAAGCTTTGAAAGAGCGCTTGAGGAATCGGACTTACCTGCCTCATTAACAGCCTTTACAATATAGTAATATTTCTTACCTGATTTTGCTTTTTTATCTGTGTATGAGGTTTTCTTTGTTGAGCCGATTTCCTTATATGAGCCACCACTTGTTTTGCGATAAACTACATATTTATCTGCGCCGCTTACCTTACCCCAGGTGATTTCAACACCGTCTGCGGTGTTTTCAATTTCCTTGAGCTTGGGCTTCCCGCATTTAAGCTGAGCGATTGATGCGGTTGCGAGAACCTCTCCGCATTCGGTACAAACCTGTTCCTTTTTGCCCTTTGCATTTACGGTTGCCTTTTTAACTGTTTTCCATTTTGTTGAGGGATGCTTACAAGCTAAAACCAAAGCATCCTCTTCGGGCATTTCTTCAAGAGCGATTGTTTCCCATGAAAGATATTTAACATCTGTGCCGTTGTATTCGATTGTGATTTTTAAGCATTTGAGGATTTCAACGGGATAATCGCCGTTCATAACATAATCAACGCCCTCAACTGCACCCTCGGGCTTTTCATAAGCCTGCTCAACGGTGTAGCCGTAAACCTCATATTTGCCGTTGCCAAGGTCCTTATATCCCTTTTGCAAGTAGGTGATACTGTCACCCATACCGCCACCATCGGGCATATCATAAACATGCTTTTCTGCGTTGTAAACAGGCTCGGTAGCTGTATCATTTCTTAAAGCGTTAATATCGCTGATATTAAAATGCTTTAATGCCTCAGCCTCGTAAACATCTGCAGGAATCTCATAATGAATTACGGTATATGAATAGGTCTGGTCACCATAGGTATATTCAACCAATTCCTCGTATGAATCATACAGAGTTGCATCAAGCTTGAAATTTACAACCCATTTTATCTGACGGGGTGCAAATTCATAGATGTTATCCCCACCATCACCGAAAACTACTGCAAACCAAAGCTTGTGAATCTCGGAATCAAATTTAGAAAAATAATTTTCTCCTGCGCTTACGCTGACAGTAAAAATACTGAAAACCATAACAACGCACATTAAAAGTGATATTACTCTTTTCATAATATGAACTCCTTTTGATTTTATTATTGGTAAGTCAAGTTATTCGCTCAAGATTTTAATTATGCTCGCCTGTTGTTACTGCCATAACTGATATCAGGTTGTAGCCTGTTTCGGTTTCCTTGAGAGTAATGTCAGCGTATTTGTCGGGCTGGGTTGCTGCAATTGTTCC
>JAZQUT010000061.1:0-1331 GCA_045631405.1 Acutalibacteraceae bacterium | reverse complement strand
TCCTCGCAACAATCGGCAGCGGTACTGGGAATATACATCCACTTTCTGCCGTCAAGTGCATTCGGCACAAGCTCGCATACAAGAAGTGCAGTTGGGAAATTGCCGTCAACAACAAAACTTACGTTTTTCTTTTTGCAACTTACAAAGCCGCGGCTGACATAGTTTCCAGGATTTCCAAAATTAATGTTCACATCGTATCCCATTTTTCTTGCAACATCAAAAGAATGTTCTATCAGAATTTTCCCGAGCTTTTGCCGCTGATATTCAGGGGCAACGCAAAGAGGGCCAAAAGAAAGTATTTCTTTTCTTTTACCGCTTTCGTCCTCAAGCCATGCTTTTGTATACATTATATTGCCTATGATTTTGCCGTCTTTTTCAAGGACAAAAGCAAGTTCGGGTATAAAATCGGAGTGGCTTCGCATTTTATGTACATAATAGTGCTCGTCAGCCCCCGGTTTATAAACGTTCCAAAATGCCTCGCGGGTAAGTTCTTCAACTGCTCTGTAATCTTTTTCTGTTTCTAAACGTATCGTCAAATCATCCATTTTAAAAATTCCTTTCTTCATTGTCCTTTTGCAATCCATTTCTTTGACCAAGCAAACAATGTTTCGGACATTAAATTAAAATCCACCATTCCGCCATTTTTCAAAGTCATAAATGTTTCAATAATGACCCGTTCATCGTAAGATACAACTTGGAGCAATTCTTTTTGATGGCTGATATATTTTCCCGTTTGCTTGAAAGCAATTGCTTGTACAACAAAAGAAGCTGATTTATATAAACCCCGCAGAATATTCTCGTTTTTTTCATGGAGCATATTGTGAACACATCCGTGGTATATATTACAGGCACCGATTTTGATTGCTCTGTCCACCGCGCTTTCGTCAACAACTGCCATCACTTCATCAAGGCTTCCCTTGATTGGTGCGGTGTCATGGCAAAACTGAAACAGATCAGACGGCTCCCAATTCATAAGATCATCTTTGCCGGAAAGAAAACCGCAAATTAGTTCTCTGTGCGAAAGAGAATCCAACATTGCATTGTAGGTTTTGATATCCGAAGCAGACAATTCATCCAGAATTACAACAACATCAATGTCGCTATTTTCGGTTGCTTCACTACGACCGCAACTGCCTTGCAAACCAACAAACCATGCACGGTTTGCGAAAGTCTCATTTAATGTCTGCAAGAAGTTTTGCATCCAAGCTGTAATATCTATCATCTTAATTACCTCGTCAAATTGAAATTTTACGAACTGATTATACCATGTATTTGCGAATGGTTCAATAGATCGTATAAACCTCTCTTGTCCCGGTAGACAAGAGAGGTTT
>JAZQUT010000060.1:0-4432 GCA_045631405.1 Acutalibacteraceae bacterium | reverse complement strand
GTCGCATTTTGAGCAAAGCTCTTCAACTGTTTCCTGAGACACGAAATCCGTACTCTTTGCACCCGTATCTTTTATAATTTTTCTTAAAATATCGGGATTTTCAAGCATGGGACAAGGCATTAAATGATTGTCGTTAAAGGGTTGTCCTTTTCTGTATGCCATAAACAGTGGCTTCTGAAGCGCTTCAAGAAGAGTATCTGTTTTGATATTGGAATCAGAATAATGAACAAAAACACAGGGCTCCATATCACCTTTTGAGTTAATATGGAAATAGTTTCTGCCACCTGCGATACAACCGCCAACATATTCGCCATCATCCTGGAAATCCATAACGAACAAGGGCTTACCTGTATGACCATTACGCATTTTCTTAAGCCAATAGTACATATATTTTCGTTGTGACGGAGTGGGAATCAAGGCTTTATCAGCACCCTGACCAACAGGCATAAAGTTGAAATAGAAGGCATACTTAACGCCCAGATCGACCATTTTATCAAGAAACTCGTCACTTGTTACCTGATTCACATTCTGACTTGTATAGCAAACAGATATACCAAAGAGGATTTTCTCTTTTTTAAGAAGCCTCATAGCTTCAATTGTTTTTTCATAAGCACCCTGACCTCGACGGTCATCATTACTGCATTCGTCGCCCTCAATTGAAAGAGCGAGAGTGATGTTACCACATCTTTTTATATCATCGCAAAGCTTTTTATCAACGAGAGTTGCGTTTGTATAAATAAGAAAAGTGCATTCGGGGTTTTCGGAAGCGAGAGTAACTATATCACTTTTTCTGATAAGAGGCTCGCCACCTGTGAGCATATAAAAATGAGTGCCCAAATCCTTGCCCTGATTTACAATGCTTCTCATATCGTCAAGAGAAAGCTGGAAGCTATGGCCATATTCTGCAGCCCAACAACCCTTACACTTAAGGTTACAGGCACTGGTAGGGTCAAAAAGAATAATGAAAGGAATATTGCAATTATATTTATCACGCTTTGCACGGACTGTTTTAGTGCCGAAATATCCTGCGTGAATACCTAAAGAAATGAGCATTGATTTTACCAAATCTCTGTCAACATCGTTAAGAATATTCTTAGCGAGCTGCATATACACATTATCTTTATCGCCCACAGCCTTACGCATTTTTTCGTAGTTTTCCTTAGGGTACATAGTAAAATATTTTTCAGCAACCCTTAAAATTTTCAAAAGATTTTCTTCAGGGGCTTTATCAATATATTTCAGCACTCTTGACAATGCCACATTTGCTGCAAAGCTGATAAACTTATGCTCCAACTGCAATACCTCCTTTCACAAAAGCTTATAACCAAGTTATCATATCATAGATTATGCAATTTGTAAACCATTCAAAAATTTGTTAATAAAAAAATTATTGGTTTTTTCTGCTATTTTATACAAAATCAAATTCCTTGACACTTACCCTATTTATATTTATAATGTTACCATAAATTTATTAAGGAGTATTTCTATGAGCAAAAAGAAAATCAGTCCCCTTAGTACAGACAAGCTTTCTTTATTAAATTGGTTTAATGTTTGTTTGTTCTGTCTTATAGGTGGTATCGCTTGGAACCTTGAAAACATGTATTTCAACACCTTCCTCTACAACGAGGTTTATGCAACTGCAACCAAGGAAGCAGTTTTAGGCGCTATGGAGCCCTCAACTGCTGTCAGCCGAATGGTTGCACTCTCAGCAGTTACTGCTGTTGTTACCACATTTATTATGGGTACATTCAGCGACAGAATGAAGAATCGCAAGGTGTTTATCTCTATCGGTTATATCCTTTGGGGTGGTATCACAGCTACCTTTGGCTTCATCACCAAGGAAAACATTTCAGCCCTCACAGGCTTATCCGACGCAGCGCAGATTCTTACCTGCACAGTATGGGCAGTAATCATTATGGATATGGTTATGACCTTTATGGGTTCAACAAGTAACGACTCTGCATTTAATGCCTGGGTTACCGACATCACTACTCCCTCCTCAAGACCCAAGGTTGAAACAGCATTTACAGTAGTTGGCTTTGTTGCTATGGGTATTGTTATGGGTGCAGGTACTGTTACTCAGTCCGGTCTTGTTTCCTACAAGCTCTTCTTCGGTATTCTCGGTATATTAGTTGCAATTGCAGGTGTTATTGGTCTTTTCACTCTCAAGGAGCCTGCTCATGTAGTAAAGGAAGAAAAGAAAACAAGCTATTGGGCAGACCTTTTTTATGGCTTCAAGCCCTCAGTTATCAAGGAAAATTCTACTCTTTATCTCATTCTTGTGGCAATGTCTCTTTTCAACTGTGCATTCCAGGTTTTCTTCCCCTATCTTATCGTTTATCTTCAGTACGTTGTTCTTGAAAGCCCTGCAAACAAAGAGCTTTTAAGCTCATCTCTTCCTGCAGTAATCGTCGTTGGTGTTATTGCAGTTGCTGTTCTCGGAGCAGGTATTGTTGCTCTTATGAAGGTTGCTTCAAAGAAAAAGCTTCGCGCCTTTGTTCCTGCTGTTGCAGCTCTCATTGTAGGTCTTCTTATCCTCTCAACATCAAACAACCTCTTCGTATTGCTTGCAGGTATTGCTCCTACAGTAATCGGATATCTTGTTCTTACAATTCAGTTCAGCGCTTCAATCCGTGACTTTACTCCCCCTGAGAAAACAGGTCTTTTCCAGGGTATCCGTATGATTTTCTTCGTGCTTATTCCTATGGTTGTAGGTCCTGCTATCGGTGACTTTGCTTGCAGAAGTGCAGGTGCAACCTATATACAGGAAAACATTGTTGCAGGTGAAATCGTTACAACTGAGTTATCTGTACCTGATGCAAAAATGTTCCTTTACAGTGCAGTTGTTGCAGCACTTGTATTCATTCCTCTCTTCCTTCTCAGAAAAAGAAACATTGATAAAAAAGAGGATTAATTTATGAAAGCATTAATATTATCTTCGCTTGTTAAAGTATTTAAAGACAAAGAACCGAACTTTAAAGAGTTCGGCTCTTTTTCCTGCTTAAAAAATGAAGCTTTTTCTTTTCAGGTCGCTCTTTACCCTGAAGCTCATGAAGAAGCTGCGATAAGCTTTAAAATCGAGTCCCAGCTTGAAAAAAATATCTCAGCATATGTAGTTAAGAATATTCCTTTCAGGAAAAACAAATCTCATAACTACGACTCCTTTCATTATGACCTTAACCGTAAGGAATTTCCTGATTTGCTTGAACCGGTTGAAAGCTCACTAATGCTTAAAGAAAACGAGTGGACATCACTTTGGTTTGAATGCAAGCCTGACGGCTCAGCTTCAGGAAAGCAGGAGATAAAAATCTCAATTACTGCAAACGACAAGACTATTGAAAAGCTCTTTACTCTCAATATTATTGACAAAGAGTTGCCCAAGCAAGAGCTTCTTTACACCAACTGGTTCCACAATGACTGCCTTTGCACTTATTACAAGGTAGAGGTTTTTTCTGAAAAATATTGGACTATCGTAGAAAGCTATATCAGAAATGCTGCAGAGCATGGCGTAAATATGCTTCTCACTCCTATTTTCACACCTCCCCTTGATACTGCAGTTGGTGGCGAAAGACCAACCGTTCAGTTAGTGAAGGTTACAAAAGAAAACAACGAATATTCTTTTGATTTTACAAATTTTAGAAGATATGTAAAGCTTTGCCTTGATTGTGGCATCGAAGCATTTGAAATCTCTCATTTCTTCACCCAATGGGGCGCAAAGCATGCACCTAAAATAATTGCTACTGTAAACGGCAAGGAAAAGAAGATTTTCGGTTGGGAAACCAAAGCCAGTGGTAAGCCATACAAAGCATTTTTAGAGGCTTTTGCTTCTGCTTTCAAGAAAGAGGTTGAAGAATTAGGCATAAAGGAAAGATGCTGGTTGCATGTTTCCGACGAGCCCAATGAATCTCAGATAAAGGAATATAAAAAGGCTGCAAGCATTATCAGAGAGCTTTTCGCTGATTTCAATATGCTTGATGCTCTTTCCGATATTAAATATTATAAAAACGGACTTATTAAAACACCTGTTTGTGGTGAGGATGAGGCTGATGTGTTCCGTGCCGAGGTCAAGGATTTCTGGACATATTACTGTTGCACTCAAATCTTTGACTACTTACCCAACAGAATGTTTGCTCAGCCCTCTCAGAGAAACAGAGTTCTTGGAGTTCTTCTTTATAAATACGATGCAAAGGGCTTTTTACAATGGGGACATAATTTCTGGTATTCTCAATACTCTAAAAAGTCCATTAACCCCTTTAAAATTACTGATGCCGGTGGTAGCTTCCCTGCAGGCGACTCCTTTATGGTTTATCCCGGTAAAGACGGCAAACCCCTTAACTCTCTTCGTCACCTTGTTTTCTTTGATGCTTTCCAGGATTTAAGAGCTTTAAAGCTTTTAGAAAGCCTTACATCAAGAGAATATGTTTTAAACCTT
>JAZQUT010000059.1:0-41435 GCA_045631405.1 Acutalibacteraceae bacterium | reverse complement strand
AGAGGATTCTTACCATGGTCTGTGGGAGCAACCTGACCAATTGTAAGGTAAAGATTAAATCTTTCGCTCTCCTGCCATACATTACCCTCTTCCCAGTTACCCTTATGAGGCATAAATGCATAACGGAAGGTGTTTTTGCCGATGCACTGTGAGCCCTTGTCCCAATCGCTGTAGTTCTGCATATCTTTAGTTACGCAGATTCTTAAGGGATATGCACGGATGAGAGAAAGAAGAAGAGTATTTGTTTCGTCATCTGCTGCTTCATAAGCCTTAAGACCTGTATTGAGAAGAGCAACACCGTTTTCACCATCAGAGATGCTTACAAAGGAGTTCATAGGATGCTCTGTCATGGGAGGCTCGTCGTAAAGTGAGTAATCAGGTGCCTTGATGGGTCTTCTTACAACGTCAAACTGACCCTGAGCATCTGCATATTCTGCCTTGATATTTGTGGGGAATGCAACCTGAAGGTAATGGTCCTCACAACGATTGTTGATTGTTGTTTCGATTTCAACAAACTTTGCACCCTTACGAAGAGTTACAAGGCTTTCGATATCAATGGGAAGCTTATGAGCGCTTCTTGATTTTTCATCGTATGCGCGCTTTTCGGGAAGCTCCCAACGCATTGTAATTTTATAAGTTGTTTCAAACTCGCCATTAACAAGAAGAGTAACATCTGCTTTTTCGCCGAGAGTTGTGAAGGTCTCGTCAATTTCGGGAGCAACATGCTGCCAGGGGTTGCCGATTTCGCCACTATCCTTGAAATAGCCGAGGTTATCAAATACTTTGCCTGTTTCTTTATCAAGCACGCTGAATGTACCATTGTGGTTAATGGAAACCTTGAGATATTCATTTTCCATAACATTTGTTGTTTTAACAAGAGTTACGGGAGTTGTTGCACGAACATTGTAAAGAGGACTAACCTTGAAGGTCTTGTAGCCCATAGCAGGAATATCCTTAACCTCTGCTGCAACATAATACTGCTGAGTGTGAAGAACGTTTGCAGTATCGTTGGGGTTCTGAATAATCTGAGCATTTTCTTTATTTGTAGAGATAACCTGATATTTAACAACATTACCCTCTTCGTCTTCAATCTTGAAGCTGTCTGCCTTCCATTCTGCAGGAATTTCAAGGCGAAGATTAACTGTTTCTGTTCTCTTAAAGGGTGCAGGGTTAAATACTACAACTGCTGCATCGTCCTTTGAGAAGGTACGAAGGTTGATGTCACCTGCAATATCCATAAATGCACGCTCAAATACGCACATTGAAAGCTCTCTTGCCTGTCTATAACGAGACATAACATCCTCATAAACAACATCACGACCACAAGCACCGATACTATCGTGACCATGGTTCTGGAGAAGATAGTTATAGGAAAGGTCGATGAAATTCTGGGGATAAGGTGCACCTGAAAGAGCTGCAAACACTGCCATAGGCTCAGCGTAGTTGATAATTCTTCTTTCAGTATCAAAGTTCTCCTGCTTGATATATGTTCTTGCAGAAAGAATCCAACCACAAAGCTCGCTTACGCTACCCTTTGTATAGGGGTCACGCATTTCGCCCTTAAGAACGGGAGAATCTGCCTTGAAGTTATCAATGATGCCCTGCTCCATTTCTCTGAGTGTGCTATGGAAAACATCTGCATCGGGAAGAGCTTCATTAAGGTCATTAACCATCTGAACCTCTCTCTCGTCGGGACAAGAGGAGTCATGACCGATAGACCAGAAACGGTGATTTGTTGTCCAGTCGCCGTCCTGCTCCTTCATAGCCTGCTCTGCTCTTGCCTGAATATTCTCTTTATGATACTCATAGAAGGGATGAGTGTACTGATAGTCAAGCTTCCAGTCACGGTCGATAAATTTGAACACACCGTTATTATCGTTCCAGAGCATATCACGATTATTCTCGTCAGCCTGATTGAAATAAACAGGTCTCTGAACAACATACCAGATGTTGTAACGAGGTCTTTTTGCAAGACGGGATGCATAAATACGAGTTTCGTCAGGGCTTTCCCAGAAGAATTCGGAATTAGGTGCCTTATACTCATTAATACCACGATAGAAGGATGCGAAATTAATGCCGAAGCCTGAATAAATCTGAGGAAGCTGAGAAATCTGTCCCCAACCGAAGGGAGAGTAACCTGTTTTGCTGATACCACCCATTTCGCGACCGATTTTATGACCTAAAAGAAGGTTTCTGATAAGAGCCTCGCTACCAACTGTGAATTCATCGGGAAGGCAGAACCAAGGACCAACTGCGATTTTACCCTCCTGAATGTATTTGATGAGCTTGTCCTTTTTCTCAGGATAAACCTCAAGATAGTCCTGAACAGGCATTGTCTGAGAGTCTAAATGGAAATGCTTGTAATCAGGGTTTTTATCAAGAATATCAAGAAGCATATCAAGCATATAGCCGAGCATATACTGAGTTCTTCTTGCAGAGAAGCGCCATTCTCTGTCCCAATGGGTGTTAGAGATAAAATGGCATTGGATTCTATCTTTATTTTCCATAATTTTCACCTTAACCTTTAATAATCTTCATAATTTCTGCAAAGTTATCACAGAAATGATTACATACTGCCTTTGTACCACTTGATTCGATGTTACCACCTGCGATACCGATTGTGGTATAGCCTGCAAGACGAACGGAGCAAGCGCCTGCGCCACTGTCCTCAATACCAACAACCTTACTTCTGTCTGCAAATGCTTCACCGAGACCTACGATAGAGGTTTCACTGTAAAGCCAGGGATGAGGCTTGGGAGAAAGCTCACCAAGAGTACCAACAGAGCCTTTTCTGAGGGGGAAGCCTGCAGAAATGATTGCATCATAGAAATCCTTGGGGTCGCCCATACCGAGTGTCTTGAATGCAGAAAGAATTTCGGGCCATGCCTTTTCATAGAGGCCTGATGTAACAAGACCAATTTTCACGCCCATATCCTTAAGCTCTAAAAGGAAGTCCTTAACGCCCTCTGTAGGAGTAAATGCGCCGTCCTTACCACGACCTGCCATAATTTCTTCCATTTCTCTGTGAGTATGCTCGAAATAGAAGTTTCTTGCCTTTTCAAGAGATGCACCGGGGCAATATTTATCGATACAATACTGAAGATGCTCAGAAACAGAATGACCTGAAACAAAGGGAATATCTGCTTCTTCAAGCTGGAACTTGGGGTTACCGAGCATGCTTGCAGTTGTCATTTCAATAATCCAGATCCAGAATTCCTCACTGCGAACTGTTGTACCGTCAAGGTCCATAAGAACTGCATTGATGGGGTATTCTGTTTTTACAGGATAAACAGGATAATAAACAGGGTAAGCAATTGCTGATTTAACGCAAGCAAGAGTATGAGTACCGAAGGAAACAAATTCAACCTTCTGGTCTCCTGTTGCAACAACGAATTCAACGCCGTTTTTACCTGCTACAAATTTGCCGTCCTCAGTTGCAGGAAGAAGGTGGAAGCCACTATCCACTCCTACCTCACCTAAGTCAGGTATGTATAAAGTTTTGTCCAATAACATAGAGAAAGTCCTTTCCTATTACATAATTAAAGTAATTTTATCACATTATTTTAATTTAGTAAATCGTATTTGGTAAAATATTATAATTCTTTATCAATTTACATAGTAGAAAATATATGATATAATTTAGTAAAAACTTACAGTTACGGGATGTGAAAATATGAAAACTCATTCAGAAAAGGCTGCAGAATTATTCTGCAACGGCTGCAACTGCTCTCAGGCAGTTTTCGGTGCGTTTGCAGAGGACTGTGGAATTGATTTTGACACAGCGTTAAGGCTTTCCTCCTCCTTCGGTGGTGGTATGGGCAGACTCCGTGAAACCTGTGGTGCAGTTACAGGTATGTTTATGGTTGCAGGGCTTTTAAAGGGCTATGCAGATACTGATGACAAGACTGCAAAGGACAACCACTACAAGCTTATTCAGGAGCTTGCGAACGAATTCAAAAGCGTTTACGGCACATATAATTGCAACGAGCTTTTAGGAAACATCGGCAAGGGCACTTATGTTTCCGACCCAAGAACAGAGGAATATTACAAAACCCGACCCTGTGTTAATTTTGTTATTACAGCTGCAGATATTTTAGACAAGCATTTTTTCAGCTGATATTTTTATTAATTTTCTATAATGATATTTACAAAGGCTCAATAAATTTATTATAATAATCACATTAAACTCGAAAGGGTGTTTTTATGGAAAAAGGTCTCAAAAAGCAATATGGTCTTTTAATGGCAATCTGTATGGTAGTCGGTACAGTTGTCGGCTCAGGTGTTTTCTTTAAGGCTCAGGCAGTTTTACAGAAAACAAACGGAGATATGCCCCTTGGTATTCTCGCTTGGATTATCGGTGGTGCAGTAATGATTTTCTGTATTCTTGCCTTCTGCGTTATGGCTCAGCGCTACGAAAAGGTTAATGGTCTTGTTGACTATGCAGAAGCAACTATCGGTAGTAAATATGCCTACTTTATGGGCTTTTTTACCACAGTAATTTATGCTCCTGCAATGACCTCTGTTCTCGCTTGGCTTACTGCAAGATATTTCCTTGTTTTTGTAACATCAGTTAACCCTGATTTTGCAATTAACGGTAACCCTGTAACAAGCTCTGAAACCTTCCTTCTTGCAGGCTTTATTCTTATTGTTGTTTTCGCAGTAAACACGCTTTCCTCAAAGCTTGCAGGTAAGCTTCAGATAAGTGCAACCTTTATTAAGCTGGTTCCCCTTCTTTTAATGGCAGTTGTTGGCACAATTTACGGCTTAACTCACAACTTTGCAGGTGAACCAACATCAATCCTTGCTTCTAACTTCGGCACAGGCGCAGGCGACTTCTCTCCACTTTTTGGTGCAGTTGTTGCTACTGCCTTTGCTTATGAGGGTTGGATTCTCGCTACAACCATCAACTCTGAAATCAAAGATTCCAAGAAAAATCTTCCTATCGCACTTATACTCGGTGGTATAATCATTATCGCGATTTACTTGTTCTATTACATCGGTGTTGCAGGTGGTGCTCCTGTTCAGACACTTATCGACGAAGGTACTGCTCCTGCATTCATCACTGTTTTCGGTAATGTTTTCGGTAACATTCTCAACCTCTTCGTTTCAGTTTCCTGCCTTGGTACTCTCAACGGTCTTCTTATTGGTTGTATCCGTGGTATGTATTCTCTTTCTGTTCGTAACATGGGCCCCAAGGTTAACCTTATGAAGCAGATTGACGCAGGCTCAGGTATGCCCTCTAACTCCTGCATCGTTGGTCTTGTAATCGTTGCAGCTTGGATGGTATATTTCTTCGGCGCAAACCTTACAACTCCCTGGTTCGGCAAATTCAGCTTCGATTCCTCAGAGCTTCCCATCATCACAATCTATGGTCTTTACATTCCCATGTTCATTCAGTTCATGAGAAAAGAAAAAGAGCTTCCCGCTCTCAAGAGATTCGTTCTTCCAAGTCTTGGAATTATCGGTTCTGCATTTATGGTATTTGCAGCACTTTATTCACACGGCTACGCACCCTACATTGCTGCTAAAGAAGCAGGCGAAGGCTTTACCTGCCCCGTATTCTTCTATCTTATTATTTTCGCAGTAATTATGTCTGCTGGTATGGCTTTAATGAAGCCCAAGAAAGAAAAATCTTAATTTAAAATAAAAATAAAAGCACTCGGCTTACCTTTTTTGGGTAAACCGAGTATTTTTTATTCAAAAAATTCACTTTCAAGCATTGCGCAGATTGCGTGATATACAGGAAGTGTATATTCCTGAATTATGGGAGTTATTGATGAGGGTAATTTAATAGCTGAGTCAGAAATCTCGGAAAGTATTCCACCCGTCTCTCCTACTATTGAAACAACTTTTCCTGCCTTTGCCCTTGCAGTTTCAGCAGCAGCAACAACATTTTTGGAGTTACCTGAGGTTGAAAGACAAAGGAGGGTATCAGCCTCATTCATAAGTCCGTAAACCTGCTGAGCAAAAACAAGGTCAGGATTACAGTCATTACAAAAGGCAGTCATTAAAGCACTCTCACCCACAAGTGAAATTGCAGGTAAAGCACCCTGAAGACCATCGGCAATTTCTTTATTATTAAACCTTTCCTTTTCGCTTTCAGGAAGCCTTCTGCTTAACATAAAGCCCTTCATAAGCTCGCCCACAATATGAGCGCTGTCAGAGGCGCTTCCACCATTTCCACAGACTAAAAGCTTTCCTTTGTTTATGTAGGTCTCCCTGATTATTTCAAACACCTTTCTGATATCTTCCTTCACGCAAGAAAGCTCAGGGTATCTTATAAACAAATCGTTATAGATTTTTTCAACATTATTTTTCATATTAAAACAAAACTCCTAAAGCAGCAAAATCGCCGATACTGTCCCCTAATTGAGCAGGTAGAATTTTACACACATCTGCATTAAAGCTAAGGGCTTCCTTTTTTATAATTCCGTTTACTATCTCAGAGAAAAACTCCTGATTTCTTTCATAAATACTGCCGATAACAACTGCCTCGGGATTGATTATATCAATGATAATTGAAAGTCCTCTGCCAAGATACTCGGCACATTTTTCATAAACCTCTTTTGCAAAGGCGTCGCCCTGATACATAGCCTCAGCAACCACCTTAGCATCAAGCTTTTCTATATCCTCTTCACCTTTAAAAAGAGCGCTTTTTTTGTTTTCTGCAAGATACCTTTTAGCAGTCAGCTGAGCAAGATTTTTAATTCCTCCACCTGAGCAGAAGCCCTCAAAGGACCCTGACTTACCGTAGCCCACAGGTCCGTCCTCTGCAAGACGGATGTGACCCACCTCGCCTGCACAGTCATTGGTTCCACAGTAAAGCCTTCCGTCAAGAATAAGACCTGCGCCCATACCTGTTCCAAATGTGAGAAAAACAAGATTATTATAGCCCTTACCTGCGCCAAAGCGCCATTCTGCAACGGCACAGGCATTGGCATCGTTATGAAGCACACAGCGCACACCGAAATGCTCGCTGACGATTTTAACAATAGGAACATTGTCCCAATCAGGAAGATTCGGTGGGCAATTAATTCTTCCCCTTTTACTGTCAAGAGGTCCACCACAGCTGATGCCAACACCGATTAAATCGGTGCTTTCTATATTATTTCTAGAAAGAAGCTCGTCGCCCTTTTCTAAAATTTCACCGAGAACTGCTTTCCAGCCACGCTTAACATCCGTAGGGAATTTTATTTTATCGATTATAAAGCCTTCTGTATTATCTGAAAGCTCACCCTTACCAAGTATTACAGCGCATTTTGTTCCACCGATATCAATACCTAATGAATACACCTTATCACCACCAAAGGATTATAGACTAAATATAGCAAATATTACAGTTGGTGGCAAGAGTTTTTAATGCAAAATGCAAAATGCAAAATGCAAAATTTCGGGACCTGCGGTCAGCATTATAATACAATCGGCTTGCCCCTAAACTTATCACCTACCATCTGCCATTTGCCACTTTCAACTTTTTCTGCTGTGAAATGTTTCTTCGCCTATTCTTCTTATTGTCACATCGGTGGTTATTGTTAATTTTATTTCGGGAAAAACATTTTGCCAATCATTTTTAAGGCTATTATACAAATCATTTTCTTTCAGTCTCAATCTTTTGCCGTAGCGCACCACATCTGCACCGTGCTTTCCTTGTAGAACAAGAAGACTGTTTTCTGCTTTCTTGCAAAGAGCTTCGCCTACTGCAGACTGAAAGGCTTCGACAACTCCTGTGTCAGCATTAAAATATTCTGCACCCTGCACACCCTCAAGGTCGCAGGAGATTTTTATTTTCAGCTTATAATGAAGCCTGCCGTTTTCCTGTGTAATGGTGTATTTGCTTTTTCCCTTGTTAATATAAAATGAAGCCTTTTGTCCGTTGGGCAAATCTGCGCTTATTACGCCCTCTTCAATTTTATCATTAAGAAGTGCAATACCCTCGGCAGCCTCAGAGCCGATATACATGAAAAAGGTGTTGTCTGTGCCAAAAACAGCGCATCCGTCTAAGTCATAGTTTTCGTTTTCACCGTTCGTCTGTAATCTGACTGCAGGAATACAAATTCCCGAGGTCTCGTCCTTCATATAATTAACAGCATCAATTATTCTCACCTTAGGAACGAGGGACTGCTTTGCACTCTCCTCAAGCATATTTTCTAAAATTCTGCTTTTTATAGAATCGTTCAAAAGCTTGGCTCTTATTATATTTTCTGCCCTTGAATTTCTGGCAACACAAAGAAGCTGAGAGGCTCTTGAATCATAGTTTCTTTCAAAGAAATCAAGAATATCAGCAAGATTTTTGTTGGCAGCCTCTTCGCCTATTACAATAACTCTGTTATGAGCAAACATAGGCTCATTTCCACTTTTTGTTATAAGCTTTCGGAGAGCCTCGCCGACGGTTTCACCCTCAGCAGAATATATTTTGGTTTTATTCTCACTATTTCCGTTACCTGCAGGGCTACCACTTTGCTCATTGTTAAGAATTTCAACGGTTACCTTGAAGCCGTTATTGGTTGAATCAATTCCGATTCCCTGCATTATCATCAGATCAGAAAGCTCAGTTCCCGGCTTTTCGCAAGAGGAAAAAGCTGCTATACAAGCAACCAAAAGAAAAATTAAAGCTCCTGTTTTAAGCAGTTTTTTCATCCTTATTTCTCCTTTTCAGCTTGTTATATAAAATCAGAATCAATGGCAAAATAAGAACAGGAACAAGATAGACACCAACAACAAGAGGCTCAAAGGAAATGAAATTAAAGTTCATAATATTTCCTGATATGAATATTAAAAGCCCTGCTATTGCAACGCCCACGGAAGCTGCTGTTATTTTTTCTGACAGTCTCGGAAAAGCAAAGCAGATGCATTTTACAATTGCAGAAATATAAAGAGTCAGCTTTGCCACAACGCATAAAATCCATATTGCAGTTTCAAGGGCATCAAGTCTTTCAAAAAGGCCGAACTGAGCAAGAGTAACTGCCGTATATGTGGGAAAAAGCTGAGTGTCAGCAAAGAGCCCTAAGGTAGCTATTACAAAAAACAAAATAAAGGAAAAGGAAACTGCGCTTAAGACCGACCACAGAATGTAATGCTTTTTTATATTCCCCTTTATTTCAGGAAAGAAAATCACAATTACACCTATTTCTGATGCCTGAATCGAAAAGCTCAGACTATCCTTAATAAATTTGCCCACACCGTTTTCGAAAAGTGGGGTGAAATTGAGAAAATCCACCTCTTTTGAAAGCGTAAACGAAGCAAAAGCAGTTGCAGCAACAACCACAAGTGTGAAAATTGTGCTTGCTCTGCCTAAAGCGCCGATACCACAAAAGGAAAGAGCCACACAGGTAACCACAAGACCTATTAAAAAATAGGTCATTTCGGTTCCGGGGAAAAGCTCAGAGCTTGCAAAAAGGTCAAAACGACCAACTGTCATAAGAGCATCAACAAAATAAACAAGTCCATAAAGAATTGCTACACCCTTATAGACCTTGCTTCTCTTTTCAGCCTGCAGATTTTCTTTAAAATCACTTTTGGTGCAGAGAAAATAAATGGGTATTGCAAAAACGATACTTGCTACTGCAAACACAGCAGGTCTCAGAAGAGCCTCTGCAGTTGCAATTGTAATTTGTGGCGAGGAAATATACATAAACATACTGCCCAGCACAGAAAGATACAAAAGTGCAAAAAACTGTGGTGCACTTACTGAGGATTTTATCATTGCTTTCCTCCTCTTCTGAATCTGTTGATATTAAAAATCTTATGACCTAATTTTTCCATACTCGTCCTATATACCGTATCTCTCCAGAGAGCTTTATTATATGGTGCTGCAGGTGCTAAAAACGGAACGCCGTAATCAGTCATTGACGCAAGATTTATCAGAAGAGCAGCTGCACCAATCATAATTCCGTAAAGACCTGATATACCACCCACCAAAATGAAAACAATTCTCAGAACCGAAATGGGTTGATATAAATCCGAGGAAACAAGGGAGCAGATAGCAGTCAGGGCAACAATAATAAGCATAGGGGCACCGATAAGTCCTGCAGTAACTGCTGCATCGCCGATAACAAGTGCTCCCACAATACTGACAGCGTGACCGATAGCCTTAGGCATTCTCAATCCTGCTTCTCTTACCGTTTCATAAACAAAATGTATTATCAGCGCTTCAATAGTCAGGGTAAACAAGGTATTGCTTTCCATTATTACAATGTTATAAAGCATATCATCGGGAAACATTTCCTGATGAAAAAGACCTATTGCCACAAAAACACCCGGTAAGAATACGCTTATAAGAAATGCAAGTAACCTTACACCTCTCATAAATGCACAGAAATAAGGGCGGTTTATATAGTCATCAAGAGTCTGAAAATTCTCAATAAAAAGCCGTGGCACGACAAGTGCAAAGGGTGTACCGTCAACAAGTATTCCGATTTTCCCCTCGCAGACCTTTGCAGCAAGAGTATCGGGTCTCTGAGTCTGACCTACCATTGTAAAAAAGCTTTTTCTTTTAGTATCAAGGGTTTTCCTTAAATACCCTGCAGCTAAAACTGTGTCCATATCAACAGAGTCAAGGCGTTTTTTCACCTCTTCCAGAGTATCGGGATTGACTCTGTCCTTCATATAGCAAAGAAGAATTCGAGTTTTACTTGTTTTCCCTGCTTCCATCATTTCTATTTTGAAATTTGTTGTGCAAAGCCTTTCTCTTATAAGGGTTAAATTGGTTTTTATATTCTCCACGAAGCCCTCTCTCGCCCCGAACTCCTGCACCTCATTATCAGGCTCCTGAATAGCTCGTTGTGGTGGATTCTGAGCCCCAAAGACAAGACAAGCCCTCTCGCCTTCAACAAATATAAGAAGACAGCCTCTCAGAATTTCCGTAATAGCCTCATCAAGATTTTTGAGCTGCTTTTGCTCTGTTCCATAAATAATATGGTTACCGATAAAATCAAGAACATTTTCCTCGGGCAAATCTCCCTGAAAGGTCAACAAGGGCTTTATGGCATAATCGGCTATTCGCTGAGCATTTGTCAGTCCGTCACAATTGGCAAAAACCACGCATTTCCCGTTGCAATAGCCCTTTTTCACAACGATATCAAAGCTTCCCTTGAAGGCTTCCTTTATAATCCTACCGTTTTCTACGGCATTTTCCTTTATATCGCCATAGACCTTTTGCTTATATTCAGACAACGGCACAAACACATTCTCTTTATGTTTCATAAAATCACCATTCTTATTCTCCCCTGTTTTTACTGTATATTCCAAGTATTTACGGAGAAAACAAGAATGGTGATTTGATGATAACGACAATAATCAGAACATTCATAATATATTGCGCAGTTTCGGTCTGCGTTCGTATTATGGGCAAAAGGCAGCTTGGACAGCTTCAACCCGGTGAGCTTGTTATAACTATATTAATTTCCGAAATTGCGGCTATGCCCATAGGCGACAACAACATCCCCATACTCAACAGCCTGATACCCCTTTTTCTTCTTGTGAGCTTTGAAATAATCAACTCTCTTATTGACAGAAGGTCCGTTTCCTTCAGGCATTTAACAGAGGGAAAGCCTATAACCATAATAAGAAATGGTGAGCTTTTGCAAAATGAGCTGAAGGCACTGCGATTCACGATTAGCGATGTGCTTTTAGGCTTACGGCAGAAGGAGGTTTTTGATATTGACGAGGTTGAATATGCAATAGTGGAAACCAACGGAACACTTTCGGTGCTTTTAAAGCCTGATTATCGCCCTGCTACTGCACAGGTGGTTGGCAAAAAGGAAAAGGACAATGGTATGCCCTGCGCAGTTGTTATTGACGGAAAAATTATAGAAAGTGCCTTTAAGGACTGTGGTATAACAAGAAAAGAGGTCGAAAGTAAAATCAGAAGAGAAACTGATAATATAAAATCTATTCTTCTGATGACTGTTGATAAAAACAAGGGCTTTAATATTATTTTTAAAGAGGATTGTTAAAATGCGAAGAACAGTAGCTGCAATTATTATTCTTATACTCTCCTTATCTATTGGCGTTTTCTCGCATTTTTATGTAAAAACCGTCTGCAGCCAAGCTATATCAGGGGTTGAAGAGATACTTGATAATGCTGTAACTCAAGATAAGGAAAGGGTTAACCAAATGTGTGTTCAATTGAACACAATATGGAATAAAAAAGTTTTTTTATTGAATATTCTTATTGGAAGAGAATACACCAACGAGGTCAGCAAGCACTGCAATAAAATGCTTTATTTTTCAGAAAGTGCAGACTACGACTCGGTAATAACAATTGCAGAAGACTGCAAGGCAGAGCTTTTGAATATAATCCGTTCAAATGAACTCGATTTAAGCACCATATTATAACAGAAAAAATGTGATTAAAAGCTATTGAAAATGGGTAAAAAGGGGTATATAATTTAATTGTAGAGTTAGCGAAATCAAATCTGACAAGGCTTGATACAGCTACTCCAGCATTAGAAAGGGTGTGATTTTATGATGGTGTGGATTTGGGTTGCGCTTCTTGCAGCTTTCATTATTATTGAGGCAACAACTGCTCAGCTTCTTACCATCTGGTTCGCTGTCGGCTCCTTTGCTGCGCTTGTTACAACTTTTATAACCGATAATATTATCGTTCAGGTTATTGTGTTTGTTGTAGTCTCTGCAATTGCGCTTGCAATCACCCGACCATTAGTAAAGAAAATGACAAAGGCAACAAAGCAGCCCACAAATGCCGATATGTACATAGGCAAGGAGGCCGTTGTTACAGAGGACATCAATAATCTTGAGGCAAAGGGTCTCGTTAAGGTGGGTGGCTCCGTATGGACTGCAAGAACAGAGGTTGATAACTATACAATTCCTGCAGGCTCACATGTTACAGTTATTAAAATAGAGGGCGTAAAGCTTATTGTTCGCCCGATATTGTAATATTTATTAAGGAGGATTTTTTATGTTTATTACTCTTTCAGCTATGGCATCAGTAGGTATAATTGCAATTATCGCAGTTATTGCAATTATAATTCTTCTCGTTATTGCAAATATCAAAATTGTTCCCCAGTCAAAGGCTTATGTTATCGAGCGCTTGGGTGCATATTTTGCAACATGGGACACAGGTCTTCATGTAAAAATTCCTTTCATTGAAAAGGTTGCAAAGGTTGTTTCCCTTAAAGAGCAGGTTGTTGACTTCCCACCTCAGCCCGTTATCACAAAGGATAATGTTACAATGCAGATTGACACGGTTGTTTTCTTCCAGATTACTGACCCCAAGCTTTTCTGCTACGGTGTTGAATACCCCATTTCTGCTATTGAAAATTTAACAGCAACAACTCTTCGTAATATTATTGGTGAGCTTGAGCTTGACCATACTCTTACATCCCGTGATACCATCAATGCAAAAATCCGTGGTATTCTTGACGAGGCAACTGACCCCTGGGGTATTAAGGTTAACAGAGTTGAGCTTAAGAACATTCTTCCCCCTCGCGAAATTCAGGATGCAATGGAAAAGCAGATGAAGGCAGAGCGTGAACGCCGTGAAAGCATCCTTCGTGCTGAAGGTGAAAAGGCAAGTGCCGTTCTTGTTGCAGAAGGTAAAAAGGAAGCTCAGATTCTTTCAGCTGAAGCTGATAAACAAGCTGCAATTCTTCATGCAGAGGCTGTTAAGGAATCCAAAATCCGTGAAGCAGAGGGTGAAGCAGATGCTATCATCGCAATCCAGAAGGCTCAGGCAGAAGGTATCAGAATGATTAATGAGGCCGCTCCCTCTAAGGAATACATTTCACTTAAGGGTATGGAAGCTTTCGAAAAGGCTGCAGATGGTCAGGCAACAAAAATTATTGTTCCCTCAGATTTGCAGAACCTTGCAGGTGTAACAGGTAGTGTTAAGGAGTTTCTTAAAGACTAATAATTAAAGCAAAAGCATCGCTTCGCAAGAGGCGATGCTTTCTTATTTTCAATTCCGAATTCCGCATTTTTTATTGACACTTTTCCAAATTATGATATTATATTTACATACTTTATTTTTGGAGGTAATATGATGGCAGGTTTTGCTTCAAGCATTGGCGCTATTATTATGGCGTTTATCACTATGCTTACTTCATTGTTCGGTCTTATAGGAAACAATTCCGACAACACAGTAGTTCAAGGCTTTGAGCCCAAGGAGGAGACAGAAATGAGAATTATGAGCTTTAACATCCGTTGCACAAATGTTGGTAACGATTCCTGGGAAGACAGAATTGGTATCGTTTCTCAGACTATGCTCGACAGCGAAGCTGATTCTATCGGTGTTCAGGAAGCAACACCCGAATGGATGGCTACTCTTAAAGAAACTGTTGGCGAAAAATATGCTTATGTTGGCGTTGGTCGTGACGACGGCGACAACGAAGGCGAATATTCAGCTATTTTCTATCTTAAAGACAAATACGACCTTGAAGACAGTGGTACTTTCTGGCTTTCAGAAACACCTGATCAGGTTTCATTCGGTTGGGATGCAGCTTGCAGAAGAGTTTGCACATGGGCAGTTCTCGTAAACAAGGAAACAGGCGAAAAATATGCTCACCTTAACAGCCACTTTGACCATGTTGGTGTTGCTGCAAGAAAGAACAGTGTTGATTTAATTGTTAATAAGGCTAAGGAATTTGCTGATATACCCGTTGTTTTCACTGCTGATATGAATGTTGTTGAAGGTAGCGAAAACTACAAGCAGTTTGTTGAATCAGGTGTTCTTAATGACACAAAATATCTTGCTCCTGACACAATGAGCTACTGCACATATCACGATACAAAGCCCGAGAAACACGCTGACGATGTTATCGACTATGTTATGATTAACGATAATTTCAAGGCTGTTTCCTACAAGGTTGTTACAGAAGGTATTGATGGCAGATTTGTTTCTGACCACTACCCTGTATATGCCGATATTATTATGAAGTGATTTACACAATGTGAGTTTTATTCGCCTTACGGCGAGTGATATTGCTACGCAGTGTTATTATGCTGCGCATAGTGTTATTTGCTTCGCAAGTTTAATGGCGAATAAAATAACACTGAAACTGTAAGTTTCAATATCACTATTGCCAAAAGCAATAATATCACTCTGCCATAGGCAGAATATCACTAATTATAAACACTAAAAAGCTAACGCAGAAAAATCCGCGTTAGCTTTTTTATTTGTTTTTATTTGTTTTTATTTCTTCTTAATATTATACATCTTCTTATAATACTCAGAAGCCTCGTGAACCTCGCCGTCAAAGATAAGCTTACCGTTTTTCATAACGATACCTCTTGTGCAGAAATCCTCTGCAACGGCAGTCTGATGAGTAACGAAAAGAAGGGTTACATTATCCTTTTCAATTATCTCGTTAACCTTTTCCTTACACTTGATTCTGAAGGCTGTATCACCAACGCTGAGAGCCTCGTCAACAATGAGAATTTCAGGCTTGATATTAACATTAATCGCAAAGCCAAGACGGGATTTCATACCACTTGAATATGTTCGTACAGGCTGATCGATATAGTCGCCTAATTCTGAGAATTCAATAATGGTCGGCTCAAGCTCCTTGATTTCCTTATCAGAAAGACCGAGGATATGACCCTTAAGGTAAATATTCTCTCTTCCTGAAAACTCCTGATCAAAGCCACTTGTAAGCTCAAGAAGAGCACTAACGCGACCCTTAACAGAAATCTCTCCACTTGTGGGGAAGGTAACCCCAGTTATCATTTTGAGAATAGTTGATTTACCTGCGCCGTTTTTACCAAAGAGAGCAACAGAATCGCCCTTTTTAATTTCAAAGCTTACCTCGTCAACTGCTTTCTTCTTTTTATATTTAATATTCTTGAAGAAAATTGCAAGGAGTCTTTTTCTTGTGCTTGAATAAAGCTTATAAATTTTTGACACATTGTCAAATTTAATTACTGTTTCTTTCATATCAACTCAACCTCCTATCAAAGAACATCGGGAATTTCTTTACGGAGCTTTTTGTATGCCCAGAGTGACAAGAAGCCAAGCACAAGATACCAGCAAAGGAAATAAATAAGTCGTTTTGGCTGCTCAAAGAACCAAACATGGTCTATAAAGCAGTTCCTGTAGCCGTAGCAGATAAAGGTTACGGGGTTGAGCATTAAAATTGTGTGGATAATTTTATTATCTGCAACATTTTCAATGTTCCAAAGAATACCTGAAAGCCAGAAAACTGCAATATTAAGGGACTTTACAAGGTTTGAAAAGTCCTTACCGATTGCAGAAACAAGACCTGCAAACAATGACCATGCATTAAAGAAAAGGAACATAAACAAGGTATAGAGTGGCAGCTGAAGAAGGTAAACAGTTGGTGGGAAGCCCATTACCCAGAAGAGAAGAACTACCACAACAACAAGAATTATATGAACCAACAATGATGAAAGGTTGGTAAAGGTGGGAATCGTCATTATGGGGTATCTCATTTTGGTAACAAGATAGCTGTATCGACGGATACAATTGGTACCACCTGTAATCGCTTCGGTCATAAAGAACCAAGCGATTATACCTGATACGAGCCAAAGAATGAAGGGATACTCCCCTACATCATTACCACTTCTCAGACCTATTGAAATAGCAAACCAATAAACAAAAATTGTAAACACAGGCTTGATTACTGCCCAAGCCCAGCCTAAAGCAGAGCCATGATAGGTCTTTTTCAAATCTGCAATAGAAAGCCTTGCTATCTGGTTGATATTTTCCTTATGCTCTCTGAGGTTTAAAGCAATTATATCAAAATAGCTTTTCATTATTTCGGGACACCTCTCTGTCAGTCTATAACTATTGAATCCTCTGTCTCCTTTATTGAGAAGAACACAGGCTTTTCTTCATGTGAAATATTAGGACAATGAAGGGTTAATTTAAGGTTACCGTCAAAATCCTTGAAAATCATTCCGTGACCACCATCGTCATCAAAAACAGGCTTGAGATGGGACCATTTGCCGAAAATCGAACCATTATCCGAGGCTGCTACGCATTGAACATAGCCATTGTCACAGGTTGACCATATCATAATAAGCTTACCGTTTTCCTTTCGGTAAAGGAAGGGACCGTCTGTTACATTATGGTTTTCCTCTGTTGCCTCACGATTTAAAAACGAGCTTGCTGCGAAAAGCTCAACAGGTTCACCGATGCATCCTGAAAAATCAGATTTCAGCTCAAGGAAGCAGATTGTACCGTCAAGAATCTGAGTATGCTCGTGACAGAAAACACAATAGGGCTTGCCGTCCTCCACATATAAGGTTCCATCAAGGCATTCCCACTCCCAAGGAGTTACTGCTCCATCAGAGGCAGGAACAAATTCGCCATCGGGTGTTGCACATTTTAAAATATATGTTCCTCTTAAGCCATTTGGCTTTTCAAAGGTTGCGAACATATAGAACATACCGTTGAATTCGTGAACCTCGGGTGCCCAGTTAGCAGCAGAATTGATACCATGCTTCTGAGAGTCAAACACCTCTATGGGCTCAGACCAATTCTCCAGATCGGTTCCGATATACACATCGAAGCCACCGGTTTTAATACCGAAGTTTTTTGCCCTTGTTCCGTACATATAATATTTTCCGTTATGCTTTAAAACAAAAGGGTCTCTGATATTGATTTCCGAGTTTTTCATAGCATCACCCGTAATACATAAAATTACACTTTATAATACCATATATTTACAAAATAAACAATACTTAAAATTCTCGGGTTTGCATTGACAAAGATACCTATATTTTTATATAATACCTATATATGTTTTATTTTAGGAGTACTATTATGAAAAAATCAACTAAGGCTATACTTTATTTAGGTGGCGCTGCTGCTACTGCAATCGGCACACACTTTTTCAACAAGGAAAAGCATAAGGATATATGTATGATTGCGCACAGAGGTCATAGCAGCAAGCATCCCGGTAATACAGAGGCTGCATTTTTAAGCGCTGTTAAGAATGGCTCAGGTGGTATTGAAACCGATGTTCGTATGACAAAGGACGGCGTTTTTGTTGTTAACCACAATGACGAGGCTAAATTCTTTGACGGCTCTGAATTAATCGTTGCAGATTCAACCTATGAGGAGCTTTCAAAGAAAGCCCTTTACAATGACAAATCCGATGAAATAGTTTACATCTGCACCTTTGAAAGATATCTTGAAATCTGCCGAGATGCAAATATGATCTGCTTCATTGAGCTTAAGGGTGAATTCTCAGACGAGGACATCAAACGTCTTTTCACAATGGCAGGCGAAATCTACGATTTAAAGAGATGCTCTCTTCAGTCCTTCGAATTTGAAAACCTTATCAAAACTCACGAGGCGTTTCCTGATTTACAGATTATGCTTACATACGGCAAAAACTGTGGAGATTATCACAAATGCATTGACTACGGCTTTGACATTGATGCCGAATGGAAAATTACAACACCTAAAATGGTTAAGGAATTCCATGACAAAGGCCTCAAGGTAGGCGTTTGGACTGCTAATGATCTTGTATCTCTTAACTACTGCCGTGCTCTCGGCGTTGACTACATTGAATCCGACGTTTTCGGTAAATAAATTAGGACGAATTTAATTTTATGGGTTTAATATTTAAAACACTTTATGTTTATATTGCAAACCTTGGTATTCTTGTTACGAATATTTTCAAATCGTTTTTTCGCTTGATTTTCAAGGGCTTGCAAAAACTTTTTAAATTTAATAAGGATTCATTTGCTTCTGCTAAAACCTTCTTCAAAAGAAGTATTGCTTTTATTCTTATTTTTGCAGTTTTAGTGACATCAGTGGTTTATATTATTTCTACCGATAGCAAAACTGAGGCATATGCTTTAAAAATTGATGGTGAAACAATCGGATACGCTGAAACTCAGAACGATGCAGACCACGCCAATGCTTTAGCCCTTAATTATCTGGGAATTACTCAGAACAATGGCTTTGAGACTCAGAAGGTTAAAACAGAGGCTTACAACATAAAAAACAGCTCTACCTTATCCGAAGCTATTATCAAGGCTATTGCTCCCGAAAGAATCCGTGTAACAGAGGTTTATTTTGACGGCGAGCTTTTCTGTGCTGTAAAAAGCAGACAAGCTGCAAGAGAAATTTTCATTGAGCAGCTTAAAAAGGCTCAGAAAAAATACCCCGACTCCTCAGTTGCATTCGCTCAGGAAATCACCTTCAGCGATGCTTATTACGATAAGAGTGACGAGAAAATCTGGTCAGCAGACCAATTAGAGCTTAACCTCAAGATTCTCAATCCTCTCGAAATCACCCACGCTGACTGCGAGAAAACTATTGAAACAGTTGAATTTGACACAGTTGAAATACAGACAAACACACTCTTCATCGGTGACACAAGATTAAGAAGAGATGGTGTGAACGGCTCGGCTTATGCAATTGACCTTGTAACATACATCGGTGACAAAAAGGTTTCTGCTGAGCAGCTTATGAGCGTTCCTGTCAAGGCTCCCGTTTCTCAGATTATTGAAAGAGGTATCCGTGCAGAAAGCCTTTCTCTCGGCACTTATTCCGTATTGCAGACAACAGGCTATTTCTGCTGGCCCGTTGTTGGCTTGTTTACCGTTACCTCCCCCTATGGCTACAGAAGCCTTGGCAACCACAGAGGTATTGATATTTCAGGTGCAAGCGCATCAGGCTCTCTTGTTGTTGCAGGTGCTTCAGGAACAGTAACAACTGCAGGCTGGAGCACAGGTGGTTATGGTAACTATGTAATTATTGACCACGGCAACGGTGTTGAAACACTTTATGCTCATATGCTCGACAATTCACTTATGGTAAACGCAGGTGACACCGTTACGAAGGGTCAGGCTATCGGCCGTGTTGGTAACACAGGCTACTCCTTTGGTGCCCACCTTCACTTTGAGGTAAGAATCAACGGTAACAGAATTAATCCTGCCCCCTATTTAGGACTTGAATAATGAATATAACAGTTATTGCTCTCGGCAAATTAAAAGAAAAATATTTAACAGAGGCCATAAACGAGTATTCAAAACGAATTTCGGCTTATGGCAGGCTTCAGATAATTGAGCTTAATCCCGTAAGACTTTCTGACAACCCCTCTCAAACAGAAATTGACAACGCGCTTTCAAAAGAGGCTGAGGAAATCAAAAAGAAAATACCTAACAACAGCTATGTTTTTTCTCTTTGCATTGAGGGCAAGGAAAAATCAAGCGAGGCCTTTGCAAAGGCTATAAATGATGCTGCACTTAACGGAAAAAGTAACATTACCTTTATTATCGGCAGTTCATTTGGTCTTTCTCCCGAAATCAAGGCGCTTTCTGATTTCAAGCTTTCCTTTTCCCCTATGACCTTCCCACACCAGCTTATGAGGGTTATGCTCCTTGAACAGATTTACAGAGCATTTCAGATTAACAACAACGGGAAATATCACAAATGAGGTTACATTATGGCAATGTGCGATATGTGTGAAAATTACAGATACGATGAGGATTTAGAGGAATATTTCTGCGACATTGAATTAGATGAGGACGAATATCTGAAATTCCTTACCTCCTCAAATGATGCCTGTCCTTATTTCAGGGCAGATGACGAATATCGTATTGTAAGAAAACAAAATTAAGAATAATATGCAAAAACGCTGTGTAGTAAAAACTACACAGCATTTTTCTTTTTATTTTCAAATTTTTTCATTATGCGTAAATAGAATACGCAGGACATAATATTTGCCACTACCCATCCGATAGGCCAGGACCACCATATCCCCATATAACCAAAGAATGGAGAAAGGGCAAAGGAAAGAACAACCCTTAAAATTAAATCTGTAAAGGTTACAATCACAAAGAGCTTCATTGAGCCCGTGCCTCTTAAAATTCCATCACAGACAAGCTTTATTCCTATAAAGGAATAGAATGGTGAAACTGTTTTCAGAAAGAGTGCACCTGATTCAATTGCCTCTGCGCTACTACCACCATCAACAAACATTTCAACTAACTGAACATTAAATCCAAATTGAACAACGGCAAAAACAACACCTGTTGCAACAGCCATAATTGAGCCGTATTTCATACCCTCTCTGATACGGGAGTATTTTTTTGCGCCAAAATTCTGAGCAGTAAAGCTTGAAACGGCATTACCAAAGGTATAAAGACAATTTATAGTAAAGATATTCAGCTTGAAGGCTGCTGAGAAGCCTGCGATAACCGAGGAGCCATAGCCATTTATAAGCTTCTGAATAAACACATTACCAACAGACACAAAGCTCTGCTGAAGAATACTCGGCACTGAAATACGGGCTATCTTCTTCAATAAATCAAAGGAGAACAATGGTGCTTTTTCATTTACAGGAAGCTTTTTCATATGCTTCAAAAGGGTTAAAACAGAAAGCACACCTGCAAGACCCTGCGCTACAAAGGTTGCCCACGCAACACCTGCAACGCCCATGTCGAAGAAAACAACAAGGACATAGTCCAAAACCACATTGAAAACAGAGGAGAAAATCAGGAAATACAAAGGTGTTTTAGAGTCACCCAAGGATGTGAAAATACCATTGGCGATATTATAAATAAAAAGAAAAATAAAGCCACCTATGTATATTCTCAGATACATTGCAGAATCAGAGAAAATGTTTTCGGGAGTATCAATTGCAGTCATAAGAGCAGGAGTAAGAAGAATACCACCCACAGCAAGAATACTGCCCAACGCCAAGCAAGAGATAAGCGAGGTTGAGGTTGCAGTTTTCACCTTTTTGAACTCTCTTGCTCCGAAGAGCTGAGAAATAATAACACTGCAACCGATGTTACAACCAAAGGCAACTGCATTGAAAATATTTGTTATGGGGTAAGATGCGCCAACTGATGCAAGGGCATCCTCCCCTGCAAAGCGACCTGCGATAAGGCTATCGGCGATACTGTAAAACTGCTGAAAAAGAACGCTTATAAAAAGAGGCAAGGTAAACTGCAAAAGAAGCTTATTGACCTTACCGTTTGTCAAATCACGAGCCATCCGAAAATCCTTTCAAGAATAAAAAACAAAAATTACAATACTATATTATATACACTTTTTTTCGTTTGTCAAAGCAGGTGTTTTTATGGAAGGTATTTTTAATGCAATCGGCTCTGTTGTGTGGGGACCACCCATGCTTTTTGTATTTATTTTTACTGCTCTGCGCTTTTCCTTTAGCAGCAGATTTTTTCAGCTTCGTGGCTTCCTTACAATGATTAAGGAAACTCTTTTTAAAATGTTTTCAAAAACAGAAAATGGTGGAATTTCTCAATTCGGTGCATTTTGTTCTGTTTTAGGGGCTTGTATCGGAACAGGTAACATTGTCGGTGTTGCAACTGCTATTTATTCAGGTGGTGCAGGCACAGTTTTCTGGATGTGGATTTCTGCATTCCTTTCTATGATGACGGCTTATTCTGAAAACTATTTAGGGGTAAGCTATCGAAGGAAAGACAAATATGGCACAATTCAGGGTGGCGCATTTTCTTACATAGAGCACGGAATCAAAATGAGGGGGCTTGCAAAGGCGTATGCATTTTTCTCCTTGTTTTCTGTTATCGGAATGGGTAATCTCACCCAGAGCAACTCTGTTTCAGAAGCCCTTGCTGCAGGATTTGAGGCAGACAAATATATTGTCGGTGGAGCTTCTGCCATTTTATGCCTGATTATCATAAGTGGTGGTATGAAAAGAATTTCTAAATTCGGCACTGTTACTGTTCCGTTTATGACTGCTGCTTATTTAGTACTCTCCCTCTGTATTCTCTTCAGGTTCAGAGAGAACCTTATTCCTGCCATTTCCTTGGTGTTTAAAGAGGCGTTTTCCCTGAGAGCCATAAATGGTTATGGTATGCTTAAGGCTATGCGCTACGGCGTTTCAAGGGGCGTATTTTCAAACGAGGCAGGCTTGGGCTCCTCTACCCTTATTCACGCTGAAAGCAGCAATCAGAGGGGTGAGACTCAGGGTATGTGGGCAATGCTTGAGGTATTTATTGACACGGTTTTCCTTTGCACAATCACAGCCCTTGTTATTCTTGTTACAAAAAGCAATTTCAACTCTCAATTATATGGCGCAGATTTATCTGTTGCAGCATATTCAAGCCTTGGAGAAATCGGTAGAAAGGGAATCGCCATTCTCACAGCAGTTTTTGCCTTCACATCCCTTTCAAGCTGCTCCTTTTATGGTGAAAAAAGCTTTTCTTATTTATTCGGTAAAAAGAACATTAAATTATACAAGGCGTTTTATATTGTGCTTGTGTTTATAGGAAGCATCAAACCTCCGAAAATCATCTGGGAATTCGCAGATATCTGCAATGGTCTTATGGCGATACCTAATTTATTTGCTATAAATTGTTTGGGGAAAGAAATTGAGTATCCAAAATAAAAATTTGGAATTCGAAATTCGAAATTCGGAATTATCGGGTCTGCGACGCAATTATAAATGCTATTTGCTAACCGCTGACAACTAAAAAACGACTGCTTGCGCAGTCGTTTTTCTTAATATTTATCTTTTACAGTCTTCGTATTGGAATATGCTGATGTGGTTTTGCTGTAGTAGGCTTTAATTTTATAAGTGTAGGTTCTGCCTTTTTTAGCTGACTTATCAAGATAAGAATACTTTGTTGCGCCTTTTACAGTAGCAAGCTTCTTATAACTGCCATCAGCTTCTTTGCGATAAACATAATAGCCACTTGCGCCCGTAACTGTTTCCCATTTTGCAGTTACGCCCTTTTTACTGCTCTTTGTGCTTTTAAGCTTTGGGTTATCAAGATAGTAATGAGAAAGCTCGGTATAGTAGCTTACATAATCGCCACTATATGCAACAACCTTATAGGTGTACTTTGTACCACTCTTTGCCGTTTTATCTGTGTAATAAGACTTTGTTGAGCCCTTAACAGTAGCTATTCTCTTATATGAGCCACTAGCTGTTTTTCTGTAAACCTTATAGCCTGTGGATTTTGAAACAGGGGTCCATGTTATTTTAACACCATCAGCAGTGTTTTCTGTTTCCTTTGTTGTAACCTTTGCAAGTCTTTTATAGGTTACGCCTGTTTCATTATAAAGACCCTTTACATCATCGCAAACAGGAACAACTGTATAAGTATAGGTTGTGCCTGCCTTTGCCTTGGTATCAATATACTCGCTAACATTTTTAACCTCTGCGATTTTGGTCCAACCGGTTGAGCTTGTTTTTCTTCCAATAATATAACCATTGGCACCCTTAACCTTTTCCCAGGTTACCTTGATACCCTTAGTAACATTGTAAGCAGATTTAAGCTTGGGAACAGAAAGGAACATTGCGCTTACGCCATCATAATCGCAACCACTTTCAGCCTCGCCGTTATAGGCCTTAACAGTATAGGAATACTCAACACCACTCTTGCAGGTAGTGTCCTCATAAGCCTTTACCTTGCCTTTGAAATCGGCGATTTCTTCCCATTCTGTATCTTCAGTTTTACGATAAAGAATATATCCCTCTGCATCAGAAACGGTATTCCATTTCACATAAATACCCGAACGGGTCATTTCTGCGCTTACAAGCTCAGGTGTATCAAGGCAGATAAACTCTATATCAACACCGTTTTCATAAGAGCTTCTGAAATTATCCTTTACGGAAACAACGACATAGGTATAGCTCTCACCGTTTTTCACTGTTAAATCGCTATATGCTGTCTCCTCTTCTATACCGATTTCTGCAATTTTTACAAACTCTGTTGAATCTGTTTTTCTGTAGATTTCGTAGCTATCTACACCTTCAATCTGCTCCCAGAAAAGAGTTACGGAAACCTTATCTGTGTATGCATACCATATTTCAGGCTGCTCGGGAGCTACATCTGTGAACTTAAAGCCGTTCTGAATTGCATATTCCTCTGCAGCTGTGCCTCTGCCACCGAGGATTTCAAACTCCTCATCCTTAACGAACTCAATATCCTCTGCGCTATAATAACCGAAGGCATAGTCAGTTATTCTGATTACGCTTTCAGGAATAAGCACAGATTTAAGACCTGAACAATGGAAGGCTGAACCCTCAACACAGGTAAGACCATAAGGCAAATTGATTTCGGTAAGCGCTGAACAATGACCGAAGGCATTTGCAGCAATTTCATCAAGACCCTGAGGAAGCACAACCTCCTTAAGATTCTCTGATCCATAGAAGGCAAATTCGCAAATCAAGGTAACAGCCTCAGGAATCACAATGCTTTCAAGTCCTGAAAAAGCAAAAGAATATTCACGGATATTTACTACAGTTTCGGGAAGGACAACCTCTTTAACAGAGGAGCCTCTGAAGGCATTTTCATAAATGGTTCTGATGTTTTCGGGGTATTCGTTAATTTCTGTTTTTGCTTCGGGCACCTTATAAAGAATGTAAAAATCATTCATATATAAAACGCCGTCAACTGAACCGAATCTTCCCCCCTCCTGACAAATAAACGCCTTTAATTCTCTTGCATTTTCAAAGGCTGTTAATGAAATATCGTTGACTGCTGCAGGAATATAAACAGATGTAACATCTGTTGCTGAAAAGAGATTATCTCCTAAAGCTTTAACCTTATAACCTTCAATCTCTTCAGGAATAATTATATCTGTAGAAAAGGGACAGCCCTTATAAGAAACCAGCTTTATATAAGCTTCCTCTGTTGGCTCAGCACCTTCACATAATTCATATTCAAAGAACTCTGTGTAGTCTGTTGAATCAATATATGCTAATCCGTTTTCTTCGGCGTATTTCTTTGCTACAGTATCAGGTCTCGCGAAAATGGTTACATCGGAGATTTTTGCAAGAGCATCGTCAAGCTCTTCGTTACAATAATAACCAAAGGCATAGTTACCAAGCTCGGTTAACACCTCAGAAACACGAATCTCCTTTAAATTCATACAGCCATAAAATGCCATAGCTTCAATTTTTTCAACATTTTCAAGATTTATAGCAGTAAGTCCTTCACAGCCATAAAAAGCTCGTTGACTGATATTTTTAACAGAGGGTGCAAGCTCAATGCTTTCAAGAGCACCTGCATATAAAAACGCCTCAACAGAAACCTCTGTTATGCCCTCGCTTATAACAAGCTTATTAAAATTATACAGCAACCATTCAGGAGATTCGGTAAGCTCAGGCATAGCACCCTCACCGGTTATTGTAAGTGTAGAGCCGTCATTGGAAATTTCCCAGCTGAAGCCTCCCTCAACAGAATCAATGACACCTGATGCCAATGGCGCCTCAACTGCAAAACCTACAACAGAAAACATTGTAAGCAACATTACTATTGAAAGAAACAGAGAAATTAATTTCTTCATAATCTTCCCTCCGAAAAACATATAGATTTATTATACTATATATATTCCACAAATTCAACACAAAAAGAACACCCTGTGACAAAAGCCACAGGGTTAGACACCTAAATATTATATTTAAATAATTAAGCCTCTGCTTCTTTTTTCTTTCCGAAGCATTCACTGCAATAAACAGGGCGATCTTCACGGGGTTTGAAGTAAACTTCTGCTACTCCGCCACATTCTGCACAAACAGTTGTGAACTTTTCGCGTTCGCCTCTCATAGCCTGTTTACGAGCGTCACGACAAGCTTTACAGCTCTTGGGCTCATTAACCAAACCTTTTTCTGCATAGAATTCCTGTTCTCCGGCTGTGAAAATAAATTCATTGCCGCACTCTTTACATACGAGTGTTTTGTCTTCGTACATTTTCTGCTACCTCGCTTAAATTTTTTATGTAAACTGACTTAGTCAGAACACACACTCTTTAATTTCCTTCTGGCTCTCTGAAGGGCATTATCAACTGATTTCTCAGTCATATTCAATCTCTTGCCGATTTCATCATAAGCCATACCACCTGCTCTGAAAAACACAACTGCCTTTTCAACATCTGAAAGGGTTGTCTCACAAGCAGATAAAACCTCATTAAAATGCTCACCGTCTAATATAAGCTTTAACGGGTCTTCGTCGGTATCGGTTGCTTCAGGCATTTCTGAGCTCATACCAAATGGAATCTCAACTCTTGATATACCTGCAGCAGTGTTAATGCTATTCTGCATACACTTAAAGGCATAAGCCTCAAAGGGAACTCCTCGGGAAAAATCATAGGTTTTAATGGCTTTAAGGAAGCCTATCATACCCTCTTGAACAAAATCGTCAGAATCAAGATAAGAAACGCTTACTCCTGCACCACGAGTATTGAGAAAACGGGCTGAAAGAACTGATGTTGCGTTTTCGTCACCATCCTGAGAAAGCTTAACGAGCTCTTCATTACTCAATGATTTATAATCCTTGAAAACTCCGGAACTCAACAAACCACCCCAACTAACTGACAATTCTACTCTTATGCTACAATATACCATTCTTTTAGCATTTTGTCAAATATTTTTTTAGTTTTGTCGAGTTTTTTTGTGTAAAATACAGAATATTTCCTAAAAAGAATTATTTTTACAAAAAAACACCAAAAAAGACAAAAAAAGACGATGGAAACAAATTTCCACCGTCTCACTCATCCTGAGCTTCATCTTCAAAAATATCAATAGCAGATGTCTGAATATACCATTTACCATTAATCTGAAGACAAGTCAATTTATCATATACAGTTTTATAATCGCCCTTTTCCCCTTTTGCTTCGATTTCAAAATCCAGAAAAGCGAGCTTTGTAGGGAAGCTTGTATAATTAAAGGATGCCTGCAGGCTTTCGTTTGCCCTTTCAAGCGCCTCATCAGATACATATGTTATATCATTTATTTTATATTTCAAGGTAAAATCCTCACCACATTTTGAAATATAAAAATCACGACTTTCGTTCAGAGGCTTGGTTATTGCATCAAAGGTTTCCTCATCCCCGTAACACCAATTCTCTTTATAATATTCTTTAATCTGTTCATCATAAAGGCTGTAATAAAGCTTTGCATCGTTAGCTTCAATTGCAGTTACCATTGTTTTAATAACCTTATCAGGCTTTGAGCCTGTAATCGCGCCTGTAACAACGGCACTGACTGATAAAACAAAAGCTACAGCAACGGTTATAATTACTGCCATTTTAAAGGATACGGGCTTGTGATGTTCCTTCTTCTTTGTGAATTTCTGAGGCTTTTTTCTTTTATTGTTTTTCAAGGGCGCAGAGCAGTATGGACAATTCACGAAATTGTCCGGAGTTTGCCTATGGCAGTTATCACAATACATATCTACACCCTCTCTCACAAAAACCGTCCACTCATTAAAGGGTGGACGGCATAAGTTGTTTATTCAGTAGCTTATTCAGCTGCTTCTTCTGCAGGAGCTTCAACTGCTTCTTCAGCAGCTGCTTCCTCTGCTACCTCTTCAACGGGAAGAAGTGCACGGATTGAAAGACTAACTCTCTTTCTTTCCTCGTCGATTTCTGTAATCTTAGCTTCAACCTTTTCACCGATCTTAAGAACGTCTGCAGGCTTTGCAACGTGCTTATTAGCGATCTGAGAAATGTGAATAAGACCATCAACACCGGGAACGATGTGAGCAAATGCGCCGAAATCTGTGAAGTTTGCAATTTCAACCTCTGCTACAGAATCAACTGCATATTTTGCCTTGAAGATTTCCCAGGGGTTGTCCTCGAGCTTCTTGTAGCCGAGAGCAATCTGTTTCTTTTCGGGGTTGAGAGATTTGATTGTAACCTCAACCTCGTCACCAACAGAAACAACCTCTGAAGGATCCTTAATTCTGTTCCATGAAAGCTCGCTAACGTGAATCATACCGTCAACGCCACCGATGTCAACGAAAGCACCGAATTTCATAAGAGATTTAACTACGCCCTTACGAACCTCGCCTTCTGTTGCTTCAGCCCAGAATTTTTCTTCTGCAGCTTTTCTTTCATCCTTAAGTACAGCACGGATAGAGCCAACTGCTCTTCTTCTCTGCTTGTTAACTTCAATAACCTTGAACTTAACAGTTTTCTTTACAAGATCTTCAAGCTTGTCGTTACGGCTTGCAGTTGCAAGAGATGCAGGGATAAAAAGACGAGCGTTGTTGGAAACAACGATAACGCCACCGCGTACAACCTCTGTAACAACACCTTCAAGAATTTCGTCTGTGCCTTCAGCAGAAACAACTGCGTCCCATGCTGCAATAGCATCATAACGTTTTTTGGAAAGCATTGTGAAGCCTTCCACATCGTTGGTTTTCATGATGATAAGGTTAAGTTCATCGCCGACTTTGAGTTCTGCTTTGGGGTCTGCGGACGGGTCGTTGCTGTATTCGCTGTAGGGAATATAGCCTGTTTGCTTCCTGCCGATATCAACCTGTATCTCTGTGTTAGTCACATTCAATACTGTACCAACAACCTTCTGGTCGCTGTTCATATTGTTGAGTGATTCTTCCAAAGCTGCTGCAAAATCAAATTCTTCAGCTGCTGCAGAGTCCAGCACTTTTTCCTCCTCAATCATAGTTGTGTCTTTGACAATTTCGGACATGGTTTCAAGTACCTCCTTTATAATACCGGCGGGAGTAGATGCACCCGCAGTGAGACCGATAGAATTAAATCCGCCAAGAGTGATACCATTAAGCTCATCAGCAGTTTCTATAAGAAAAGACGGGCAGTTTTTTTCGCAGACGCCAAGCAGCTTTCGTGTGTTGGAGCTGTGACGCCCACCCACGATAACCATTGCATCAGACATCCTTGAAAGCTCTGCTGCTTCATTTTGTCTTTCTTCGGTCGCACAACATATTGTATCAAATATTTTCGCATTTGTACATAGAATTTTTATTTTTTTTACACTTTTTTCCCATTCTTTTATGCTAAAAGTTGTCTGAGAAACAAAAATCAAGTCTTTTTCTGCCAAATCGGGACGATTTGAGAACAATTCATCCAGCTTTTCTGCAGAATTTATAACAAAGGCTTCGCCCTTTGCATAGCTTTTTATACCCTTAACCTCAGGGTGATTTTCGTCACCTGCAATTAAAGTGACAACATCCTCGGAGGAATTTTCCAGAATGATTTTATGAATCTTCTTAACAAATGGGCAGGCTGCATCAATAAACTCGCAGCCACTTTGCTCTGCCTCCTCGAGAACCTCTTTTGTAACACCGTGAGTTCTTAAAACAAGAATTGTGTTTTCAGGGACATCCTTGACATTTTCGACTACGATAACTCCCCTTTTCTCCAAATCCTCAATAACCTGCTGATTATGGATGATGGGACCTAGGGTTGCTACCCTTTTGCCTTCTGCCACAAGCTTTTCAATAAGTTTTATGGCTCTGTCAACACCAAAGCAGAAGCCTGCTTTTTTTGCCAATGTAATTTTAGTCATTAAAGACGCTCCTTTATGACCTTAATCATATACTCAATAGACTCCTGAAGAGTAAGCTCGGTTGTATCAACAAGAACTGCATCATCTGCTTGTTTCAAGGGTGCAATTTCTCTGTTCATATCCTGATAATCTCTTTCCTTGATTTCCTTGAGAATGTTATCATATTCAACAACCTGACCCTTTTCAGTAAGCTCCTTAAAGCGTCTGTCTGCACGAGCTTCTGCAGAAGCAGTAAGATAAATTTTAATCTGTGCATCAGGAAGAACAACTGTACCTATATCTCTGCCGTCCATAATGCAGTTATTTTTCTTTGCAATATCTCTCTGCAAATCAAAAAGGAATTCTCTTACCTTGGGAATTGCAGAAACATTTGATGCTGCCATTGAAACCTCGTTCTGTCTAATAGCAGTTGAAACATCCTCTTCACCGAGAAAAACTCTCTGCTCTCCATCAACAAAGCGAAGAGAAACATCAAGCCCCTCTAATGTGGGAACAACCTCCTCTGCGCTTTTTGTGTCCTTACCGAGTCTTAAAGCATTAAGACCAACTGTTCTGTAAAGCGCACCTGTATCAACATAAATAAAGCCCAATTCCTTTGATGCTGTTTTTGCTATTGTGCTTTTGCCTGCACCTGCAGGACCATCGATTGCAATGTTAACTATCATACTGTATTCTCCTTTGTAAATATTCCATAAACAATGATATATTGCCTGATGGCAATATGATATAAAACAAGTTTCATGATATATTTTCTTTGAAAATATGATATACACCTACGGTGCATTTCGGGGAAGCTCCGCTTCCGAACATTATATAAATTTGCGTCGCAGACCCTTTAATTTTGCATTCTGCATTTTGCATTTTGCATTCCGTCAGGAAACGGAGTTTCCTGCAAGGTTTCCTGTTGAAAACGCGATTTGTAAATTAAATCCACCTGTATATGCATCGACATCGATTACCTCGCCTGCGAAATAAAGTCCATCGATAATTTTACTTTTCATTGTTTTGGGGTCGATTTCAGAAACGCTTACGCCACCCGATGTGATAATCGCTTCCTCAATGGGTCTGAAATCTGTTACGGTAAGACGGATATCCTTAAGCAAATCCACTAACTGAGAGCGCATTTCCTTTGTAACCTGATTTGATTTGATATTACCGTTAAGACCTGAAAGCTTTACAACAATCGGAATCATTTTTCTCGGAAGCATAAGAGCAAGTGTGTTGAAAAGATTCTTATTTGAGCATTCAAGCAAATCTCTCTGAATACGCTTATCTAACTGCTCATAGGTAAGAGCAGGCTTAAAGTCAATGTGAATTGTATATCTGCCCTTTTCCATATTTCTCATATGGGAGGATGCAGAAAGAATCATAGGACCTGAAACACCGAAATGAGTGAAAAGCATTTCACCGAAGTCCTTATAAACCTCTTTGTAGGTCTTATTGTCCTCAACCCTGATTTCAACATTACGAAGAGAAAGTCCCATAGCCTCGGTGCACCAGCCCTCGTGACATTCAAGAGGAACAAGGGATGGCTTAAGAGCAGTTATTGTATGGCCTGCCTGCTTTGCGAGGGCATAGCCGTCACCGGTTGAGCCTGTTGCAGGATAGGACATACCACCTGTTGCAATAAGCACATTGTCTGCAAAGAACTCTCTTCCGTCATCAGTACGGCAGCCCTTTACTGCGCCATCCTCAATAATAAGCTCGGTTACTCTTCCGGTTTTACGCTTAACACCGTTAATGGTTATGTATTTATTAAGTGCATCAACAATATCGAGAGCCCTGTCTGAAACGGGGAAAACTCTGTTACCTCTTTCAATTTTAAGAGGCACGCCCATGCTCTCAAAGAACTCAATAGTGTCATCGGTGCTGAATCTTGAAAATGCACCATATAAAAATCTTCCGTTTACAGGAACATTAGAAATAAGCTCATTAAGAAGAGGACAGGAGTTTGTTACATTACATCTACCCTTGCCTGTTATGCCTACTTTTCTTGCTAATTTTTCATTACGCTCAATGAGAGTAACCTTCAAGCCTCTTTCAGCAGCTCGTCCTGCTGCCATAAGACCTGCAGCGCCACCACCAATTACGATTAAATCCATAATATCTCCAATTAAATAAATTTTACAGAACGATAAGCTTATCTGTCATTTCTTTTCCGAACTCGTCCCTTACAGGAAGAGCCATAGAAAGCATATCTCTTGCAAAGCATTCCAATTCAAAAAACCTTTTTGCACCTTCGCCCAAGGCATTGATTTCCGAGGACTTTGTGATGATGGGAAGCGTTGCAGTCTCCTTAGCTTTTTTGAGAATTTTCGCACCATTTTCACTAAAGCCTAAAACTCGGATAAAAGGAACAGGTGTATGAACATCCTGCTTTTTTATACCTAAAAGGGCGCAAATGATGATTCTTCTTATCCTTGAATGAGTATATCTCTTTGTCTTAACTTTTTCAAGTATTTCTTCAAAAGCAACAGAGGTTTTTACTGCATCAGAAAGTCGAAATTCAAGACCCTCGCTGACATCGGGCAATTCTCTTAAATCCTCCACGCTCATTGAACGGAGCTTGTAAAGAATTGCAGCTTCAAGCCTTGTGAGGCTTGCAGGTGCTTTTTGATTTTTTATTTCCTCGTTTAAAAGCCTCAGGGATTCTTCAGGAAGAAAATCGTTGAAAGCGCATTCGCCTTCCAACATCTCACGGATAGCAGAAGCTGAGCAGAAGACTCCGTTTGCCTCGCCACTATCGTGGGCAACTCCCCTTCTTGTAATGGGCACTACACCCATATTCAAGCCTAATTTGTTTATAGCCTTGATATATTCAACACCAAGAATGTTATTGGGTGAGGAAATTATTTCTGCTATTTCCTTTCCACTTATTTCTTCAACAGCTCTCTGTCTTGCAACAGGAAAGGAAACACCCTGACTGAGATGCTTTTCAAGAGCCTGTGAAAGCTCGTCGCTGACTAAAGCCTCGGCGCATTTTTTGAGAAGCTCGGCATCACCACATTCTGCTCCGAAGGCAAGGGAGTCAACACAGCCAAGACCACCCAAAACAGAAAGTCCACCCAAAGCAAAGCGCTCTGCACTTGCAGTTGCATATGGCACAGGAAGAGAAAGGACTAAATCAGCACCACACTCAAGCGCCATTTTTGCTCGCACATTCGGTGAAACGCAGGCACATTCCCCTCTCTGAACAAAGCTCTCACTCATAACAACAGTTACTGTGCTTTCGCCGTCGTTCTTAATGGTATCTATAAGGTATTTATGACCGTTATGGAAGGGGTTAAACTCTGCAACGATACCGTAATTCAAAAAATCACCTCTTTTTGTATAGGTTTACTCTTGAAAAACCTTAAAATAGTGGTATAATCAATACTTGGTAAGTATTTTACACAATATTATTGTATTTAATTTTCCAAAAAAGAAAATAAACATTTTTAATGGAGGTTTATGATGAAAATTCTCGTTATTAACTGCGGTAGCTCTTCTCTTAAATATCAGCTTTTTGATATGGAAGGCGAAAAAGTTCTCGCAAAAGGTATCTGCGAATCTATCGCAACAGATATGAGCCACACTAAAGGCTCAACATTTGACGGCAGAAGCTTTGACGAATATGTTGACATTCCCGACCACAAGGTTGCTTTCAACATCGTTAAGGACGCTCTTACATCAGGCGACTGCAAGGTTATTGATTCTCTTTCAGAAATCGGTGCTATCGGACACAGAGTTGTTCAGGGTGGCGACCGTTTCACAGAAAGCGTTCTTATTGATGACAGCGTGCTTAAAGCAATTGACGAGCTCAGCGTTCTCGCTCCTCTTCACAACCCCGCTCACGTTGTAGGTATTGAATGCTGTAACGAGGTTTTCGGTGCATCCGTTCCTCAGGTTGCAGTTTTTGATAACGCATTCCACAGCACAATGCCCGAAACATCCTATATGTTCGGTCTCCCCTATGAATTCTATGAAAAGGATCACATTCGTCGTTACGGTGCTCACGGTACATCTCACCGTTTTGTTGCTTACAGAACTGCTGAAATCGTAGGCAAGGATCTTAAGGACATCAAGCTTATCACATGTCACCTTGGTAACGGCTGCTCAATTACAGCTATCAAGGACGGCAAGGTTCTTGACACAAGTATGGGTCTCACTCCCCTTGATGGCTTTATGATGGGTACTCGTTGTGGTGCTATTGATCCCTCTGTTGTTACCTACATTATGGATAAGCACAACCTTTCTCCCAAGGAAATGGATACTCTTATGAACAAGAAGAGTGGTGTTCTCGGTATCTCAGGCGTTCATTCTGACGACAGAGCTGTTAAGGCAGCTGCTGCAGAGGGCAACAAGAGAGCTAAGCTCGCTCGTGATATGCAGTGGTATCAGATCCGTAAATGCATCGGCTCTTATGTAGCTGCTATGGACGGTGTTGATGTAATTGCTTTCACAGGTGGTATCGGTGAAAACTGTACAGACCTCAGAGAAGACATCCTCAACAACCTCTCCTACCTCGGCATCAAGCTTGACGCTAAGGCTAACGAGGTTCGTGGCGAAGAAATTGAGCTTACAGTTCCCGGTTGTCCTGTTAAAGCTTATGTTGTTCCCACAAACGAAGAGCTTGCAATCGCAAGAGATACAAAGGCTATCTGCGAGAAATAATTAAATTTCAGCTCCCGACGCGTTCAAGTGTCGGGAGCTTTTTTATGCTTTGTTTTTCAATTTTACATAATCAATTTTTCCAAATGGTGTTTTGGTAAACTCTTTTACAAATTCATATTCATAAGGCACGCTGTAAGAAGAAAGCTTTTTCTTACAGTATTTTTTTATTTTTTCAAGGGTAAAGGAATCTGCAGCGTAGCCGTTTTCAAGAACTATAAAGGCTTTTGCAACCTCCTTTTTATAATTATGAGGTATGGCAACTGCAACACATTTTGAAACCTCAGGAAGCTCTTCAATTGTTTTTTCAATATATGTGGGGTAAACATTGTAGCCTGAGGAAACTATCATTCTTTTAATTCTGAATTTATAGGTCACAATACCCTTTTCATCTATACTTGCCATATCACCTGTATGAAGCCAGATTCTGCCGTCAGAATGAAGCCTGAGAACCCTTTTTGTTTCCTCCTCGTTGTTTCGGTAGCCTATCATAATTGTGGGACCTGTAACACATAACTCCCCATCTTCGTTTATACCTAAAATATTAGTTGTATCAGGCTCAACCACACACATTTCATTACCTATAAGGGCTTTACCTATTGTGCCTGATTTATAGGCATCATTTACGGAAAGGCTTAATGCTGCAAGACCTTCCGTCATTCCGTAGCCCTCGCAGATTTTCACCTGTGAATTATGAGCAGAAAGGAAGGCATTGACTTTATTTTCAAGGCTTTCGGGAAGTGCATCCCCACCACTAACGGCATATTTAAGAAATGAAAAATCAAGGTCTTCTATACCTCTTGCGTTAATAAGTGCCTCATAAAGAGTGGGCACTCCGAATAGCATTGTTGGCTTATGCTTTCTTAGAAGGCTACCGAATTTTTTAACATCAAACAAGGGCACGAGAACCGAGCAGGCACCAAAGCAAAAGCAGGCATGGACACAAACTCCAAGACCGAAGCCATGAAAAATCGGTAATATTCCAAGCACCTTATCCCCAACGCCCACATCCCGAAGAGTTAAAACTGACTGAACGCCAAAGGCATTGAAATTTTTATTAGAAAGCATAATATCTTTAGGTGTTCCCGTTGTTCCGCCACTATGAAGAATCACTGCAGGCTCTTCATTTTCCTTGCCCGCGGGGAAATATTCCGGAGATTTCAAATTGATATTACTTATAAAATCTTTCCATAATATATACTTTTCGTCTGCAGGTAAAGCGTATTTATTTTTTAAATTATACAGAATTTTTAAAGTTTTGGGCATTGAACAAGAGGCATCTGCAACGATGATTTTTTCAAGGTATGCTTCCTCTTTAATATTTTCAATTTTTTTGATACATTTATCAATGCAGAGCAAAAATCGGCATTTGCAGGAAACAAGATAATTCTTTATTTCCTCCTGAGCTGAAAGAGGATGGACTATATTACAGACTGCACCAAGTCTGTTGAGAGCATAAATGCTCAGTACACCCTCGGGAGTATTTGGCATAAGAATAGCCACTACATCCCCTTTTCTCACACCGATTTTATAAAAGGAATGGGAAATTTTTTCAATTTTTTCTGTCAGTTTTTTATAGGTATATTTTTTACCAAAATAGTCTATTGCAACTGCTTCGGGGTGACTTTTTTCCGATATTTTAAGCATTCCGAACATTGAGGTATCGGGAATATCGAAGCCATATTCACTTTGATTATTTAAGTATTTATAGAACGGGTTTTCATTTGTTTTTTGTTCTGCCATTTAATTGACTACACACCTTTTCTTCAAGTTTTTTATTAGCATCCTCGAGATTATTTTCTTCTACAAAATATGGCTCTGAAAATACTATTTCTATTGAGTGGGCAAGGGGTATATATCTGCCCTTTATTGTAAACGGAATAATGGGACATCCTGTTTCCTTTGCCATTTTTACTGCACCGATTTTAAAGGGTAAAACTGAGCCTTTGTTTTCCTTGTTAAGTCTGCCTTCAGGGAATATTCCTACCAATTTGCTCCTTTTAAGACTTTTTATTGCAGCTTCAAGGGCTTTCTTATCTTTTCCGTTGCGATAGACAGGTATAAGTCCCGAATTCCTGAAAAACCAATTAAAAAAGCTCAACTTGAAAAGCTCTGCTTTTGCAAGAAAATGAACACATCTTCCGGTGCTGAGAATAACCATAAAGCAATCCAAATTTGATTTATGATTTCCCGCAAGAATTGCGCCTTTTCTTTTTGGAATATTTCCTATGCCTTTGACTTTCGGCAAAAATATAATAAAAAACAATATTGAAACAATGGGCGAAAAAAGTTTATAAAAAATATCTCTGCTTTTCATTTATTTTCCTTATTATCATTTTATTGTTAGTTTTTCCCATTCTTTCTAAATATACAAAAAAATGTTCTAAGGGGAGCGTAAATCAGGGATTTAATAGGTTTTAATCTAATATTTTCCGTTAATACTTTATGAAAAAACACCGTAAGGCGTCAGCCTTACGGTGTTTTTGTCTTTTCGTCTGAACGAAAACTATTTAGATTTAAACTGCTTTGCACCTTAAATCTTTTAAATTTGGATGCAGAGCAAGGCATAAATGTGCAGAAACCCTGACGGGTTTCAAGCATTTTAACGCAGATATGCGCCAAAGTTAATGATTTAAGGCTAATAAATCCCTATTTTACACTCCCCAACCCTAGGGTTGAGAACATTTAGTTATTTTTTCTATATTTTAAAAAGCAACAGCTCCACGGTCGAATTTACAGCTTCTGTAGGGCACGCCCATTTTAAGCTTATCGCCGTTTCTTGAAAGAAGCTCGTCAACTCTTACAAGCTCATAGCCCTGCTCCTGAAGCTCAGGAATGGCTCTGAGAACTGCCTTGACGGTTACCTCTCTTGTATCATGCATAAGAATAATTGCGCCGTCCTTAGCTTCCTTCATTATACGCTTATAAATGAATTCCTCGTCCTCTCTGAACCAATCGTATGTTGAAGAGGACCAATGAATAAAGAAGCTGTCCAACTGCTTAAGCTGAATAAAATTAACATTACCATAGGGTGCACGCAGGAACAAGGGCTTTTTGCCGATAATGGCCTTAATCGCCTCTTCACCTTTAGCAATATCCTCCTCTATTTCTGACAATGAGGATTTATAAAAATCAATGTGACTGTAGGTATGGTTACCTATAAGGTGACCGGAATCATATGCCCTTTTAACAATTTCAGGATTTTTCTCAGCCTTACTGCCGATTACAAAAAAGCTTACCACTGCACCGTATTCATCAAGACCGTCAAGCAACTCCTCTGTGTAATCCGATGGACCGTCATCAAAGGTTAAGGCAATTGCCTTCTCCCCAATTCCACTTTCGCCTATATTAAGACGGATTACGCCATCAGGAATTGTTCTTGAAAGTATAGTTAAAATAAGCAAAAACGGAACGATAACCAGAATATGCTCTGCTATTGCGATACTCATTTTTTTACTTGGTTTTTTCATATATTTAAAAACAGAGTTTTCTCTGTACCCCTTATTTTTTAATAAACATATTATACCATATATTTACAGGTTTTGAAATAAAGGTAACAAGACTGTAAGAATTTATTAATAAATAGGTAAAGAATGGAGTGGTTTTGTTACTGACTATATCCAGCAACAAAACCACCCATAATTTCAAGTTTATAAAAGCTGAAAAAACTTGATATACAAGGGGTTACGGCTCAATCACAGAACCGTCCCCTGATTGCCTCCTGATTGGTTTCCCGTCCCCTGATTGGTTTCGTCCCTGCTAGTTCTTTTGCGTATTTCTTTTAATGAAAGAACAATCCCACATAGAGACATAATGTTAGAAATAATATATTTCACCATTAACAGCCAAGACATGTGATTCGCTTGAGATATACCGATAATTTTCAGCAAAAAAATTGAAGATATTATAAATAGCACAATAAAAAAGAGCAATGATACAAAGTAAAGTATTTTAGAGTTCTTGATTTTATCCATAAAAACACCCCGAATTATTAACAAATAAATAAATTGGCGAATCAATCACTTCAAGAGCAGTAGTACTACCATCTTTAAACAAATAAGTACAATTAAGGTTTAGGACAGGGGACGGGTCTGTGTCTTGGTTGTTTTTACACAAAACAATCCCCAATCCTATTAAATTTTCAAAGCAAAACCCTTAATTTTAAAGGTTTTTAAGACTGTCCAGAACAAGACACAGAACCTTCCCCTGTCTTGCCCCCCCCTGTCTTGCCCTGTCTTGCCCCTGATTGGTTTTAAACAAACACCCTGATTGGTTGTAAACAAACATCATCTTTGTTTAATTCTTTGCTGTCGAGACCATAAAAGAAATCGTTAGGTTCATACTTAGTATTTTTACGAATAGCGCTATACTCCTTCGATTTTTTTATACCGATTTCACCAAAATCACACATATAAATAGCATCTGTAGCAACATAATATGTATCTCGTTCATTCAATTTCATCGAAAAAATTACATCGTAACATTTTAATATTTCTTCAATTAAGTTATTATCTTTAGAGATAGTTTTATCCATAGAAACTAATGTTGGAAAACTATCTTTCGTTATCATGATAAGATTGTAGTGAGCAATAAAACATTTTTGAAAATCATCAAAACAACCGAGCAATAACAACGCCTTTAATTTTACAATAATAAGTTCTTTATAATAGCAATGTTTCAAAAAATTCTCTCCATAAACACCACCATTTTTAAAATAACTTTTATCTGAATCCAATCTATTTTGAAATTCAGACGAACTAAATCCATAAAAGAACAAATCATTTAACAAAATCATATTTATATCATTTACGATACTATTCAATTCATCAGCATTTGTTGTAATATCATTCGAACAATACTTGTCAACATAAATATAACAAGTATTAATTAGTTTAACCTGTTCTTCTTTTATATTAAAACTATGTTTCATATTTTCTAATTTGGGGTTATAAACATCTGTAACAACCACACTACCTTTGTTAAGAAAAACAGAAACCAAGATAAAACAAATTAGACAAATAGAGATAATAAAAATTAAAATCTTATTTTTCATATTCTATCACCTTAAAATATTAAATTCCAGCAAGATCTTTAACAACACCAAAAATCACTTCATATGTATCGTTCCCCCATGATTGGAGTTTTCCTGCGAAATGCAAGTCAATCTGACCTTTGAATCCTGTGCAATACCCAATAACCTCTTTTATTATCTTCTTTTTTCTCTCAACATCAAAATCAGACCAGCGTTCCGTTCTTAATACATCACCTTGAGATACCGTCAAATCATACAATCGCAAACAATAATCTTTATAAGACTCATAATAGTTCAAGCTATCATAAAAGTCAAAATTGGGGTTAGGTTTGACACCAGTGCCACACTCAATAATATTCATTACATGATAATAATAAGCAAACCAATAATCCTCTCCAATATCGTGAGCTTTTTTAAATTGTTTGATAAGTTTAAGCGCTTTTTCTTAACACAAGGTCTTAACACAAGGGACTAACACAAGGGACGGTTCTGTGTGTTCGGTTGTTTTCGAACCTAAAACCGTTCCCATTTGCTTTATCTTACAAAGCAAATATATCACATTATCAGAATACAGTCAATGGATAATATAATGAGTAAATCCGGACTTTTCATTTAAGAATCCCTCGAACAACACCAATGCTAATTCCAGTTAATCCGGAAATTTGCCGCAAGGAAGCTCCGTATTTTTTTAATTCCAACACATACTTATCTCTTTTAGGGGTTGGTAAATTTTGGAAATCACTCGCGCTGTTGCATTTATATTTCTTTTTTAGCAATTCAATAATATCCTCATCAGTCTTTCGTTGAACTGCTTTTTCATCAACATCTATAAATCGAGCTTCCACATAATTTTTGTGATATTCTGCGAACTGAAAAGGTTTAATTGCTTCTACAACCTTTTCTCCATCCACAATACTAAAATCGTTTTTTATATAACTATCATAACTACTATATTTGTAACTCAAACCTTTAGTTATTCCGGCTTTCATTGGATTTTGATGAATATACACCGTTGCCATAACCAAATATGATTCGTCTTCTACAGGTTCACTGCGATATCTATCCTGAAACAAGTGCCCAACGCGGTTGTATTTGAGATTATACCAATAAACAAAACGAGTGCATATTCGTTTCATAACAAGACTGCAGTCTTCTTTACCTGTTTCAAGCAACAAATGAATATGGTTTCCCATCAAACAGTATGCATATATTTTATATTCACATATTGCTTTGCACTCTTCAAGAATCTTCAAAAATCTTTTGTAATCTTGTTCATCTTCAAAAATTTGCTGCTGATTTATCCCTCGCAACATTATATGGTAAATTCCACTATTGCTTTTTGTTCTTGCTTGCCTTGGCATACTTTTCACCTCGGCATTATTTTAACATATTCTATTTGATTTTGTTAACACAGAGAACCGTCCCCTGTGTTACTATAGGTATCCCCTGTGTTACTATAGGTAAAAATAAAAAGCCGACCAAAAGGTCGGCTTAAATATTTTTAATTATTTCTTGAAAAGGTCAAGGATGTCAACGATATCGCCGTC
>JAZQUT010000058.1:0-1738 GCA_045631405.1 Acutalibacteraceae bacterium | reverse complement strand
AAGTCCATATCGCCAAGGTCACCGAGAAGACCTTTACCGATAGTCCAAACGAAACCACCTGTAAGATCGCCAATATCTTCACAGATGTAGTCTATCTTGTTGAGACGAAGCTCACCAAGGATTGAAAGGTCGATAGGTTCCATATCCGCGAGGAGATCGTTATCGACTAAGTCAAGAGCGAGGTCAGCAACCTGTTCAGCAGTAAGCTTAGCATCGTCGATGTTATCCCACTTAACTTCAGACTTTACGAGAGCAGCATTACCGATAACGGACATGCAACCGAAAGCCATAACAAGTGCAAGAACCAAGCTCAACAATTTTGTTGATTGTTTCATAAAGTTTTACCTCCATATTTTTAGTACGCCAATACAAAAATACGCGTGCGTTAACTTAAACGAAAACCACAAACACGCACCGATTGTGGCAAACATTCTTGTCGCACAGTCCCCCTTTCAAAGATTTCCGTCAAAGGACAAAGAAACTAACGAAAATGCAAAGCTATGTAAACAAAAAAATCAGAAGAAACTGTTGTTTCTTGCGAAGCTTTACAAAGCGCCACAGACTCTTCATTCTGCATTTTGCTTTTTCAATTTTGAGTTTCAATGTCCGATTGGATATGAACTAACCGTGGGCCGTTTACAAAGTGCACAGCGCCGAATTGCTCAGAGCGCATAGCGGGAGCACAGTTTAGTTAGGAATGAGGAGTTAGGAGTGAGGAGTGAAACCACGCCTTTCCTGACCCGACACACATAAGCTGAACCACTGCGCACTCCACTGCTGCACCCTGCAGCATCGCTTTGTGCACTTAGCGCCCACACACTTCATAAGGCAGCCAAGACTCTGACCATTCCGATCAAACAAAACAAACGCTCGAAGACGGGTAAGGATAAAACACATTGTTTTTTTCGCCACTTGTGGCGAAAAAAACCGAACCGTTTTTCTTTGCCGAACATTTGTTTTGTTTGACCAAAAATGAGCCTCGAAAAAGCCAAGACGAAAACTCGCCGTTTTGACTTCAGGGCATAATTGCCCCACTGCCCCAACCTTATGGTCGATACCATAATACAACACTTAAAACAACTTGTCAACACTTTTCGAAAAAATAATGTATTATATATATTATAAATTTTACGCGAGAGAAGCCAATAAAATTTCGGAATTATATAAGCGAGAGTGACAGGAGCCTACAGTCAGCAATTATAAAAGCAAATATTTAAAGTAACGAACATTAAGTTTCAGGACGAAAAATGCGTTGTTGAAGAAAAAGTGGAATATTGATAAGCTTTTATTTGTTAGATCTTTTTCCCAACTACGATGCCCTATTTTCGTTTTTAAGCCGATTTTTTGTGCATTTTGCACAGTCGCAGGTGTAAAGGTGTTTTTCTTTACAATTATTCAATCAATTCATATATCTTGCATCCCTCATAAACCCTTGTATATCAAAGCTTTTAAAGGTCTCGTTCAATAAATATTTAATCGACTCTAAAGTTGTAAAGTCTTTTTTCTTTACAACTAACTCCCCCCTTTTTAATCTTTTTAAAAGATATTTAAGGTTTTCTATTTGTTTATTTTGACGAACTGTTTTTTCTTCTTTTGCTGACCTCGCTCTTGACTTAGTCGATAACGATCTCCTCGCGGATATGGAACCTATCGACCTTTCAATCCTTGGTGAGCTTCGTCTCAACAAGATAGACTACATCTGTGAAGATATCGGCGATCTTACAGGTGGTTTCGTTTG
>JAZQUT010000057.1:0-13683 GCA_045631405.1 Acutalibacteraceae bacterium | reverse complement strand
CAAAACTTGAAAATATAAGTTAAAATTATGTCAAAGTCCTTGCATTTATTCATTTTTATGGTAAAATAGACAAGGTTAAAAATAAACTAACAAAAAATATTTGGAGGTAATTCAAATGTCAGTTAAAGTTGCAATTAACGGTTTCGGTCGTATCGGCCGTCTCGCATTCCGTCAGATGTTCGGCGCTGAAGGTTACGATGTAGTAGCTATCAACGACCTTACAAAACCCTCAATGCTTGCTAACCTTCTTAAGTATGATACTGCTCAGGGCGGTTACTGCGGAAGAATCGGCGAAGGTCTTCACACTGTTGAAGCTGACGACGAAGCAGGTACAATCACAGTTGACGGCAAAACTCTTAAAATCTACGCAATGGCTAACGCTGCTGAACTCCCCTGGGGCGAAATCGGTGTTGACGTTGTTCTTGAGTGCACAGGCTTCTACTGCACAAAAGAAAAGAGCATGGCTCACATCAATGCAGGTGCTAAGAAAGTTGTTATTTCTGCTCCCGCAGACAAAGAAACAAAGACTGTTGTTTTCTCTGTAAACGAAGATATTCTTACAGCTGATGATCAGATCATCTCTGCTGCATCTTGTACAACAAACTGCCTTGCTCCCATGGCAAAGGCTCTCAATGATTACGCTGCAATCCAGAGCGGTATCATGAGCACAATCCACGCTTACACTGGTGACCAGATGATCCTTGACGGTCCTCACAGAAAAGGCGATATGAGAAGAGCACGTGCTGGCGCTGCTAACATCGTTCCCAACTCAACAGGTGCTGCAAAGGCTATCGGTCTTGTTATCCCCGCGCTTAACGGCAAGCTCATCGGTTCTGCACAGCGTGTTCCTGTTGCTACAGGTTCTACAACAATCCTTACAGCAGTTGTTAAGGGTGCTGACGTTACAGCTGACGGCATCAACGCTGCTATGAAGGCTGCTGCTTCTGATTCATTCGGCTACAACGAAGATCCCATCGTTTCTTCCGACGTTATCGGTATGAGATATGGTTCTCTCTTCGATGCAACTCAGACAATGGTTGCTAAGATCGCTGACGATCTTTACGAAGTACAGGTTGTTTCTTGGTACGACAACGAAAACAGCTACACAAGCCAGATGGTTAGAACAATCAAATACTTTGCAGAGCTTGCATAAGTTTGATTTAGTTTAAACTAAAAACCTCACACAGTAATGTGTGAGGTTTTTTTCTTTATTTTATTTTCTTTCAATTAAATAAAAAACAAGGGTGAAATAGGAATCGCTTGAGAGATAATATTCTTTTCTTTCTTCAACGACCTCACAAGGTGAAATGACAAAATCGCCGTCTCCTTCTGATAAATCAACAAATAGCTCATCAAAATCGGTTGCAGTTATTTCTAAATCATAACCGAGATAATTGCAGATTTCATAGGCAATATCCACATCCAAGCCAACGATATCATCATTATGATCTCTATACACACGGTTATCAAAATGGGGGTCACATAGCATTGTTAAGGTGCCGTTTTCATTTGATACTTTATTTCGCTTGTATTTCTCGCCTTTCAAATGTGCATTCTTAATTTTATCAATAGTACCATCTTTCTTTAACTCTTCAACAGCTTCATTAAACTCCTTTTGAAGAGCAGAATTTTCCGAATCAAAATAGGCACAGTAATCCATACTGTACTCACAAACCTCAGCCTGCTTTATATTACGACCGGCATTTATAAAGCTTTCAAACTGAAATTCATCAATAATACCATAAGATGCTTTCATATTCTCTACAGCAAGAACAACATCTGATGCTGAATTATATGTAACCTTTGTGTAGCCCTCAGAAATATAATCTGCACTCGCTGTTTCACTTAAAGAACCATATTCTACAGCTACTATTTTTTCACCTTGCACAATTGAAGCTAATTCACCACAGCCTGTCAACCCGAGAATAAGAATCAAGCATAAGGCAACATAAATCATCCTTCTCATTTTCATACCCATAGTAAAAAACCGATTCGTGCATTTCTGCAAAAATCGGTTTTGTTTAAATCTTATTTCTGGTCAACATCAATTTTAACAATTTTAAAATTGATAATACCACGAGGTGCTTCAACAACAACCTTATCGCCAACCTTGTGGCCCATAAGAGCTTTACCAACGGGAGATTCGTCAGAAATCTTACCCTCTGCAGGATTTGCCTGAGCAAAGCCTGTGATAGTGTATGTTCTTTCAGCTGCGCCTCTTGTTGTTTCCTTAATGGTTACAACTGAACCAAGATGAACAACCTCAGTATTTAAATTTTCTTCTTCGTCAATGATTGTAGCTCTTGAAAGCATTGTTTCAATATCATTGATTTCTGCTTCAAGTTTTGCCTGTTCAGACTTAGCTTCGTCATACTCACTGTTTTCGGAAAGGTCGCCGAAAGAACGAGCAACCTTGAGCTTTTCTGCTATTTCGGAACGGCCCTCGGATTTGAGTACTTTAAGCTTTGCGGAAAGCTCCTCGTAGCCTTCTTTTGTTAAAACAATATCCTGTGCCATTATGAATTACTTCCTCTCAAAAATTATTGCGCAGGTAAATGCGCAAATTCAATAAACAGTATTATATATAACTTGACAGAAAAAGTCAAGTTAATTTATTGATTAGAAAAAGCCGAGCAAATTATATTATGCTCAATATTAAAAGGATAAAGCTTCTGATACTCTGTGCTACTTTCAAAATATTTCACATCAGAATATAAAAGACATTCCTTTCCACCTGCATTTATCATTAATTTACCCTTTTCATCAACCTCATCCAGTCTTAATATAACATCAAATTTTTCACTGAGACTATCTTTAAATGTTATGACCGAGCCATACTCATAATAACAATGCTTTGCAAATTTATCTGTCAAAGCATTTTGAGAGGTTTTTATATTCACTCTCTTTGTTATTTTAACTAATTCATAAAGCTCGTTACACAAAAAGAAATCCTCCACCTCAATGTTGACCGTTCGCCACTCTCTGTTAATGGTTTTTATTTGTTTTATCAAGGAAGATAGAATTGCTCGCTGATAATATTCCTTAGGGTTAAAGGTATAATCCAATAGCAAATTATTACTCTGATTTTCTATCGGAGCAAGCACTCTCCCCTTATATATTTTCAGCAATCTCAAAACATCCTCGTTATGTAAATCCCCCTCAGTTAATTCTAACACTATTACATTTCTTCCGTTAACACTAATTGAATATCTTTTAAGCTCTTTCTCTCTATTTGATATTTTCTTTTTACGAAATCCTGTCTTGCGAACCTTTATTTCTTCCTTATCCTCAATAAAATCTAATACTAACAAAAAAAACGCCCCTCTTCATTGTATGAAAAGGGACGCAATTATTATTCTTATCAGATTAACCACAAATCTGTAAGCCTGATGGCTTTGAAAGATAATTCATGGGGTTTACCCATCCACCGTTAATCATAAGACCAAAGTGAAGATGAGCACCAAAGGAGTAACCGGTATTACCTGCAAGTCCGATAACGGTACCCTGTGTTACATAATCTCCGACATTAACATGAACTGAAGAAAGGTGGGCATAATAGGTTTTAACGCCTTCGCCGTGGTTAATAACAACATACAAACCCAAGCCTCCGCCATAACCACTTTTATTAGCAACCTCAACTGTACCCTCTTTAACTGCAACAATCTGTGCACCGTGAGTACCACCCCAACGGCAGATATCAATACCATTATGCGGTCTTGTGACACCATTAAGTGTTCTCATTTTAAAAGATGAGGAAACATAAGTATCGCTGTAAGGCAGGGGCCATATCATATCGCCACTAACCTGACCTGAACCGAAGGATGTATTCTGCTGAGAAAGCTTCTGCTCATAATCAAGAATAGCTGCCTCACCTTTTTCCATGGCTGCTTCATACTCTTTGCTCTTGGAGTTAAGACCATTAACAATGCTCATAACCTTATCAAGATCCTTCTGAATCAAAGCTTCCTTATCTTCAATTATCTTACGAGCATCAACCTGCTCTTTTTTCTTTGCCTCGTGCTCTTTTTTTGCCTCGTCCAGCTCTTCAATCTTAGTGTTAAGACGAGTTTTCATATCCTCAATTTCAACAACCTTTGCCTTGAGAGACTCTATGTCCTCCTCAAGATCACTGATAAGCTTATCGTCATGCTCTGCAATTCTTTCAATAAGCTCTGTTCTTTCAAGATACTCCTGAAATTTAAAGTTATCAGATGTTAAAAGATATTCAAGAGTGCTGTTAGCGCCTGTCATATAGCTGACACGGATTCTTTCTCCAAGTACAGTATATGTATCAGCTATCTGCTGCTGAACCTCAAGCACCTGCCCGTCAAGCTTTTTAATCTGCTTGTTTAACTCTTCGATTTCATTCTCAATACCTTTAATCTGATTATCAATAACCTGAATATCTGCATCAATAAGAGCGATTTCCTCATTATATAAATCTATCTGCTTTGTGAGAACTGAAATTTTTTCCTGCAAGGCATTGATTTCATCATCATAGGTTGCAGCCTCTGCCTCAAGCTCTTCAATTTTCTTTTCATTTTCTTTGATTTGCTCTCTAATTTCGTCAATTTTATTTTCATATTCCTGCTTTTCTGCATCAGTAAGAGCAAAAGCAGAAACTGACATTACACCAAAAACAATAATCAAAGAAAGTACAACACATAAAATCTTTTTAGATTTATCAGTCGTTTTCAACAACATTGCTGTGCTCCTTTAAATATTTATTAAGAGAAATAATACTACCAAATGCACCGATAACAACACCGATGAAGGCGAAAATTCCGAAGATTACCCAAATATAATCAAGGAAGTTAACTGCTTCGCCACCAAGCATTGAAAGCATATTTGTAAGCCAGATTGAAGCTATGCTATAAATACCGTACTGAATACCTAAGCCAAGTATAGCTGAGAAAAGACCTAAAAGGATACCCTCAACCATAAAGGGCCAACGGATGAAAGCATTTGTTGCACCAACTGCCTTCATAATACTTATTTCAAGGCGACGGTTATAAATTGTGATTCTGATAGTATTAGAAACTATAAACAATGAAACGAAGAAAAGAATTGCCACAATACCGATACTGATATATGAAACTGCATTTCTTATACTTGCAAGCTTCCCTGCCAAATCACTGTTTTCTTTAATTTGTAGAACATTTTCATATCCCTTGATTTCAGCAACAGTTGCATCAAACTGTTCAAGATCCTTAACAGTTACCTTGTAAGCATCGGGAAGTATTTCAGGCGAAAGACCCTGAAGAATATCTGCCTTATCACCATAAGACTCTATCTGACGCTGGAAGGCTTCCTCTCTCGGAACGAACTCAACCTCCAGAACATTAGCATGGGCTTCAAGCTGAACGCCCAAGGTTTGTGTCATTGTATCATCAGCAGCATCGTTAACATAAACCATAACAACATTCTGACCCTCTATCAAATCAAGAACAGCGTTGATGTTAAGGAAAATGAGAGAACCACTACCAACAATAATAAGACACGAAATAAGAACAACAATTGTTGCTAAAGAAAGCATTCTGTTTACCCAGATGTTTCTGAAGCCCTCGCGGGTTAAATAACCTAAGCTTGCGCCCTTCATTCTGCATCAACCTCCTCTTCTACAGAAGCTGCTGCATCTGTTTCAATAGTATCCTTAGAGGTATCAATACCGTATGTCTCCATAAGATATTCAAAATCAGCTGTAGCCTCATTAATGAAGTATGAACCGATTTCATCCTCAGGAGAATCAAATGTATAAGGCTCTGCTTCGATATGGGATGCATCGGGATAATCTGATTCAATTACACCGTTTTTGATTGTAATAACACGATGGTTAAAGGTTTTAACAAGGTGTAAATCATGAGTAACCATAATGATTGTTGTACCATCGGAATTAATGTGGTTGAGAAGGTCAACAATTTCATAGCTCATTTTAGGGTCAATATTACCTGTTGGCTCGTCGGCAATAATCATATTGGCGTTATTAGCAAGAGCTCTCGCAAGAGCAACTCTCTGCTGTTCACCACCGGAAAGCTGATTAGGCTTTGAACGAGCCTTGGAATTAAGACCAACAAGACCAAGAAGATAAGGCACTCTTTTTCTGATAGCACCCTCTCTTGCACCGATAACGCGCATCGCATAAGCAACATTATCATAAACATTCATTGTCTGAATCAAACGGAAATCCTGGAAAACAATACCAAGAGATCTTCTAAAATAAGGAATATCCTTCTTTTTCATATTGTTAAGATCATATCCGTTAATATTAATTGAGCCTGAAGAAGGAACCTCTTCACGCATCATAAGCTTTAACAAGGTACTCTTACCTGCACCTGAAGAACCAACAATAAAAACAAATTCGCCATTTTCAATCCTTATATCAAGGTTATCAAGGGCTTTTGTTTTGGTGTCTTCATATACCTTGGAGACGCCTTTAAATTCTATCAATTTCAACACCCAATCTTTTAAGTTTAGTAATTATTTCAAAACAAAATAATTATAGCACATCTTATTACAAAATGTAACCCTTTTGCAATAAAAATGTGCTAAATTAATTATTTATTAATATTTAATAGGATTAGCGTCCAAATATTTCTTAACCATTAACGCTACCTTGAACACAATTGCATCATCAAACTCTCTTAAATCAAGACCTGTAAGCTTCTTAATCTTTTCAAGTCTGTAAACAAGAGTGTTTCTGTGAACGAAAAGCTTTCTTGATGTTTCAGAAACATTAAGATTGTTTTCGAAGAATCTCTGAATTGTGAAAAGAGTTTCCTGATCAAGAGTATCGATTGAACCAACCTTGAAAATTTCCTTAAGGAACATTTCACAAAGAGTTGTGGGAAGCTGATAAATAAGACGAGCGATACCAAGATGATCGTAGCTTACGATGTTTCTTTCTGTATCGAAAACCTTACCAACCTCAAGAGCAACCTGAGCCTCTTTAAAAGAACGAGCCAAGTCCTTAACACCAACAACAGGTGTACCGATACCAACGAGAGAATGAGTGAAGAACTCAGAAGAAAGCGCATCTGAAATAGAACGAGCAAGCTTTTCTAAATCCTTACCATCAATATCACTCTTAACCTCTTTAACAAGAGCAATATCGTTTTCACTGATATTGATAACAAAATCCTTTGTTTTATCAGGGAAGAGGTTCTGAACAACATCAAAAACAGAAACATCACTCTTATCAAGAAGTCTGATAAGAAGAACTACTCTTGAAGCCTCGTTGTTGAAATGAAGCTCTCTTGCCTTGAGATAAATATCACCGGGAAGAATGTTATCAAGGATTATGTTTTTAATAAAGTTAGTTCTATCATATTTTTCATCATAGAACTGCTTAATGCTTGAAAGAGATACAGCGAGAACGCCTATGTAATTCTGAGCAACAGAATCCTCGCCTTCAACAAAAACTGCATATTCAGGACGCATATGTGTGCCGAATGCCTGATAGAGAGAGCCATCACAAGCAACGGGAGTTGCAGAAGAAAAAACCGCAGGTGTATTCACATTACGAACCTCGCCGATTCTGCCAAGGTCACTACAAGAAATAACTGCACCTGTTTCATCTACAATACCGATTGTTCTGTCAACAACATCGCGCATCTGGTGAATAACACCTTGAAATAATCTATTGGACATTAATATGACCTCCAATAACTTTGGACAAAATAATCTTTTGACAGTTATACATAATACACAACTTTGCACAATTTTGCAAGTGCTTTTTTGATATTTTTCAAATTCTTTTATGCAATTTGTTAAATTTTTGATAAAAAACTTGTTTTATTTGCAAAAAAACTCGAAATATTACTCGAAAAATCAAAAAATAATCTTTTTATGAATTTTCAATCATTTTCAACTCATTTTCGGTAATTATGCGAGCTTCACCCTCAGCAAGAGTATCATCAAGAGCAAGTCCACCGATTGCAATTCTCTTAAGCTCGATAACACTGGTTCCCAAAGAAGCAAACATTCTTTTAATCTGATGGTATTTCCCCTCTTTGATCACAACCTTAAACACCTGATTTTCGCCATTATCAACCAACTCAAGCTGTGCTGAAAGAAGAACTGTCCCGTCTGCTAAAACAACACCATCTGCAAAGGCTTTTTTAGCATTATCAAAATCGATTTTGTCAGAAACAGTTGCTATATAAGTCTTATCAACATGTCTTGAAGGTGATAAAATTCTGTGGGCAAATTCACCATCATCTGTTATAAGAGAAAAGCCTGTTGTATCCTTGTCAAGCCTGCCTGCAGGAAAGAGATTTTTCCTTTTAAGCTCGTCCGGTAAAATATCAACAACGGTCTTATCTCTTTTATCCTCCGAAGCACTGACAACGCCCTTCGGCTTATTAAGCATGATATACACATACTCAGTTTGAGAAAGTCCCTCACCCTTGATTTTAATATCATCCTCGTAAGAAACCTTAAGCGAGCTATCCTTAACAACCGTACCGTTTACAGATACCTCACCTCTTCTGACCATATTTTTTACATCATTACGAGACAAGAGTCCCTGTGATGCAATCAGCTTATCTAATCTTTCTTTTTTCATTTTGTCACTCCTCAGCTACTGAAGCCGTGCATAAATCCATCAAGCTTAACAGAAGAAACATCTCCCCCGATAACAACACCATCACACACAAGAATATTAATTCTTACAAAATCATCACTTGGTAATGTTTCGGGATAATTTCTTATTATGTATGTCCATTTTTTTACTCTTCGACCCGAATATTTTTCAAGGTCAAAGCCTTGCTCCAACTGAATTTTATTGTAATTACTGTAAACATCGTCAAAGGTTTCGGGAATTATAATCTCTCTGACCTCCACAGGCTCATCATCCACCTGCCATCCATAATTGGAAATAAAGCTCAACATATCGCTTTCGGTAGCCACAGTAAGATTCAGTTCATTTGCAACTCTCAGGAAATGAGATTCTCTGAAGCATTGCAAAAGCAATACAAGCAACAGGCTTAATACAATTACAGCAACGCCGATTGAAACGGTTTTCTTTATTTTGTTTTTCGAAACAGAAACCACAAACATAAACACAACTCCTTTATCACATCACAAGTATATGAGTGATAAGGGAGTTTAATGTAAGTTTTATTTAAAACAAGCCTAAATAAGCATCAAAAATCGGTTCACCAACAAATGCACAGATAGCTGACGCCATTGCCAAGAAGGGACCAAAGGGAATAACACCCTTCATTTCTTTTTTGCTGACTAACTTTCTGCCAATTGAGAAAAGAACACCAAGCAAAGCACTCATAAACAAGGCAATTAACACAGCCTTCCAACCGAGAACAAATCCGACGGCTGCCATAAGCTTGATATCGCCACCACCCATAGCTCTTCCACCGGTTACAAGAGCAACAAGGAAGAACAGTCCGGAAACAGCAAACAAACCGATTATTCTTGAAATAATCCAATCCTTTGTAAAGGTTTCCGTGAGAAGCGCATCACCAACAATGAAAAGACCACCCACAAAAATAGCAATCCACATAGAATCAGGGATTATCTGATGCTCAAAATCTATCCAAGAAACAACAATGAGAGCAGACATCATTATCATATAGCCCAAAAGCTTTAAGCTTAAGCCCTCAATTGCATAGCCACCACAAAGAAAAAGATAAACAAGCACATAAGCAGTACCGTTCAAGGCTTCGACTATAGGGTATCTTGGAGAAATAGGCGCTTTGCAGTATCTGCATTTACCACCAAGGAAAATCCAGCTGAAAAGTGGAAAAAGATCCTTCCAATTGAGCTGATGCTTGCAGGATGTGCAAATAGAGTTTCCTTTTTTAAAATCCATACCGATGGGTAACCTGTAAATCAATACATTAAGAAAGCTACCTATTACGGTACCAAATACGAAAATAATCGCTGCTATGTAAGCTGTAAGAAAATGTATCATAGCTGCCCCTTTCCACGAACATCGTTGTGTTTGATATAATTATATATGCTTTTAAAGTTAAAGTCAACAAATATTCTTTTTGTAATTTGTTGAAAATTCATAGCAACATATTATTGTTTTTTTTATTTAAATATGTTATATTATATTTCGTATAAAACCTAAGGAGGAACTTTTTCTATGAAAAAGACATGCAAACGTGTACTTGCCGTAGTTTTATCACTTGTAATGGTATTTTCAGTGGTAAGCGTAGGCGCAGTTGCTATTACCTTTATGGCATTAGCAAATTCAGTTACTATCGGTTCCGATGGTTCAACTGTTGTTAACGCAAATAGCGTTGAAGAAGCAATCGAATATATGGAGGCAAATCCCGATATGTTCTATGCTGAAGAACCTGCAGCATTAGCTGAAGGCGAAACAACAAAAAAAGATGATGTGATTTACCCCACAGTTATCATCCCCGGTATCAGCCAGTCAGTTTCTTATCTTGCTGACGAAAACGGCGATCCTGCTGTTAACTCAAACGGTGAAGAGCTCTCAGGTGGACTTCTTATTCTTGACTCCACTCAGATTCTCCCTGCAGTTCTCAACAACCTTGCTGCTCCCCTTGCAACAGCTCTTATTACACAGTCTGATGCAGACGGCAAGCTCGGCGAGGGCGTTTACAACACAGTTATGCAGCTTTTCTCTATTCAGTCAAGCGACAAGAGTGGTAACCCCGTCAACAACCTTAAGACAATCTCTTATGTAAAAGAAGATGGCGTTACTCCTGCATCAGTTTCTGATATGTCTCAGGACGATAGAGATTATTTCTACAGAATGATTCCTATGCAGAGAATCAAGGATGATGTTGGTCAGGACAATCTTTACCTCTATGCTTTCCCCCTCATCGGCGATCCCATGGAGTCTGCAAGAGGTCTTAATGACTACATTCAGAAAATCAAGGCTGACAAAGGTGTAGATAAGGTTAACGTTGTTACTATCTCACTTGGTGGTACAATCCTCACAGCATACCTTGATCTTTACAAGGATACAGGTTACCCCGATATCAACCGCGTTGTTAACGTTGTTGCTTGTCTTCAGGGTACAGATGTTATGGGTGACTTCTATCTCAGAAACTGGAACCTCGAAGATGAATTCTTCTTCCACGAATTCCTTCCCATGGTTATGACCGAAACATCAGGCAGTCCTGCTCTTGGTTATCTTATCAACATCGCTCTCAAGATATTCCCCAAACAGGCTGTTTATGCAATCCTTACAGGTGCTGTTGATGGTATTCTTGAATCATTGATGCTTAATTGTCCTCAGTTCTGGGCAATGATCCCCGTAGATCGTTACGATGATGTAAAGGCTAAATACAACTTCATCTGGGAAGACGAAGAATACAAAGAGCTTGCTCCCAAGCTTGATGCTTTCCACGAAGCTGCAGTAAACCTTACTGATAATTTCCAAGCACTTATGGACGATGGCAAGCTTGTTCACAGCGTTGCAGGCTACGGCCTTGATTACAGTGCTCAGGACTACTGCTTCTTTGCAGCTATGAAATCCTCACTTACAACAAACAGTGACGCGATTATCGACATCGACTCAACTATCTTAGGTGCTGAGTATGTTCCTGCAGGAGAAATTCTTCCTGATGACATCCTTTTCGCAGACAATGCAATTATCTCTCCCGACGGTAGCGTAAGCCTTACAAATGCTCCCTTTGCAAAGAACGCTTGGCTCTTCGAAGGTCAGCATCACGAGGTTGGTAGAAATGACGTAGTTATTTCTCTTATCGGTAAGCTTATCACAGGCGAAATCAAATCTGTTGACGATATGTCTGATGCATATCCCCAGTTCAACGGCAACCGTAACACAAGAAACATCACTCGTTGGTATCTTGAAGAAGCTGAAGAGGTTCTCCTCGCTGAAGATCAGTCAATGTACGCACCCGAGGATCTCGCAGAACTTCAGGCTGCTTACGACGAAGCAAATGCACTTCTTGATAACACAATCTGTGATCCCGACGAAGCAGATGCAGTTACAGACAGACTTCTTAACGCTCTTCGTAGAGTTGGTCAGGAAGGTGAAGCTGAAGACGAATCTATGATGGATCTTCTTGCAATTGTTGCTAAATTTGTTGATGATACAATTTATCAGGTATTCGGTGGAAACGGCTTCTCTGACATCGCTCAGACAGGTCCCTTCCCCGGCAAATAATGCATAAGTACACTTGCACTTATTTCATATCTATGATATAATTTCACTCCCGAAGAAATTCGGGAGTGATTTGTTTTTTGGAGTTATATAATGAAGGTTTATTTTTACACTTTAGGCTGCAAGGTTAACCAATACGAAACTCAGGAAATGAGTGAGCTTTTGGAAAAAAATGGTTATACTATTATATATAATGCAACTGATGCTGATGTTGCAATTGTTAACTCCTGCACTGTTACTGCTGAAAGTGTAAGAAAAACAAGACAGATTATAAGAAAGCTTAAGAAGCAGAACCCTGATAATATCATTGTTCTCACAGGCTGTGCTTCTCAGGCTGAGCCTCATATCATAAACGACTTACCCGAGGTTGATATTCTTATGGGTAACAGAAGCAACACCCAAATTGTTAATGCATTAAACGAATTTTTACCGAGCAGAGAAAAGCTTACAAAAAGAATTGAGCATTTGACAGGTGATGAATTCTGTGGTACAGGTATAACTCGCTTTGACGGTCACACACGAGCTTTCCTTAAGATTCAGGACGGTTGCGACAGATTCTGTTCATACTGTCTTATTCCTACTGCAAGAGGTCGCTCCCGTTCAAGATCATTAGAGGACATTGACAACGAATTAAAGTCACTTTCAGAAAACGGCTATTCTGAGATAGTTTTTGTTGGTATAAATCTTTCAGATTATGGCAAAAACACACCATATTCTCTCCCTGATGCTTTACGCCTTGCAGAGAAATATGACGGTATAAAGAGAGTTCGCCTTGGTTCACTTGAGCCCGACCACATTACTGACGAAATGATTGGGCAGTTAAAAACAGTTACAAAGCTCTGTCCTCAATTCCACATTTCTGTTCAGAGTGGCTGTGACAATGTTTTAAAGGCTATGAACAGGCATTACACAGCCGCCGAATACGAGCATCTTGCTGAGAAATTAAGAGAAACATTTTCTGATGCTACAATTACAACAGACTTGCTTGTTGGCTTCCCCTCTGAAACAGAAGAGGATTTCGGCACGACTGTTGAGTTTGTTAAAAGAGTTGGCTTTGAAAAAGCACATGTATTCCCCTATTCTGTAAGAGAAGGTACAAGAGCTGCAAAAATGGAGCAGCTTACAAAAGCAGTTAAAGAAGACAGGGCCTCTCGCCTTTCTGCTGTTACTGATGTAATCCGAGAAGAGTTTTTAAAAACACAAATCGGTAAGACCGTTGAAGTGCTTTTCGAAACAGAAAAGGATGGCTTCTGTGAGGGATATACAGAAAACTATACCCCTATAAGAGTCAACTCAAAAAAAGTCTGCAAGGGCAAATTTTTAAAAGTGGAAATTATTAATTCTGAAAAAGATTATTGTATAGGAAAATTTATATAAAAAAATGCCTATATTTTCAAAAATTTATCTTGACAAGAATATAGTGTTGTGATAAAATATCGGTTGTTGTGACAGCACGCGGGTGTAGTTCAATGGTAGAATCCCAGCCTTCCAAGCTGGTCGTGTGGGTTCGATTCCCATCACCCGCTCCACAATGCGCGGTTGTAGCTCAGTTGGATAGA
>JAZQUT010000056.1:0-2224 GCA_045631405.1 Acutalibacteraceae bacterium | reverse complement strand
GTTGCAGCACAAACGATGATAGCACCGTCCATCTGAGCAGCACCAGTAACCATGTTCTTTACGTAGTCGGCGTGACCCGGACAGTCTACGTGAGCGTAGTGACGGTTAGCAGTTTCATACTCAACGTGAGCAGTGTTAATAGTAATACCACGTTCCTTTTCTTCTGGAGCATTGTCGATAGAGTCAAAAGAGCGCAATTCAGAAAGACCCTTCTTTGCCAATACTGTAGTGATAGCAGCAGTCAAAGTTGTCTTACCGTGGTCAACGTGACCAATGGTACCAATGTTCACGTGATCTTTCGTACGTTCGAATTTTTCTTTAGCCATAGCTTTAATTTTATTTATTTATTGATTAATAATCAGCTTTTCGAATTAAGAGCTGTTAACGAGATTTGAACTCGTGACCTCTTCCTTACCAAGGAAGTGCTCTACCACTGAGCTATAACAGCAAGAGTGTGGGCAAAGATGGATTCGAACCACCGAAGGCGTAAGCCAGCAGATTTACAGTCTGCCCCATTTGGCCACTCTGGTATTTGCCCAACATTTATTCAAAGAACTTTCTATTTTGAGCCTCTTGTCGGATTCGAACCAACGACCCCGAGATTACAAATCACGTGCTCTGGCCAACTGAGCTAAAGAGGCTTGTTCAACTTTACAGCCGCACTCTTATCGAGCTAAGCGGCTGCAAAGTTAGACATTTATTTTTAATCGCAAAAACTTTTAGGCATTTTTTTATTTACCATGAAGTTTTTCCTTTGCTTTAATCAATTGTTTGGACAATGCGTCTACGCAAACATCCACGGATTCTTCAAATGTATCACTCACCTTTTCCGCAAAAAACTCGCCGTTCAAAGCCAACACCTTGATACCGGCTTCCTTATTCATTGCAGTCTCAGGCTTTACTACCTTTAATGACACCTCCACTTTCTTTATATCGTCGCAAAACTTTTCTAATTTTGTCACCTTCTTCTGGATAAAGTCCTGAAGTTTTTCAGATGCATCAAAATGAATCGCTTGAATTCTTACTTCCATAAATACCTCCTTTTGTTTTACGCTCTTGGATGAGCTTGTTCATAAACTTTTTTAAGTTCCTCAAAAGTTGCATGCGTATAGACTTCGGTCGTCACCAAACTTTCATGTCCCAACAATTCCTTAACGGATTGCAGTTCTGCTCTGTCGTTCAGCATCGCAGTTGCAAAGGTATGCCTCAGCACATGCGGACTCCGCTTCTTCAGCGATACAACCTTAGAGAGGTTCCGTTTCACTAATCTATAAATTCCCATTGGATACATCCGCCTTCCGTTCTTCAAAACGAAAAAGCCTTCCGTCCCTCCAGGCAACATTTCATTCCTTATCTTAATATATAAGTTCAAGTCCTCTTCCAATTCCTTTCCGAACGGAATCAGTCTTTGCTTATTCCTCTTTCCCGTTACCTTAATCAACTTAGACGCAAAATCAACATCCGCATCATTCAGTCCTATCAACTCAGAAAGTCGCATGCCTGTCGCATAAAACATTTCCAGAATTGTCCGATTTCTACACCCTTCAAAACCCTCCTTAAAAGGAATTTCGTCAAGTAATCGGTTCATATCCTTCTCCCTCACGAAGAAAGGCAACGGTTTCTTTTTCTTAGGTCCGACAATTTTCAGCATCGGATTCACCGCAACCACCTTCTTCCGCAACAGGAAACGATAGAAAGAACGTAATGAACTCAGTTTTCGATTTACAGAAGTTGCTGCTTTACCACCTTCCATCAGACTAACCATCCAATTTCGGACATGATCGGCATGCACCTTCTTCCAATCTAATTCTGCCTCAGTATTCTCAAGGAACCCTCCAAACTCTCTCAGGTCTGTCCGATAAGAAACAATCGTCCTTTCCGAATAGTTCCGTTCAAGACGGAGGTAGTCCAAAAAAGATTCTATTAACATAAGAAACGTTACATCATAGATTCATGCAACGAATATATGAAAAAGAATTCAATTATTCAAAAAACTTTGCGTAAAAATTAATCTTCTACTTGTTGGAGCTTCTGTACATAGACAGCACGTTCTCTTTTCAATCTGTTCAATACAGATGGCTTATCGAACTGTTGTCTAGCTCTCAATTCCTTTACAACACCTGTCTTTTCGAATTTTCTCTTAAACTTCTTCAAGGCCTTTTCAATGTTTTCGCCTTCTTTTACTGGTACTACAATCATTTTTTATGAATTAATTATGTTGTTA
>JAZQUT010000055.1:0-1057 GCA_045631405.1 Acutalibacteraceae bacterium | reverse complement strand
TTTCATCATCACGCCTTCGATCACCGCTTGTCCGCCCACTTTACCGAGACGGGGGTTTTTATCTGTATTTTGAGACATATAATTTACCTTTCTATCAAAAGAGGATACCTTTGCAATGATACATTATAATATATAAAGGAAGAAAAGTAAACCTTTAAATGTAAAAAAAGATGCATAAGAAAAACTTTTTTAAAAAATTTGAATTTTTTTATAAAAAGGGGTTGACAATCATAAAGGGTTGTTGTATAATAATCCAGCCTACGAAAACAGGCGGTTTTTTCTGCGAGCAAAAAAGAAATTTGAAAAAATTTCTAAAAAAGGCTTGACAAATGAAAATCGGTCTGCTATAATAGGCAAGCCGCTAAAAACGCGGCGCTTGGTCATTGAAAATTGAACAACAGGATTTTGAACACAAATGGATATTGATATCCGAGTGTGTGAAGGAATCTCGTCAAAATCACTTTGAAAAACTCGAAAAAGTAAGAGAAAGCTAAGATAAGCTAACTCTAAAAAGTAAGTATGTGCTGCTCGAAAGAGCTGTATATAACCATTTTTTAGAGAGTTTGATCCTGGCTCAGGATGAACGCTGGCGGCGTGCATAACACATTCAAGTCGAACGAAGTAAACGGGGCTTGCTCTGTTTACTTAGTGGCGGACGGGTGAGTAACGCGTGAGCAATCTGCCTCTGTGTGCGGAATAACAGCCGGAAACAGCTGCTAATACCGCATGATGTATTTTAGCCGCATGGTTTTAATACCAAAGATTTATCGCACAGAGATGAGCTTGCGTCCGATTAGATAGTTGGTGAGGTAACGGCTCACCAAGTCGACGATCGGTAGCCGGACTGAGAGGTTGAACGGCCACATTGGAACTGAGTTACGGTCCAGACTCCTACGGGAGGCAGCAGTGGGGAATTTTGGGCAATGGGCGAAAGCCTGACCCAGCGACGCCGCGTGAAGGAAGAAGGTCTTCGGATTGTAAACTTCTGTCAACAGGGAAGAAACAAATGACGGTACCTGTGGAGGAAGCCACGGCTAACTACGTGCCAGCAGCCGCG
>JAZQUT010000054.1:0-1332 GCA_045631405.1 Acutalibacteraceae bacterium | reverse complement strand
ACTTTTAACCATGCGATTCTAAAATCGTTTAGGCTTATTGAGGTCTTGAAGAGCTTCTCAACCCCTTACGTTACACCGGAAAAATCAGGTCTCTTCCGGCGGCCGGAGCTTTTTTTCTTAGGAGCTCACCCCATCCGTTTTTTCTTACATAGGCGAAAACGGATAAAACAGAAAAAGCCTCACCGGATCCATTTCCGACAAGGCTTTAAAGTTGCTCTTGTAAATATGTACAATTACGTGTATAATCATTCTGTAAAGAATGAGCGCGTAAAGGTACTGATTCGGAGGTGGTTCCGGAGAAGTCGCTCGGTGTTGGTAGCACCAAAGCCGACTTTGAATTTTGAAAGAGCACGTCATCGACGTGTTCTTTTTTTGTCTGAATATGATTCTAAATTATATCTAAAAATTCGTCAACAGGTAAAATTTTCTCAAAAATAGCGCAATATATACTTATGCGTATTTAATACGTATTTTATGCGCACTTTATGCGTATTGTCTTATTTACTGTCAAATCCTTGTAAAATCCTATGTTTTCAATTAAAATGAATATTGCAATGCGTATTTTATGCGTATTTTATGCGTATTTTGTGCGTATTGTTTTCATATGTAAAATGGAGGGATAAAAAATGAAAACAATTTTAATTTGTAACCAAAAAGGCGGAGTCGGGAAGACTCTGATTGCGGATGAACTAGCATTCGCATTTGAGCGAGACAACATTTCATTCAATTTCTATGATCTGGATGAACAAGGTTCATCAATTCATTCCACATTTGAGTCAAAAGATGCTAAAGTTCAAATCGTTGACACTGCCGGAGCACTTCAAGAAAAGCTTCCGAAATGGATCGAAGCATCTGATTTCGTCATCGTTCCGACAATGATGTCAAATCGAGACATGATGCCTCTTCAGAGAATGATTGAGATCTTATCTGATTTTGATAAGCCGACGCTTTTCGTATTTAATCGATGGAATCGCTATAATATGGCTAGAGACTTCAAAGAATGGTTCGAAGCTTCTTATCCAGAACTATCTACCTGCTGCATCAATGACACCACTATGTTTGTTAAATCCGGAATCCAGGGAAAGAGCATCATTGACATTGCACCGAATAATTCTGGATCAAAACAGATTCTTGAAATTTATGAAAAAATTTGTAAAGAATTAAACCTGAAGAAATAATGATGCGCATATCATGCGTATTTTATGCGTATTAAATACGCATAGGAAGAGAGGATTGAAATGAAAGAAAATTTATTTGCAGCTGCTGCATCGCAGCGACAAGAAGACCAGATCAGCATTGAAAAAAACATTGTGAACTCTGATTTTATTGAAA
>JAZQUT010000053.1:0-5302 GCA_045631405.1 Acutalibacteraceae bacterium | reverse complement strand
CTTGCCGTTAAGGAAGGCTGCAGCATTAACTGCGCCCTGAGCAAAAATTGCCTTGGAGCGAGCGCTATGTGAAAGCTTAACGATTTCATCATTACCTGCGAAGATTACCTCGTGCTCACCAACAATTGTACCACCACGAACTGAGTGAATACCGATTTCGTTTGAATGACGCTTTTCTCTTTTTGAGAATCTGTCATATTCAAAATAAGCATCGGGCATCATTTCCTTGACTGCGTTGCCAAGCATTATTGCAGTACCACTGGGAGCATCGATTTTCTGATTATGATGCGCCTCAATGATTTCAACATCAAAATCAGTGCCAAGAATTTTAGCAGCAGTTTTTGAGAGCTCACAAAGAAGGCTTACACCTAATGACATATTGTAAGAGAAGAAAACTGCAATTTTCTCTGAAGCCTCTTCAACCTCTTTGATCTGTGCATCTGAAAGACCTGTTGTAGCTAAAACTACTGCAGTGTTGGTTTTGGTAGCAAAGCCGAGCATATCAGAAAGAAGAGCAGGGTTTGAGAAGTCGATTATTACATCAGCCTTTACATCAACCTCGCCGTAATTCTGAAAAACAGGGAAGCCGAGAGTGCTGTCGTCAATAATATCGATACCTGCAACAATTTCGCAGTCCTTTCTGCCGTTAACAACAGAAACAACATTTCTGCCCATTTTGCCACAGCATCCACTTAAAAGAATTCTTGTCATAAATTAACATCCTTAAAATAATTTATTTAAACCTATACTATCCCTCTTTTTTTCGAAGAAAAAAGGAGGGGGGACCGCGTTAGCGGTGAGTGGTACAAAATTAAATCATATTATGCTTTTCCAAAACATCTCTCAGAAGCTTTTCGTTAGCCTGATTGAGAGGAGAGAGAGGCATTCTGCATCTGCCCACATCAATACCCATCATACACATCGCTGCTTTAACAGGAATTGGGTTAACATCACAGAAGAGCGCGTTACAAAGGTCAATGTATTCCAATTGAAGCTTAGCGCTTTCGGCTGTTTTACCCTCGATACCAAGCATTGCAATATCGTGGGTGAGCTTGGGAGCAATGTTTGAAAGAACAGAGATAACACCCTTTGCACCTAAAGCAGTGAAGGCAGTAATCTGATCGTCATTACCTGAATAGAAATTAAGGCTGTCACCACAGAGCGCCATTGATTTTGCAAGGTGGGAAATGTCGCCACTTGCTTCCTTTGCGCCGTTTATAAGAGGGAGCTTTGAAAGCTCGAGATAGGTTTCGGGCTTTATTGTAACTCCTGTTCTTGAGGGCACATTGTAAAGAATAATGGGTGTTGAAACTCTTTTTTCAATAAATGTATAGGACTCGATAAGTCCATCCTGAGATGCCTTGTTGTAATATGGTGTAACCATAAGAAGACCGTCAACACCACAAGCCTCGGCGTCATTTGAAAGCTTAACGGCGTGGACAGTATCGTTACTGCCTGTTCCTGCAATAACAGGAATTCTGCCGTTGGTAACGCGTACAGCAGTACGGATGGCCTCAACATGCTCGTCATAAACGAGAGTTGATTTTTCACCGGTTGTACCACATACAACAATTGCATCGGTTCCGTTTTGAATCTGGTTTTCGATTATCTCCTCAAATAAAGGGAAATTGATTTTTAAATCCTCGCCTTCAAAGGGTGTTACAATGGCAACACCGGCACCCGTGAAAATAGGTTTTTTCACAGCGAAAACCTCCAGAAATTAAATTTAGGAAATATTTCCTATGTATTATTAATCCATATAGCCTTCTGCACAGAGAAGCTCTGCAAGAAGAACTGCGCCACCTGCAGCACCACGAAGAGTGTTATGTGCAAGGCATACGAATTTATAATCATACTGACTATCCTCACGAAGACGACCAATGGAAACAGCCATACCGTTTTCAAGGTTTCTGTGAAGCTTTGTCTGAGGCATATTGTCCTCTTCAAAATAGTGAAGGAACTGCTTGGGAGCAGAGGGAAGCTCTAATTCCTGAGCTCTGCCCTTGAAGCTCTTCCACATTTCAATCATATCTTCCTTTTCAGGCTTGTTTTCAAATCTTACGAAAACTGCGCCCATGTGACCGTCAGAAACGGGAACACGGATACACTGAGCTGTGAAATGAGGTTCTGTTGCAGAAACGATTTCGTCACCAACAATTTTACCCCAAAGCTTAAGAGGCTCTTTTTCGCTCTTTTCTTCCTCGCCACCGATGAAGGGGATTACATTGTCAACCATTTCGGGCCATCTTTCAAATGTTTTACCTGCACCTGAAATTGCCTGATATGTGCAAACTACAACATCCTTAACAGTGTATTTGTCGTGAAGGGGGAAGAGAGCAGGAACATAACTCTGAAGAGAGCAGTTTGATTTAACTGCGATGAAGCCTCTCTTTGTACCAAGGCGCTTTCTCTGAGAATGAATAACCTCGATGTGCTCGGGGTTAAGCTCCGGAACTACCATAGGAACATCGGGAGTCATTCTGTGAGCGCTGTTGTTGGAAACAACGGGACATTCAGCCTTTGCGTATTTCTCTTCAAGCTCTTTTGTTTCAGCCTTTGAAAGATTAACTGCGCAGAATACGAAATCAACCTCAGCAGCGATTTTCTCAATATCCTTTTCAGCATCAAGAACTGTCATATCAAGATATTTTTCGGGTGTGGGCTCAGCCATACACCATCTGTCGCCAAGAGCTTCCTTGTAGCTCTGACCTGCTGAACGGGAGGATGCAGCAAGAACTGTTACATCATACCAGGGGTGGTCTGCGAGCAAGAGAGCAAATCTCTGACCAACCATACCGGTTGCGCCGATAATACCAACTTTGTACTTTTTCATAAATATGTACCTCCATATAAAAAAACACTTGTAAATACTTTATAAATGAATTATAATATTTCAACAATTAAGTATATTAACATATAAATATAACTTTCGTCAATGTTTTTAGACATTAATTTTTGTTATATTATATTACAAATAAAGGAATTATTATGAACAAATCAGATTTTTTCTACCATTTACCCGAGGAGCTTATTGCTCAGCATCCTCTCGAGCCTCGTGATAGCTCGAGAATGATGGTGCTTTCAAAGGGAAATAATGAAATTTCACACAAGCATTTCTATGACATCTGTGACTATTTCAATGCAGGCGACTGTCTTATTCTTAACAACACCCGTGTTCTTCCTGCAAGAATTTACGGAACAAAAAAGGAAACAGGGGCAGTTGTTGAGTTTTTATTGCTCAAGCAGATGGAAAACGACCTTTGGGAAACTCTCGCAGGCCCTGGCAAAAGGGCTAAGGAGGGCACAGAATTCACCTTCGGAGACGGTATTTTAACTGCCAAGGTTGAGTCTGTTCTCGAGAATGGTAACAGAATTGTTCGCTTCTTCTACGATAAGAGCGATAATATTTACAGTATTCTTGATAAAATCGGTCAGATGCCCCTTCCACACTACATAACTGAGGAGCTTGAGGACAAGGAAAGATATCAGACAGTTTATTCAAAGGAGCTTGGCTCTGCTGCTGCGCCTACTGCAGGTCTTCATTTCACCGAGGAAATACTTCAGAAGCTTAAGGCTAAGGGTGTTAACATCGGTTATGTTACTCTCCATGTTGGCTTAGGCACCTTCCGACCTGTTAAGGCTGAGAAAATTGAAGATCATCAGATGCATTCTGAGCATTACCATCTGCCCAAGGAAACTGCTGATTTAATTAACGAAACCAAGAAAAATGGTGGCAGAGTTATTGCAGTTGGCACAACAAGCTGTCGTACTCTTGAAAGCGTTGGCACCTTCTGTGGTGAAATCAGAGAGGATGACAGAAATACCGATATATTCATTTACCCTGGCTATAAATTCAAATGTATTGACGGTCTTCTGACTAATTTCCATTTACCCGAAAGCACTTTAATTATGCTTGTTTCTGCCTTCTACGGCTATGACAAAACTCTTTCTGCATACAAGACTGCTGTTGATGAAAAATACAGATTTTTCTCCTTTGGTGACTGTATGCTGATATTATAATTTGAGGTATATTTTATGTTTAAGCTTATTAAAACAGAGGGTACTGCAAGACGAGGTGAATTTACAACAGTTCACGGCACCGTGCAGACTCCTGCATTCCAGAATGTTGCAACCTGTGGTGCTATCAAGGGTGGCCTTTCAGCTTATGATCTTAAGGACATTGACTGTCAGGTTCAGCTGTGCAATACCTATCATTTGCATTTAAGACCCGGTGACAAGCTTGTTAAGGAGCTTGGTGGTATTCATAAATTCACAGGCTGGAACGGTCCTATTCTTACCGATAGTGGTGGATTTCAGGTTTTTTCTCTTGCAAAGCTCCGTAAAATCAAGGAAGAGGGTGTAACCTTCAATTCCCATATCGACGGAAGAAAAATCTTTATGGGTCCCGAGGAGAGTATGCAGATTCAGTCAAATCTCGGCTCAACTATTGCTATGGCTTTTGACGAGTGTGTTCAAAACCCTGCCCAGTATAAATATGCAAAGGAATCCATCGCAAGAACAACAAGATGGCTTATCCGTTGTAAAAACGAAATGGAAAGACTTAATTCTCTTCCTGACACTCTTAATCCGAATCAGCTTCTTTTTGGCATTAATCAGGGCGCAACCTTTGACGATTTAAGAGTTGAGCATATGAAGGAAATTGCTGAATTAGACCTTGACGGCTATGCTATCGGAGGTCTTGCAGTTGGTGAGCCTAAGGAGGATATGTATCGCATAATTTCTGCTGTTGAGCCCTTTGCTCCTAAGGACAAAATCCGTTATCTTATGGGCGTTGGTACACCCGGTAATATTATCGAGGGTGTAAGCAGGGGAGTTGACCTTTTTGACTGCGTTATGCCTAGCAGAAATGCTCGTCACGGTCATCTTTTCACTTGGGATGGTATAATTAATCTTAATAATGCAAAGTATGCTAAGGACGATACCCCAATTGATCCTCAATGTAATTGCCCTACCTGTCAGAAGCATTCAAGAGCTTACCTTCACCATTTGTTCAAGGCAAAGGAAATCCTTGCAATGCGCCTTGCAGTTACTCATAATCTTTATTTCTATAATAACCTTATGAAGAGAATAAGAGATGAGCTTGACAACGGTACCTTTACAGAGTTTAAGAACAAATATGTGGATTTGCTCGATACAAGAATATAATGATTGTAATTTGTCGAAACGCAGTCGCGTTTCGCAAAAGCCGATTTTATCGGCTTTTAGCAAAATTGTTTTTTATAAATACAATTTTGCATTACACTCATTGAAAGGATTATAGTCGAATTTTCGTAGAAAATTC
>JAZQUT010000052.1:0-1488 GCA_045631405.1 Acutalibacteraceae bacterium | reverse complement strand
CACTGTACATTAAATCGCCTATTGTGCTGACAGCATTTCCTTGTAAAAGCAGGACAAAATCCTTGTTCCACAGCTTTTTCTTCATGTTTTCTCCTTCCAGTTTGTAAACGTGTTTTACAGACCGTCAAATTCAAGTTTGTCTAAGAGTATTATAAAATAGAATTGTTACTATTTCTACCATTTTTCCAAAATACTTACCGGCTCAAAAATCAACAAAATACCGCCCGCAGGATTTCTCCTACGGGCGGATATTAGGATATACGCAATTAGGGATAAGAACTTACAAGCCAGTTGCCGCCTTAATGATAATAAAAAGTGCTATCAAATGGCTTGAAAAAGCATCCGATTTTGCCACTTTTCCGGCTCAAGAGCCGGGAAAAACGGCATTAGGATAAATTTTTCTTATTCCCACTCGGTTCCTGCAAACGAATACTAAACATTTTTGCTTAAGTTTCTTCGCTCGAGGTATCTGTGGTGCATACATTATCCGGTAGATTTAGGCTATCGGATTTTTTGTTGCCATGGTGTTGCCACACTGACAAGGATATTATACACTAATTACTCCAATATTACAAGTTTTTTGAAAAAGCGGCAAAGAGTTATCAACCTCTTTGCCGCTTCGTTTAACCGTAAATAATATTTGTGTCTCTTTTAACTGAACTGGCTAACTTATTTTATATTACTCTTAAAAAACTTCTTCATGTACAACAAAAGAAGTACACCTAAAATCGGGAAAATAGCTGCGATCAGCATGCCGACCTTAAATCCTACCTGCTCCGGAGACAAGGATAAACTGCTCCCGAAAGTCTGTGCCCATTCAGTAGCGGAAATTTTATCAACGATAATTCCCATTGTCTGAGGTGCAAATGAAGCGCCGAAGTCGCCACCTGCCGCCATCAAAGCATAAGCGGATACACCGACAGCAGGAATTTTTTCTTCCATAAGAATCAAAGTTCCTGGCCACAGCATAGATGTGCAAATACCAGTCAAAACACAGCCGACAAGAGAAAGAACCGCATTGGATGAGAATGCAACAATAACATAGCAGGCAATAGCACCGAGCATACTTATCATTAGGACGCGGGAGATGTTTTTACCAAACTTTGCATAAGCACTTCGTGTAAGAGCAAGGAGTACTGCGAATAAGCACATACCAAAAAGGTCTCCCCACATTTTAGGAATGTAGAGCACATTTTCCGTATAAACGGAAATCCAGTTTGACATCGTGTTCTCGGCGCAGGCACCAAGAAAAATGCACGCCATGCAGAGGAAAATCCCCTTTGTTCTGTGTGTGGATTTAATAGCTTTTTCTTCATTGTGGTCAACGTTCATATTCGGCAGTTTAGAGGTGAACAGCAGAATAGAAGCAATGACAGGGAGAGCCGCCCAGAAAAACGTCAGATACATCCAATACTGATTTCCAAGAAATTTAAGAAACAAGGTGCTAATCAGTACAACACCTACCAGACCGTACCCGTAAAGAGAATG
>JAZQUT010000051.1:0-1852 GCA_045631405.1 Acutalibacteraceae bacterium | reverse complement strand
AATCAGCCTTAAGCACCTTGGTGAGTATATGGATATTCATTGTGGTGGTATTGATAATGCTTTCCCCCATCATACAAACGAAATTGCTCAGAGTGAGGCATATCTTGGTCACAAATGGTGTAACTATTGGTTCCATGTTCTTCACCTTAATACAAACTCAGGCAAAATGAGTAAATCAAAGGGTGAATTCCTTACAGTTTCACTTCTTGAAGAAAAGGGCTATAACCCCCTTGCATACAGATTCTTTTGCTTGCAGTCCCATTACAGAAAGCAGCTTGTTTTCTCTTATGAAAACCTTGATGGTGCAGCAACAGCTTATGACAAGCTTCTCAAGAAAATTGCAGGACTTAAGCCTGTTGATAGTGACGAGCTTGATATGGCAGCAGTTGAAAAGCTTCAGGGCTCATTCAAGGCAGCTCTTGATAATGATATAAACACTTCTCTTGCAGTTACAGCAGTTTATGATGTACTCAAGGAGAAAACAAACGATAAAACAAAAATTTATCTTCTTAACGATTTTGATAGGGTTCTTTCTCTTGATTTGGTTGAGGGTGCAAAGAAGCTTAACGAATCAGCAGGTGAGCCTGCAGAGCTTGATGACTTTGCAAAATATGTTGAGGAACAGATTGCTTTGAGAGTTGAAGCTAAAAAGGCTAAAAACTTCGCAGAAGCAGACAGAATCCGTGATGAGTTGGCATCAAAGGGCGTTACACTCCTTGATACTCGCGAAGGAACAAAATGGAGTAAAGAATAAAAGGATTAAGAATATGACAAGTAAAGAAAGAGCAAAGCTTCGTGCAGAAGCAAACGGTCTCGACCCGATTTTCCAGATTGGTAAAGAGGGTGTTACCGATGCAGTTATTGCACAGATTGAAGATACTTTTAATACAAGAGAGCTTTTCAAAATTAAGATTCATCTCGAAACATCTCCTGAGGATCCCAAGGAAATTGCAACAAAGATTGCTGAGGCAACAGGCTGTGATATTATTCAGGTGATCGGTGGAACGATTGTTGTTTTCAGAATAAATCTTATTCTTCGTCAGAAGGCTGCTGAAAAGAAAAAGCGTCAGCAGGAAAAGGCAAGAAAAGAAGCTCTTGAAAGACGTACTGAAAGAACAAGAAAGAAATACAGCAGGTAAAAATTATGAGTGAAATTGTTACCGTAAATAAAAAGAAAAAGGTTGGTTCATTTATAATAGGCCTTTTGGTTCTCGCCCTTGCAATAACAGGTGCTGTAAGCATCGGAAAATTTGCGATAGATAAATTCTATTCGGGCGAGGAAGAGGCTGTTGATTATTCAGGCTACGCAGAGTTTCTGACATGGGTAGTCGGCGTTGACCCTGATTCCTTTGCAGATATAACCAAGGCTGATAAGAATGCCCTTCTTAATATCGCGATATGTACTCTCTTGACCGATGAGGTTAAAACAGGGGATTACAATGTAACCGAAAAGGGTCTTGTGGTTCCTGCTGAGGATGTTGCAGGCTATTATCTCAAAATGTTCGGACCCGATGTTGAGATTGTTCATTCAAGTGTTATGGGTTATGGTTATGAATTCACCTATGACGCAAGTGCAGATACTTATACAGTACCTCTTACAGGTGTAACACCACCCTTCACAGTAAGAATTGAGTCTGTTGAAAAAACAGGTGGACTTTCAATTCTTCGTGTAGGCTATGTCGGCACAAATAATATTGAGGTTGCTCCCGATGGAACAATTGCAGCAACCCAGCCCGACAAATACGCTGACATTACTCTCAAGGAAACCGAAACAGGCTACAACCTGATATCAGTTATGGCAGTAACAACAGGCGAGCATAATTAAAATCTTGAGCGAATAACTTGACTTACC
>JAZQUT010000050.1:0-7932 GCA_045631405.1 Acutalibacteraceae bacterium | reverse complement strand
CACAGGGTGATGTGCTTATTAAAAATGTTATTCCAAAGCACCTTGAATCAATTACTGCAAAGCTTATTGAGTGTGGTGTTGTGGTTGAGGAATATGACGATTCAATCAGAATTTTCTCTGATTGCCGACCAAATCATTGTAGTGTGAAGACAATGCCTCATCCCGGTTTCCCTACTGATATGCAACCACAGTTCTCTGTTCTTCTTTCAATCGCAAGTGGTAACAGTATGGTTTCTGAAAGCGTATGGGACAATCGTTTCCGTTATGTTGAACAGTTGCTTCGTATGGGTGCAAAAATTACTGTTGACGGTAAATCAGCATTTATTGAGGGTGTTGAGGGACTGAAAGGTGCTCCTGTTGTGGCAAATGACCTTCGTGCAGGTGCTGCAATGGTTATTGCGGGTCTTGTGGCTTCAGGTACAACTGAAATCGAAGAAATTCATCATATTCAGCGTGGATATGATAACATAATTGAAAAATTACGTAGCTTAGGTGCGGATATTGAATTAAAAAACAGTCCTGATGACGAAAAAACCGTATTAAGTGTAGGCTAATCTGAAAATATAGGACGGTTAATTACCGTCCTTTTTTGATACAAATTATTAGGAGAAATAAAATGGCAAAATTTTGTCCCCTGTTTTCTTCATCAACAGGGAATTCCATATATATCGGTGGTGGTGACGATTCACTTCTCATTGATGCGGGTATGACTGCAAAACAGCTTGAACAGTCACTCTGGAATATCGGTGTGGATGCTGACAGTATCAGCAATATATTTATCACTCACGAGCATAATGACCATGTAAAAGGGTTAAAGGTGTTTTCAAAAAAGCACAAGGTAAGAGCAGTTATGACTCAGGGTACATACGAGGCACTTTCAGAAGCAGGTGCTTTGGAAAATGTGGAAGAAACTGTTATTATTACACCTGATGGTGTTGATGTGGGATGTATGCTTATAAAGTCATTTACTACTTCACATGACTCAAAAGAGCCTTGTGGTTATACAGTTGAAATGGCTAACGGAAGAAAAATTGCAGTTGCAACTGACCTTGGCATTATGACGGACACAGTATTTGATGCCATAAAGGGTGCTGACCTTGTTATGCTTGAATCAAATCACGATGTAAATATGCTTCAATGCGGCGGATATCCTTATGTGCTTAAAAGAAGAATTTTAGGCGTAAAAGGCCACCTTTCCAATGATGCTTGTGCAGAAACTGTTGCAAAGCTTATAAAAACAGGCACAACACGATTCTTTTTAGGGCATTTAAGCCGTGAAAACAATCTTCCTCAACTTGCATACCAGACAAGCGTATGTGCACTTTCAATGGAAGGCGCAAACGAGGGTGATGACTATCTTATCAGGGTTGCAAAGCCTGTATGGGATGAAAAGGCGATGATATTATGATGAATGTTCATCTTATAGTTTTGGGAAAACTAAAAGAAAAATATATGAAAGATTTTTCATCGGAATATGAAAAAAGACTTTCTGCATACTGTAAATTGACGGTGACCGAGCTTGAACCTGTTAAGCTTTCTGATAATCCGTCGCAAAGTGAAATTGACAATGCGTTATCAAAAGAAACACAGATGATAACAGCAAAAATTCCGAAGAATTCTTATGTTTTTTCAATGTGTATTGAAGGAAAACAGATGTCAAGTGAGGAATTGTCACAGAAGATGGATGATATTGCTCTTTCAGGAAAAAGCAGTGTGGTTTTTATAATCGGCAGTTCATTCGGTCTGTCTGATGAAGTTAAAAAAATGTCTGACTTTCGTTTTTCAATGTCAAAAATGACTTTTCCGCATAAACTTGCACGAATTATGCTGGAAGAACAGGTTTACAGAGCCTTTTCCATAAGTAACAACGGAAAATACCACAAATAATTTATAAAAAGAAAAAAATTTGTTTTTAATTTGTTAAAATTTATGATGTATGCTTTCTATAAGCAAATTTTAACTTTGAGGAGGTTGCGGTTATGCAAAAAGAAAAAATTCTTGTTGTTGACGACGAAAAAAATATTTGCGATTTGTTAAGAATGTACCTTGAAAAAGAGGGCTATACTGTTGTAATGGCTCACAATGGTCTTGATGCAGTTCATATGTTTTCAACTGAAAATCCTGACCTTGTTCTTCTTGATATCATGCTTCCTCAACTTGACGGTTGGCAGGTTTGTCGTGAAATCCGAAAGACAAGTGAAAAGCCGATTATTATGCTTACTGCTAAGGATGAAGTTTTTGATAAGGTTTTAGGCCTTGAACTTGGTGCTGATGACTATGTTACAAAGCCATTTGACACAAAAGAAATTGTGGCAAGAATAAAGGCTGTTCTTCGTCGAACTTCAGCGGTTAAAGAAGCTGATATGAAAGAAGTAAAATATGACAAGCTTTCAGTAAACCTTACAAATTATGAATTAAAGGTCAACGATGTTGTTGTTGATACACCACCAAAAGAGCTTGAGCTTATATATTATCTTGCAAGTAATCCTGACCGGGTGTTTACTCGTGACCAGCTTCTTGACGATGTCTGGGGATTTGATTACTATGGCGACAGTCGTACAGTTGATGTGCATATTAAACGACTTCGTGATAAGCTTAAGGGTGTTTCTGACGAATGGGAATTGAGAACAATCTGGAGCGTCGGATATAAATTTGAAACACATGGCAAAAAATAATTTTTTAAGAAGACGATTTATAAAAATTGCGAGATTTTTCACTCACTTGCCGTTGTTTGCAAAATATCTTACTGTTATTACTGCTTTGATGCTTGTAAGCTATATTGTTCTTGCATCTTCCCTTACGGTGTTTCTTTCTAACCGATGGGCAAAGGAAACACAGGAACTTTTACAGGTCAATGTGAAACAGAGTGCAGAATATACTGAAAATCTTTTGTCGAAATGTTATACCCGTGAGGATGCTGAAAATGCACTTGTGATTATGTGCAATAACATTGGTGTTACAGCAACTGCAATTGATACAGATATTTTCTTTGTTAATCACGAGGGAAAGGTAATTATCTGTCGAGAAGATTTTTTATATACCTATTCATCAAACAGTGACGGATGCCTTGTTCACAGCGGATATACAATTCCAAAGGAAATTATTGAACAGGTTTCACAGGGTGAATATTTCAGCAGAAAAGAAATTGACGGGTTATTTACTGATGATACATTTTTCGCAGGATATCCCGTATATATGGGTAATACATTTGTGGGTGCGTTTTTCGCAAGTACACCTGTTGAAGCTAAACTTAAAGAATATGCTTCCAATATGGTGGGAATGTATTTCTGGTCAGCAATATTTGCAGCGGCTCTTTCATTCCTTGTCATTTATGCCTTCACTGCAAAGCTGACAAATCCTTTGCGACAGATGTCAAATGCTACAAAATCCTATGCACAAGGGGATTTCAGTAAACGAGTCAGCGTGCGTGGGTCGGACGAATTGGCAGAGCTTTGTCAGTCGTTTAATCAGATGGCTACGGCATTGTCGGTGCTTGAATCTTCACGACGAAGCTTTGTTGCCAATGTGTCGCACGAGCTTAAAACACCAATGACAACAATTGGTGGATTTATTGACGGTATGCTTGACGGTACAATCCCACCTGAAAAACACGAGGAATATTTAGGCGTTGTGTCTGTTGAAGTTAAGCGACTTTCAAGACTTGTGACATCAATGCTCAATCTTTCAAAAATTGAAGCAGGTGAGCTTGAAATCAAGCCTGTGAAATTTGATATTTCGCAACAGCTTATAAATTGTATGCTCACATTTGAGCAGGAAATTGAAAAGAAAAATATCACAATCAACGGTTTTGAGGAAATGGGACAGGTGTTTATTTTTGCTGACCGTGATATGATTTATCAGGTTGTGTATAATCTTATTGACAATGCAGTCAAATTTACCAATGAAAATGGTACAATAACTGTTTTTGCAGGTGAAACAACTGACGGAAGAAATTATGTTTCCATTGAAAATACGGGTGAAGGTATTTCACCGGAAGAAACAGGAAGAATTTTTGAGCGTTTCTATAAGGTTGATAAATCAAGAAGCTATGATGTGAAAAGTGCAGGTCTTGGTCTGTATCTTTGTAAAACTATTGTAGAAATGCATCAGGGAAGAATTTTTGCGGAAAGTCAGAAAGGTGAATTCACAAGATTTACATTTATTCTTCCAAATAACAGCAAATCCGGAGGATAATTTATGGATGAGAATATGAACAGAGATTATGGCTTTGGCGGTAATGAAAACAATAACCAGCCAAAGAATGGAAATAATTCAGGATATAGTGAACCGAAAGCAGAAAATAATTCGGGTTATTCAGGTTACAGTGAACGACCTGTAACACCACCAACAGGATATTCCCAAGGCTATAATCCTCAGTACACATACAACAGTCAGGCAAATCAGTATATGCCTTATGGTAGTTACAACTACACAAATACAAATCAACAGACACAGCAGAAAAAGTCAAAAGGCAAGAAAAAAGGCGGAATTATTGCCACTATTATAGTCCTTTTAGTGGTTGTCTTTTCTCTCAATGTGATTGTTCAGACGCTTAAAGGTGATAACAATCCACAGACAAATAAAGGTAGCGCTGACGATACAGAGATGAACCTTGTGGAAACACCTGCAAAAGATGAAACAATTAAAGCAGAAGATGTTACATCAGCAGGTGATGTATATAAAAAGGTTAAAGATAGTTCAGTAGGTATTCTTGTTTACACAAGAAACCAGCAATCAGTTTATTCTGAGGGTACAGGCGTTGTAATGGGCTTGAACAGTAGTAAGGATGCAACATACATCATAACCTGCGCTCATGTTATTGATGCAAATAATGCACAGATTATCGTGCAGAGTGCTGACGGAACACAGTATGATGCAGTTGTTGTGGGTACTGATGCAAAAACTGATATCGGTCTTTTAAGAGTAAATACAACAGAGCTTAAACCTGCAGAATTTGCCGTTTCTGATAAATTGGAAGTGGGTGATAATGTTTACGCAATCGGTAATCCAGGCGGAACACAGTTCTTCGGTTCATTCACAAATGGTATGGTTTCAGCAATCGGCAGACCGATTGATAGCCCTGTCGGATACGAGGTTGCTTGTATTCAGCATACAGCAGCTATTAATCCGGGTAACTCAGGCGGTGCTCTTTTAAATGAATATGGTCAGGTTGTGGGTATCAATTCATCAAAAATCGCGTCAACAGAATACGAAGGTATGGGCTTTGCTGTTCCAACATCAACAGTAAAAGAAATCGTTGACGAGCTTATTAAGAATGGATATGTTTCAAATCGTCCTGTTCTTGGTGTAACATTTATTCCTGCAACACAAAATCAGACATATTCAATTATTGTAAAGGCAAATAAGCTTCCTGCAGGTGCAATTGTTATTGATAGCATTATGAATGGCAGTGACCTTCTTAATACACAGGCTAAGGAAGGCGATATGATTATTGCTGTCAACGGAAAAGACCTTGACACATATGATGTTTTACTTGAAGTGATTGAAAATGGCAGAGTTGGTGATACACTTAACCTGAAAATCTGTCGAGTAGATGCAAATTATAACGTTTCTACATTTGATATTACGGTAAAACTTGTCGAGGATTCAATGACATCCGTTCAGGAAGAAGAACCAACAGATAACGGCTTCTATTTCCCATTTGGAAATTAAATATGATATAGCAAGGCGAGGTCATAACTGACCTCGCTGTTTTTGTTTGTTGTGTAAATTATAATTTTGTAGGGGTCGCGTAGTGGCAGGCTTCCACGCCTGCAATTATTTTAAATTATAATTTGTCGGGATGATTGATTGCTAATATAAATAACGAATGTAGGGGACGATGCCTACATCGTCCCGTTCCAAAATGTACATTCAAACTACAACGGGTCGCTGTGGGCAGCGACCCCTACATACATAACCGTATTGGTTTTATTATAATCGCAACGCAGTTCCTTAATTACGAATTCCGAATTATCCCAATAAACTCCCAATTTATATGTGTGATTTTGCATAATAATTACCGATGAGAATTTACCGATGTATCAGTTTTATGCATTAAAATGTGTATAAATGCATAAAATATGCAAAATATGTAATAAAAATGCATAAAAACCGTATTAATATTCATTTATTATGCAAAATAGTGCATAAAAATACAAAAATTCTTGAAAAAATCTTCAAAAACACTTGATTATATTCAAAAAGTGTGTATAATATATCCCATACTGCATTTTGCACAATTTATAACTCATTTTTTCGGAGGAATATACAATGGAAAAGAAAGATATCAAAAAGGTAGTTTTAGCTTATTCAGGTGGTCTTGATACATCAATCATCATCCCTTGGCTTAAAGAAAATTATAACAACTGTGAGGTTATCGCTGTTTCAGGTAACGTTGGTCAGGCAAGTGAGCTTGAAGGCCTTGAAGAAAAAGCTATCGCAACAGGCGCTTCTAAGATTTACATTGAAGATCTCACAAAGGAATTCCTCGAGGATTATGTTTTCCCCGGCGTTAAGGCTGGCGCAATTTACGAGGAATATCTTCTTGGTACAGCTTTTGCTCGTCCTCCTATCGCAAAGAGAATTGCTGAAATTGCTCTTGAAGAAGGCGCAGACGCTATCTGCCACGGTTGTACAGGTAAGGGTAATGACCAGGTAAGATTTGAGCTTGCTATCAAAGCAATTGCTCCCAATATGCCCATCATCGCTCCTTGGAGAGAATGGGATATCAAATCCAGAGAAGAAGAGATTGCATACGCAGAAGCTCACAATGTTCCTCTTAAAATCAACAGAGAAACAAACTACTCAAAGGATAAAAACATCTGGCATCTTTCTCACGAGGGTCTTGACCTTGAGGATCCAATGAATGAGCCTCTTTACAATAAGGAAGGCTTCCTTGAGATGGGCGTTTCTCCCGAGATGGCTCCCGACAAGCCCACTTATGTTACAATTCACTTTGAAAAAGGTATCCCCACAGCTGTTGACGGCGTAGAAATGGGTGCAGTGGAGCTTGTTACAAAGCTTAATGAGCTTGGTGGTGCAAACGGTATCGGTCTTCTTGACATCGTTGAAAACAGACTTGTTGGTATGAAGTGCCGTGGCGTATATGAAACTCCCGGTGGAGCAATCCTCTACAAAGCACATTCAGTTCTCGAAACAATCTGTCTTGATAAAGAAACAGCTCATTACAAAGCACTTGTTGCTCAGAAGCTTGCAGAGCTTACTTACAATGCACAGTGGTACACACCTCTCACAAAAGCAATTCTTGCTTTCGTTGATTCAACTCAGGAAACAGTTACAGGTGATGTTAAGCTTAAGCTCTACAAGGGTAATATGATTAATGCAGGCGTTTGCTCACCCTACTCACTTTATGATGCTGATATGGCAACATTTGACGAGGACGAGGTTTACGATCAGAAGGACAGCGCAGGCTTCATCAACCTTTATGGTCTTCCCATCAAGGTTATGGCAAATATGAGAGAAAAAGCAGGTCTTGATTCTCTCGACAAATAAAAATCAGTTAATATTCACTTACTTTGCACATTCAATGCTTCAAAAGCACCGAATGTGCAAAAGTGGTTTTTGAAAGGGTATAAATACTATGGATAAAATGTGGGCAGGCAGATTTACAAAGGCTCTTGATAAGGAAGCAGATGATTTTAACTCATCTCTTCACTTCGACTGCAAAATGTTCCGTCAGGATATAGGTGGTTCAATAGCACATGCAGGAATGCTTGCAAAACAGGGCATCATTACCGAAAAGGACTGCGAGGAAATCGTTGATGGACTTACAGGTATTCTTGAAGATATCGAAAGCGGAAAGCTTACCTTTGACAGTGGTGCGGAAGATATACATATGTTTATTGAAAGCGAACTGACACAGAGAAAAGGCGATGTTGGTAAGCGTCTTCATACTGCAAGAAGCCGTAA
>JAZQUT010000049.1:0-1293 GCA_045631405.1 Acutalibacteraceae bacterium | reverse complement strand
GGTTCATTCTGTTCTTGTTACCGTTGACAATGCCTTTTTTAAAATTGCAGTATACTGCCGTCGTTGTATGCGCGGTCGCAACGTTTTCCGCAATTCAAGAAGGGTTTTATGTTTTTATAAATGTTAAATGTTTGCGTCTTGAAGAATAGGTCCTAACTGGAGAACATCGGGAGATAGGTTCATAATCTAACATAACAATCTCCAATTAACTCATATTATCATCCGATAATAAATGATAATTTGATTTTATCACAAAAGCGTAGTATAATCAATGGGTATAAGTGAAAGTAGGAGATTGTTTATGAAAGTGTTAAAAGTATTTCCCGGAATAATATTATCTGTAGGCGTTGCCCTTCTTGCCTGCTGGCTTGAAAGTCTGCTGCCTATCCACCTTATCGGCTCTGCTGTTATTGCAATGTTTATCGGTATGATCCTCAATCATTTTTTGAGGAATACCAAGGTTTTTGCATCGGGACTCAAATTTACATCCAAAAAAATCTTGAAATTTGCCATCATTTTGCTTGGCTTGTCCCTCAATATTACGACTATCCTCAACGTAGGTAAAATGTCCCTCACCGTTATGATATTTACTTTACTCACTTGTTTTGGCGGTGGTTACTTTATCGGTAAGGCATTGGGACTCAACTGGAAACTCTCCAACCTTATCTCTGCCGGTACGGGTATTTGCGGGGGCTCTGCCATTGCCGCTATTGCCCCGACTATCGATGCAGACGATAATGACGTGGCTTATGCTATGTCTGCCACCTTCCTGTTTGATATGGCAATGATCGTATTGTTTCCCATTATGGGACAAGCAATGGGGATGACTGATCAGGCATTCGGTATTTGGGCGGGAACGGCAGTTAACGATACTTCTTCCGTTGTTGCGACCGGCTATGCTTTTTCAGAAGGTGCAGGCGATTTCGCCACAATGGTAAAGCTCACAAGAACTCTTGCGATTATTCCTACCGTTATTACCTTTGCTTTCGTACAACTTCGCTTAAAGCGCAAAGAAGCTCTTGCAAACAGCAAAAACGGAAGCGAACTGAAGGCAAATTTCAGCATTGCAAAGATATTCCCTTGGTTTATTCTCGGATTTCTTGCAATGTCTATTGTAGCAAGCGTGTTCCCAATTTCTGCCGCTGTTGTATCCGGCACCAAGAGTGTAAGCAAATTCCTTATGGTATGTGCATTGGCAGCCATAGGTCTCAACACTTCTTTCTCAAGTATGAAGAAAACATCAAGCGCAATCATTCCTGAGAGGATTGCAATTTTTTTGTTTCTTCTCCCATC
>JAZQUT010000048.1:0-5183 GCA_045631405.1 Acutalibacteraceae bacterium | reverse complement strand
AGCTCCGAAATTTGTAATGCCTGTAACTTTTCCTTCAAGAATCGCGCCGATTTCCACTGCCATAGTTTACCCCTAAATGTTTTTGTTATGTTTTATTCCTCGGAACCTGGTGTTATGTCCACATAGACTCTTTCGTCCGGCATAACATAACCCTTTTTCCTTGCATATTCCTCTGCAAGCTCTTTTTTATCACCGTCTTTGATAGCGGCCTCGAGCTCTTCATTTTCAGCAATCTGGCTTTCATAAATGCTTTCAAGCTCTGTTAACTGAGCTTCTTTAGCATTTATTTCGCTCTGCGCCTTAACAAATCTTATACCCATATAGAGCAAGATTGCGAAGCACAAAACAATAACAATAACGCTACGAGAATTAAGTTGGCTTTTCTTTTTCTCTTTTGCCATCTGCCTTACCACCTTTCCGTGATTTTTGTGAACCTGCACATAATATACCAAATAAATTATACACATATACACGCCACTTTGGCAAGACCTTTTTTTGTATTTTTTGGGAGTTTTTTTCACTTTTTTCAAAAAAGACCTTTAATTTACAATAAACCTTTGAAAAAGCAGATTTTATAAGGCGAAACGGAAAGGAAACAATTTTAAAAACCAAGGAATAAAATCTGTTTAAAAACAAAACAAATCTATCTGTCAGCTTCATTAAAGCAAAGCCTAATGAGAAATAATAAAAAACAGCACCGATAAGCTCGCCGATAATTATATATGAGCGCACCTCACCCTTATTAGAAGCGAGAATAAATATGTAGCTTAAAAGTGCTACAACAAAGAAATAAAGCAAATCAAAAACTATTACTGCAGCCTTACTTTTGGTAATGGACAATCTTAAAGCCCTAAAGAAATCATATAAGACACCTAAAATAAAACCAACACCTAAAGCCGCAATAAAAATCAAGGCTTGCTCGCTCTGAGAAACATTATACATTATCTGAACACTCTCGAAAGGAAGCTTCCTGATTTATCAATAATATCTGCATAAGAAAGGGCGTTTATTCTCCCCTCTATGCACAACTCCCCTATTTCAAGAGAAAGCTTTGTAATATGAAGCTTTTCGCCCTTAATTGTAAGCTCTCCGTATTCGGTCTGTGCAATAATAGTTTCCTCATCAAAGCTCCCCACATCCTTAACACCTGAAACAGAAAGCTTTCTTCTGTCCTCAAGAATACAGTTATGGGGTAAAATTCCTGTTCTTTTTTCTTCTGTCATAATAAAACACCTCCGCTATACAATATATGTAATCAGCGAAGGTGTTATGTTATTTAATTTCAGATATTTTCTTCCCAGGTATAATTATGAAGCTGACCTTTGTTCTGGAGTTCAGGATACCCCAACTGCCTTAATGCTTCATAGACACCTATTGCAACAGAGTTTGAAAGGTTAAGGCTTCTTGCATCGTCTACCATCGGTATTCTTACACATTCATCGGGATGCTTTAACAAAAGCTCTTCAGGGAGACCCTTGGTTTCCTTACCGAAAAAGAGAAATGACTTATCAGTATAAGTAGCATCAGAATGAGTCATTCTTGCTTTTGTTGTAAAGAAGAAATATTTCCCGTCAGGATTTTTTTCAAAAAAGTCATCAAGATTTTCATAATAGGTCAAATCAAGCAAATACCAATAATCAAGACCTGCTCTTTTTAATTTTTTATCATCAATTGTAAATCCCATAGGCTTGATAATATGAAGCCTTGCGCCTGTTGCAGCACAGGTTCTTGCAATATTGCCTGTGTTCTGTGGAATCTCAGGCTCTACTAAAACAATGTTAAGCTCACTCATATCTTTCCAAGCTCCTTAATATAAAACGGAATTCCTCTCTCAAAATCAACACCGTAATTAATAGGTGTCTTCATCAATTGAGTTCTCTTGATGCAGTCACAAACATATCTTACGGCAATAGCCATTGCATCATAATACGAGAAGCCATTAAGAATTGCACCACAGAATGAGCTTGCAAAAACATCCCCTGTTCCGTGATAAACTCCTGAAAGGCGCTCTTCAAAATAATATTGAGCCACTCTGTCCTGACCCATAAAAGCTGCGCCTAATTTATTTTCTTCAAAAGAAACTCCTGTAAGTATAACATTTTTAGCGCCCATATCAAGAAGCTTATTAAGAATAGCTTCAATATATTCTTCTGTATGAACACCTGAAACAAATTCAGTATCAGTCATAAAGCTGGCTTCTGTAATATTGGGAAGAATGATGTCTGCCTTTGAGCAAAGCTCTGCCATGGCAGCTGCAAATTTCTTATCAAAAACCGCATACATTTTGCCATGATCTGCCATACAAGGATCTGCAATAAAAAGGTTATCGTCTCTTTTAAAATCGTCGGCAAATTTTTTCACAATCTCAATCTGGTCGAAAGAGCCTAAAAAGCCTGTATAAATTGCATCGGGCTTAAGGTTAATTGATTTCCAATGCTCTGCAATGTCGGGCATATCGCAGGTAAGGTCGCGATAAGTGTAACCACTAAAGCCACCTGTATGAGTTGACAAAACTGCAGTGGGCATACATATTGTTTCAACACCTGCAGCAGAAATGATGGGTAATGCAACTGTCAGAGAGCATTTTCCGAATCCCGAAATATCGTTTATGGCAACAAGCTTTTTCTGATTTTCCATTTTAAACCTTCTTTCTGTGCCAAATTAATCTATTATGAATTTTATCACTTCCATTTATTTTTATCAAGTGCAAATGATTACTTTCTTCAATATATGGGAAATCTATTAAAAACAAAACGGAGGTGTTTTTTATGATGGTAATGGGGTCTGATAAAACAATGAAAATCGGAAGTGCTTTAATGGCAGTTGGCGTTGCTGCAGCAGTTACTGCAGGTATTGTAAATTCCAAAAGCAGCACCAAGCGCAAAATGAAAAAGATTGCCAAAAAGGGCGTCAAAACAATGGACGGCATTTTAGACAATGTTCAGTATATGTTCAAATAAACGAAAGCCCGAGAGTTATTCTCTCGGGTAAAAAAGGAGAAAATATGAAAAGACTTATTTCTGTTTTACTTATTTTATCTTTATTGTGTGCATTTTGTAGCTGTGGAAAAAACGATTTGAATGGAACAACATCATTTTCAAGCGACGCCACAACAAAAGAAGAAACTGAAAAAGAAGCATCCACCAATAACACATCGGAAAGCGAAACCGAAAGCACACCTAATCCTGAGCCTATGGACAAAATAAAAAACACTGCCAAAACAACTTATGGTGAAAAGACCGGTACAGATAAAACCTATACAGGCTTAGAGCCATTACCAAAGACAACCCTACCCGTTGTTGACCCTGACAATTTAAAGGGCTTATCAACACAAGCACATAACCACAGCTATGGTGTTTCAAAGAATGGTATTCCCCACGAAATTTCTTTAAACAATCAGAAGCTTTATGAAAAATATGGTGGCATATGCCTTAACACAAGTGGGAAAAAGGTAATCTATTTAACCTTTGACTGTGGTTATGAAAACGGTTGTACTGAAAAAATACTTGATACCTTAAAGGAGAAGAAGGTTACTGCAGCTTTTTTTGTAACTCTTCCGAATGTTAAAGAAAATCCAGAAATTATTGCAAGAATGATTAACGAGGGGCATATTGTGGGAAATCACTCTGACACCCACCCCAACTTTTCAACTATCACTCGGACACAAATGGCAAAGGAAATCGAAACACTTGATAATTATTTAAGAGAACACTTCGGCTATTCCTCAACCTATTTCCGTTTCCCCGAGGGTGCTTGCTCTGAAAGCGCTTTAGAGCTGGTACAGAGCATTGGCTACACCTCAGTTTTCTGGTCAAGCGCTTATGCAGATTGGGACACAAGCAGTCCCAAGGGCAAGCAATACGCCTTTGAAACAGTTACCTCTCGCTTGCACCCCGGTTGCGTCCTCCTCTTACACGCAGTTTCTCAAGACAATGCAGATGCTTTGGGAGATATAATAGATTATGCGATGGAGCAAGGGTATGAGTTTAAAGGGTTGTAAAATGCAAAATGCAGAATACAAAATGTCGGGTCTGCGACGCAATTATAAAAATACCACCATCCAAAATTGAATGGTGGTATAAGTTTTATTCTGTACGAAGTGCTTCTACGGGGTCCTTCTTCGCTGCAATTCTTGAGGGAATAAGACCTGCGATAAGAGTAAGAGAAACACTTATTATTACAAGCACTACTGCTGCAACCGGAGGCAGAGCTGCTGCTGCAGGAATATGTGCTGCATATTTGAGCAACAGGTTAATTGGTATTTCAAGGAGTAAGGTTGAAAGAATACCTATGACACCTGCACCAAGACCTATAACTGCAGTTTCTGCATTGAAAACTCTTGCAATATCCTTCTTTGATGCACCGATACTTCTGAGAATACCGATTTCCTTTGTTCTTTCAAGAACTGAAATATAGGTGATAATACCGATCATAATTGATGAAACAACAAGTGAAATTGCTACGAATACAACAAGAACATAAGTTACGATATTGATAATCTGATTAACAGATGTAAGTAAAGCACCGACTGCGTCTGTAGGCTCAATTGTGTATTCCTCATGACCGTCTGCTGTTACCTGCTCGTTGTAGTAATCTACAATTTCAAAAAGATCATCCTTAAGATCAAAGGTCTTGGGATAAAGGTAAATAGAAGTCGGTGAATCTGCATCCTGGTAACCGAGAGTAGTCATTGTCTGTTCATAGGAGCATTTTGCGTTCATACTATCGATGTACGCCTGCTTGATAGCGATTACCTGCTCGTCATTGAGATAACCTTCAACAAGCTTTTTCTGAAGCTCTGTAAGATTACCCAGGTCAAAGCCTGAAGTAAGTGTGCTTGTAAGCATACTTGTAATATCCATTTCACCGATATTGAATTCACCAAGCAAGCTCATAAAGGGCTCAAGGTCAAGATATTTAAGGTCAATCTGACTTAAATCGATATCCTTGATGTCAAAATCGTTGATTGAGTAGGTTACAAACTTATTGCCTGTGATAACGTCTCTGTCGGGATTTGCAAGCTGTTCCTGAACAACCTGTGATTTTTCGGTTTCAGTAAGGATGTACTCTGTAAGAGCTTCTGTATAACCGATATAACCTGTACCGATACCGAGAAGATTATCGTCTCGGGGTCGGATAATACCTACAATGCTTAATTCAAGACCATTATCAATAGTTTCTTT
>JAZQUT010000047.1:0-5048 GCA_045631405.1 Acutalibacteraceae bacterium | reverse complement strand
GTATTCGAATTCTAAGCTTTAAAGTACATAAGGTTGCCGTAGTTACTGCGGCAACTTTTTTTATTTTCAAAATATTTCTATAGGCTCTTTTCATTGACAAATAAAATGATAAATGGTATATTAAATAATAATCGAAATTTTATCCCTTTGAAAGAGAGAGGTATGTTATGAGCATTTATACTAAGGAAGATATAATCCGCATAACAAAGGAAGAAAAAGTCAACTTTATCAATCTGCAGTTTACTGACATTCTCGGCACACTTAAAAGTGTTTCCGTAACCACAAGTCAGCTCGAAAAGGCTCTCAATAACCGCTGTATGTTTGACGGCTCATCCATTGACGGCTTCGTAAGAATCGAAGAGAGTGATATGTGTCTTTACCCTGACCTCGACTCTTTCGTGATTTTACCCTGGGATGAATGCTCAGGTAAAACTGCACGTCTTATCTGTGACGTTTATAATTCTGACGGTACACCCTTTGAGGGCGACCCCCGTTATGTTCTTCGCAGAGCAATAAAGAGAGCAGCTGATATGGGATACACCTGTAACATCGGTCCCGAATGTGAATTTTTCCTTTTCCATAAGGACGAACAGGACAAGCCTACCACCAGAAGCTACGATAAGGGCGGCTATTTTGATTTAGGCCCTGTCGACCGCGGTGAGGGCTGCAGAAGAGACATCTGTCTCTGCCTGGAGAAGATGGGCTTCGAAATCGAGGCTTCCCATCACGAGAATGCTCCCGCTCAGCATGAAATCGACTTCAAATATGACGAGATTCTGAGAACTGCCGACAATGTTATGACATTCAAATATGTAGTTAAAAATCTCGCAAATCAGCATAATCTTTACGCTACCTTTATGCCTAAGCCCATTTATGGTATCTGCGGTTCAGGTATGCATATCAATCTTTCACTTTTCAACGGTGACAAGAATGTTTTCTGTGACGAAAACGATGAAAGAGGTCTCAGCGAGGTAGCCTATAACTTCATCGCAGGTGTTATGCATCACATAAAGGCTATCACCGTTCTCACCAACCCCATCGTAAACTCCTATAAGAGATTAGTTCCCGGTTATGAGGCTCCCGTTTACATCGCCTGGAGTGCGAAAAACAGAAGTCCCCTCATCCGTATTCCCACAGCCAGAGGCACAGGTACACGTATCGAGCTTCGTAATCCCGACCCCGCAGCTAACCCTTATCTGGTTATGGCTGCTATCCTTCAGGCAGGTCTGGACGGTGTGGAAAAGAAAATGACACCTCCCGCTCCCGAGGATTCAAATATCTTCAAGCTCACTGTGGAAGAAAGAAGAGAAGCAGGTATCCACTCTCTTCCCAAAACTCTTTACGATGCAGTAAGAGAATTCAGAAAGAGCGACTTTGCCAAAGAGGCAGTAGGCGAGCATGTATGGAAAAAATACATTGAAGCCAAGGAAGAGGAATGGCGCGAATACAGCACCAGAGTTTCTCAGTGGGAAATCGACAAATATTTAGGTAAGTACTAATAAATTCAGGGCAACGGCACAGAGCTGATTGCCCTGTTTTATCCCCGAAAGGTGTTTAAATAAATGGAATATAAAATTAATCCGATGGCTTTTACAGGGATTTTTCCTGTGCCGAATTCATTGGTTGACGAAAATATAAGACTTGCAAGTGTAGTACAGCTTAAGGTCCTTTTATATATTCTCCGCCACAGTAATGACGGTATGTCAGAGACGGAAACGATAGCTGAGGCACTTTCGCTCGAAGCGGATGACGTCAAGGATGCTATGATTTTCTGGGCTGAAAGAGGACTGCTCATAAAGGACGGACAGATGATGACTGCATCACCTGTGACAGAAAAAAGAGAAGAGAAAAAGGAAGAAAAGCCTGTAGCTGTAAGGGAAGAAAAGAAGGTAGCTGAAATCGCTATTTCACGCCCCTCTTATGAGGATGTAGCGAAAAGAATAAAGGAAAGTGACGAGGTTTCCGTTCTTTTGCAGGAGGCACAGTCCGTTTTAGGCAGAACTATAGGCTTCGACGGACAGTCTGTCCTTATTCAGATGCTTGACTCCTACGGTCTTCCGCCCGAGGTTATTCTTATGGCTATCGAGTATTCTCTTTCGCTGAAAAAAACAGGCTGGGCAAGCATAGGCCGTGTAGGCAGACGCTGGAGTGAAATGGAAATAGATACCCTCGAGGGTGCTATGGAGTATATCGAGGAGCATAACATCGTCGATGAAACCTGGGCAAAGCTTCGTGAGGTAACGGAAATTACTAACCGTCAGCCTACGGAAAAGCAGAGAAAATATCTTGTCGCCTGGGTAAAGGAATACGGCTACAATGTGGATATAATATACAGTGCCTACGAAGAAAGCATAGACAATACAGGAAAAATGAGTATGCCTTATATGGATAAGATTATCCGTTCCTGGCACGAAAAAGGCATTAAAACTCTCGCTGACATACAGAATGAGAGAGTAAAATGGGAAACGGAGAAGAAAAACCGTTTCTCAAAGGATAAGAAAAAGGGAGACAAGACAGAGGGAGAGGCTTCCTACGATATCGACGAATATATGAAAAAATCCCTTAATCTGCAGTATGTAAAAAATGACGCGAAAAGCGGGGTGTGATTATGGCTTATAAAAGAAGCGTATATCAGAGAGCAAAGGAAATACTGGAGGAAAGAAAAAGAACCGCTGAAGCTGAGGCAGAAATGCGACGCTCAGAGGTTATGATGAAATGTCCTGAGCTTCTCGACATCGAAAGAGAGATGGCACAGTGCGGTGCCGATGTGGTCAAGGCTGTGGGTATGGGCGGAGATGTGGCTGAATATGTCCGCAATCTTGCTATGAAAAATCTCGCCGCACAGGATAAAAGAAAGTCACTTCTCAAAAAAGCAGGTTATCCCGAAAATTATCTCGATGTGAAATATAACTGCATAGTATGTAAGGATACAGGCTCTCACGACGGCTATTACTGTCCCTGCTATAAAAAGCTCATCCGTGATGTGGCGAGAGAGGACCTGGACGCTAATTCGCCCATAAAAAAATGCACCTTTGATAATTTTCTGCCTAACTATTACCCCGATGTGAAGGATTCTCTTTTGGGAGTGAATCAGAGAGAACATATGGTAAATACCCTTAATTTCTGCAGAGCATATGCAGAGGACTTTTCTCTCAGCTCAAAGGGTATAATAATGATAGGTAAAACAGGCCTCGGCAAAACACATCTTTCCCTGGCTATCGCAAACCGTGTCCTCGAAAAGGGCTACGATGTTTACTATGACAGCATTCAGACCATTATGTATAAGCTGGAAAAAGAGCATTTCGGCAGACTCGCTCCCGAGGAAAGCATAAAGGATGATGTGCTTAACTGCGACCTTCTCATTATCGATGACCTCGGTGTGGAGTTTACAACTCAGTTCACCGTCAGTGAGCTTCATAACATCATAAACACCCGTATGCTCCGCTCTCTTCCTACCATTATCAGCACTAATCTGGAGCTTTCGGAATTAGAGGAAAAGTATACTCAGAGAATAGCTTCACGAATCATGGGCTCCTGTTATCCTATCAGGTTCTGCGGCAAGGATATAAGACAGATGAAATAATTTCATATAACATAGCAAAAAACAGAAGGTGAAAAGGCCTTCTGTTTTTTGCTTTATAATATAGGCTCTTTGTCAATAGTTGGGGTAAAGAGTTAAAAACAGAATTATCAATCAAGCAGTTGTAATCAAGCAGCTGCTTGATTTTTGTTTAGGTGTTGATGAGAGAAAATATGTAAAATACGGTTTCTGAAGCGTTCGAAGTTTTTGTAACCATAAGCATTTCTTTTGAGAACTTTAATTTTGTTGTTACAGCCTTCTGTAAAGCCGTTAGTAATAGGAGAGGATAAAGAGTTAATAATACCTGAGTACCAATTCTGCATAGTAGCCGCACATTTTTCAAAGGGAACTAACCCACAATTTTCTGCATTTTGAATCCATTCAATTAAATCGGACTTAGCTATTTCAGGACTTTTTGAATCTAGGATTTTAAGAAAAGCTTCCTTGTACCAATGAGCTCGGCTGATATTCACAGAACAATAAAGCATAACATTAACCTGCTGTTTTTCTTCGTCTTTTAAACCGTCGTATCTTTTAATAAGTAAAGAACGAGAATGCTTAAAGTATTTTCTTAATTTAGGATCAAGTTTCTTTTGCTCCTCTTTTCTGATTCTTTCAAAAGCCCATATAGCTTGCCTTATCCAATGATATTTATCTACGATTTGAGTTGCATTAACAAACCAGGTGTCAGATGCTTTTGAATATGTTTTCCACATATCGCAGACAAAGTATTCGACTTTGTCTCTTTCTGATTTGGGAAACTGCTTGAAATAACTTGACAAAGAGCTGTCATACCGTTTCGGCAGTATATCTAAAACCCTTTTGTTTATGGGGTCAGTAAGGATACATTGATATTTTTCACCTCGTGTATTCCCTTTAAATTCGTCAATGGATAAAACAGAAGGCAGTTTAGCTTTTGAATAAGAAACTTTATCAAATATTCTAATTATAGTAGTAACAGATAAATTAACCTCTTTAGAAACGCTTGTAAAAGACCGTTCATCAGTGAGCTTGTTGACAACAAAAGCAGAAAGCCTGTTTGTCATTCTGTGATATTTAGGGAGAAAAGAATTCTTTTCAAAAAATCTTTTACCGCAGCAAGGACATCTGTATCTTCTTTTTCTTAAAACTATACTCACAAGCTTTCCGAAAGCAGGAATATCTTTAATTGTCTGTTTTCGATAGTCGTGAATTGTATCAGTTGCGGTACCGCAACTGATACAATTATGCTCTTTCCTTTCAAGTTCAGCATAAATTGTAAGTTCTTTTTCATTACTTTCAATTTTTGTTACCTTTACATCTTGCAATCCAAGTATATCCTGTGTAAAATGAGTGCAGAGCATATTGGTTCCTCCGTTCATGGTTTCTGGACAATTCCATTTTAACGGATTTTTACCAATTATGCTCTACTTTTTTATTTTATTTTTTCGTAGGCTCCATTGGTTACCCCAACATTTATTATAGAGCC
>JAZQUT010000046.1:0-37610 GCA_045631405.1 Acutalibacteraceae bacterium | reverse complement strand
ATTTGGCGCAGAAGCCATTTTTTGCCACTCGTAGTATCCATATACAACTTCGTGTCAAGAAAAAGTCTTCTGCATCCAAATCTGACAATTATAGATAAAAAGAAGGTTGCCATATTTGGCTAATAAAAAACAACCGATGTACTGTTGTACATCGGTTGTTTTTATTTTTTTTCGCATGAAGCATAAAGCTGCTTGGTTTTATAAGAACCGTTAATATAAACATTAGCACAAAGCTCTGCGAGGTCACGGGGAGAGATTCTCATTCCGTCGTCCATCCAGTCGAGACAGACACCAATCATAGCATTAATAACATAGTTTGAAATGAATTTTGCAGGATTGTCTTCGCCGAAGATGTCCTTTGCATTGGGGATGTTTGTAAGCATCAGCTGTCTTATATATGAATAAAGTCTGTTGTTTATGTCGTTGTTTACGATAAATCTCACAAGATGCTCGTTTTCCTTGCAGTAGGCGAAAACTCTTTCGGCATATTCGGTAAAGCCCTCGATGGTTGAAACCTCAATTGTTGCCTTCTGAATAACAGCAGTGAAATCCTCGTAAGCCTCATTCTGAATCTGCTGGAGCATATCAATTAAATCGGTATAATAAAAATAAAAGGTTGCTCTGTTAACATCTGCAAGATTTGTAAGCTCTGTAACAGTAATTTCATTTATAGATTTTTGGTTGAGTAAGGTGAGAAGCGCATCGTAAAGAGCCTTCTTTGTTCTTTTAACTCGTCTGTCGTTATTGTTCATTTTTCTGTGTTCTGCCATGTGTAGTCTCCGTCACTTTTGTTTTTTGTCACCTGTCCGAAAACGGACAAGTACAGTTTATCATACAAGTGTCGTATTTTCAAGAAGAAATGCAACAAAAAAGACTTGATTGTAAAAAATCAAGCCTCTTTATTAGTTAGTGTAGAAATTCTGTGTGCCGTAATATTTATAGGTAGCATTTTTATTATATGCAAAGCCAACACCTAAATATTTATATTGTGAGTTCAGAATGTTTTTTCTGTGACTCTCTGAATTGTACCATCCGTTTGCAATAACATATGGGTCATAATGGCCTGCAACAATATTTTCTCCCCACGCGCTATGCTTAACGCCCTTTTCGGTTAAACGGTCACCACCTCGTTTTCCGTCGGGATTTATGTGGTCGAAGAAATTTCTTGTTGCCATATCGGTGCTGTGGCTTTTTGCAGCAGCTGCAGCCTTGTCACAGTAGGTAAGGGGAGCAACACCGTTTATTGCTCTTAATCCATTGGTTAAATGGAAATTAAGCACCTCGGCTATTGCATAGTCTGTTGTTTTGGTGAGGCTGTAATCCTCTCCCACAGTAGCACAGAAGCTATAATCAAGATTATTGTTGAGCTTATCAGTATAAGTAGTAAGAGCTATATCACCGATTTTTATGGGGGCAGATTTACAATAAAGTCCGTAATGGGAATCACCGTGGGCAACAGCTGCTGTTGCTGAGTTGGTGAAAAATTGAGTGAGCTCTCCGTCAACGAGAGTGAAAACTCCCAAATCCTTATAGTCTGTATAGTAAACCAATATCTGAGTATTCTTGGTTGCATTGGTGTCGGTGTAGTGGTTCTTTGGCTCGCCAAGGGACTTTTTAATATACTCAACAGAGGAGCCGAACTCAATTACCTTACCGTTATATGTAAGGGTGGGGGAAAGTAAGACCTTGCCACACTCTGTACAATAGCCGTCCACATTGTTGTGCTCAGTGGGCTCGCCGAAGGCTTCAAGACATACTGCACAGTAGCTCGGCTTTTCACAGGTGGCAGGAATAAGGAGATGCTCTGCCTTTTCCAAGCGCTTCGTTACCTCTTTTCCACAGTAGAGACAATAGCATTTTGCAATGCCATTCTCCTTGCAGGAGGAGGGAGTGATAGTTTCCCAGCTTGAGAAATAATGGTCAGGAATGTAATCCATATTAGCAGCGCCTCGCAGCACGAGACGGGCGTCATCCGTTGTGATTTCGCCGTCATAGTTAAGGTCTGCTGCGTGCTCCTGAAATTCATCAGGTGCTTCAATGCCTGTTGCAAAGCGCAGGGTAATAATAGCATCCTCTAAGCTGATGGAATCGTCATAGTTCAGGTCGCCGTGAAGAGCGCTTGCAGAAATGGAGCAGGAGAATATAACAATGAAAATAAGAACAACCGATATAACAAAACAAGCTTTTTTCATATGTCTTAACACTCCCTTCTGCTTTATACATTAATTATACTATATTGCTATGGTGATTTTCAACTAAAATTAAAAGGGACAAATTTGGTGATTTTGTCAATATGTGAAAAAACAATAGCTTTGGTATTTTTTGGCAAAAAGGGAATTGACAAGCATATAATATAATGATAAAATAAGTGCAGTTAGCAAAGGCTAACTAGTTAAAAAAAGGTGGCGAGAGAATGAACTTAAAAAAAGCCCAGGAGGGTATTGAATATATCATCAAGGATATCAGTACCTTTGATGAAGAGCTGGATGCCTTCCTTTTTTCTCTTGGATGCTATGCAGGCGAGCCTATAACCGTCATTTCTCATAAACGAGGTGGCTGCATCGTTTCAATAAAAAACGGCAGATATAGTATAGACAAGCATCTTGCAGAGGCTATTTCAATATAATAACAAATTTATTTTTTATGGGTTGTGGTTAGCGAAGGCTAACCGATACAAATAACAAGGAGAATTCTATAGTGAGAGTTGCATTAACTGGTAATCCCAATAGTGGAAAAACAACAATGTATAATGCCATTACCGGTAAAAACGAAAAGGTTGGTAACTGGGCAGGGGTTACTGTTGACAAAAAAGAAAGTCAGGTAAAAAAGAGTCTTTATAATGGCGCTGAGGAAATGATTGCAGTTGATCTTCCTGGTGCTTATTCGATGTCACCCTTTACCTCAGAGGAAAGCGTAACAAGAGACTATGTAAATAACGAAAATCCTGATGTAATTATTAATATTGTTGATGCAACTAACCTCAGCCGTAGTCTTTTCTTTACAACTCAGCTTCTGGAGCTTGGAATTCCTGTTGTTGTTGCCCTTAATAAAAGTGATGTTAATAATAAAAAAGGAACATCAATTGATGTTAAAGCGCTTTCTGAAAAATTAGGCTGTCCTGTAGTAGAGACTGTTGCAGCCTCTTCAAAAAACGAAGGCCTTTCAGAGCTTATAAAGCAGGCTGCTCTCAGAAAGGGAACGGGTCAGATAGCACCTTATTCTCAGGGAAATGTTGACTTGAGTAATAAAAGTGCAGTAAAGGAAGCTGATAAAAAGAGATTTGCTTTCGTTAACGGTATTGTTAAGGATGTTGAAAGCCGTAAGGTATTTGCAAGACAGAAGAATTTTCAGGATAAGATAGACGATGTGCTTACAAGTAAATGGCTTGGTCTTCCCATATTTGCCGTTGTAATGTTCCTTGTTTTCTGGATTTCTCAGGCAGGTCCTGGTGAGTGGATTGCAGATTTACTCACAGCCCTTCTTGAAAATGGTCAGGCTATGATAGGCGATATGCTTACTGACGCTAACCCCTTGCTTTATGCTCTTCTTGTTGATGGAGTAATTGGTGGTGCAATAGCTGTTCTCGGCTTTTTACCTCTTGTTATGGTAATGTATTTCCTTATAGCGCTTTTAGAGGACTGTGGCTATATGGCAAGAGCATCTGTTGTTCTTGACCCCATTTTCAAAAGAGTAGGTCTTTCAGGTAAATCCATCATTCCTTTTGTTATCGGCACAGGTTGTGCAATTCCGGGTGTTATGGCTTGCAGAACCATTCGTGACGAAAAGGAAAGACGAGCAACTGCAATGCTTGCTCCCTTTATGCCCTGTGGCGCAAAGCTTCCTGTTATCGCTCTTTTTGCAGGTGCATTCTTCGAGGATGCCACATGGGTGGGCACTCTTATGTATTTCGTAGGTATTTTTATAATCTTTATTGGCGCCCTCCTTATAAACAAGGTAACAGGCTATAAGGGTAAAAAATCCTTCTTTATTATTGAACTTCCCGAATATAAAATCCCAAGCTTCAAGAGAGCAACTGTTTCTATGCTCTCACGAGGCAAGGCGTACATAGTAAAGGCTGCTACTATCATTCTTCTCTGTAATACTGCAGTTCAGATTATGCAGAGCTTTTCATGGAGTCTTCAGGTAGCAGAAAATGCAGAAAATTCAATTCTTGCTTCAATTGCAGGACCTGTTTCATATCTCTTGATTCCTATTGTTGGTGTTGCTTCATGGCAGCTCGCAGCAGCAGCTATTACAGGATTTATTGCAAAAGAAAATGTTGTTGGTACATTGGCAGTTTGCTTTGCAGGACTTCATAACCTTATTGACACAGAGGAGCTTGCTCTTATGGATGGGGCAGGCGAGGAGGTTGCATCTGCCTTCGCAATTACAAAAATTGCAGCATTGGCATATCTTATGTTTAACCTTTTCACACCTCCCTGCTTTGCAGCGATGGGTGCGATGAATTCAGAAATGAAAAGCGCAAAATGGTTCTGTGGTGGTATAGGCTTCCAGATGGGCGTGGGCTTTACTGTAAGCTATATTGTATATCAGGTGGGAACCCTCATTACAACAGGCTCAGTAGGAGCAGGCTTTGTTGGTGGCTTGATTGCAATCGCAGCGTTTGTGGGAATTATCGCTCTTCTCATATTCAAGCAAAGCAGAAGATTGAAAATTAAGGAGTAAAAATGGAAAATATAATAGTAATAGTAGCTCTTGCTCTTATTATAGGTGGAGCGACCATTTATGTTTTAAAGCAAAGGAAAAAGGGTGTTAAATGCATCGGTTGTCCTAATGGTAGCAACTGCTCAGGTGATTGCTGCAGCTGTCACGACGAAAAATAATAATTAATCTCCGTATTTTTTATATACGGAGATTTTTTTCTTGTTATTTACTTCCTGTATTGTTATAATTAAGATAGCATATTTTTGAAAGGTTGTTTTTATGGTTTCAAAATATTTCACCCCTTGGGGTCCTTATGGCAAAAAATATATGGGTCTTTCCCGAATTGCAGACCATGCCTTTAAAAGTGGAATCCGTTTCGACTTTACAGTTGCACCTGCAGTTTTCGGTATGGATATTAGAATCCCCAATGTAACAGTACCCTCAGGCTGTCACCCTTGGCTTTCAAGTGGCGATTATTCCTTCTTTTCCTATCGTTATGATATGGAGTGGAAGGATAAGGTTTATGCAGATGTTTCTTATTCAAGAATTGATGATGAAAGCATACTTGTAAGAACAGAAATTGTTAATAATTCAGATATTATGCAGAACTGTCTTATTAACTATTTCAGCTCCATTGAATACCCCTATACTCATTACACAAGGCTTGTAACTCCTGAGAAATGCACCTATAAGGAAGCAACCGATTATGATGAATATATCTATAATACACCTCGTCCATGGGATGGGGAAAATCCTGACGGACTTAAAAAGGGTGAGTTCAGAAGCTCTGAGTTCGTTAACGAAAGTGGCCTTGGTGACAGAGTCGGAAAATGGCATATGCCCCACAGAGTTATAAAGCCCTTTGGCTATGAAAAGGGCGACAGGGTTTCTTATACCTTTGATGTGGCTGAGGATTATAAGGATGCTCTTCTTCTTGTCCGTTATCGTACAAGCGATTTGCACTATGAGCAGGGCAAGATGGTTGGCGTTAACCTTATTCCCGGTGAAGAGGACGCAGTTTTCACAATCAATGACGAGAAAACTGTTACCTTTATTGCAACTGATGACCTTAAAATTGCTGTTATTCCCTTCGGAGAAATCAAAAAGGGTGCCTTGAAGCTTACCTTTGCTTCAGAGGGCGAGGGCGCAATTGAATTTGATTTCCTCTGCTTTGTTGAAAAAGAGGATTTAGGAAGAGTATCAGTTTTTAAGGAGAAGAATGAAACTCTCCCTAAGATAACTGAAGAGAAAAACTCAGAGGGCTATACAGCGAGGTTAAAATATAAAAACATTGACGGTGAATATATTTTAAAAACCTTCAGCGAAAACACACGCTTCAGAAAAATCCCCACAGGTGCCCTTGAGGACTGTCTTACAGCCCGTCTTTCAAATTCTGATGTTACCTTTGATGATGTTCTTGAAAGCTTCACAGAAACCTTCTCAAGAAAGCATAGTGACGAGGGCTTCTTCCATAACACAATTGTTCATACAATTTTCGTTAACCCCAACGAGAGCAAGGTTGAATATGCCGTTGTTTCTAAGAATGAAACCAAGTATTTAACTGCTGAGGAATACGAGGCAATTTATCTTGAGAGAAAAGCAAGGGCTATTAAATTCGACTATAATAAAAATGGTAAAAAATATGAGCTGAGCAATACTATTCTTGCTTCAACCCTTATGACAAACACAGTTTACCCCATTTATAAGCATGGTGAAAACATAATCCACCATACTCCCGGTAAGCGTTGGGACTGCCTTTATACCTGGGACTCAGGCTTTATCGGTCTTGGTATGGCTGAGCTTTCTGAGGAATACGCTCATTATATTCTTGATACATATTTAAGTGACGAAAGCAACCCTGACTATGCCTTCCTTCTTCATGGCTCACCTGTGCCCGTGCAGATGTATCTCTACCTTGAGCTTTTAAAGAAGAATAACGATAAGGCGAAGCTTCTCTCATTGTACCCAAGAGCAAAGCTCTATTATGATTTCCTTGCAGGTAAAATCAGAGGCTCAACGACTGCAAAGTTTAAGAGTGGTCTTACCACAACCTACGATTATTTCTATTCCTCAAGTGGTATGGATGATTATCCTGCTCAGGTTCTTATGATGGACGAAAATGTCCGTGATAAAGCAGCACCCGTTATTTCATCCTCTCAGCTTATCCGTTGCGCAAAGATTCTTAAAATGGTTGCCCTCGCTCTCGGTAAGACCGACGACAGCGCAGAATATGACAAGGACATCAAGCGCGTTTCTGATGCTCTCAATAAATACTCATGGGATGAGGAATGTGGCTATTATTCCTATGTTCTTCACGATGAAAATTATGAGCCCCAAGAGATTTTCAGAGCAAAGGACGGGGAGAATATAAACAAGGGTCTCGATGGTATTTACCCACTTATCGCAGGCGTCTGCGACGAAAATCAGAAAAAGAGAATTTTAGCTCATTTGCAGAATCCCGATGAAATGCTTTCACCCTATGGCATCAGCGCAGTTGATATGACTGCAGGCTATTTCAAGGTGAATGGCTATTGGAACGGCCATGTGTGGTTCCCTCATCAGTGGTTTATCTGGAAAACAATGCTTGATATGGGCGAAAGCGACTTTGCATATACAATTGCAAAGCTTGCCCTTGATATCTGGAAGCGCGAGGTTGAATATTCCTATTACACCTTTGAAATGGTCAATGTTGTAACAGGCCGTGGTGGATGGTTCCATAATTTCGGTGGACTTTCTGCACCCATTAACCTCTGGACTGCTGCATATTATAAGCCCGGTACATTTAATACAGGCTTTGATGTGTGGGTAGAAAATAAAGAGTTTTCTGCTGATAATAAAGCCTTTGAGGCAGAGTTCAAGTATTATGGCAATAATGAAAAATTCACCGTAATTGTTGCCATGAGCGACGAAAAGAAGGATTACACAGTAACACTCAACGGCATTGAAGTTCCTTACACCGTAAGAGACGAAAGCGCAATTGAGGTTGTGATTTCAGTTAAAGAAGATAATTACAAATTGATAATCAACTAATATTAGATTTAGTGCAATAAAGTTGATGGTGGTCTTGCCTCTCTTCGAAGAGAGGGGGACCACCTTTTGGTTTGTTGATTTTGTAAATATAGTTTAAAGGGTGAGAAAAGTAGAAAATAAAAATTAAGTTGAGCGGGTGGTGGAGAGTTCTTGACGCGAGCACTCGAGCGTCTTTTCACCATAGAACTGTAATATACCTATTGTTTTAAATAACTAATTTTTGTATCAAGTGCATTTTTATCTTGACAAAATATTCCTACAAGTGTAGTATAAAGGTGTACTACAACTGTAGGAGATGATAATATGAAGCTTACAGAAGCAGAATGGTCAGTTTTAGAGGTGCTTTGGTCGGGTGAGAGTTTTTCTCTTGGCGAAATTACAAAAAAGTTAACTAATGTAAACGGATGGAGCAAAAATACAGTCCATACATATTTAACCCGAATGGAAAATAAAGGTCTTGTAAAAATAGACCGTTCAAGGAATGAGCCTTATTCTGCCTCAGTTTCCCGTGAAGAGTGTGCAAAAGAGGAAAGAACCGAGCTTTTAACAAAGGTTTACGGTGGTTCGGCAGGGGAGCTTATTGCAGCATTTTTAAAGGAGTCTTCCATATCTCAGCAGGAGGTAGCAAAGCTTCAAAAAATGCTTAACGATATGGAGGTGTAAGAGGTGAATAACATCTGGAGTTTTTTAGTTCAGACCTTGTCTGTATCAGTTGTTGCCCTTTTACTTCTTTTTCTGAAAGGTGTAATGGCAGATAAGCTTTCACCCCGTTGGCAGTATTCAGTTTGGTGTTTACTTGCTTTAAGAATTATTATTCCCGTTGCATCAAATCAGAATATATTTCTTCCCATCCCCGTATGGGTTGAAATGCTCAAAACATTGGTAGAAAGCAATTTATCTTCAGCGTATTCCTCTGCATTTTCAGTTTCCCTACCATTTATTACGGCTATACCAAAAAGCATAACCGACTGGTTAATGGTGGGTTATATTATCGGTGTGGCAGTAACTCTGATAAAATACCTTGCTTCTTATATCAAGTTAAGAAAAATTCTGAAAAACGGCAGCGAAATATCAGGAGATAATGTAGGACAACTGAACTCTGTTAAGCTGAAATATAATTTAAAAGGTTGCAAGGCTGTTGAGGTTGATGGTTTATCTACTGCTTTTGTCTGCGGTGTTTTTAAGCCTGTCCTTGCCATACCTAAAGGTGTAATTCTTGATGAGAAAATTGTTCTTCATGAGCTTTTGCATTTAAAGTATAAAGATAATTTACAAAATGTGTTCTGGTGCATTTTGCGTTCTCTTCATTGGTGCAATCCATTGTTACAGTATACCTTTAACCGGATCGGTAATGATATGGAATCTCTCTGCGACCAAAGAGTTCTTGAAAGGTTAGAGGGAGAAGAGCTTCGTGATTACGGCAGAATTCTTTTATCAATGGCAAGTAACAGCTATGCAAGAGCTGTTGGAACAACCTCTGTTTCAAATGGTGGAAAAAATATTAAGAGAAGAATTTCTGCAATTGTCCGTTTTAAAAAATTTCCAAAGGGTATGGAATTAGTTTCCTTTTGCATTATTCTTGTTCTTCTTACACCAACAGTTTTTGGTACAACAAGTAATTATGGCGATGAAATCTATAACCCGAAGAATAAAACAGAGCTTTATCGTTCAATGGCATATACAAGGGTTGAAAGTTGTAAAACCGTCGCAGGTGCTTTAGATACATTTGCCCGAGGTGTGATATACAGAAATGGCCTTTGTGTTGCAATTGCTTCGCCTGCAGAAGAACAGGAAATAATCTTTTCTCGGATGAGCAAAAATGAAGATGTTCGCTTTTCTTACTATGAAACGATAAAGGACTATGAGTTAACAAACTTTGCAGAAAAAAGAGATTTATATGTAATTGCTAATTTGAATAAAATAACTGAAAAACAATATACTGCCCGTTTGATTTTTAATCTGAAAACCAAAAAGAAAAGTGACAAAATGCTGGCTTGTCCCGTAGAAATAATTGAGAATAACGGCTGGACTGTCAGAATAACAGAAGAGCCTTATGTAATATCAGATTTTCTTGATACTTCAGTAAAAGAAAACAAGAAGGCAATCCTGCGTTATAAAGGAAGCTGTTATTACGGTGATGTGTTTGTTGATTGCGTACCGGTTACTTATGTTGAATATGATGCATTGTTCTGGGATTATGAATGGCTTGAAAATCCAGATTTTGATTTTTTGAATGAACCGGTTACGGATGTTCATACCGAAACAGATTTTTTCAGCGATTATATTCATGGAAAAATAGGGTGCAGCATTGATGAAACCAGCAGTATTACAGGGAATATTTCTTATTATTTATATGTTGGTGAAGAGCGTGAATTTAATTTTTATTCAGGTAATTTGTATGTTTATCTGAATGATGTTGTCAGAGGTATAAGGGATTTTGAAGGGGATCCATTCATTGAGGCTGTTTATTTAATTGATTATGGACCCAACGCATTAAAATTAAAAATCAAAATTAACTGTGCCAATATTGATGAAGGCTATGTTGAGCTTGAAAAGGTGGAAAATGCAAATGAATAAGAAAAAGTTAAACATAGCATTGTGGTTAATTGTTATTGCCTTTTGGGTTATGCAGTTCAAAGAAGCTCGTTATGAAAGTCTCGATTTTTTCCCTTATTGGCTCAGTGCAATTTTCCTCCTGATATCCGTTTGTTTGTTCGAAAAAGATGTTTCAGAAATGAAGCTTTTAAAGCCTCTCTGTATAATAAACGGCGTTTTGGATTTTTTTCTTTGGTTGATTGGTATATTGAAACTCGATTTGCCGTTTCAGACTTATTTGCCCGGTCTTTTAAGCTCTGTTGTTTCATTGTATATAAACTATCAGCTTATAACAAATCTGATTCAGTTCTCTCAGCTACATGGCTTTGAAAAAACAAAACCATTATCAATTATGAGATTAGCCCGAACAATATATATAACTTTGTTTGCACTTTTTCTGCCTTTGTATAATACTTTAGAAGAAGGCTTGTTTACAGATTTAGTGGAGTATTTTGGTTGGTGTACGGTATTTTATAGTGCCTGGGAGATTAATCGTTTCAGAAAAGATTTTTTCTCTTATAAAGCATCGGTTGAGAGATTTTATGATACGCCGAAAGGATGATTTTATGGGTTTGTTTGGTGAGTATATTTGTGAAAACCTTCCGTTTATTGGTATAACATTGGAAGAAATTGAAAGAATTGCAAAGCATCATTTTCCTGAGAATGAAATCTATAGAGATGGAAATAAGCTTTTTATAAAATCCAATAAGCTGATGGATGCAAGACGGTTTGAATTCAGAGCGAATGCTGAGCTCACTATAGAAAAAAGTAAGCTTTGCTTTAAAACCAAGGTGAATAAAAAAACCTTAATATTTTATTTGTTTGCATTGATTTTGCTTATGGGTCTTTGGGGCTACAGAGCATATAGTTCATATAGCTTATATCAAAATAGTGGGATAGGAATGCTCTTTGGAAACCAGCAGCTTAGCTTCTGGTCAAGCGAAGGCTTGGAATTGTTAGTAATATCAGCAGTATATATATTGGTTTTTGCTTTTTCTCTTGCATATCAGTTGAATAAGGTTTCAAGGTTTCTGGTTCATACTATAATGGCGGCAATAAAAACATATAAAATGAATCCATAGCATTATTTTGCAATTTCAGGAGGAAGCGGGTGAACAGGGTGGATTATAAAAAAATCAACAGAGCATTAAGCTTTGTTGTTTTAGGCTATTGCGTTCTTCAGTTGGGCGAACATTGGTATATAAGCTTGATTGATGACCGGGAGTATTTTAAATATATTCCTTGGTGGATATCATCGCCTTTGTTTTTCACAGCAGTTTCTAAGCTTGAAAAATTCAACCCTGATATGAAATTGCTGAAATCATTATGCATTATAATGGGGGTTATAGATTTAACTGAATGGGTTGTATCAGTTTTTGAAATAAAAATACCCTTTGAAGCCTACATTCTTAAAATTATTTCTTCTGTAATAGTTCTGTATTTTAACTATCAATTGCTGACAAATATTTCTCAGATTGCAGAAAAATGTGGCTATGACACTATAAAAGGAATGCTGCTGCTCAGAGATATCAGAACAGTTTATGTCACCATTTATTTGGTTCTATTGCCTTTTGCGGATATATTGAAAGCAAGCTATTGGTATTCATGGATAGGTTGGTTTACAATTATTCTCATAAAAATTTCCCTGAATTCCTTTGAAAACTATCTCATGGATTTGGAAAAATTAGAAAAGTAATAACAAAAAGGTTATTCAGAACAAAATTCTGAATAACCTTTTAATTTATAATCGCCGTGCGCAGCACCCGACATTCCGAATTCCGAATTTCGAATTCCGCATTTATGAAACATATTTCATAATTATTTCCGTTACCAACACACCCAGACAAGAAAGCGCTGCAACCTGAACAAGACTTCTTTCAAAGAAGGCTGCAACAAGTGCTACAATAAAGCCAACTGCAGCAGTAACAGGGGAGTCGGTTGCATAAAAAATAGCAGGAACAGTCATAGCACTTAAAACTGTGTAGGGGATGTAATGAAGAAAGGAAAGCACAAATCTGTTTTTGATTTTCTCCTTGATGAGTGCTATGGGTATTGCTCTGACAAGATATGTAACCCCTGCCATAACGAGAAGATATACGAAGAATTTGGAGTTTTCCATTTATTCTGCCTCCTTTTCTTCTGTCTTAACAGGGGCGATAATTGCGAAAATCACACTTGCAACCACTGCACAGATTATGACAGTAAAGCCTGTAGGAACGACCTTAAGAAGAGGAATATATTTAAATGCACAGCTTATTGCAATTGCGAGAAGCACGCAGAGGGCTGTCATTTTTTCCTTTTTCGCAACAGGCATAACGATAGCAACAAACATTCCGTAAATTGCAACGCCCAATGCTGCAGTAACCATAGCAGGTAAAATGTTTCCCACAATGCCACCTAAAAGAGTACCGCTTGTCCAGCCGATAACAGGGAGAAGAATAATACCGAGCATATATTTTGCTCCCACCTCACCCTTGTTGGAAACGGAAACGGCAAAGATTTCGTCGGTATTGCCGTAGGCTATAAGTAGCTTCTGAGGGAGCCTTACTCTTTTTGAAAGCTTCTGAGAAAGAGAAACTGACATAAGTGAGTAACGGGAGTTTATAACAAGCTGTGAAAGTGCAAGCTCAAAAAGAGTTCCACCACCTGCAATTATAGGAACTGCTGCCAGCTGACCTGCAGAGGTGAGATTCAATAATGAAATTATAACTGCCTGAAAAACAGAGAGTCCGTTTTCAATTGCAAAAATACCGAATGCAAAGGAAACGGAAAGGTAGCCGATAGCAATCGGCAGACCATCCTTCAGGCCTTTTTTAAAGCTGTTTATTGCGTCCATGGGTTATTTGATAAAGCCTTTCATCGCATCAATATAAATATTGTTTCTTGTTGTTGAAATGTTAGCGAGGAAGATTATGTCGTCAACCTGATTGTTAGCAGTAAAATCACTTAATGTGCCTTTATAATGACGAGGGTCAATAACATAAACATTTTTGTAATGAGGAATAAGGAAGGGGACAAAGGCGTTGCCGTAGCTCTCCTTGATAACAAGACAGCTTGTTTCCTCCTGAATGTCAAGGTTCTTTATGGTAACTAACGCCTGATCACCACCAATAAAGGTGAGGTATTTAAGGTTGGAGGCGTAATCAGAAACATCGCTTATTACATCCCATTTGTACTCGCTGCCGTCGCTTTCTGTCAGTGTGCATTCAACATTGTTGTTGGGAAGATATGCCACAACGGTATCTGGGGTGTCACCTAAGGCAGCGCTTTGACCTGAGCTTGAATAAAAGGAGCCTAAGAATCCGTCAAAGGAAACGGTTGAATAGCTAGTAACAGAAACTGACGCGATGCCCTTTGCCTTGCAGAATTCATCATAAGCGTAGTAAGCGCCTAACGCAGTCCAATGGTGGTCTGTTCTGAAATAGGTGTATTCATCCTTGTGAGCCTTCTCAACATCGTAAATGCTGGAAATTGCAGTAACATTTTTAAAGGAGGCATTGAAATAATCAAGAGCCTTCTTCTGATCAGAGGAGTTGATGTCCTTTCTTATAGACTCATGAAGCTCAATGTCCATGCTTGTAGGAACAAGAAGAGAATAAACATTCGCTGTGTTTCCTGCTGCAGTCTTGATATTGTTGACACAGTTAATGAATTCGGGTGCGAGCTTGCTTGAGAAATTATAGTATTCGTAAGCACTGTTTCCTGCAACGAGAATTGCGCCTAAGGACTGTGTCTTAATATCAGGCTTTGGCTCCTCTTTCTCGGTTGTGGCAGGCTCGGTTGATGGCTCTGTTGTAATTGGCGCTGTGGTTTCAGGTGCAGTTACCTGAGGCGCATCAGTTACAGGCACATCAAGTGGAGTATCAGGAATTTCGTCACCTAAATCCACATCACCATGAATGGAAATGGAATCAAAGCCCGAAAGCTTTTTGAGAGAGGTGTTGAACCTTGTAAGCTGCTCTCGGAAGGGGAAGGTGTCGGAAAACCATGTGCTTATATCATCAAAATAGCTACCTGATACAATAGCCTCGTAGGAGAATTCGGGGAATTCCTTGAGCTCGCGTTTTTCACTTTCGGAATAGGTGGGGCGCAAAGGAATCATAAAAGAAATAGTTGCGCCAATGTAAAGCATAAGGAAAAATGCAACAACCTTTAAAGCGATGGATTTATCAATATTCTGTTTTTCTTTTTTACGGCGCTTTTTGCCGTTGCTGTGGGGAAACAGACTGAAGTCTATGTCCCTTGGTTTGTTATAAATCATTTAAAAACCTCAAAACAGTATATTTAAAACGAATAAGTTGGTTTGCCTCCCTGGCGAAGGGAAGGGGGACCGTAACTCAGAATTGGAAATAAAGGAACGGATTATAGCTGTCGCCAACAAGGGCGAGAGTTGAAAGGAAAAGAATTACCAAGGGTAAAAAAATGCTTAATACCTTGTATAAAACAGCAGGGAAGGAGCCCTTTTCGCTGCTCTGACAAGCAGATGAAAGTCTTTTTACAATTGGTGTAACGCTGAATAATGCAACAATAATGAAAATGATATTGCCGATTAAAAGTGTTTTTGTTTCAAAGTCCATAAGAGCGTTTCCGTTTAAACCGAAAAGCCCCTTGATAACAACGGGAATGTATCTGAAATCGGAGAAACGGAAAAGAATCCATCCGAAAAATACAACAATGAGAAGATAAAGGTGGCTGAAAAATGCAGGAATCTTTTCAAGGATTTTCAAAAGTCCGATTTTCTCGATAACAAGGAAAACGAAGAAGAAAAGTCCCCAAAGAACAAAGTTCCAGCTTGCACCGTGCCAAAGACCTGTCAGAAGCCATACTACGAAAAGATTTCTGTAGGTGTTGAATTTCCCTTTTCTGTTACCACCTAGGGGAATGTAAACATAATCTCTGAAAAATGAGCTTAATGAAATATGCCATCTTCTCCAGAAATCTGTAACGGATTTTGCGATATAGGGATAGTTGAAATTCTCTTTGAAATGGAAGCCTACCATGAGACCCATACCTATTGCCATATCGGAATAAGCAGAGAAATCAAGGTAAATCTGAAGGCTGTAGAAAAGAACACCGAACCACAGACCGATTGCAGAACGGCTCGAAAGCTCAGCGATTGCGCTTTCGAAGGAGCTGCTCATTAAAGCATCAGAAACTAAAAGCTGATCAGAAAGTGAGCCACAGACATTAGCAATCAATGCCTTTTTTCCAAGACCCGTAACAAAACGGGTGATACCCATTGAAACCTCGGGAAGAGTGACCTTTCTTTCCATAATTTCTCTCTGAACATCGCTGTAACGGACGATAGGACCTGCGATGCACTGATAGAAAAGGCTTGAATATAAAAGAAGCCAGAAGAAATTTTTCTGAGCAGGAACCTCTTTTCTGTAAACATCCACCACATATGAAAGAAGCTGGAAGGTGTAGAAGGAAATTCCTATGGGTAAAGCGATTTTTGGTATAATTTCGGGAATTCCGAAAATGCTCTGAATGTTACCGAGAACAAAGCCTGTGTATTTGAAATAGCCGATAAGACCTAAGTTTACAATAACAGAAGCTATAAGCCAAAATTTCTTTTTGCCATTGGATTCGGTTTTCTCAATGAGAAGGGCAGAAAACCAATCCCAGAAGGTCATTAATAAAAGCAGTAAAACATAAACAGGCTCTCCCCATGTGTAGAAAAGGAGAGAGAAGATAAGCAAAACGATATTTTTACCGTTTATGCCTTTCATCAGAGAATAGAAAATAAGACATATCGGCAAAAACGCATATATGAACAAAAGACTTGAAAATACCATTTTTGACCTCGCCGATTAATGTTGTTAGAATGGGTTAATAATATATATTCATACAAACAAATTATATATTGCTAAAATTCCAATATATAATTATATTTGCGAAGGTCGAAAAAAGCAATACCTTTATATAAATTTAATAAATTTGTCAATAAATGTATTATTATTTTGTAATGAGTTGGTAATGATTTTACTTGACTTAAAGGACAAGATGTAATAAAATGTTATTTGGTAAAAATTTAACATCCGAAAGGAGAAATAGAACATCATGAATTATTCACATGAAGTTGAAAAAATGTGTATGGTCAAAAAAGGCCCTAACCACGGTCCTGCTCCCATCCCCGAAGAAGGCAAATGGGTAAAGGCATACGAAATCAAAGACATTTCCGCTTTCACTCACGGTGTGGGCTGGTGTGCACCTCAGCAGGGCGCTTGCAAGCTCTCTCTTAATGTTAAAGAGGGTATCATTGAAGAAGCTCTTGTTGAAACAATCGGTTGCTCCGGTATGACTCACTCTGCTGCAATGGCAAGTGAAATCCTTCCCGGTAAAACAATCCTTGAAGCTCTTAACACAGACCTTGTTTGTGACGCTATCAACACAGCTATGCGTGAGCTCTTCCTTCAGATCGTTTACGGTCGTTCACAGTCTGCATTCTCTGAAGACGGTCTTTCAGTTGGCGCAGGTCTTGAAGACCTCGGTAAGGGTCTTCGCTCTCAGGTTGGTACAATGTACGGTACTAAGGTTAAGGGCGTTAGATACCTTGAAATGGCAGAAGGCTATGTTACAAGAATGGCTCTTGATGCTGATGATCAGGTTATCGGCTACAAGTTCGTTTCTCTCGGTAAAATGACTGACTTCATCAAAAAAGGCGACGATCCCACAACAGCTTACAATAAAGCTATGGGTACTTACGGCAGATTTGCTGATGCTGCTAAGTATATCGATCCCCGTGAAGAATAAGAGGAGGTAAACGAACATGGCATTATTTGAAAACTACGAAAGACGTGAGGCTAAAATCCTCGCAGTTCTTAAAGAATATGGCATTTCTTCAATCGAGGAATGTAAAGAAATCACACTTGCTAAGGGCATTGACTGTGATAAAATCATCAGAGAAACTCAGCCTATCTGCTTCGAAAATGCTGTTTGGGCATACACAGTAGGTTGCGCTATCGCTATCAAAAAGGGTTGCACAAAGGCTGCTGACGCTGCTGCTGCAATCGGTGAAGGTCTCCAGAGCTTCTGTATCCCCGGTTCAGTTGCTGACAACCGTCTTGTTGGTCTTGGCCACGGTAACCTTGGTAAAATGCTCCTTTCTGAAGAAACAGAATGCTTCTGCTTCCTTGCAGGTCATGAATCATTCGCTGCTGCTGAAGGCGCTATCAAAATCGCTCTTAATGCAAACAAGGTTAGAACACAGCCTCTCCGTGTTATCCTTAACGGTCTCGGCAAGGACGCTGCTATGATTATCTCAAGAATCAACGGCTTCACATATGTTCAGACTGAGTTTGATCCCTATTCAGAAACAGTTAAAATCGTTAACGAAACAGCTTACTCAAACGGTGACAGAGCTAAGGTTCGTTGCTACGGTTCTGACAACGTTCCCGAAGGCGTTGCTATCATGAAGCTTGAAAAGGTTGGCGTTTCCATCACAGGTAACTCAACTAACCCCACTCGTTTCCAGCATCCCGTTGCAGGCACATACAAAAAATGGTGTGTTGAAAACGGCGTTGGTTACTTCTCAGTTGCATCAGGTGGTGGTACAGGCCGGACTCTTCACCCCGATAATATGGCTGCAGGTCCTGCTTCCTATGGTATGACTGATACAATGGGCCGTATGCATTCTGACGCTCAGTTTGCAGGTTCTTCATCAGTTCCCGCTCATGTTGAGATGATGGGCTTGATCGGTGCAGGTAACAACCCCATGGTTGGTATGACAGTTGCTTGCGCAGTTGCTATCGAAGAAGCAAGCAAATAATTAAACAAAAATAATTGTTCCGTGCATTCGCAAGAATGCACGGTTTTTATATGTTTTCTGAAAATAAATAATCTGCTCAAAAGAAGCCGTCACTCCCGAAGGGGAGCGACGGCTTCTTTTATTTGTCTTGTTTGCTTATTTCACAGTAACCTTTGCATAGCTGTCGTTTTCAAAGTTGTTGTTATCTACAGCTGTGATTTTACCACTGCTATTATAAACATTTTCAAATGTTGCCTGAACTGTGTTTGAACTTACATTTGCTGCGAATTTGTTTTTCTTTGCAGCGTTGTATCTGATGTTCTTGTAGTGGATGTTTGTTATGCTCATATTTTTAATGTCAGTGTTATAAATAAGGCATCCGATAGCTCTGCTTTTTGCCTGATGTATGTCGATGTTTTCGAAGGTAACATTATCGATGCTGCCTCCACCAACCTCGGCAATAATTGCTAGAGCTGAGATTCTGTCGTAATCCCATGTTGCATCATGGAAAACAACGCAGGAATCCTTGAAGGTAACATTTGAAATGCTTTTTTCAACCTCGCCACAGATACCGAAGCATCTTGCCTTGCCGTTCCATGCTGTGCAGTTGGTGAAGGTAATGTTGTTGCTTACTGCCTCTTCGCGACCACCTGCAGCCTTAACATCAAAGAGGTCGTCACCACTTCGGCAGAAGGAATTGTCAATTGTGGCATTTCTTGTGTTGCAGATTGCGAAAGCGTCAGAGTTCTGTCTGTAGCCGAAAATATCAACATCCTTGATTGTGATGTTTTCGCTATCGTATGTAATGAATGTCCATTCGGGAGAGTTGATGAACTTAACACCACTGATTTCAATGTTGTTTGCGTATGCAATAGCAATTCCTCGTCTTTCAGCTCTGTCAAGGTGTGAAAGGTCAACAACACCACTACCCACAATTTTAACATTGCTACAGAGTGTAAGGTTCAGGTAAGGACAACGGGTGAGACCCATTGGCAAGTGTCCTGCATCAATTAAATTCTGCTCTTTTTTGCTAGCGTTTTCGTGATTGTCGCTGTCACTTGCTATGTCAATAGTGTGCCTTGCAAGAAGGTATGAGCCTCTCTTGAGATAGAAAACTGTGTTGCTCCAACCACAGAAATCAAAGTATGCATCAGAGGAGTGGAAGCCCTTTTCAACGGGAACAACATTGTAGCCCATATCCTGATATTTCTTGATTTCTGCATCCTCGTCAACAAGCTCCCTTACAAAAAGGGTGAAGCCATGCTCTTGATCATCGTTGTTGAAAACGAAGGTGTATGTTCCCAATTCGGTGATTTTACCGTTAAGGACGGTATTTTTATAAATTGGCTCAAAATCCAGTCGACTTGGCATAATCTTAACCTTTTCCATAATAAAGCCACGAGAATTTAGCTGAAGGGAAAGACTGAAATCCTTGCTTGTGTCAACATAGATTTCGCAGAAGGAATGTAAAGCACCCTTCTGAGTTGTGCCAACGAAAACAGATGTGCCATATACAGGGATTTTCTCGTTTTCAATATGGACGGTGAAATAGGGGGAGTCGATAATACCGTTAATGTCCTGATAGCCCTGAGCATTAACATATAGTTCGTCGCCGTCATCATCTGCACGGGCTAAAAATTGCGACAACGACAAGCCCACATCTGAGGGATTTATGATTGCATCTTCAGGGTACTCAAGGTAGGTGAAGTTTTCTTTTGATACACCCTGAGAAACATGGTGAGATTCACCAAAAATGTTAAAAAAGGAAATAAATGCCAAAAACAAAGAAAGTATTGCATTTAAAAATGACATAAAGACACCGTCCACGTATTTTTATTTTTCCAATTTATAATTTTAGCACATAAAAAATCTGTTTTCAATACAGAATATTGTTTCTTCTTAACTTGACAAAAATATTGGTTATTGTGTATAATCTTTGATGTAAAAATTAAGCAAGTTTTACTTGTATTTTGAAAGAAGGATTTTAAAATGTCAAAGGTACTTATTGAAACATCTGCTCGTCACGTGCATGTATCAAGAGAGGATCTCGATATTCTCTTTGGTGAAGGCTACGAGCTTACTCCTAAAAAAGACCTTTCTCAGCCTGGTCAGTTCGCTTGTGAAGAAAGAGTTGCTGTTATCGGTGCTAAGGGTCAGTTCCCTGCAGTTTCAATTCTTGGTCCCACAAGACCTGCTTCTCAGCTTGAAATTTCTGCATCTGATGCTCGTTCAATCGGCGTTGTTGCTCCCGTAAGAGAGAGTGGCGATATCGCAGGCAGTGGTGCTTGCAAGCTTGTTGGTCCTAAGGGCGAGGTTGAGCTTGAAGAGGGCGTAATCGTTGCTAAGAGACATATCCACCTTACTCCTGATGCTGCAGCAGAATTCGGCGTTGAAGATAAAGAGGTTGTTGGTGTTAAGGTTGAATCTGATGGCCGTTCACTTATCTTCGGTGATGTTGTTTGCCGTGTTCATCCTAACTTTGCTCCTGCAATGCATATCGATACTGATGAAAGCAACGCTGCTTTTGCAACACCCGGTATGATGGGCGAAATCGTTAAGCTTTAATCTTTATATCTTATGAATAAAAACCCCTTCAGCTCCGTATCTGGAATTGAAGGGGTTGTTTTTTATTCACTTTTTTCTAAAAGCATCTTTATAAGCTCTTCCTTCTCTTCGCCGTTTTTGGTTCGGTAATAGAGGATGAGCTGAGCCTCCTCCCAGGATAAATCAGCCATTTTCAAGGTGGTCTCGTCAACATCATCGAAAATCATATTATTTTCTTCGCTGTGAAGGGAGAGACGGGGAGCGTTGCCGTAAAACTCGTCAATTGTAACCTTGTAAAGCATGGAAAGAGTCTGAATCATATCAATTGTGGGTGTTGCCTTGTTGGCTTCAAGATCCTTGTATTCCTCCTCAGAGATTCCGAGGATTTCTGCAAGAAGCTTGCAATCTAATTTATTGTATTTTCTGAATTGTTTTAATCTGTTGCATAATAACATATCGTCAAACCACACTTTCGCTCTTTGAGTAATTTTAACATACATTTCGACAAAAATCAACAAAATCATAATATGGTGCTTGTGAGATGCAAAGGTGTTATACAATATATTTTGAAATTTGAAATTAAATAAATGTGGTAAAAAATGAAAAAACTGATTACTCATAACGAGCAATCAGCTTTTTTCTTATTCTAATCCCAGAAGCCAGTTAACAGAAACGCCTAAAACCTCAGACAAAGCGATAAGCTCCGTGTCACAAACGGATCTGACCTGACCCTCTAATTTTGAAAGTCCTGAAGAATTGAGATCGACACCGCGAATCTGCAATTGAGTTAATAGGTCCTTTTGTTTCATCCCGATTTCCTTGCGTCTTTCCTCGACCTTGGCTCCACAGATGTTGCGAGTGCCGATTGGTTGTTTTCTAACTCTCATAATCGGTACTCCTTTTTATTATTGGCGCAATTTTTGTGCCTGTGAAACTATATTATCACAACTAAAAGCTTTTTTCAACAAAAAAATATCAAGTGTTGAATATTTTGGTAAATATTATTATTAAAATCTGAAAAATAATTGCTATAACTACTTTGTTGTGCTAAAATAAAAGCATTGAAACTAATCTCGTTTTCGGAGGTATAATATGAGCTTCGGTAAAGAGTTTTTTGCTGATTATAATTGTCTTACAAGTGCAGAGGGTCTGCTTTCCTCCAATATGGCAGATGTTCTTGTAACCTATGATATGTTTTTCAGAGAGCTACCCGATTCAGGTGGCTTTGCAGTTATGTCCGGTCTTCATCAGCTTATAGAAAAGCTTTCAGCTCTTTCCTTTGGTGAAGAGGAGCTGGAGAATCTTAAGGAGCTTGGCTTTTCTGAAGAACTTGTTGAATATCTCAGAGACTTCAAGTTCAGCTGCGATGTTTATGCTATGCCTGAGGGAACACCGGTTTTCCCCAACGAGCCTATTGTTAAAATTCAGGGTCCTGCTATTCAGGCTCAGCTTATTGAAACTCTTTTACTTAATACTATTAATCACGAAACACTTATTGCAACAAAGGCAAACCGAGTTGTAAGAGCTGCTCAGGGCAGAAAGGTGTTTGAGTCAGGTGCAAGGCGTGCCCATGGCTTCGACGCTGCTATAGACGGAGCGAGAGCTGCCTTTGTTGGTGGCGTTAATGCAACAACACTTTATCCTGCATCAAGAAAATATGATATCCCTCTTGTTACAATGATGGGTCACGGTTGGGTTCAGCTTTTTGATAATGAGCTTGAGGCTTTCAAGGCTTATCTTGAGGAGCACGGCGAAGAGGGCGCCCTTCTTGTTGATACCTACGATACCCTTGACAGTGGTATCAAAAATGCAATTGAGGCATTTAATGCAGTTCTTATTCCTAAGGGCTTAAGACCTGCAGGCGTTATTATAGATAGTGGCGATATGACCTATCTTTCAAAAAGAGCAAGACGTATGCTTGACGAGGCAGGTTTCCCTGATTGCGATATTTATGCATCGAACTCTCTTGACGAAACTCTTATTAAGGATATGCTTAATCAGGGTGCTAAAATAGATGGGTTTATTGTAGGCGAAAAGCTTCTTACATCTGCATCTTCTCCTGTCCTTGATGGTGTTTATAAGCTCTGTGAAACCGAAAAGGACGGAGTTAAAACGCCTGCTATTATGGTTAGTAATAATGTGCACAAGATTACAACTCCCTGCTCAAAGAGAGTATGGCGCCTTTTCGATATGGAAAGTGGCAAGGCTATTGCTGATGTTCTTACCTTGGATAGCGAAAGCATCAGCGACGAGAAAACCTATTCTCTTTTTGACCCCGATTTTACATGGAAGAGAAAAACAGTTGATAATTTCGTTGCCCGTGAAATGCTTGTTGAGATTTTCAAGGACGGCGAGTGTGTTTATAAAACGCCCTCTCTTGAAGAGGTGAGAGCTTATTGTAACGAGCAGGTTTCTGCCCTTTGGGAAGAGGTTACAAGATTTGAAAATCCTCATAAATACTATGTGGATTTCTCAGGCAAGCTTTGGGGAATCAAGCAGGCGTTGATTGAAAAAATCACCCGTTGCTCTGATTCGGAGGAATAAGAATGTCTGAAAAATTCAAATTAGGCTTAACAAGAAATCGTCTTTTTGAGTTCGATAATTGTGTGGGCTTTTTAGGTGAGGTTGAAGAGGCCTTTGATATTGCAGAATGTGAAAAGGCGTTAAAAGCCCTTATTCTTAAGGAGCCGATTTTAACCTGTGGTATTGAGCTCTGTGAAAACGGAGAGGGCTATATGGTTCCTGAAATGCATCAGCCTGCTCTTGAGGCTTTTGAGGGCGATAAGAGCGAATATCTGAAGAATATAACCTTCAACGGCTTTGATTTCAGTAAGCAGCTTTTTACCTTTGTTATAATCAATAAAAATACTCTCGGAATATTTGCTCATACAGCTGTTGCTGATTGCCGTACTCTAATGAATCTTGCATCGGAGCTTATGGCTATATATCAGAAGAAAAACCTGTCCGTTGTTCCTGCAGAAATTAAGGTGATTTCGGAAGCCTTACAGCTGCCTGCAAGTGTTGTGTCACCTGTTATTGATAAGCTTGCCTCTGATTTGGAAATGGGATGGCAGAAAAAAACAAGGAGCTTCAGTTATTCCGATTATAAAAATGCCCGTGAGAAATATTTGTCTCGCAAGGGGAACGCCGATGCAATTTCTCTTGAGGTAAACGAAGAGATTATGACCTCTCTGAAATGCTTTGCTGAGAGAGAATGTGTGGATGTGTCATCCTTGGTGGCATTTGCCTTTTATAAGAGCCTGACAGAGACTCTTGGTGGAAAAAGAAAGTACAGAAAGCTTAATGTTCAGGCAAATGAAAGAGTGTTCTTCCCTGATGGCGATAAAATGCAGGTGGGCGCTTATAACGGCTTTGTGGTGGTTGAGGAGAAAAAGAAAAACGCTTCAGGCGCCTTAACAGACAGAGCAAATAGCTTTCATAAGGAAATTTATAAGCGAGCTACAAGCGCCTTCAAGGTATTCTTCAGTGAATATCTGCTTATGCGCCTTTCACCAGCCTTTCAGGATTCTCAGTATATCTATTGCGCAGGGGAGCTCAGGTATAAGTATTCAAAAAAGCTTGCAGAGGTCTATGGTTGTGCAAATGAGGTTGTAGGGGAGTTTTGCTCCTTTAACCTTAATCAGAAATTCTGGGCAGGCCTTGATGCTTTTAAAAGCGTTACCCCTTGGGAACCTCTTAAAATGCGCGCGACAACAATGATTACCCTAGTTGAAAAGGGCGATAAGGCTCAGATTTTCTTCAGCTATAAAACAGACAAAATCTCAACCGATTCAGCAAGAGTTATTGCAGAAAAGGCTGTGGATTTGTTAGAAAAAATCAACTAAAATTCAATAAATGAAAAAATTGGCAGTTTCAAGCAAAAAATGCTTGAAACTGCCTCTTTTTTTATGCAAAAACTATTGACTTTTTTAGGTGGAAATTCTATAATAGTGGAGCAAAGTGTTCTAAATAGGGTCAAAGTGTCCTGATTTTGACACAAAAAACACCATTTTGAAAGGAGTTCGGCATATGTTCTGTGGTCAGTTTAATCATACCCTCGACGAAAAGAATCGCTTTAAGGTTCCTGCCTCTCTCCGTGCAAAAATGGGCGTTGAAGCATATTTAATTAAATCACCCGACCCCAGCACCAAGTGCTTGTATATGTATTCCGAAGAGGGTTGGAACGAATTGTACGAACAGTTTACAAAGGGCGATCAGCACGACGAAACAACAAGACGAGTTTCAAGAAAGATTCTCTCAGGTGTTGTTTATGGCGAAATAGACAAGGGTGGCAGACTTACTCTTAACTCTGCACTTAAGGAATTCGCAGGTATTGAAAACGAGGTTTGCATCGTTGGTAATACAAGACACATTGAAATTTGGTCACCTGCCGAGTGGGAGAAGGAAATGGCTATTCTGGATGTTACTCCTACCGCGTCGCTTAACATTGATTTCTAAAGACTATGGAATTTAATCATATTTCGGTTCTTCTTGAAGAATCAGTTGAAGCGCTTGATATTAAACCCGATGGAGTATATGTTGACTGCACTGCAGGTGGTGGTGGCCATTCTGCAGAGGTTTTGAAAAAGCTTGGTGAGAATGGCAGAATGATTCTCTTTGACAGAGACCCTGATGCTATTGAAACAGTAACCAATCGCTTTAAGGATGATAAGAGAGTTACTATTATTCACAGTAACTTTTCTGAAATCAAAAAAACTCTTGCAGATCTTAATGTAAATGGTGTTGACGGAATAATCGCCGATTTAGGTGTAAGCAGTCATCAGCTTGATACAGCTGAGAGAGGCTTTTCCTTCCATTATGATGCTCCCCTTGATATGAGAATGAGTCAGCAGGGGACAACGGCAGAGGATATCGTTAATTCCTACTCACAAAGAGAATTATTTAATGTAATAAATAAATATGGCGAAGAGAAGTTCGCAAGCTCTGTTGCAAGCGCAATAGTAAGAGCGAGAGATAAAAAAAGAATAGAAACAACCTTGGAGCTTGCAGAAATTGTTTCAAATGCAATTCCTGCAAAGTTCAGAAGAAACGGACATCCTGCAAGAAAAACCTTTCAGGCAATAAGAATTGAGGTTAATGCAGAGCTGACTGTTCTTGAAAACACCTTGCCCGATATGTTTGAGGTGCTTAATAAGGATGGTGTTCTCGCGATAATCTCCTTCCATTCTTTAGAAGACAGAATTGTTAAGGATTATTTCAGAACATTAAAAGAGGGCTGCACTTGTCCCAAGGATTTCCCTGTTTGTGTCTGTGGCAAAGCTCCGAAGGCGTTGGTTAAATCCTCAGGCGTAAAGGCAACCGGTAAAGAGGTAACTGAAAATAACAGAAGCCGTAGCGCAAAGCTGCGTACGGCAAAGAAGCTGTAAAATATTGATATGAAATAGAAATAGGAGGAAATAATATGGCAACTTACAGAAGCTCAGCAGCGTATGACCTTTCTTTGTTCGAGCCTCAGGTTATCGAACAGCCTAAAAAGGTTCAGAAGCCTGCTAAGACTGCAAGACCTGTTACTAAGGCTGTACCTAAGGTGCAGAAGAAGATAACAACTGCAGTTGAAGTAAATGGTATGAGTCAGACCGTTGAAAGAAAAGCCACATCTGTAAAAATCAATAAGCTTACAAAACAGCTTATTCTTACTTGTATTGCAGGTTGCTTGTGTTTCCTCGGTTTGCTTGTTATGGAATCAAGAATCAATGCTCTTGATAAGCAGATAGCATCTGTTGAAAGTAAAATTGATATTCAGGAGGGCGAGGCTGTAAGGCTCAACGCAGAGCTCAGCAGCAAAATCTCGTCTGATAAAATAGAAAGCTATGCAGAAAACGTGCTCGGTATGGTTAAGGCTGAAAGCTATCAGATCAGCTATATAGATTTATCCGAGGGCGATGAAATAGTTGTGTCCGGAGATAGAACTGTCGGTGGACAGGAAGATATTTCCAAGAAAATCAAACAGCTGTTTGCATATATTTTCTAAATAAAAATATGTATTTATGGGAGTTGAGTTTTCGACTCTCATTTTGTACTTTTTTTGGAAGGTTTTTATTATGAATCGTGTGAATAAAAATTTGAAAAAAAGATGCGCAATTGCAGTCGCAATTCTGCTTTTGTTGGGCTTTGGTGGGGATATTATGCGCCTTGCCTATTTCCAGATTTTTAATGCAGATGAGTATAAGGTTCTTGCAGAATCAGGTCAGCTCAGCGATACTGAAATTCCTGCTGACAGAGGCGTGATTTACGATAACAATATGGAGGTTCTTGCAGAAAGTGCATCTGCATGGCTCGTTTATGTGAACCCCTCCAAGATTGAAGATAAGGCTCAGAGAACGCTCATTTCAAAGGGTCTTGCTAAAATCCTTAAGGACGATGACCTTACATGGAAGGATATCTATAACAAAATCGGCAATAAGGATTATGGCTACGTAAAAATCAAGGGCAAAATAGAATATGGCACAAAAACAAAGGTTCAGGAGTTTATCAATGAAAATGATTTGTATGCAATTGTCTGCATAGACCCTGATACCAAGAGATATTATCCTTATGGTAATTTTGCATCAACCGTTATCGGTATGACAAATGTTGATTCTGACGGCAGAGTTGGTATTGAGCTCAAGTACAACGATACTCTTACAGGTGTTCCTGGTAGAATTATTACTGCCCGTGACGGTCATAGCGACCTGATGTCAACTAACTACGAAACAAAGTTCGACGCAGAGCAGGGAACAAGCCTTGTGCTTTCCTTGGACAAAACAATTCAGCATTATCTCGAAAAGGGTCTTTCTCAGGCTGTTAAGGATAATGATGCTGCCTCTGCTTACGGAATTGTTATGGATGTTAACACAGGCGCAATTCTTGCTATGGCAACAATGCCTGACTATGACCTTAATAATCCTGCAGTTATCACAGATAAGGCTACCTTAAAGGAGCTTAAAAAGATTAAGGACAAAGATGAATATGCCAAGGCGTATAACGAAAAGGTTTATATGATGTGGCGTAACAAGGTTGTCAGCGATACCTATGAGCCCGGTTCAGTTTTCAAGATTTTTACTGGTGCAGCAGGTCTTGAGGAGGGTGTTGTAACTCTCAATTCAACTCACAACTGCGTGGGTGCAATTCAGGTTGCCGATAACAGAATTCATTGTCACAAGCGTGAGGGTCATGGCGTTCAGACGCTTACTCAGGGCCTTGTAAACTCCTGTAACCCCTTCTTTATCACAATCGGACAGAAGCTTGGAACAGAGAAGTTCTATAAATATTTTGAGGCGTTCGGCTTCACAGAAACAACTAAGGTTGATTTACCTGCAGAAGCAAATCCCGTTGGTGGCGTTACCTACCATAGGAAAGAGGATATGGGTATCTCTCAGCTTTCCTCAAGTGCATTCGGTCAGACCTTCCAGGTAAGTGCAATTCAGATGATTACAGCAGTTTCTGCAGTTGCAAACGGTGGTAAGCTTATGGAACCCTATGTGGTTGCTAAGCAGATAGACCAGGAGGGCAACACCGTTTATGAAAAAACTCCCACAGTAAAAAGGCAGGTTATCTCAGAAAGCACTGCAAATGCAGTTCTTGGAATGATGGAGCAGGTTGTTGACGGTGGTACAGGTAGAAATGCTTATATTCCCGGTTACCGTGTAGCAGGTAAAACAGGTACATCAGAAAAGCTTACAGTTGACGGCGAGTATATTGCTTCCTTCGTTGGCTGTGCACCTGCAGACGACCCTCAGATAGCAGTTCTTATAATCATAGATGAGCCTCAGGTTGCAAACCACGGTGGTAGCGCTATTGCTGCTCCCGTTGCAGGTGTTGTAATCGAGCAGACTCTTAAATATATGAATGTTGAGCCTGTTTACTCAGACGAAGAGCTTGCAAAGCTTAACGCTTCAACTCCCGATGTTAACGGAATGAGCGTTGCAGCAGCAAAGGACACTCTTTCAAAGCATAACTTCAATGCAAGAGTTGTAGGTAACGGTGATAAGGTTGTTTCTCAGTATCCTGCAAAGGATCAGAGCATTCCTCTGGATGGTGTTGTTATTCTTTACACCGAAACAGGAAGCCTTTCAACCACCTCAACAATTCCTGATCTTACTGGCCTGAGCATCAGCGAGGCTAATAAGCGAGCAGTAAATTCAGGCTATAATATCAAGGTTTCAGGTGCTGCTCTCGGTAGTGAGGTTGTTTCCTACCGTCAGAGTATAGATAAAGGCACAAAAGCAGAGCTTGGTTCAACTATTACAGTTTACTTTAAGACAACAAGTGGCGTACAGGATGACTAATTCTTTTGAAACTGGCATCTGGTATCTGGTATCTGGCATCTTACAAAAAATCGGAGGTTAAATTTATGCTCCTTTCAAAACTTTTAGAAGACGTAAAGGTCCTCAACTCCTATGAGGACAGAGAAATAAGTGATGTTACCGATAAAACAGGTAATATTAAGGAAGGCTGTGCCTTTGTTTGTATAACAGGCGCTCGCTTTGACGGTCACTCTGTTGCAGAGGATATGCTCAAGCAGGGTGCGAGGGCAGTAATCGTAACAAGAGATTTAGGTCTTAAGGAGCAGATTATTGTTGAGAACACCCGTGAGGCATATGCAATTATGTGCAAAAACCTTTTCGGCAGAGGTGCAGATAAGCTTAAAATTATCGGTATCACAGGCACAAATGGTAAAACCACAACTGCATTTGTTATCAAGGACATTCTCAAGGAGCTTGGTGTTCAGAGTGGTCTTATCGGTACTGTAAAAAATATGGTTGGTGATAAGGATTTCCATACAGAGCTTACAACTCCCGACCCCTATGATATGCACGCGCTTTTCAAAATGATGGTTGACGAGGGTATTGAGTATTGTGTAATGGAAACCTCCTCTCAGGCATTCCATCAGATGCGTCTTGCAGGCATTCATTTTGTTGTTGGTGCCTTCACAAATCTTACTCAGGACCATCTCGATTATCACGGCACTCTTGATGAGTATAAAAAATGCAAAAAGAATTTGTTTATCAATTGCGATAAAGCGATTTTCAATAACGATGACGAGGCTTCAGCCTTTATGAGAGAGGGTATTGAAGCGCCTTCAACAGATTATTCAATTAACGAAGAGTCTGACTATAAGGCAGAAAATGTTCAGCTTTTCTCCGACAGAGTAGAGTATGACCTTAACGGTCAGAGAGTTGTTTTCCATATTCCCGGAGGATTTTCTGTTTATAACTCTCTTACTGCTATCTCAGTTGTGAATAATTTAGGCTTTGACTTGGAAAAGGTAATCAACGCTGCATTTTATGCAAAAAGTGTAAGTGGAAGAGTTGAAGTTTTAAAGACAAATACAGATTTTAGTGTTATAATAGATTATGCCCACAGTCCTGACGGTCTTGAAAAGGCCATCAATGCAGTCCGTGGCTTTACAAAGGGCAGAGTTATCACTCTTTTCGGTTGTGGTGGCGACAGAGATAAAACAAAGCGCCCCAAAATGGGTAGAATAGCTGCAGAGCTTTCCGATGTTGTGGTGGTAACAAGCGATAATCCCCGAACAGAAGACCCAGAAGAGATTATCAAGGATATTCTTGAGGGAATAGATATAGAAAATAAGGAAATAATTACCATAGTTGATAGAAGCGAGGCAATAAAGAAAGCAATTTCAATTGCTGAGAAGGATGATGCAATTCTTCTTGCAGGTAAGGGTCACGAAACATATCAGGTTATTGGTAAGGAGCGTGTTCATTATGATGAACGCGAGGTTGTAGCAAATGTGCTTGAGGGTGGTTTTTAATGGAAAAAATATCACTTAAGAAAATAGCAGAGTGGTGTGGTGCTCGGACTGCTTCTGACGGCTTTGTTGAAAAGATTTCAACAGATAGCCGTGATGTTGACGCAGGTACACTTTTTATCGCCCTTAAGGGTGAACGCTTTGATGCAAATGATTTCGTTCCGGATGTGTTGAGCAAGGGCGCTAAGGCAGTTGTCTGCTCAAGATATGAGGGTGAGGACGAGAGAGTTATTCTTGTTGAGGATACAGGTAAGGCTCTCTTAGATATTGCTGCAGGGTACAGACAAAATTTCAATATACCCTTTGTAGCTCTTACAGGTAGCGTAGGTAAAACTACAACAAAGGGTATGATTTATGCAGTTTTAAGCGAAAAATTCAATACTCTCAGGACAGAGGGTAACCTTAATAATGAAATCGGTGTTCCAAAAACACTTTTCAGATTAGAAAATACACACGAGGCTGCAGTAATTGAAATGGGAATGAACCATTTTGGTGAGATTTCCCGACTTTCAAAGACTGTTTGTCCTGATATCGGTGTTATAACAAATGTAGGTACTGCTCATATTGAGAATTTAGGCTCAAGAAACGGTATTTTAAAAGCAAAATCTGAAATTCTTGACGGTATGAAGGCAGGCTCACCCCTTGTAATTAACGGTGACAGCGATATTCTCGGCAAGGTTCAGGCAGATGACTATAAGGTAATCCGTTTCGGTCTTGACGGTGGCGATGTTGTTGCAGATAACATCGACCCAACCTCATTGGGTAGTGGCTTTACAGTTAAATATAAGGATCAGTCAGCGAGAGCCTTTGTTCCCTCACAGGGCATACATAATGTCTATAATGGCTTGTGCGCTATTGCAGTTGGTCTTCTTTTAGGAATGACCCTTGAGGAGTGCGTAAGCGGACTTAGAAATTTCGCTCCCGAGGGAATGAGACAGAAGATAACATCAGTTAAGGGTATGACCTTTATTGAGGACTGCTACAATGCTAATCTTGATAGTATGTGTGCAGCTCTTGAAACTCTCAAAAGCCTTAAAATCCGAAGAACTGTTGCAGTTTTAGGTGATATGCTTGAGCTTGGTGATTTCAGTCAGGAGGCTCACAGAAGAGTTGGCGAAAAGGCGGCTGAAACAGAGTGTGCTCTTGTTGTTACCTTCGGTGAGGCTGCAGAGGAAATCGCAAAGGCCTTTATTGAAAATGGTGGAAATGCAAAGGCATTTCAGAATAAGGCAGAATTAACCGATTATTTACGCGAAAGCCTTGAGGAAGGGGACACAGTTCTCTTCAAGGGCAGCCGTGGAATGAAAATGGAAGAAATTTTTACATCTCTTTATAAGGAGTGGGAAGTATGAATATTATAATCGCTTGTGCAGTTGCAGCAGTTGTTGCTTTTGCTATTTCATTCGCCTTGGGCTATGTGGTAATTCCATTCTTACATAAGCTCAAATTCGGGCAGACTATTCTTGAAATCGGCCCCAAATGGCACAAAAATAAGCAGGGTACACCTACAATGGGTGGTATTCTCTTTATTGTTGGTACGCTTGTTGCCTTCGGTGTTGTTGTTTTAATTGATAAGCTTCTTGGAGGCGACATCATCGGCACAAATGAAATCGTTGCAAAATCAATGAATATCAAGGTATGGGGTGGTCTTATTATGGCTATCGGCTTTGCATTCATCGGTTTCCTTGATGACTATATCAAGGTTGTTAAAAAGCGTAATATGGGTCTTACCATTTTACAGAAAACAGTTCTTCAGATAGCTCTTATGGGTGGTTATCTTCTTACTCTTTACATCAATGACCCCACAGGCAGTATGTTCATTCCCTTTGTTGGTATGATAGAAACAAAAATTTTCTTCTGGGTAATCGGTGTTGGTGTTATTTATTGCACAACAAATGCAGTAAACTTTACTGATGGTATCGATGGTCTTTGTGGCTCAGTAACAGTAACTGCAGCAGTAAGCTTTATTGTTGTTGGTGCTCTTCGCAATTGCTTAGGCGTAAGCCTTCTTGCAGCAGCCCTTGCAGGTGGCCTTATTGGTTATCTTATCTGGAACTGGCATCCTGCAAAGGTTATGATGGGCGACCTTGGCTCAATGTTCCTCGGTGGTATGGTTGTTGCTCTTTCTTATGCAATTGACTGTCCCTTTATTATCTTACTTATCGGTATTATCTATGTAGCAGAGTTTGGCTCTGATATTATTCAGATTGGTTATTTTAAGCTCACACACGGTAAGAGAATTTTTAAAATGGCACCTATTCATCACCATTTTGAAATGTGTGGTTGGAAAGAGGTTAAGATTGTTAAAATCTTCTCTCTTGTAAACCTTTTAGGTGGTATTGCTGCAATTCTTCTCATTTATTTCGGCAATATGAAATAAGAAAATTTAAACGAAATTATTTTTAGGAGTCGGCTATGAATAAAAAGAACAAGTTACTTTCCGGTTTGTTTGTAAGCAACGGAATGGATATACCGTTTTTTATCATAATGTTGGGGTTAATGGCATTCGGTCTTGTTATGCTTTTGTCCTCAAGCTACGCCTATTCCTATTATGAAACTGAAGGCGAATCAAGTCTTCACTTTTTCTTCAGAGAAATAATATTTATGGGCTTGGGTCTTATAGTAATGTATGCCTTTTCCCGTCTTGATTATAAAAAATTGAAATACTTTGCAAATATTGCTCTTGTGGGCTCATGGGGACTTGTTTTGCTGACAATTATAATTGGTAAAATCAAGGGTGGCGAAATCAACCGTTGGTTAGACCTTGGTCCCTTTGATATTCAGCCCTCGGAAATTGCAAAGTTTGCAGTTGTTCTTTTCTGTGCAACAGGTCTTGATAAAAACCATAAGAAAATGGTCAGCACAAGACCCTCGAGAGTCAGCTGGGCAGTAAAGCTTGCTGATATAACAAACGGCAAGATTGTTTTTACAGAGGGAACAGTTACTCTTTTCTTCTACGCGTTCTTTATAGCGTTGACTGCAGGCTTCGTTCTTTTGGGAAGCCATCTTTCAGGTGCTATTCTTATTCTTCTTTTTGGTGTTGCAATGCTCTGGATGGGAGAGGGAAGAGCAAGATGGTTCGTAATTGGAGGAATTGCTGCAGTAATCGTCTTGGTTATCGTAATTAATTTTTATGACGATATTCCGATCCTTAAGGACTATATGGCAGACCGAATCGGCTCATGGCTTAATAAGGATCTTACCGATACCGATAAGCGTTGGCAGACTAACCATTCGCTTTTTGCTCTCGGCTCAGGTGGCTTCTTTGGTTCAGGTCTCGGTAATTCAAAGCAGAAATATTTCTATGTTTCTGAATCTCATACAGACTTTATTTTCTCGATTATTGGTGAGGAGCTTGGCTTCGTAGGCTGTTGCCTTGTGCTTGGTCTTTTCACAGTGCTGATTCTCAGAGGTATCTATATAGGAATGAGAGCAAGAGATCGTTTCGGTGCTTTGCTTGCCTTCGGTATTATGATACAGATAGGCTTGCAGGTTGCTCTTAATGTAGCAGTTGTAACTGATACTCTTCCCAATACAGGTATCAGCTTGCCCTTCTTCAGCTACGGTGGCTCTTCAACCCTCGTAACCTTGGGCGAAATGGGATTTTTGTTAAGTGTTTCCCGTCAGGCTAATTTGCCTCGACTTTATTCATTCAGTAAAAGTAAAAAACAGAAGGTGTGAGTTTATGAAGGTTTTAATCGCAGCAGGTGGCACAGGTGGTCATGTTAATCCGGCACTTGCAGTTGCAGGTGAAATAAGAAAACAGTATCCCGATGCTGAAATCTGCTTTGTTGGTACTGCAGACAGAATCGAAGCAAAAATCGTTCCTGCAGCAGGCTTCCCCTTGAAAACTATTGAGATTTCAGGCTTTAAGAGAGGCTTTTCTCCTGCAGAAATTAAAGCAAACATTAAGACTGTTACTCGTCTTCTTAAAAGCTCAGGCGCAGTAAAGAAAATATTAAATGACTTCAAGCCCGATGTAGCAGTTGGCTTTGGTGGTTATGTAAGTGGTCCCGTTATCCGTATGGCTGCAAAAATGGGAATTCCCACTGCAATTCATGAGCAGAATGCATACCCCGGTGTAACAAACAAGGCTCTTGCAGAAAAGGTGGATGCAGTAATGCTTACTGTTGAAGCTGCAAAAAAACACCTTAAATGCAAAAATGAGCCCATTATTACAGGTCTTCCTGTAAGAGGTGAGCTTCTTACTGCAGATGGTGAGGTTTCAAGAGCAGAATTAGGCTTTGATGAAAGACCTCTCGTGCTTTGTATGGGTGGCTCCTTAGGCGCAAGAGCAATTAACCACGCAATTATCGATGCCGTAGCAGACGGCAGAAAAAATAAATACAACTACCTTATTTCCACAGGTCAGTACGGACTCTGGGTTCCGGACAAGATGCGTGAAAAGGGTGTTGATCCCGATAGTGAAGCGAATATTGATGTTCGTACATATATAAATGATATGGACAGATGCCTTTCTGCAGCAGACCTTGTAATCTGCCGTGCAGGTGCATCCTCTCTTTCAGAGTTTGAGGCTCTCGGTAAGCCCTCGATTCTTATTCCTTCACCCAATGTTACTGAAAATCATCAGTTCCATAATGCTATGGCACTTGTTAATAACAACGCTGCAGTAATTATTGAGGAAAAGGACCTTAGTGGTGAAAAATTGGGAGCAGAAATGGATAGACTTCTTTCCGATAAGGCGCTTCTTAAAGAGATCGGTGATAATGCTCTTAAAATGGCAGTTACCGATGCAGCTCAGAGAATCTGTGACATTGTCATTGGTTTAATCAAAAAATAATTAACAAAAAAATTTAGAAAGCATATTATGTGTCGTAGAGTAAATCCGAAAGGAGCGACACTATGTCTGCTTTCGTAATTAACGGTGGTCGCCGTATAAGTGGAAGTCTTCGTGTTCAGGGCTCAAAAAACAGCGTTTTGCCAATTTTAGCAGCAACCGTTCTTGTTAACGGTGTGTCTGTAATACATAATTGTCCTGATTTGTCCGATACTGCAGGTACTGTGAAAATACTGAAAAGCCTTGGATGCAGGGTTTTGCGAGAGGGTAGCAGTATTATTGTTGATAGCACAGATATTACCTCTTCAGAAATTCCCGAGGGATTAATGAGAGAAATGCGCTCATCAGTTATTTTCCTTGGTGCGATTCTCGGTAGAGTAAAGACTGCAGTTATATCAGCTCCCGGTGGCTGTGAGATAGGCTTAAGACCAATTGACCTTCATCTGTACGCTATGAAGCAGTTAGGTGTTGATATTTCCGAGGACTATGGAAGACTTATCTGTACTGCACCGAAGGGCTTGCGTGGTAAGAAAATTACCTTTTCGTTCCCAAGCGTTGGCGCAACCGAAAACGCGATTTTAGCGTCGGTTACTGCAAGTGGCACAACAACAATTGTCAATGCAGCAAGAGAGCCTGAAATTATCGACCTCTGCGATTTTCTCAACAAATGTGGAGGGGAGATTTACGGTGCAGGAGAAAGCGTTATAACCATTAATGGTAAGGAAAAACTTAACCCCTGCGAATACTCTGTTATATGCGACAGAATCGCTTGTGCTACATATCTTATTGCAGGCGCTATAACAGGTGGGGATGTTAATTTGGAGAATACAAATCCCGTTCATCTTAATGCAATTATTCCACCTCTTGAGGAGGCAGGATGTCATATAAATATCAGGTGTAAAGAGGTTCGACTAAAGGCTCCGACGAGGCTGAAGCGAATAGATAAAATCATAACTCAGCCCTATCCTGGCTTTCCAACGGATGCTCAGGCTCCCTTCACAACTCTCGCTTGCGTAGCAAACGGAACAAGCGTTGTAGTTGAGAATATTTTTGAAAGTCGCTTTAAGCATATTCCGGAGCTTGTCAGAATGGGCGCAAAAATAAGAACCGAGGGCAGAGTCGCAGTAATCGACGGAGTTGAAAGGCTCTATGGTGCAGATGTACTTTCACCTGATCTGCGAGGTGGCGCAGCCCTTGTTTTAGCAGGACTTTGCGCTGATGGCGTAACAGTAGTCAGAAACACAAGCTTTATTGACAGAGGCTACGAGGATTTTGAAAATAATCTTTCAATGCTTAATGCAGATGTAAGAAGAAAGGCGAATTAAAATGGAAAACAAAGGCCGTAAAAAAGCAAGAAAAAAGACGGTAATAAAGCCGCCTAAGAAAAATAATAGCAGCCATTTATCAAGAGACGAGGTTCGCTCAATAAATAAAAAGAAAATGAGCCGTAAGAGAAAATTGAAAAAGAATATGCTTTCAATTTTACTTGCAGCAGTTGTAATGTGTGTGGGCTTGGTTCTTGTTTTTTCACTTTTCTTTAAAATCAACACCATAACTATAAGTGGTGATAAGGCTTATTCTGACAAAACGGTTGTTGAAAAAAGTGAAATTGAAATAGGTGAAAATCTTTTTAAGGTAAACGAGGAGAAGCTTTCTGAAAGGCTCTCTAAGGAATTGCCTTATATTAAAGGTGTAACAATAGAAAGAAAGCTTCCCGATACAATAATCATCAATGTTGAAGCAGCAAAAGAGGTTGCTGCAGTTACAACAAAAAAGGGCTTCGTTCTGCTTGATGAAACAGGCAAGGTTCTTGATAAAAACGCTTCAATTTTAAAAGAAAATGTTGCTGTTATAAACAATGTAAAGCTCAAAGAATATATTGAGGGCGAAAGGGTTGTCTTAACTGACGAAAAGAAAACCGAGGATCTTATAAAGCTTTTTGAAGCAATAAAAAATACCAATATGCAGCTTCTTACAGAAATTGATATGAAGAATATCAATGACATCAAAATTAAGTACGATGACAGAATAACCTTTGCTGTGGGTAGCCTTACAAACATTGAAACTAAGCTTGCAAGGGGAGTTGCTGCTCTGGAAAAGGAAAATGAAATAAACGCCTATTCCGAGGGTACACTTGACCTTAAAACCGAGCCTTATGTTTACTTTAAATCAGGCTCTGATGATGCAAAGAACAATAGCAAAAATAAGGAAAATGCTAAAAAATAACAAAATAAATAAAAAATTCTCAAAAAAACTTGCTATTGTACAAATTGTGTGTTAATATTTAAAAGATGTAATATAAGTATTATGTATTTTTATGTATAAAATAGGAGGAAGAAAAATGAACTTTGAAATTGCAAACGATTTTGAAGATGTAACCCAGATTAAAGTTATCGGTGTCGGTGGTGGCGGCGGAAACGCTATCAATCGCATGGTTAGCTCAGGTGTTCAGGGCG